>CAYMCR010000074.1:0-13433 GCA_964389015.1 uncultured Fibrobacteraceae bacterium | reverse complement strand
ACCAGGTTAGGCAATGTGACTGGAAGGGGGTGAAATAATGTGGTGCGTTACACTACAGATTCTATGAACGATGGAGGGATTAACTATGCAACACGAGATGAACCTGTCGGCTTCCCGTCACATGTCATACAGGCGGTTGGCGACGCTCATCGTACTGGCGGGATGCCTGTGCGCTCTACTCGCGCCGCCGGCCGCGACTCAGGTCCGGGATGAACCGGAGACCGTGCCCACCTTCGCATCCATCGGCATCTACTGGCGGACCACCGGCATGTCGAGGGAGGCCTGCTCGGTACGCTTCCGCGAGAATCCCGGCCACGGTCCGACCGGCGCCTGGCGCGACGGCCTGGACCTCTGGTTCGACGACCGGGTCGGCGACAACACGAGCGGCTACGTGGGGCCGTCGTGGCGCCAGCTAGAGTATCGCGGGTCCATCGTGGGCCTGGCGCCCGGCACGCGCTACGAGATCGAACTGGCCATCGAAGGCGGTCCGACGGCCACGATCATCGACACCACCTGGAGCGAGACCTTTCCCGAGGCGCCGACGATTCACCACATGAGCGCGCCCTTCGAGGTGACCGTCGGCGGCACGCCCGAGGCCTACGAGGTCTACACCATGGCGGGGTTCGTCAGCGAGATCGCGGCGCCCAACGTGCAGCACCAGCATTGCGTGGTGGTATCGGCGCCGTACGTGATCATCCGCGGCCTGACGCTACGCGGCGGCCATAACGGAGTCTTCGTGATCCGCGACGCCCATCACGTGGTGATCGAGGATTGCGACATCGCCGACTGGGGCTTCCCCACGACCCACAGCGGCGAGACCGGGTGGGGCGACGAGTGCGCCGGAATCTACGTCTACGACCGGTGGACCTCGCCGGCCAGCCAGCCCGACACGACGGGCATCCGTCAGGTCGTCATCCAGCGCAACCGGATCCACGATCCCCATTACGATTCGAACAACTGGTGCGAATACAACGAGGACAACCTGCCCTGGGACCCCTGCCACCCCCTGGGACCGCTGGGCATCGAGATCGTCAATCCCTGGGGCAACAACGTCATCCGCTACAACGAGATCTATTCGGACAACGGCAACTACTTCACCGACGGCATCGGCGGGCACGGCAACTACTCGTACTTCGGTTGCCCCGGCCGGGACTCCGACATCTACGGCAACTGGTTCTCCAACATCTGGGACGACGCCATCGAAACGGAAGGCGGCAACGCCAACGTGCGCGTCTGGGGCAACTACGCCGACCAGACCTTGACCGGCATCGCCTGCGCGGCCACGGCGACAGGACCGCTCTACATCTGGCGCAACGTGATCGACCGCAGCGACAAATATGATATGGAAACCCTGGACTACATCGCCGGCGAGGACTCCTGCGATTGCATGGGTGACTTCTGGGGCAACCCGCGTCCCGTGGTGAACGCCGGCCGTTTCCTCAAGACGACGACCAAGACGCTCGAGCACAGCGGCACCGACTACTACTGGGGCAGCGGCCGCGTCTACCTCCTGCACAACACGGTACTGCAGCGGGCGAACGATCCCACGGACGACGACTGGAACGGTGATCCCTGGGACCGCTGGCCCTACAAGAAGATCGACCAGGGCGTGTCGGCCGGCCTCAGCACCTGCCGGCTGTCGAATTTCTTCGTGCGCAACAACCTGCAGCAGGTCGTGGACCAAAAATGGTATGCCCTCGGTTTCCCCAGCGAGACCGCCACCATGGACATGGGCTTCGAGCTCAACGATATCGACTACGAGATGCTCAACGGGGCCATGACCATCGCCGAGGATTCGTGCACCTCGTCGACGACCCTCGCGGACAACGGCATCCACAACCCGCACGGATTCTACAGCCGCGACACACAGGACTACATGCCCGACTGGGGCGATCTGTACCTGCCCGCGCGCGGCGAGGCCGGTATCTTCCAGCTCGCCTCCGGCACACCCGGGCACGACGACGGCGACGCGATTCGCAACTTCAACGACGGTCCGCAAACCATCGGTACGGGACCAGACATGGGCGCCCACGAAGCCGGCGCCGCGCCCATGCGCTTCGGCGTGAACGCGGGCGACCACGGCACGGCCGTGCACGACGGATCGATCGCCGTCGGCCCCGGCATCGCGCTCGCGGTCTCCCCCAACCCGGCCGGCGCGGCGGTGCGCGTGGGCTTCACGATCTCGCGGGCCTTGCTCGGCGCCGCGGAGACGACACCGGTCCGGCTGTCCATCCACGACGCGCGCGGGCGCCGCGTCGCCGCGATCGGGAAGGACGCACTGGCCGCTGGTCCCCACACCCTCGTCTGGGACGGACACGACGACGGCGGACGGCGTGTCGGCAAGGGCGTGTATTTCTTCAAGCTGGAGATCGGTGGCGAGACGACTACCGGCAAGGTGGCGCTGTTGAAGTGACGGTCCCGCGCGCGTCTTAAGCGGCGGCACCGGGCGACAAGAACCCTGAGGGGCGAGCGCCCTATTCGACCCGTTCGACGAGAGTGCCCTCGGCCACGGCCTGGGCGTCGTGCCGCTCTACGGCCCGGTCGACGGCCCCCCCCATCATGCTCTTGAGCATCTGGGAAGGTCCGAGGGCCCGCGCCTCGACCGGCAGGACCGGCAGGTACTTGAGCCCCAGGACGAAGATGAAGCCGATAAGGCTCAGCACGCCCAGGGCCTGCAGCACTTCGAGCCAGCTGATGGCGTAGGTGACCGTCCCTTCGTCGAGAGCCGAGGCGACGATCTCCATGCCGGGGAAGAGCTCGGGTGGGTATTCAAGTCCCGGCAGCACGATCAGGTACCGCTCGCATATGACACCGAACACCACCAGCACCGACGCGAAGATGATCCAGCGCAACGAGGCGCCCGTGCGCCGGTTGAAGAGCAGCAGGGCCGGGATCACCGAGCCGACGACGATCAGGCCGCCCCAGAACAGTACGGCGGGATATCCCTTGAAGAGGTAGTAGGCGGTCGCCTCGCGCGACTCGATCAGATAGAAGCGGTGGGCGTTCTCGATCAGGATCATGTACAGGGCCACGATTATGAACACGGCCAGCAGGCGGCCCAGCCAGAGCACGAGCGTCACATCCAGATAGCGGCGGGTGACCCTGAACAGCGTCGTCAGCACCAGGATCATCAGGGCGGCGCCCGAGGAGAGGGCCGCCGCCACGAAGCTCGGCGGCAGCAGGGCCGTGTTGTAGAGCTCGCGGGGCGTGAAGGCGAAAATGGCGCCCGTACCGGTGTGGACGCACAGAGCCCAGAGCACGACCACCACCGAGGCCACCTTGGTCATGCGGCCCTTCTCCTTGAAGAGGGCCCACAGGTAGAAGATGCAGATCATGATGTGCCCGATGTACAGGGCCGGGTTGACGGAGAACATGGATGTGGCGTTGAAGTGGGTGAAGGGCTGGACGAACATCCGGTCGATACGGCCCTGGTCGGTGACGATCGAGAGCAGGCCCGCGATCAGGAAAAGCATGGCCAGGAAGGCGGCGATGCGCGCGAAGGGCTTGTATTCCAGCTTACCGAAGATCCCGTACAGACCCGAGACCACCAGGGAGCCCGCCGACAGCCCGATGTAGAAGATGGCCATCACGATCTGCAGACCCCACGGCACACGGTTGGTCATGCCGGAGAGATGAAGGCCGTGCGTGACCAGCCAGAAGGTGGCGAAGAAGCCCCCCGCGACGAATAGCAGCAGCGTCGTCAGCAGCAGGTAGTAACCCCGTGATTTACCCTCGATCGGTCTGTAGTCGTATTCCATCCTATAGTCCGATGTAAAAGACCTTCGGTTCGGTGCCCAGGTCGTCCCTGATCCTCTTGACGGAGTTGCCGGCGATCAGCCGGGAGATCCCGCTGTCGGGATCGTTCAGGTCGCCGACGGTAATCGCTCCCGCCCCGACGCCCTGGCACGCTTCCACGCAGGCCGGCGACGCTCCCACGTCCAGCCGGTGGGCGCAGAGATGGCACGACTCGGCCACGCCGTGGGAACGCTTCGGGTAATCCTTGTTGGGCCAGTCCTCGTTCTCCAGGTAGTTGAAATACCGGGCGTTGTAGGGACAGGCGATCAGGCAGTACCGGCAGCCGATACATCTGTGATGGTCGACGATCACGATGCCGTCGGCGCGCTTGTAGGTGGCCTGTACGGGACACACCTGGGCGCAGGGCGGGTGATCGCAGTGGTTGCAGAGCAGCGGCACGGACCGCTCGGGCGCGTCCGACTCGTGTTTCTTGCGGATCGTGACCTTGCGGATCCAGTGGATATCCCACCGGGGGTCGCCGTGCAGGGCGACATTGTTCTCGTGGCGGCATGCCTCCAGACAGGCGGTGCAGTCCTCCGGGCAGCGGCGCAGGTCGATCACCATGCCCCAGCGGCGCGCGGCGATCCCGCCGGCCTCGCGGGGCCGCGGCGCGGCAACCGCCAGCAGGCCGTAAACGGTGGGCGCTCCCACCAGGAACAGGCCGCCGGTTTTCAGGAAGTCCCTGCGGTCCATGCTTCGCTCACCCCCTCGCCGGTATGCGCCTCCCCCGCGGGGTCCGCCGCGGGCGAGGCCGGGTAGTAGTGGCAGCCGAAGCAGTCCAGCTCCATGCTCACCGCTTCGTGGCAGCGATTGCAGAACCGCTCCCGGTTGACGTGGCATTCGCGGCAACCGGACAGGGTGATCCCCCCCCGGACGCCGCTGCGGACGGACTCGTCCCGGACCTGTCGCAGCAGCTCCCAGTGGTGGAAGCGCATGTACTCCGTCTCCCTGACGCAGCCCTCGTTCGGTTCGGCGGGCAGCTCCAGGAACGGTCCGGCGTCCTGCGCGTCCCGCGCGAAGACGAAGTTGTAGAGGCTGTAGCCGAAGGGCAGAAGGATGATCACCACGGGAATCGCCACGAGGATGAAGATCTTGATGTTCCCGAACCTCTGGTCGGTGCTCACGACGGTTCACCCCCAAGCTCCTGAGCTTCGGCAGGTGGCGTATCAGGCATGATCGGATCTCGCTGCTCCTCGGCGGCGGCGGCCGACGGCACGCCCCGCTTGCGCCCGAAGCTCTCGGCCAGGACCAGGGCCGTGGTGCGATAGACCACGTGGGCGAACTTCGCATAGGGCATGTACACGATGAGCGCGAAGACGAAGACCAGGTGCACGAAGTAGGCGATGTGCCGATGTGGTTCCATCCGGAAATAATGCCACACCTCGGTGAGAAATCCGGTGAGCGCCACCAGGATCAAGGTGATCAGCAAAGACCAATCGAAGTAGTTGCCGGCGGTGTTGTAGGCGGTGCCGAACAGGCGTTCCCTGATGGTGAGGATGCAACCGGCGACCACCGCCAGGCCGCCCAGATTGGCCAGGATCTTCCACGGGCTCCAGAAGGCGAAGGGGTAGATGAACTCCCCCCGGATCAAGGGGTTGATGCCGGAGGTGATCACCCAGAGCGTGACCGCCGCCAGGGAGAAGAACCCGAAGAAGAAGAAGGGGTGGGACAGGTACCTGATGTGCGCCGTTGTGCACACGCCGAAATTGTCGTGCGTGATCACGTTCTTCAGGGCGGCGCCGAGACTCGGCCACACGCCCTTGACCGGTTTCGCACCGACGTCCCGCTCGAACGCGGCCTTCGTGCTCCGCCAGAAGCGCCTGGCGCTGAGGACGGCCCCCAGCAGGACCAGGGCGGCGCAGGACAGGAAGAAACCGTTCAGCAGCCAATGGGGAAAATGGCTGGAGTAGGCGTAGACGATCCGCCCGTCCGCTTGTTCGGAGATGCCCAGGGCGGCAGCGATGGGATCCCGCAGCTTCAGCGCCAGTCCCAGCAGGAGCGCCGGGATGGCCAGCAGGAGCGGGATGAACCGGATGTCGTTCACCCAGCGGGCCAGGAACCTGGGCCTGGCGAAGTGGATGATGCTTTCCTGGCGAACAGCCGCCAGGAGATCCCCCGGATGGGCGCTGCGGGGACATCGCGTCGAGCAGTCGTTGCACTGATAGCACAGCCAGATGTCGGGGTCGCGCACAAGCCGGTCCTTCCAGCCCCAGGCGGCCCAGATCACCTCCTTGCGCGGGAACGGCGCGGTCTTCGGCGACAGGGAGCACGTGGCGGCGCAGGTGCCGCACTGCATGCACTTCTTGTAGCTCTCCCCGATCCGGCGGCTCAGCGTGTGAATGAACGGCAGGTCCGGCTCCACCAGCGTTGCCCGCGAGACTTTGTCGGCTTCTGCCACTGTCACATCCCTCCGCCCCGACGCGAACGCCGCGCGTCCGTCACATGCCCTTGAACGGATTCATGCCGATGTCCTCGATCATCTCCGCGAAGGTCTCGAAGATCCCCGGCAGCTTGTCGTACTCCTTGATCTGCAGCTGGTGGATTTCCACCCGCTGTTCCTCCATGGCCATCTTCTCCAGCTTCTCCCGGATGTTCTCGCCGCGCGAGTTGGCCAGTTCGCTCCCCTTGATGAAGTGGCACTGGTAATCGTCCCCGTAGGTGCAGCCGATCAGGATGACGCCGTCGAAGCCGACCGACATCGCCTGGTTGACCCACTCCACGTTGACCGAGCCCAGGCAGCGCACGGGGATGACCCGCACGAAGGCATTGATCGGTAGACGGCTCTGCGTCGCGAGATCCAGGGCCGGCAAGGCGTCGTTCTCGCACATGAGCGCCAGGATACGCGGCTTCTCCTCGAACTCGTCCGGCACCTCCACCGCCTTGATCATGCTCGAGACGATCTCCACCGAGTAGTCCTTGAAGGAGACGATGCGTTCCGGACAGGCGCCCAGACAGATCCCGCAGCGGCGGCAACGGGTCGCCTGTAGCAGCGGCGTGCCTTCCTTGTCCTCGTTGAGCACGCCGAAGGGACATTCCTCGGTGCAACGCTTGCACTGGGTGCACCTCTGCATGAAGAAGTCGGGATAGGATCTGTCTCCGGCGCGGGGGTGGACCGCTTCACCGCGCGAGGTCATCTCGAGGCACTGGATCGCCTTCAGGGCCGCGCCCGTGGCGTCGTCCCGACTGGACTGGCCGTCCATCGGCTGCCGCACGCCGCCGGCGGAGTAGATGCCGGTGCGCCGACTCTCGTAGGGAAAGCAGATGAAGTGGGAGTCCGGGAAACCGTATTCGAGGGCCGGCAGATCGGGGCCCTGACGATAGGTCAGGTTGAGGATCTCGGTGCCCTCGTGATGCTGCAACTCCTCGACCTTCGCCGCGGCGGCGGCGCGCTGGGTGTCGGAATCCCCCTCGACGGCGGCGACCTTGGCATCCTCCAGGGCGCGGATGGCCTCGCCGTCCGCGGCGTTGGGCGCCATCCCCGCCGCCAGCACCACCAGGTCCACCTTCACCTGGACCTGCTCGCCGAGCATGGTGTCGCTCGCCGAGACGACGAGCTGTCCCTGCGCGTCCCGCTCGACGTCCGTGACGTCACCGCGGGTCAGGAAGACGCCCGGATCCTCCTGGACCCGGCGGTAGAAATCCTCGTACTGCCCCGGCGTGCGGATGAACTCGTAGAAGATGTAGGCCTTGGCCTCATCGCTGCCCTCGCGCAGGTACAGGGCCTGCTTGAGCGAGGTGAGACAGCAGATGGACGAGCAGTAGGAATGGTGCGCCGGGTCCCGGGTGCCGCCGCACTGGATGAAGGCGATGCTCGTCACCTCCTTGCCGTCGGAGGGGCGCGTGAGGGGGCCCCCGGCCTTGACCATCTCTTCCAGATCCACGTTCAGGACGACGTCGGGGACCTCTCCGTACGACAGGTTGCCGCGGGGATCCACCGGCCGCCAGCCGGTGGCCTGGATCACGGCGCCGACGCGGAACGTGTCCAGGTTCTCCGGAGGGGATTCATCGTTCCCGACCGTCTGCAGGGTCACGTCGAAAAGGCCCGGCGCCCCGGTGATGTCGCTAGTGGCGGCCGACGTGTACACCTTGATTTCCGGATGCTCCTCGACCTCGCTCATGAGCGCCGCGACGCCCGTGTCCTCCAGCTCGCGGTACGGCGGGCTGACGGGAATCGACAGGTGCTGCTTCGCCAGCCAGCCGCCCAACCGTGCGGATTTCTCGACCAGGCGGACCTCGTAACCGGCCCTCGCCGCTTCCAGCGCCGCCGTCAGGCCCGTCACACCGCCGCCGACCACCAGGATACTCTTGTCGAGATCTTCCTCGGGCTGGAACGGTTCCGGGCAGGCCATCTTGCCCACCTTGGCGACGTACATACGGAGGTAATCCTCCGCCAGCATCTGCGTGTCCTCCTCGCCTGGGGGCTGGCACCACACCACGTGCTCGCGCAGGGCGACCTTTTCCACCACCACGCCCGCGGGAAGCCGGTGGTCCTGGTAACGGCGGGCGGAGATCCCGGCGATGACCGCTCCGTCCAGCTCCTCGCGCTCGATGTCCTGGATGATGGCGTCCAGGTCCGCCCCCTCGCAGGAGTCCACCGTCTTGCAGTAGGCCGCGTCGCAGTCGTCGGTGGCCACCTTGCTGAGCGCCTCGATGTCGAGGGCTTCGGCGATGCCGTATCCGGTGCAGATGAAGACGCCGATCTTGTCCGCCATGGTTTCAGACTCCTCCGTACAGGCATTGAATCGCTTTCAGAGCGGCTCCCGTCGCCTCTTTCGTCGCACGTGACACGTCGCAGGGATGTCTGGCGCAACCCGCCGCGTAGACGCCGGGAACTTCGGTCGTCCCGTCGACGAAGCCGTACTCGTCGTAGGCCAACTCGCAGGGAATCTCGACGTCGGCGGTGTTGGGGACCACGCCGGTGGCCAGGACCACCAGGTCGAACTGCGGGTGCAGGGTCTCCCGCGCCAGGGTGTCCTCCACGTCGAGGATCAGGTCGCTGCTCGCGGGATCCTCCTCGACCACCGACACCTTGCCCTTCAGGAAGGAGACCTGCTCGTCCGACAGCATGTCCTGGTAGAACTTCTCCAGCCGGCCGACGGTGCGGATGTCGATGTAGAAGACGGTGGCCCGCGCGTTCTCGTCCTTCTCCCGGAGGTAACGGGCCTGCTTCAGGGAGGCCATGCAGCAGACCGCCGAACAGTAGGGCAGATGGTTCTCGTCCCGCGAGCCGGCGCATTGCACGAAAGCCACGTTCTGCGCCGGCTTGCCGTCCGACGGCCGCAGGATCTCCCCGCCGGTCGGCCCGCTCCGGGAAGCCAGCCTTTCCATCATGACGTTGGTGATCACGTTCCGGCAGCGACCGTAGCCGAGGTGGTCGAGATTGGTGGCGTCGTAGGGCCGCCAGCCCGTCGCCACGATGACGGCGCCCACCTTGACCTCGAGCTCCTCCTCGGCCATGTCCAGATCGACGGCGCCGGGCGGACACGCCGCCGTCAGCTTGGCGGCGTCCGTCTCGGACAGGGCGTCCCGGTCGATGACGTGCAAAGCCGGATAAGCCGATTCGTGCGGGAGGTAGAGCGCCTTGGTCCGGTCCATGCCGAGGTTGAAGTCGTTGTCCCGCTCGGATTCCAGCTGCTCCGCGACGGTATCGTCCAGCGAAGGCTGCCCGGTCACGTACCGCGGGCGGACGCGGATCCTGGCCATGAAGTTGCCCGCGTGGCCCGAGAGCTCCTCCACCGTTGCCAGGGTGTGCACGGTGATGCGGGGATTCTGTCGAATGCGTCTCGTGTTGATCTCGAACCCGCAGGAGGGCGGGCACATCTTGGGGAAGTAACGGTGCGTGCGCATCACGCGCCCGCCGAGATACGCCTCCTTCTCCACCAGGATTACGCGTAGGCCGACCTCGGCGGCCTCGACCGCCGCCGTCATGCCCGCGATGCCCCCACCGATGACCAGAATGGGTCGTGCACTAACACTCATGGCGGTCGCAACTCCTGGAAATAGGGATTCGGCCCGTGGCGGTACGGGTTCTGGGGATAATGGCATAAGTCGTGAAGGGCGGAGAGGCGGCGTCCAGAAGAACAGGTTCATTCTCCAACGGTGCGCCCTCCTTGAAACCAGGCGGGTGGACTGGTCGAACGAGAGAGTGCCAAGCAGATGTACGACAAAGGTGCAAGCCTGATGCGATTCCAGTCGATCCTAGCACGGGGTAGAAGTTGTTGCAACGACAGCCGACGGGCATTCTTACCAAACCTATCCCAGCGATCAATCCCAGACTGTATAACACCTGTATTTTGACTGAGATAGCGGCGCAATCCGTTTGTATAATGGCGTAAGTCCGTGCTAGAATAGAGCAAAGGATGACTCGAGATAATAAAGGAGGGGACGATGGCCAAGTACGTATGCTTACTCATGTTCACGGACACGGGGATCAAGAATCTCCGCAAGACCACGGCTCGGGCCGAGGCATTCTCAGAAAGAATGAAGAGCCAGGGCATCACCGTCCTGCACACCCTGTGGACGGTGGGCCGCTACGATCTGGTTCATATCTTCGAAGCCGAGGACGACAGAGCCGCCGCGACCTTCGCCTATACCTTGTCCGCGCTCGGCAACGTGCGTACCAATACCATGCGCGCTTTCGACATCAATGAGATGAAGACCCTGGTCAATGAGGTGGAAACGCCCTACGACTTGTTGCGCGAAGGTGGGCCGGAGTAGATCTCGCCGGCAGGATTCCGTGGGCCCGGGCGGTATTCAGTCGATACGATACCGCTTCATCTTCCGCCAGAGGGTATTGCGCGAGATACCCAGGTGTCGGGCGGCCTGGGTCCGGTTGCCGTCGCTGTGCGCCAGCGCCCGGCGAATAGCCGCAGCCTCGGCGTCCTGCAGCGGACGCGCCTGACGAGGAGAGATAGCGCGTCCGTTGTCCACAGCGAACAGGTTCTCCCCCAGGACATGCGGCGGCAGATCCTCACGCTCGATCACGCTGCCGCCGCAGACCACGAAGGCATGCTCGACGGCGTTCTCCAGTTCCCGCACGTTCCCCGGATAGTCGTAACCCAACAGCTGACTCATGGCCCGTTCGCTGATGCCGGTGATACGCCGGCCCTGCAGGGCGTTGAACCGTTGTATGAAATGCTCCACCAGCAACGGTAGATCCTCCAGACGGACCCGCAGGGGGGGAATGTTGATCCGCACGACGTTCAGGCGAAAGAACAGGTCCTGGCGGAAGCGGCCGTAGCCTACCTCCGAGGAGAGATCCCGGTTGGTTGCCGCGAGGATGCGTACATCGGCCCTGGCTGGCGCGACACCGCCCAGCGGCGTGTATTCCCGCTCCTGCAGCACGCGGAGCAGCTTGACCTGCATCGCCGGCGAGATCTCGCCCACCTCGTCCAGGAAGATGGTCCCCCCCTCGGCCATGGCGAACCGCCCCGGCTTGTCCTTGAGCGCATCGGTGAAGGCGCCCCTGACGTAGCCGAACAGCTCCGACTCGGCCAGACTGTCAGGCAGGGCGCCGCAGTTGACAGCCACGAACGGATGTTCCCGCCGCGGGCCGAGGTTGTGGATGGCCCGGGCCACGATCTCCTTGCCGGTACCGGGCTCGCCCTCGATCAAGACCGTGCTCTCGCTGCGCGACACCAGCGAGACGAGTTCCCGTACGCCGTCCATGGCCGGGCTCTTGCTCACGATGTCCTCGTTGGTGTAGCGATCCTTGATCTGGCGCCGCAACTCCACTAGGACGGACAGGTCACGGAACATCTCCACCCCGCCCACCACGCGTCCGTGCTCATCCTTGAGATCGGCGGTGCTGACCGAGACCTGCAGTTCGCTGCCGTCCTTGCGCGCGATGGTCACCTCCTCGTCCCGGTGCTGCTCACCCCGCTCGATGCTGTGACGCAGGAAGCAGGCGCGCTCGCAATGGTCCGAACGGAAGATCTTGGCGCATTGGCGTCCGATCACCTCAGCACGGTCCCAACCGGTGATCCGCTCGGCGGCGCTGTTGAAGCCGGTGATGGCGCCGGACTCGTCGACGGTGAAGATCCCGTGCGGGATGTGCTCGAAGATCAGCGAGCTATAGCGGGGGTCCAGAGCCGACGACATATCGCGTCCTCCCGAGTATTCATGACGATACACGTGCTGAATCAAGGGTAATCAGAGTGTCTCACTATTGCAAGACTGGAACACTAGCTGTTCCATTATCGTGACATTTCGAACATGATGCTTGATGGCGACATTTTGTCGAATAATTGTAATGTCTTTATTCTCTGACAGTTACAGCGTGCGATCAAATATGGCACGTTCCATGCCTTTGTACCGATTGAATTCGTAGCACCCGGGCAGATCGTCCCGGAGGGTTCAAACCGGAGTCGAGCCATGGCCATCGCCTGTTCCTACTACCTGGAGGATCTGGACAACCGGGAACTGCCGCAACGCTTCCTGGACGCCTTCGCGGCCATCCTGGCCCACTCCAACTACGCGCTGGTCCTGGACGCCGCCGCCCGCATGAAGGCGCGTTGCAGTCGTTGCGCCAACACCTGTCCGGTCTACCAGGTCACCGGCGAACAGCGGGACATCCCCTGCGAACGCAGCGAGCTGTTGCTGCAGGTCTACCGTCGCTATTTCACGCTCAGCGGCAACCTGCGGGCGCGGCTGGGCGACACCTTCATCCTCGACGACGCCTACATCAACCGGATGGCGGAGGAATACTACCGCTGCACCGCCTGCCGACGCTGCAAGCTGGAATGCCCGCTGGGCGTGGACCACGGCCTGATCACCCACCTGGCCCGTTGGATCCTGGCCGAGATCGGGATCACGCCCAAGGCCCTGGTAGTGGCCACGCGCGAGCAGCTCGACGGCAAGACGCACAACACGTCGGGCATCCCGGCGCCCGCCATGAAGGACACCTGCGAGTTCCTGGAAGAGGACTGCGTCGACGAGCACGGCCTGAAGATCGAGTTCCCCATCGACGTGGAGGGCGCCGAGTACGTGTTCTTCCCCGCCGTGAGCGACTACCTGCTCGAGCCGGACACCCTGATGGGCAACGCCGCGGTGATGATGGCGACCGGCGCCTCCTGGACCATCGGTACGCAGTACTTCGACGGCATCAACTACGGCCTGTTCTACAGCGACCGTCTGCTCGACCGCATCGTCAGCAGCGAGGTGGCCGAATTGAAGCGCCTGGGAGCGAAGAAGATCCTCATCGGCGAATGCGGCCACGCCTCTCGCTCGGCGAAGGTCTTCGTGCCGACCTTCTGCGGCGGCGAGGATGCGCCCCCGGTGATCAACATCATGGAATACACTCATGCGCAGTGGCAGGCGGGCAAGCTGAAGCTCAAACCGGGAGTCATCAAGCAGCGCGTGACCTACCACGACCCCTGCAACATCGCCCGCAGCGGCTGGATCACCGAGCAGCCCCGGGAGATCCTGCAGCACATCTGCGCCGACTTCGTGGAGATGACGCCCAACCGTCAGCAGAACTACTGCTGCGGCGGGGGCGGCGGCACCGTTTCGATCGACGAGATCCGCGAGTTCCGCACCATGACGGGCGGCAAGGCCAAGGCCGACCAGATCCGCGCCACCGGCACCGAGATCGTGGTCTCCCCCTGCGCCAACTGCAAGAAGCAGGTGGCCGAGGTCTG
>CAYMCR010000073.1:0-13464 GCA_964389015.1 uncultured Fibrobacteraceae bacterium | reverse complement strand
CACGGCGAGAAACACTACATCTTGTACCGGGGAGAGTCAAGTGCATAGCCCCATTGTGCAAATGGTGGTATATGACGGCTCGCCCCGTCATTGCTATGACATCGTACTGGTCGGTCGACCGGAATAACTAGGGAGATATCGATGAGACGACACCTTGCTAACGCAACTCTGCTTCTGACCCTGGCCGCCGTTCTGACGACGCCGGTCGCCGCCGCCACGCACACCGTCAACCAGTCGGGGATCTCCTTCGGTCCCGACGACCTGACCGTCACCGTGGGCGACACGGTGGAGTGGGTCTGGTCCGGCGGCAGCCACACCGTGACCAGCGGCGTCGACGCCGCCGATCCGGCCGCCGGCGACCTCTTCGACGCCTCGCTCAACTCGTCGAACACGACGTTCTCGTACCTGTTCGACACGGTGGGCGACTACCCCTACTTCTGCCGCCCGCACGAGAGCATTGGCATGACGGGGGTCGTCCACGTGCAGCCCTCCGTTCCCAACGAGAGCGCGACCTGGGGTGCGATGAAGTCCCTGTTCGACTAGCCTGACCTCAAGCGTGACGATGAAGGGGGGATCCGAACGGATCCCCCCTTCCTTTGCGTGAATACATAGGACTCAGCGCACCACGACGACCTTGCGCGTCAGCATCTCGCCCAGGCCCGGCCCCCGTACGCGCAGCCGCGCGAAGTACTGCCCGCTGGCCACCGGCTGGTCGTTTGCATCCTTGCCGTGCCAGGCGACCACATGCGATCCCGGGTCCATCTCCTCGCGGTAGACGGTGTACACCCGCCGGCCGCGCAAATCGATGATCTCCAGGTGCACCGCTGCGCGCAGGGGCACGGCGAAGGCGAACTGCGTGGTCCCCGACACCGGATTCGGCGAGGGGCCCGCGAAGCTGACGCGGGTGACTGCGTTATCCGGATTGCCGGGCTCGACGGCGGTGGTTATGTCCTCGGGGCAGTCCGAGCAACCGGTCCGCTGCGGGTCGTGGCCGTACATGGCCCAGGTGTGCGAGGCGCTGTGGGGGCTGTTGTTGACGTCCATGACGAAGAGCTGGGTGTCGGTCAGGAAGACGATCTCGTTTGAGCCGTCCAGGTCGATGTCGCCCATGGCGGGGCTGAGGTTGACCTGGTCGAGCAGTTCCTTGGGCCAACCTTCCTCGAGACCGCCGGTATTGGTCCACGACCAACCCGTGTCGCCGCGATCGCCGATGACGATGCTGCTCGAGATCCGGCCCACCGCTCCCACGACCGGGGCGCCGTAGAGGTACCAGCCCAGGGACGTGTGCACAGGGTACTCGGAATGCGACGTGCCGTCGTTGAGCACCTGGTGCAGCGTTGAGATCCGGTTGGCCAGGGCGATCTCGGGTTCCGACATGCCGACCAGCTGGGCGATGGCCGCGCTGGTCAGGGGCTCGCTGGTGCCGGAATCGTAAGGCCAACTGCCGCCGAGCAGGGCGCCGGTGTGGTCGAGCGCGTAGAGGTAGCCCGAATCCGTCGGGCAGAGGATCTCCAGGTCGCCGTCCAGGTCCAGGTCGCCCAGGGTGGGGGCGTCGGACAGGGGTGAAGGGAGATCGGTCACGAAGTCCACACCGACAACGCCATACTCGTAGGCGATGACCCTGTGACCGCTGCCGCCCACGATCTCCGCGACGCCGTCGTTGTCGATGTCGCCGATGGCCGCCGGCGTCTCGTAGGCCTCGGTACTGCCTATGGTGATGTTCCCCGGAGGCGCCGCACCGCGACGATTGCGCAGTGTCATGTACGAACCTCCCACACATACGATCATCCGGTGATAGGGCGGTCCCACCGCGCCGATGGAAACGTAGAGATCGCTGCCCGGCGTGACGGCCGATGGCCAGCCCGGCAACAGGTTGCCCTCGTGATCGTAGGCGTAGGCGTAGCCGTCGGTGCCGCCGACCGCCAGGATCGGCACGCCGTCTCCGTTGAGGTCGCCGACGGCCACCGGCCCGTCGGTCAGGTCCACGCCCACGTCCACGGGCCAGCCGGGGGGGTAGGTGCCGTCGTGATTGATCACCTGGATCAGGTCCAGCTCGTCGCTGAAGACGATCTCAAGGTCGCCGTCGCCGTCCACGTCGACCACCGCGGGCGGCGAGAGTGGTGGCGCCCACAGGCCAATGGGGTAGCCGGGTTCCAGGTTTGGATAGCCGGGGTCGTTCTTCCAGTCGGCGTCGAAGTAGATGATGTCGTCGTTTCCCGTGAAGGCCTTGTTCCAGACCACGGCCGGCCGGTTGTTGCGGGTCGGGTCCAGGGCGATGTCGGGGCGGTACCACCAGTACGAGCTGCCCCATTCGTCGTTGAAGCATTGGGGACCGGCCCAGGATGTGAGGTCGGCCACATTCGCCGTCCAGATGGCGTAGTCGGTGTAGGCCAGGACCATGACATACCACGTGCCTGTGTCGACATCCTCGGCAATGTCCCCCAGCATGCCCATATCGTCGGGGATCAGCACGGGAGAGCCGAAGGTGACGCCCGTGTCGTCCGAGACGAAGACGCGCGCGTCCTCGTATACGCCGGTGGTGTAGTCGAGTCTTTTGTAAAGCAGGACCACGTCGTTGCTGGCCTGCCCGGCATGGATCACCGGGTGACGGTCGTCGAATCCGTCGTTGGTAGAGGTCATGGTCTGCCAGTAGTCCCAGTCCGCGAGGCCGCCGTTGGCGAAGCTCGACGCCCGCCGGTAGCGCAGCGAGTCGTCGAAGTCGTGCGGGGTGGGGCTGAAGATCCAGGTCACGTGCAGATGCCCGCCGTAGCCGTAACTGATGTCGGGCGAATGGTAGCTGCGGTCGCTCACCAGGAGTTCCGCGATCCGGTAGGGGGATTCGAAGGAGGCGCCCTGGTTATTGCTGCGGGCGAACCAGATATCTTTGTTGAGACCGTCGTAACCATCGGCGACCACGTACACGTAGAAAGCGCCGTAGGTGTTCACATCGGTGTCGAACCTCGGGCTATCGAAGAAGACGTCCGTTTCGTCCATGACGGTACCTCGGCTCCGAAGCTGGCCGCTGCCCCGCCCAGCGGCGAGCTGACCATTCTGATATCCGATCCGGTCCGGTAGACCAGGTAACAACCGGAGACAGTCCCTTCCACGACCCTCAGATCCGGGTCCCTGTAATGCGTGGTGCCCGGATCGGTGAGCGTGCCCCATAGCTCGAAGGTCATACCACCATCGCTCGAGATGTGAACCTCTATGTAGGAGGTCTCGCCTTCGGGATAGACCGTCGAGGCGATGTAGATGTCGCCGTTGGCAGCGATGTCCATGGTGGGATGACGGACCGTGGCGTATTCCTGTACGATGACGTCGTCGCCGCCGATATCGTCGGCGCGCGTGCCGGCCTCCCGGTCGAGCCGGACTGCGGTCTCATCGTCGCGGGGGGCGAACGGCCCCTCGCCGAAGGGTGGCAGGTTGTCCTCGGGCAGGACCGCGAGGCCCTCGCCGCCGCCGGCTGGCGCGGGCACTACGTCGCGGGCCGCGACCGGGGCGGCCAGGGCGAGCGTCAGCAGGACGAGGGCGATTATCTGCGGGGGTGCGAGTCGGATACGTGACAGCATGATGCGATCTCCTCTCGGGATGACGCCGTCGATACGAACGCATCCCGCTCCAGTGGAGGGCTCGTGTGGATAATACCATTATACCGTACGCTGATTTAATACTTCAATATAAACCGACAAATCATGTTCAAAGGACCGTCGCCACATGACCGTAGGGAGTCGTCAGCCCTGCCGCTTCCGGTACTGCGCCAGCGCACCTTCGAGCGCGGACTTGAAGGCCTCGCCATCGTCCGGCGTGAACAGCACGCGTCGGATGTATCCCTCGCTCTTGTCGAGGACCACGTGCTCCACGAAGTTGGCCCAGTCCAGTTTCAGCGCGGGTCGGAAACCCTCCAGGTGCAGGTCACCCTTGAGCAGCCCATCCACCTCGGACTCGGACACCACCACGCTCTCGATGTGCGCGAAGGGGATGGTCATCATGCCGAAGTGGGTGTCGAACTCGACGCGGTCGTCGTAGATGCGGTATTCCTGCCAGAGGCTCTTGCCGGTGCTCGGGGACGTGTAGATGGATTCCTGCGCCATATCGCGACTCCCTCGTGCGACGATCGGAACCGGTCGCCGGGTTCTCTATTCAAGCTTCTCGTTGCGGCGCATCATATCATCCCGGGAGCGGGCTGTCTGGTGTGCTGTCCTGCGACCGGATCTGCGCGCGGTCTTCACATTCCCTTCGCTCCGTGCCGGCGTAGCGCCGCCGATACCAACTGGCGCGTGAAGCCCTCATGGCCCCCCGGGTCGTAGGCAAGACATATATCGGCGCTGCCGGGATCGGTCGGCGGGTAATAGACGCCGCAGTTGGGATTGATCTCCAGCATGTAGGGCGTTCCCTCGTGGTCCACGCGGAAATCGCAGCGGCCGAAGCTGGCGCCCTTGAGCGCGACGAAGAAACGGGTCGCTTGGTCGCGGAGCCTCGCCGCCAGCACCTTGTCGGTCACCGGGAACGACGAGAGCCTGTCGTAATCCACCCACTTCAGCTTGGCGTGCTTGAAACTCTCTCCCTCGGGAAAGCGGTACTGGATGGGCGTGTAAGTCCTGGGGCGCAGGGGGTCGTCGGGGTTCTCGGCGACCAGGACCGTGCACTCGGTACCCTCGATGTATTCCTCGATCAGGGCGGCGCCGTGGCGGGATAGGATCTTGCTCACCTGCCGCCGCAGGCCGGCCGGCGTGCGCGCGCGCGAATGACGACTCAGATCGACGCTCGCGTAGCTGCTGTAGTGCTTCACGAACATGGGAAAGCGCAGCGACGCGGCAGCGCGCTCCGCGTCCACCACGTCGCGCGCGATGAGATAGGCGGGCGTGGCGATGCCCACGACCCGGCAGGCCGCTTTCATCTGCACGCGTGTCGGCTCGTAGAAGTCCGAGGTGGCACCCGTGAAAGGGACCGCGTGGCGTTCCAGGGTCTCGACGACCTCGATGCCGGGTATGTCCTGGTCGGCCGCCCCGTCGCAGAGGTTGAAGAACAGATCGAAGCCCTCGCTGATCAGACGCGTCACGTGCGCTACGCAGGTCTTCTTCTCGAGCGTCGCCACGTGCCAGGTATCATCCGGCAGGAAGGGTCGGGGATCGCAGGGCCAGTCGTCCTTGGGGAAGGGATCGGCGTCGAGGTTTTGGGTTGTGAGCAGGCAGATGCGCACGGGGTTCGTCTTTCGGTAGTTCGCGTCAGGGAACCGTCGGATGCTATTGGTATCATACCGGGATCGGGAGTACGAGGAGAAGCGGAACCGGATCGATAACTCCGAAGTCATCATATGATCCGGGTCGCGTTTGCAGGCAAATATTCCGTGCATCGCGCCGATCAGCCATTATGATTGGCCTCGTGACGGCAAGCCACAAGCAAGGAGCTGAAGATGGCGACAGCGGAAAACGGCAGCACGGTCAAGATCCACTACACCGCCAAGTACGAGGACGGTACGGTCTTCGACACCAGCCGTGAGCGTGATCCCCTGGAGTTCACCATCGGCGAGGGCAAGACCATCGAGGGGTTCGAGGAGTCCGCCGTCGGCATGGCGCCCGGCGACACCAAGGAAATCACCCTCGAACCAAACAAGGCCTTCGGCGTACGCGACGAGAGCATGGTGCAGGCCATCGAGCGCTCCCAGATCCCCGATGATATCGAGTTGGCGGTCGGGATGCCGCTGCAGGTGCAGTCGCCGGAGGGCGAGACCTACATGGTCTCGGTGGTCGCGCTCGACGACGAATCGGTGACCCTCGACGGCAACCACCCGCTGGCGGGCATGACCCTCGACTTCGAGATCGAGATGGTGGAGGTCAGCTAGAGTCTGGACTCAGAATCTCAGGGACAGGCAAGTGAGGCCGCCGTCCATCTTGCGGAACTCGCTGGTGTCCAACTCGACGATCTCCCGGCCGAGACTCGCGAGCCGGCGGCGGGTGCCGGGAAATCCCGCAGGCATCAACAGCCGGTCGTTCAGCAGCAGGGTGTTGCAGGAGTAGGCTTCCCCTTCGTCGACCACAATCCGGTCGTAGGCGGCCAAAGCCGCCGAAGCGGCGAAGCCCTCGGTCAGCAGCAGAGTATCGTTCCCCAAGTAATTCACGCTGGATTTCAA
This sequence comes from uncultured Fibrobacteraceae bacterium, assembly GCA_964389015.1. Lineage (GTDB taxonomy): Bacteria > Krumholzibacteriota > Krumholzibacteriia > LZORAL124-64-63 > LZORAL124-64-63 > JAHIYU01. The sequence continues at coordinate 7,334 of CAYMCR010000073.1, read as the reverse complement.
GTGCAGGCCCGACACGACCGGCACGGCCTGCCAGGTGTGCCCGCGAGCGGTGAGGATGGCGCCCAGTTGTCGGGCGCCCGCTTCGTTGGTGCGGTCGGAGATCCCGATCAGGACGTGGTCGTCGATCATCAGCACGTCGCCGCCGTCGAGGGTGCCGGGCGCCTCGATCCGGGCCAGGTCGCGGTGACGGTCCAGGATCGGCGCCATGTGCCGCGCCTCGTCCAGGCGACTGGCGGCGCCGGGGCGCGCGATCACGGCCACCCCGCGGGTGACGACCGCCGTGTCCTCCACGAAGTGGGCGTCGGGATGGTCCGGCAACGGTTCCAGGATCGTCACCGCCAGGCCGCAATCCTCCAGCGCCCGCACGTACCGCTCGAACTGCGTATCAGCCAGCGCAGGGTCGGGCGCGCCGAGATTGCTGGTCGTGAGCCCCTGTCCCAGGTTCTCGCCCGGCCGTCTCGTGATGGCGTGGGTGAAGGTGTGATCGTGTCCCGGTCCTGGTGTCATGGCGTGTTACCGGCGCTCTACTCCGGTCCCCGCTTCGCGAAGTGCCGGTACAGCAGCCAGGTCGCCACGAACGCGATCCCGAACAGGACGACCGGCACGAGCCAGGTCCAGACGAAACCGCTCAGGGGCGAGTCGACGGGCAGTGGTCCATTCATTGCGAATCATCCTTCCGGTGCCGCTTGCGCCAATTCCACCAGGCCAGGCCCAGCCCGACGAACGAGGCGACGTAGGCGATGCTCATGCCGATCAGCGTGACCAGTCCCTTGTCCATCATTCGCCTCCTTCTTCCTGCCAGCGCAGTCGCTGCTCGAGTTGTTTCACGTACTCTTCCTGCTGCGCCTCGTACTCGGCGCTGACCGCCCTGAGCTTGGGATCGATCACCCAGTAGATGACGAGCGCACCGACCCCCGCCCCCAGCACCAGCAACAGTCCGCCGGGTTGCAGCAGCAGCAGCTTGGTGACGCCGATCATCAACGCCCCCATGACCAGGGGTGAGAGCACGATGGCGAGCCAGTCCTCGCGGGTCCAGCTGTTGGCCTGCTCGGGTGTCCAGCTGCGGCGGATGAACGGGCGCGGCCCGCTGTCGACGGGCGTGTCGTCCTCGATCAGCCCGCGCTCGACTGCCGCGCGATGCACCGGTCCCCACCAGCCCAGCGGCCGTGTCATCACGTAGTAGCGCACCAGCCGGTCCATGCGCTCGGGTTTGGTGGCCAGCGTGACGGGCACGAAGATCAATGCGCCCAGCGCCATCAACAGCCAGAAGTTCAGATGGTCGGGCAGTTTCGGTATGACGCCGAACGCCGGCAGGATCCACACCACCAGCCACGACACGCCCAGGTTGGCCATCCAACCGGACAGGTATCCCCAGGCGTTGAAGCGCCACCACACCACCTGCAGGATGTTGGGCAGCCAGATGCCGGCCATCATCAGCCAGAGGGCGAAGATGAGCCAGCGTGTGATTTCTTCCATCATCAGGCCGTAGAAGAAGGAGCCGACCAGCAGGACGAAGGTCGACCAGCGTCCCACTTTTACCAGTTCGGATTTGCTCGCGTCTGGCCTGATGTAGCGCTGGAAAATATCACGTGTAAAGTACAGCGCGCCCAGGTTGAGATGACTCGAGATCGTCGAAAGGTGGATCGCCAGGATCGCGCCGAAGAACACGCCCACCAGTCCGACCGGCAACAGCTCGAAGCCGAGACGGAACCAGCCCAGCTCGTACTCGGCCGCGTCGGTCAGGTGCGGCAGCATGGCGAAGAACGCGAGGATGCCCGCCGCCCAGAAGCCGTTGCGGATCAGGGTGACCGCACCGCCGGCCCACAGCCCGTAGGTGGCGTCGCGCACCGATTTGGCCGACTGGATGCGCTGCGCCTCCACGTACCAGTCGATGCTCGTGCCCATGCCGAAGCCACCGATTACCGAGATCACCAGCATCGTGAGCCACCAGACGATGGGGAAGTCGCCGCCGAACCAGCCCGTGAAGGCGAAGGCGTTCAGCCGCCACGACTCGCCCAGTTCGACGATGCGGCCGGTCACTTCGGCGGGCCCGCCCGCCGCCGACACGCCCACCAGCGACACCAGCACGATGGCGAAGACCGCGACGATGCCCTGCAGGAAGTCGCCCATCACCACGCCCCAGTACCCGGCGGCCAGTGTGTAGACGGCGGTGATCACGCTCGGTAGCACCAGTCCGACCCAGATCGGCCAGTCGAAGGCCATGTGGCACACCTTGCCCATGGCGATGCCCACCCAGCCGAGGATGAACATGTTCATGAAGACCTGCCAGCCGGCCATCCAGCCGCGCAGCATCTCGGCGCCGAGGCCGCCGAAGCGTTGGGTCTGCCACTCCGCCTGGGTATAGGCCAGCGAGCGGCGGAAGATGCGCGCCGACACGAAAGCGCCGATGGCGGTCCAGGCCGTGAAAAACGTGTACCACAGGCCGCGCAGACCGTTGGCGTAGATCACGCCGGTGATCCACATGGGCGTGTCGGTCGCGGTGTGCGTACTGAAGACCGAGGACGCGGGCAGCCACCACGGCAGGCCGCGTCCGGCCAGGAAGAAGTCGCTCTCGGAGCGGCGGGCCAGTCGGTAGAAGAAGAAGGCGCCGCCGACCATCAACAGGAGGAAGGCGGCGGCCCAGACGATATCGAGTGTCGTGAAGTTGCCCATGTCACATCCCGGGCTGGGGCTCGGCACGCCTGACCGGGGGTCGCGGCGGTGCGCAGGTCGTCAGCGGTGGCAAGGGGTGAGCATAGACGGGATCGGCGCCGGCGGACAGGCCGAATTGCCGGGTATGGCGTCGGGGGCACGTTCATTCTTCATGATGGCGGAAGCCGGCGGCCCTGCGGTCGCTGTTACTTCCCGGACGAGGCCGAAGCCCGCAACCCCGCCGCGCCGCAAGCCGCGCCGCCCGCCTTGACCGGCACCGCCTGCTTGCTCATGGACAGAGTGTAGGGCGTCGCGTTCACGGGCGTGTCCCAGGCCTGGACCGCCAGGTAGTAGCGGCCCGCCGGCATGTAGGTGAAGACGACCCATTCGGGATTGCCCGCCTCGTCGTCGGCGCGCGCGGCGTAGACGACCGAGCCGTCGCCGAGTTCCATGAAGACGTACAGGTCCAGGTCGTTCCAGACCTGGGTGTCGCTGTCGTAGAACTCGTAGACGAGATCCAGCCTATACTGCCCGGCTGTGGCGACGTCGAGGACGTACCAGTCCTGCAGTCTCGGCGCGCCGTCGATGTTGGGCAGGATGCATTCCGCGTCCAGACAGTCGAAGTCGTCGTCGTAGGCCAGGAGGCCCGCGTCGTCGATGTGCACGGAGCCCGTGACGAGGGCGAAGGGGCCGAAGGTCTGCGACGCGGCCGGACCGCCGTCGTCGTTGGGCTCCAGCTCGGCGGCCAGGTACGGCAGCGACGGTCCGTTCATGACGTCGATCAGTTCGGCGTAGCCCTGGGCGGTGATGTCGAAGCCCGACGGATCGTTGTCGTCGAAGCTGTAGTTCCAGCTCGCGCGGACGAGTCCCACGCCGTCCGCGTAATGCTCGTAGCGGGTCTCGAAGATGTCCTCTGGGGCGTAGGGACCGGTGCTCGTGTAGTCGTGCTCGATGGTGAGGGTCTGGAAGGAACCGGCGGGCACCTGGACCGAACCCACACCCAGGGTCGTGCCGTCCGAGTGGGCCGGCCCGTCCGCCAACATGAACGAGCTGTCGGAAAAGTTCGCCGCGGTGAAGAGGATGACGTTGAGCCAGCCGTCGTCATCGTCCGGTTCGGCGCGGTAGAGACCGTCGACGTCGCTGTCGAGGTAGAAGTACTCCGACCGCAGGCCCGTCTCGGTGGTGACGGTCTGGTCCAACGTGTAGTTGCGCACGAGCCAGCCGTCGTGTCCCTCGTAGGCGGCGGCGCGCTCGACGAAGAGCACCCGCAGCTCCTCCGAACTGGACGACGAGTACCCGTACTGCGACCACACCGAACCGGACGATTCCCCGTAGTAGAGCCAGGCGTTGCCCTCGGCCAGCGGTACCTCGAGCGGCGCCTGGGGAGGCTCGGCCGTGGTGAAAGTCCAGACGTAGACGTCGCCCAAGGCGTTGGCGGCCATGTCCGTCACGGTCGCGGCGATCTCCACGCGGTATGGCGTGGCGTGGGACAGAGGTTCGTCCGGCACGAATGTCAGCTGAGAGTTGCTCACCGTGGGCGTACCTGGGACTCCGGCCGCGCGGGTCGCGTCGGGGGCCAGGTCGATCGTGGCGGCGTCGACAGATGCGGCGTCGATGGGCTCGGAGAAGGTAACTACGAGGGTCGTGGCGACGTCGACGTCGGCGGTTCCGCTCCCCGGGGTGACCGATACGACGCTGGGCGGGGTGATATCTCCGGGGCCGGTGCCGCCTGGGCCGTCGTCTCCCGAACAGGAAACGAGGGTCAGGGAGATGGCGAAGAGACACGCAGCGCACGTCGGCAAGACCCTACGATTGCACATGAATAGACCTCCGGCCAGGTAACACGTCCGGCATCTGGCCGGGTCTTTTCATTTTCGGTAGCCGGGGCAAGGACTTGAGCGCGACGGGATGCTGTCCGCCCCTTTCCCCGCCGCGCCGAAGAGTGCGACGACCCCGCCCGAAAACCTCAGAATCGAGTTGAGACCGGACCTTCCGGCTGTTATCGTTGCTCTACTGATCAACAGTCTTCGAATTGGTTTCCGCGGCGCGGCTTCCGCTCTACGTAGCGATATTGTCCGTCGGGCGGCGGGGCTGGGTTTAGATGTTTAAGGAGGCAGTTATGTTGGAGTTGAAGAAGGGTGTAGACATCCTCGCCCATGTAGGCGGCGTCCAATCGCTCGACGAGGCGAACAAGCTGTTCCAGGACAAGCTGGACGAAGCGAACCTGGCCAAGCTTTCGAAGATCAAGAACGAGGAAGCGCTCCTGAAGATCGCCAACGCCATCGCGATGTGCCAGCCGGACAACGTATTCATCTCCACCGGTTCGCCCGAGGACATGGTGGCGGCCCGCAAGATGAGCCTGGAGAAGGGTGAGGAGAGAACCCTGGCCATGAAGGATCATACGATCCACTTCGATCTGCCGGAGGAGCAGGGCCGCATCGTCGACCGCACCTACTACATCGTCAACGAGGGCGAGCCCGCCAGCAGCCTGGGCAAGAAGATGCCTCGCGACGAGGCCCTGGACTACGTCAAGACGCACATGACGGGCATCATGAAGGGCAAGACCATGTTCGTCGGCTTCTTCAGCCGCGGTCCGGCCGGCGCCAAGATGGCGCTGCCCGCCCTGGAGATCACCTCCTCGACCTACGTCATGCACTCCGGCGACATACTGTACCGCCACTGCTACGACCGCTTCGACGAGCAGGTCGAGAAAGCCGGCTACCTGCTGGCCAACGTGCACAGCGAGGGCCCGAACCGTCCCGAGGACCTGCCCAACGCCCGCGTCTTCATGGACCGCAGCTGGCTGACCACCTTCAGCACCTTCTGCACCTACGCCGGCAACACGCTGCTGCTCAAGAAGGGCAACCACCGCTTCGCCGTCGACCTGGCCACCTACTACGGCGGGGGCGAGGAGCTGTCCGAGCACATGTTCATCACCGGCATGAAGGAAGACAACGGCCGCACCACTTGGTTCGCCGGCGCCGCGCCCAGCGGTTGCGGCAAGACCACCACGGCCATGGCCGGCACCGAGTTCATCGGCGACGACCTGGCCCAGATGTGGATCGCCGGTGACGGCACCATGCGCGCCATCAACCCCGAGCAGGGCATCTTCGGCATCGTCGCCGACGTGAACCGCGAGGGCGACCCCTACCTGATGAAGTGCCTGCGCGAGGAAGGGACCGAGGTCATCTGGTCCAACGTCCTGATCGACGACCAGAACGTGCCCCACTGGATGGGCAACGGCGAGAAGCACGCGGACAAGGGCGTCAACTTCCAGGGCGAGTGGTTCAAGGGCAAGGCCAACGCCGAGGGCAAGGAGATCCCCATCTCCCATCCCAACGCACGTTGTACCCTGCGCGCCAAGGCCATCAGCAATTACAGCCCCGACATCGGCGAGTCCCCCGATGGTGCGCCGGTCAAGGTCGTCACTTACTCCGGCCGCGACGCCGACACCATGCCCCCCGTCTGGGTCGGCAAGAACTCGGATCACGGCGTGGTGATCGGGGCCTCGATCGTCTCGGCCGCCACCGCGACCGAGGTGGGCGCCTCCGGCGTGAAGCGTCAGCCCTGGGCCAACGCTCCCTTCATCCCCGGCGCCCTGGCCGACTACATGAGGGTTCAGTTCGATTTCTTCGGCAACGCCAAGTTCAGCGAGGCCGGCCAGCCGATCCTCGCGGGTCTGAACTATTTCCTGACCCACGAGGCCCGCGGCGGCGAAGGCAAGAAGCTGCTCGGCGAGAAGCGCGACGTGAAGGCCTGGCTGACCTGGCTGGCCCGTTTCGCCCACGGCGACTACGAGGGCATCGACACGCCCATCGGCTTCATCCCCAAGTACGAGGACCTCAAGCAGACCTTCACCGACACCATCGGCAAGGAGTACCCGAAGGACCTGTACGACAAGCAGTTTTCGATCTACCTGGACCGTATCCAGAGCCGGATCGACCTGCAGCGCGAGGCCTTCGGCAAGGAAGACAACCTGCCGAAGCAGTTGTTCGAGGTCTACGGCGAGTGGGAAGCCGGCTTGAAGGCCCTGAAGGACGAGTTCGGGGCGGTCGTGATGCCGGATCAGCTCGACAAGGCTCGGCTCTGATCGATCGTAGCGATTGGTGAAGAGGCGCCCGGCTCGCTCGAGTCGGGCGTCTCTGTATGGATGAATGGCGGTGAGGGGTGCTGAAATAACCTGTGAACGTCTCTTCGGAGCTTCGCCTCGATGGGCGTTTCAATGGGAATGTCGGGGTTCTAAGTGGTGGTGTGAAAGAGGAGAAAATATGAGAGCACTATTGCTGATAGCTGGTGTTGTGTTGATGGTTGGAGGCGCTTCATATGGTTCTGAGGATTCCCTGCTGTATAACACTTTATGGCCTGCAACTTGCCAAAGTGCAGGCCATGAAAAACCAAACACACGACCGTCCCCGCCTGCTTGATCGCGTTCGTCACGCCATGAATCCGACGTGAACTACTTGACATATGAAGATCCCTTCCCGAGTGTGATCAAAAATATTGGCGGTATCAATTCATCTAGTATTCGGATACGCAACAGAAATGGTATCACTGACTCATCTACTAGTGCTGAAACGGTTCGATAGCATTTATTGTCGCCTGTGCCTTCTGTTTATTCGTCCTTTGTTATATAGAGCCTGTCCCATTATAGCCTAGCCCAATAATCCCAACAAGTTACCACA
>CAYMCR010000072.1:0-13885 GCA_964389015.1 uncultured Fibrobacteraceae bacterium | reverse complement strand
TCGTTACGAAATGGGGGTCAGGAAGAGAACCCTGTCCCGTTTAGGACAGCAGTGTCTTCAAGACTGTATCCGGTTTTCGAACCTGTGACAAAGCCCTGGATGGACACACTGTTCCGGGGGCGGAGGGTCCTGGAGCCAGGAGGGCGGAAGGGCCCGGAATTCGAGCGAGCCTGTCACAGGAAGTGACAGGCTCGCGCCCCCCGGAACAGTGTGTCCATCCAGGGCTTCGTACCCAAATCTTCGAGCCCCGGACACAGTCTGGAACGCATCACCCGAAAAGCCCCCGAATCTCCATGGCCGCCAAAACCAGACTCACCGCTCGATCCCCGCGCAACCGCTCGGTGTTGAGTACCAGATCGTACTGGTATGGATCATTGGGCACAACGCCATAGAGTTTGCGGTGGAACTCAACGCGCTCGTAGTCCGAGGTGACGATCAGCTCCTGCGCCTCCACCTCGGCGATCTCTTCCCTGTCCTTCACGCGTGTGACGCGGACGTCCAGCGGTGCCACCACGCGCACGCGCAGGCAGTTGTCGCCGCCCAGGATCGCGTGGGCTCCGCGGCCGATGATGATCACGCCGCCGAGGGCGGCCAGGGTCTTGACCGCCTTGGCGACCGACAGGTGGAACGCGCTCTGGGAGAATAAGCGCTGGTTCAGCAGGCTCTCGACCCACAGGTCGACCTCCGAGCGTGTCCGTTCGTCGAGTTGCTCGACGACCTTCTGCTCGAGTCCCTTGTCTTGCGCGATCTGGTCGATGAGGGACTTGCCGTGGATCTGGAAATCCAGCCGTCGGGACAGCGACAGCGCCAGGTCCATCCCGCCGCTGCCCATCTCGCGCGAGATGGTGATGGCGGGGCGTGGCAGCCTCGTCTCTTCCGTATCGTCGAGTTTCATCAACTCCTGATGGAGGTGCCACTGGCGAATCTGCTTGGAAATGATCTGCTCGATGGACTTCGGTGTCATGATGAATACCTCCTTTATCCTTCTGAAGACAGCCTATCAACGGGTCGGCGCAATCGCCAGTTCAGGTGAAAGTAGGACTCAAGTTATGGCCATTACATGCCGATAGTTCAAAATAAGTGACAGAATAGCGCGGCGTGGTGGGGTTCTCAACCTGTCCCGCCGATCCTTACAGCATGGGTTCGTGGTACTTATAACAACTAAGAGGGACATCATGGCGACCATGCAATGGAGCGACGAATGGGGATTGGGGCTGGCCGAGCCCGATACGGGCCGGCGCGAGTTGGTCGGTCTCTACAACGAGATCGATCTGGCGGTGAAGCGGGGCGACTCGCGACGGACGCTGATCGCCGGCCTCACACGACTGCTGAACCGGGCCGAGGGCTTCTTCGCCGAAGAGGAGATGCTCATGGAGGCCGCGGGATATCCCCTGTGGCCCGAGCATCGCGACGAGCACCGCGATTTCCTGCAGCGCATGCGGAACTTCGAGAGCGCATTGATCGAGCAGCGCTTGGCCATCGACCTGCCGGTCATGCAGTTCCTGCGGCACTGGCTCGTCGGGCACCTCAACGAGAGCGACGGCGCGTTCGGACGCTTCCTGGCGCGCAATCCCAGTGCCCTGGTGGCCGTCGCTATCTAGTTCGGCCCAGGCGCAGGCTGTTCAGCACCACCGTCACCGAGCTGGCGGCCATGGCGGTCGCCGCCAGGACGGGGTGGAAATCCCGTAGCAGAGCAGGCAGGGCAGGCGCGGCGTGCAAGGCGCCGCCGGCGATCGGCACCAGCAGCAAGTTGTAGCAGAACGCCCAGAAGAGATTCTGGCGAATGGTCGTCATGGTGCGGCGGCTGAGCCGGATCGCGAGCAGGACGTCGCGCAGGTCACCCCTGACGAGGGTCACGTCGGCCGCCTCGATGGCGATGTCGCTGCCGTGTCCCATCGCAAAACCAACATCGGCGGCGGCCAGGGCGGGGGCGTCGTTCACGCCGTCGCCCACCATGCCCACGACCGTACAATCGGCGCGGAACCCCATCACGAATGCCGCCTTCTCGACCGGTGTCACCGAGGCCTCGGCCTGGTTTATGCCCACTGCCCGCGCCACCGCGTCGGCGGATTCGCGCGCATCGCCGGTGAGCATCACCACGTCGATGCCGCGCGTATCGAGCCCCGCCACCGCGGCGGAGGCTCCTTCGCGCAACGTGTCGCTCACAGCGATCAGACCCAGGCAGACGCCGTCGACCTCGACGGCCATGACGGTCTTGCCGTCCGCGGCGAAGGCGTGCCGGCGCTCGTCGAATTCCGGCGGCAGCGTCGCCTCGCCGACGATCCAGCCGGGGAGTCCCACACGCACCTGGTGCCCATCGACCCGCGCGCCGATGCCCTTGCCCGGCGTGGCCTTGAAATCATCGGCGCGGCCGGCGTCGCCGTCGGCGGCCAGGGCACGCGCCACGGGATGCTCCGACGGCGCCTCCGCGGCCGCCACCAGGTCCCGCAGCCGGTCCTCGCTGAAGGGTGATTCCGCGGCGATGACCCAGTCCGTTATCACCGGACGGCCCTCGGTGACGGTGCCCGTCTTGTCCACCAGCACCAGGTTCACCGATCGGGTTCTCTCCAGGCTCGCGGCGTCGCGGAAGAGGATGCCGTGGCGCGCTGCCAGACCGGTGCCGACCACCACCGCGGTGGGCGTCGCCAGCCCCAGGGCGCAGGGACAGGCCACCACCAGCACCGCTACCATTCTCAACATGGCCGGCAGGAATTCACCCCCGAAATACCACCAGGCGGCAAAGGTGATCAGGGCCACCGCGACGATCACCGGCACGAAGACGGCCGCCACCCTGTCCGCCAACCTCTGGACCGGCGCCTTGCCTTCCTGGGCGCGCTCGACCAGACGGGTGATGTGTGCCAGCGCCGAGTCCGCGCCCACGGCGGTCGCGCGTACGGTCAGCGCACCGTCCCGGTTGATGGCGCCGCCCAGAACCGTGTCGCCGGGCCCGCAAGCGACCGGCAGGGGCTCGCCGGTGAAAGCGCTCGTGTCCACCGCGGCGTGGCCCGTCTCGATCTCGCCGTCCACGGGGATGCGGTCGCCGGGACGCACGCGCACCCGGTCGCCGGGTGACACGGTCGCCACCGGCACCACGGTCTCGTCGCCGTCGCGCAGCAGGCGGGCCGTTTCGGGCGCCAGGTCCAGCAGTCCGCGGATGGCCCCGGTGGTGCGGCGGCGGGCGCGCGCCTCGAGCAGCTTGCCCAGTCGGATCAGCGTGATGATCATCGCGGCGGTCGTGAAGTGGAGGGGGCCGCTCACGCCGGGCAGCAGCAGCACCGCGAACGAATGGAAGTAGGCCACCGAGCTGCCCAGGGCGACCAGCACGTCCATGTTGGCGCCGCCGGCGCGCAGGCTGCTCAGGCCGCCCGTGTAGAAGCTGCGGCCGGTGACGAACTGGACCGGCGTGGCCAGCATCCACATCGTCCAGCCGAACCAGGCGGATTCGGACCAGTCGCCGAGCCAGCCGGCGCCGTGGCCGAGGGCCAGCAGGGCCAGGGGCGTGGTGCAGATGACACCCAGCAGGAAGTCGCGCTTCTGGCGGGCGATCTCCGCGTTCTGGGCTTCTTCCTGGGCGATCGCCGTCGTGGCGGTCACGTCGGGCAGGACGAGGGTGAAGCCGGCTCCATCGACCGCGGCGGTCAGGCTGTCGAGGTCCACCACCGATGGGTCGTAGGTGACAGTGACGCGCTCCAGAGCCAGATTGACCGTGGCCTCGCCGACCCCCGGCGTCTGTTCGTTGAGCACGCGCTCCACCGTCGCGCTGCAGCTCGCGCAGTTCATGCCGAGGACCGGTAAAGTCACCTTGGTCAAGTTATTCTGATTCATGATGCTCCTGTCGGTGGCGACAGGATAGCGTATCGGGGTGAGTGGAGCCAGAAGTGTCCGGGCTTCTCCATCTCCTGGTCAGAAAAGCGATAGTTGTGCCACGGAGATTGTCCCTATCGTCTAAACCTAGATATATTTGTTGTAATTAAATAAGTTACGGGCTCAGGGAACGCTCCGGAAGCCTGAAAACCCTTCAGGGACAATCGCCGTGGCACAACTTATTAGTTGCCTTTCTCATGAACTATTTCTAGTATTGCCAAGAATTTGGTGTACTGCCGTGAATCAGCTCGTATAAACCCGGAGGCCGTACCATGTCCGCGGTTAGCTTCAAGCTGGTCATATCGAGCCTGGTGACGCTCGGCATCGCTATTCCCGCAGTCGCGGTCGACACGGTCGAGGTCTGGGACGTGGGCGCCACCGACATGGAGCTGTACTTCGGCTCCGCGGGCCTCGGCGCGCCGCCTGCGGAGAGGGAGAGCATGTTCGACATGCTCATCGGTTACGGTATAACCGAGCGCTTTTCCGCCTACTTCGGCACGACGATGACCGCTGACGGGAACCTGGCTGCCGGGGGAAACGAGCAGTCGGTCGGTGCGTTCGCCAACCTGCGCGACGGCGAAGTCGTGGATTTGGACCTGATGCTGAACATCGGGTCCGACGGCGAGAACGGCATGAGTGTGCAACCCGCCTGCGAAGTCAACTTCGACCTGGAGCCCGGCCTGGGACAAGCCGGCTTCTATACGCGATTGGGCCTGAACCGGTCTCCGCGCGGGGCCGTGGGCAAGGCCGGCGTTTACCGGGCCGTCGGCGTGGACTCCGACGTGGAGTTGGTGTTCGGCGGTTACAGGAACGTGTCGTCGAATGGCCAGCTCCTGCTGGAATTCGATCTCGTTCGTCACGACAGCCCCCATCACGGCGAGAATAACTGGGAGATCGGTGGGCTGGCGCTGGGCTACAACTTCACCGTGGCCGGCGCCGTGGAAATGATCGCGGAATTGAGCCACGATTTGCCCCAGCACGGAGAGCATCGGACCTGGGGCCTGTCGGTGGGCTTCATCTCGACGTTGCCGTCGCTCGCCCGCTGAGGCCGGCTCCGCAATTCTCCGCGGCATGACTTCCGACGTGGTCTCGCCGGGACCGGAATTCACGCGCTTGACGAGCGCTCCGGCACACCGGAAACTGCTCTCGACATCCGCTTGCCCGTCAACCCTCGCGTGAAAAGGTGATTCGCCCATGACAGCCCTACCCGACTGCTTCAAGGCCTACGACATCCGCGGCCGCGTCCCCGAGGATCTGGACGCAGATCTGGCCCGCCGCATCGGCCGCGCCTTCGCCGCCCGCACCGGCGCCCGGACCGTCTGCGTCGGCCGCGACATCCGCACCAGCAGTCAGGAGCTCTGCGCGGCCGTGGCCGGCGGCTTGAACGAAGGCGGCGTCGACGTCGTGGACATCGGCCTCTGCGGCACCGAGCAGATCTACTATACGACCTTCGCGCGGGAGCTGGACGGAGGCATCATGGTCACTGCCAGCCACAATCCCCTCGGCTACAACGGCATGAAGCTGGTGCGCGAGCAATCGAAACCCATCAGCGGCGACACGGGGCTGCACGAGATCGGCGCGCTGGCCGTGTCGGGTGAGTTTCCCGCCGCCGTACGGATCGGCGCCACCGTCAGCGAGAGCACGGCCGACGCCTACGTGAAGTACCTGCTGGACTATGTCGATCCCGGCGTCCTGAAACCCCTGAAGATCGTGGCCAACGCCGGCAACGGCTGCGCGGGCCCGGCCATCGACCTGCTGGAACCGCACCTGCCCTTCGAGCTGATCAAGGTGCACCACGAACCCGACGGCGCCTTTCCTCACGGCATTCCCAACCCCCTGCTGCCGGAGAACCGGGAGGCCACGGCCGAGGCCGTGCGCACCCACGGCGCCGACGTGGGCCTGGCCTGGGACGGCGACTTCGACCGCTGCTTCTTCTTCGACGAGACCGGCGCCTTCATCGAGGGCTACTACCTCGTGGGCCTGCTGGCGCGCGCGGCCCTGCGTCGCGAACCGGGTGCGGCCATCGTGCACGACCCGCGGCTCACCTGGAACACCGTCGAGGTCGTCGAGGCGGCGGGTGGACGTCCGCTCATGAACAAGACCGGCCATGCCTTCATCAAGGAGCGCATGCGCGCGGAGGATGCCGTCTACGGCGGCGAGATGTCCGCGCACCACTACTTCCGCGACTTCGCCTACTGCGATAGCGGCATGATCCCCTGGCTACTTGTGCTGCAGGAGATGTGCGTGAGCGGCAAGCCGCTCTCCGCCCTGGTCGGCGCCATGCAGGCAGCCTATCCGGCCAGCGGCGAGATCAACCGGAAGATCGGCGATCCCCGGGCCGTGCTGGCGTCTGCCGAGGCGCGTTACGCACCGGGCGCCGTCGCCGTGGACCACACCGACGGCCTCTCGGTCGACCACGAGCAATGGCGCTTCAACCTGCGCATGTCCAACACAGAGCCGGTGGTGCGTTTGAACGTGGAAGCGCGGGGCGACGCGGCGCTGATGCGCGCCAGGACCGACGAGTTACTGGCGCTGATGGATGAGTAATGCCGGTGGCCGCGTCACCGACGGGCGTGTTACCCTGAGATGCATGAAGGCCACGCGCATCCTGGGAATGACCTTGTTGCTCTACGCCGCGTCTGCCGCGGGGGAGACCTGGCGCGAGCTCGAACCCGGCCTGGAGCTGGGCGAGTTCGTGTCGTCGGTCACCGCCCGGTCGGGCGACTCGACGATCCGCGTGGTGCGTGTCGATCCCGCCGCCTGGGAATTAGTCCTCCTGAACACGTCCGCGCCCGGCGAAGGGGATCTGCATACGGCCGCGGAGTGGTGCGACCGGCATGGCTGCGTGGCGGCCATCAACGCCAGCATGTACCAGACCGACTACCGCCGCAGCGTCTCGCTGATGCGGACGCGGGACCACGTCAACAATTCCTACGTCTCCAAGGACAACACGATCCTGGCCTTCGATAGGCTGGACGACAACGTGCCGCCCCTGCAGATCATCGACCGCACCTGCCAGGACTTCGCGCAGGTCTCGCAGCACTACGGCACGCTGGTCCAGAGCATCCGCATGATCTCCTGCCGCGGCAACAACGTCTGGGAGCAGCAGAAACGCAGGTACAGCACGGCCGCCGTCGCAACCGACGGCGCGGGCCGTCTGCTGATGATCCATTGCCGGTCGCCCTACTCGACCCACGACTTCATCGACATCCTGCAGGACCTGCCGCTGGACATCGCCAGCGCCATGTACGTCGAGGGGGGGCCGGAGTCGCAGCTCTACGTCAACGCCGGCGGCGCGCGGCGCGAGTTCGTGGGCAGCTTCGAGAGCGGGATCCTCGAAAGCGAACTGAACCGGCGGGCCTGGCCGATTCCCAACGTGGTGGCGGTGCGTCGGCGGGGCGGTGCGGACGAGTGACGGTTACAAAGGTGTCCCGTATGCCGCGTCGTCGGGTGGTTGCAGGGGCAGGAGCAGGGTGAAGTCGGTGCCCCAGGCCGCGTCGCTCTCGACACGGATTTCGCCACCGAGTTTCTGCAGGATGTTGTGCACGATGGACAGACCCAGGCCCGTGCCCTTGCCCGCCGGTTTGCTGGTGTAGAAAAGCTCGAAGATCTGCTTGAGGTTCTCCTCGGGAATCCCCACGCCGTTGTCCTTGATCGTCACCGCGAGACGCTCGTCCTCGTCATCCGTCCGCTCCGCCAAGGCGACGGACAGGTCGATGCGGGGATGGGCCGGATCCCGCTCCTCGATGGCGTCGATGGCGTTGCCGAGGAGGTTGACGAAGATCTGTTCGAGCAGCATGGGATCGACGTTCATCGAGGGCAGGTCCTCGACATAGCTGCGATGCACCTCCAGGCCGAGGCGATGCGTGTCCGGTTGGAGCAGTTCCACGGCCTCGTCCAGCAGTTCCGTCACCCTGACGGGCGTCCGGGTGCCGCTGGACTTGCGCGCGAAGCCCAGCAGATTGTGCGTGATCGTGGCGCAGCGCCTGGTCTGGAAGAGGAGCTTGTCGAGGTAGTTCTTGAATGATGCCCGGGATTCGCCGTCGAGATCGTGACACACTTCGGCCATCGTCTCCTCGATCAGACCCGTTACCGTCTCGATGATCGCCAGCGGATTGTTGATCTCGTGGGCCACGCCGGCCGCCATCTTGCCGATCGCGGCCAGCCGCTCGCTCCGGATCAGGTTTTCCTGCAGCTGCAGACGCTTGGTGATGTCGCGACAGATGCCCACCACTTCCAGGGGTTGGTTGTCCGGGCCGTGAATCAGCGTCAGCGAGAGGTTGGTGACGATGTCGGCTCCGTCGCGCCGCTTCAATTTCAGCTCGTAGCGGACGGCGTGTCCTTCCGCCAGGGTTTCCTCCAGCAGGGACGCCAGCTCGTCGTCGCGCGCCGCCAGATCCTGCACGTGTGTGCCGAGGATATCGTCCTGCCCATAACCCGTGATGCGTTCCGCGGCCTCGTTGAACGCGATGAGAGCCCCGTCCGGGCGGCAGAGGAAGATCATGTCCTGGCTGTACTTGAGAACCCCCTGCAGGTATTCGCGCGTCTCGGAGATCTGCAGGCGTTGGCGGACCAGCTGACGTTCGCTGGCGTGCAGCTCGGTGGTGTCTTCGACCAGGCCGTAGAGGCCGATGGGCTTGTCGTCGCGCAGGATGGGAAAGAGGGTGGCCGAGAAGTAGATGCGCTTGTCGTCGGGCAGCGGCAGGACGCCGTCGAACTTGACCGTGCGGCTCTTGTTCAACACCTCCATCTCGAATTTCTGGATGCGTCGCGCCACCGTGGCCGGAAACAGATCGAAATCGGTACGGCCGGTGAAATCCGCCGGGTCGCGCGACAGCATGTCCGCGCCGACCTTGTTGATCGCCTGATACTTCAGCCCGACGTCCTTCATGTAGATCGCGAAAGGGGCGAATTCCATGAAGTGGCTCAACTTGGCCTGCAGGTCGAGCAGCTCGGAGTGTTTCCGGACGTGAGCCCGTCGGTCCTCCACCGCGGATCCCAGGACATGATGCAGCAGATCAACGGCCGGCGGGCCTAGGACCTGCGTCCCCGACGGCACGAGCGCTTCGAGATCCTCGCCGGAGTGCTCGCCGTCCCTGAGGTCCACGATCAGGTCTGTGCCTTCGGGCGGCAGGGCATCGGCCAGGTTGTCTCCGACGTGGGGGACGTTCAGCTGCGCGGCGAGCTCGGTCGCCGCGGGATCCTCGGTGCAGAGTCCGACGACGAGCAGGTGGCGGGTGTCCGGATCGAGGTCCCGCAACTGGCGCAGGAAGGTGGCGGTTCTTTCGCCGCCGCCGACCAGAACCACGCGGGGAGACGAGGCGGGAGTCTCAATCCTGTTCATACTTGCGGCGCAGTTCGTCACTGGCGTGCATGATGTCGAGGGGCGTGAAGTGGTGTTCCATCACCTGCTGGAGTTCCTCCTCGTACTTGAGTCGCAGATGCGTTCGTCTCTGCTCGTAGGCCGCCTGGATGACGCCCACGAGTTCGTCGAAGTCGCACGGCTTCATCACGTAGCGGAAGGCGTCCAGCTTGCCCGCCTCCAGGGCGGATTCCATGGTGCCGTGGCCCGTGAACATGATCGTCTCGATCAGCGGCTGGCTCACCTTCAGTCTTTGCATGACTTCGACGCCGTCCATGTGCGGCATCTTCAGGTCGATCACCGCCACATCGAAGATGCGTTCGGCGCAGATGGTCAGGGCCTCCTCACCGGAGGTCGCGTAGACGACGTCCATCTGGCGCTTCGTGAGGCGCTCGGCCAACAACGTGACCAGATCTTCCTCGTCGTCCACCAGCAGTACCTTGATCTTGCGGGGGGCAGCTTCGCTCATGTTCGTCGGCTTTCGGTTCTGGTGCCGGAGATCGGACCCGGGTGCAGCGGGTCGTTCGTCGCACAGGATGATTGTCCGCCGAGAGCGCAACTCGTGTCAAGTGGGGGGAGCAGTCTCCGAACCGTGCCGACGCGATGCATTCTCTAGATGCGAGCGGGCGATGCCGGCAGGTCCGGAGACAAGCGGGAATTCTGGTGTCTGTGCCGGGCCGTAGAATCGAGGTCAGGGGGTCGGAGGGAGGACCTCTCAACACGGCCCGGCACGATCTGGTTGTCCTTCAATACAGGATGAATTACATCCCTAACAATCATATGCGCAGGTAATGAATCTCGCAATATCTATTTTTCGCATGATTCTCACATTGGAAAGGTTGTTACAAACCGCGCCAGTATTCGGGCACCAATCGCCTGGGATCACGGCTCTCCAGGGCCCCACGGATCATCAGCAGTCCCTTCTCCCGGTCCGCGGGCAGGTTCAGGCGCAGGGGCAGGTAGTTGCTGGCATGGTTGGCGTGAAAGGCGCAACGGGTGAGCCGGCTGCGCGCGATCAGCGTCTCCAGCTCCTCCAGCATGCCCCAGGGATCGGGCAAGCGGAAAGCGCCGCGCTCCGCGTCCGCGTGCAGCGGCGTGCCCGGCACGATCGTGGTGGTCAGGGCGCCGACATAGGGAGGATCCATCTCGGTGAGCAGCTCGGCGGTGGCGGCGGCGTGCTCGAGCGACCTCGCCACGCCGCCGATGCCCAGCATGACGATCACCGAGTGACGGAGGCCCGCTTCGCGCAGCCGGTGGGCGGCGGCCGCGGTCTCCTCGCGGGTCGATCCCTTGTCGATCCGCCGCAGGGTCGTCTCGTCGCCGCTCTCGACACCGTGATAGACGATGCCCAGGCCGAGTTCGCGCAACTCGCTCAGCTCCGCCGCGCTCTTGCGCAGGATGGTGCGCGCGTCGCCGTAGATGCCCACGCGCCGCACTTCGGGCAGACGTTCGCGCAGATGCTGCAGGATGCGCACGAGCTTCGGCGTGGACAGGACCAGCGCGTCGCCGTCGCACAGGAAGACGCGGGGGCAGGGCCGCCCCGCGGCGGCGGCCTCCTCGATGTCGGCGGCGACGGTATCGAAGGGCTTGGCCCGGAAGCGCTGTTCCTCGTCCCGGTACATGGCGCAGTAGGTGCAGCGGTTCCAGCTGCAACCGACGGTCACCTGCAACAGGAGACTCCGCGCTTCGCTGGGCGGACGGAAGATGTTTCCCACGTAGTCCACGTTCAGAAGACCTCGACCCAGCAGCCGTCACGCATGATCTCACGCGTCCCGCCGGGGGACTCGAGGGTCAACGACGCGACCGTCACCTCGGGCTGCACTTCGGGGATGTAGACCCGGTCGATGTGCACCACGGCGTCGGGCGAGGAGAAATCGCCGGGGCCGACGCTGCCCCCGAAATGGTCGCTGCGTCCGAAGGCGATGTGCAGGCCCAGCTTCTCGTCCAGCAGGATGCTGCCCGTGGGCTTCAGACCGAAGTCGCCCAGCACGCCGAGGCCCAGCTCCGACAGGTTCGCATAGGCCGGTTCGTCGCGGATGTAACGGGCCTCGCGTTCGCTGTGCGGGCCGCGGCTGAGCACCGCCACCGCCTTGTTGCCCTCGATGCGGTAGAGCACGACCTCGTCGTCGAACTGCACGGGGAGTTCGCCCGCGCTGAGGCTGGGATCGTCAGTAAGGTTGCCTTCGTAGGGCACGATGTAGGTCTCGCCCGACGGCAGGTTGCCGGCCGCGCCGTTGGCCGGGAAGAGGCCGCCCGAGGCGTGTGCCGTGTTGTGCCGCAGGTCCAGCCGCAGGACGTGTTCGCGTCCGCCGCTGCGTGTCTTGACGACCGCGGCGGAGGCGTCGTCGAGCAGCGTCTTGAGCAGGTCCACGCGCCGGTTGACCTCGGTGTAGTCGATGCGCAGCGCCGGGATCATCGCGGGCAGGAAGCCGGGCATGGTCGCCGCGCGCATCTCGTGCGCGCGGACCGCCACCTTGAGGGGCGCCGTCGCCGACAATTCCGTGGGCGCCAGGATCAGGCTGTGGGAGGCGAAGAGGTCGGTCAAACTCGACATCTCGCACCCGGCCAGTTCATCCGCGTGGGCGAACACGGCGCCGCCGCCCACGAGAGCGCACGTATCCGGCAGATCCGCGTTGTTGCCGCCGGCGTTGCGGTACCAGGCGACCGACACGCGGTCCAGCCCAGTCGCGTCGGCTGCGCCGGCGAGCATGTCGCCCCACGCCGCCGCCATCTCGCGCCGGGCAGCCCAGTCGGGATTGTCGCCTAGACGTTTGTCGGGCAGGTCCACGAGGATCGCGAGGCCCGAGTCCCGGTCCGTAGGCTGGAAAACTCGCGCGACTAGGTTGACCAGATCGGCGGTGTTCAGTGTTTCGGCCATAGTTCTTCCCCGGCGAAAGGTACATGCTTGCATACTGCTGAACGTTCATGGTGGATGTAGAGCCCTGGGTGAGGGAGGCCTGTTCCGTGGGCGTCTGGAGGGTCTCGTAGCCACGGAGGGCGGAGAGACCCGGAAGCCGAGCGAGCCGGTCACAGGAAGTGACCGGTGAGCGCCCCACGGAACAGGCCTCCCTCACCCAGGGCTCGCCCCACATCCACCATGAACGTTCAGCAGTATAGCAGCAGCATCGCTCCTACCCAAGATTCCTGTGGCCGAAACCACGTTCCAAGGGCTATTTTCCCGCAACGGATACTCATCTGGCGCCCGGCGCCCGGATACTGCAAGGAGCGAACGTATGAGCGGCAATAACGACACGAATCTGGCCCTCTTCCTCGATTTCGACAATGTCGCCATCGGTGCCCGTGACGCGCGACAGCGCTTCGACATCGGTCTTGTGCTGGAACGGCTGCTCGAGAAGGGCAAGATAGTGGTGAAGAAGGCTTACGCGGACTGGAGCTACTACCAGAGCCACATGGTGGACCTGCACGCCGTCGCCATCGAGCTGATCGAGGTCCCCGCACCGCGACAGAGCGGCAAGAACAGTGCGGACATCCGCATGGTGGTCGACGCCATGGACCTGTGCTACAGCAAGGAGCACATCGATGTCTTCGTCATCATCTCGGGCGACTCCGATTTTTCGCCGCTGGTCTCGAAGCTGCGCGAGAACAACAAGGAGGTGATCGGCGTCGGCATGAAGGGGTCCAGCTCGAAGCTCCTGATCTCGAACTGCGACGAGTTCATCTTCTACGACGATCTGGCCCAGGGACCGGTGAATGTCGAGGCGGTGAAGCTGGACAGCGTGCCCACGGACAAGAAGAAGCTGTTCAATCTGCTGGTGACCACCATCGAGGGCCTGGTGCGCGAGCACAAGGGGCCGATCTACTCGTCGTTGATCAAGGACACCATGAAACGCAAGAAGCCGGATTTCAACGAGCGATCGTGGGGGTATTCCTCCTTCAGCGACCTGCTCGAAGAAGCCATGGCGCACGGTTTATTGACCGCCGAACGCGACGAGCGCGCCGGCGGCACCTTCGTGGTGACGGCCGTGGGGGGTAAGCCGGGTCCCCTGCCCGCGACCAACGGCTCGCGGCGCTCATCGCGCCGGCGTGGTCGGCGACGCAGGTCGGATACCGCGCGCAAGGAACAGGCGCCGGCCATCGGGGAGACCGGGGAGACCGGGGAGGAGAAAGCGACGGCAGCCGCCGCGGAGAAGCCGACGACCAAGAAGAAGACGGCCAGGAAGGCCGTGGCTAAAAAGAAGACGACCAAGAAGAAGGTGGACAAGAAAGCCGCGGCCAAGAAGAAGCCGATGATTAAGAAGAAGGGCGCCAAGAAGCCGACGACCACGAAAAAGGCGACCAAGAAAACGACCAGGAAGAAAACCGTCAAGAAGACGAGCAAGAAAACATAGCCGAGGACGAATCACCGGCTGCTGATATAGAGCCGTTTTACACCTTTAACAATGGTCAAGCCATTCTAACCATGGGCCTTGTTTCCTTTCTTTCTGTCCGTTCGATACCGTCGGGTTTGTCCAGTCACCTTTTCGAGCTCGCCTGCGCGGCTCAGGAGGAAGATTCGGCGACGCCTGCTTACGCGTGGAGGAACTCTCAGGTCCATGCAAAGCTCGCAGTACGCCGCCGTTGAACCCAGACGGTCCAACTCTCTTACCTAAATTGAGCGATTCCCTAATTGCCCACCTGAACTGAGGCCGGGTTTCCGCG
>CAYMCR010000071.1:0-13927 GCA_964389015.1 uncultured Fibrobacteraceae bacterium | reverse complement strand
CACCATAAAACCACAACATGTAGGGGCAACGAGAGTAAAGTGCATAGCCCCATAACTCATATACTCCCGCTTATCAGCGTCTTCCCATCATAAATCACTACCACCGGAAGCGTGATCAATTCTAAAATGTCTGCGAGCGCTTTTTCTCGCACGGGTTCCCCTGGGCCCTTGGCTCACCTGGAGATCAACCGATGGATCGCACACCTCCCGGCAACATCTGCTTCGTCAACGGCATGGACGACTATGCCGGCGCCGAGATCTGGATGCTGGACGCCGCCCGCGGGCTGCGTGATCGCGGCTGGCGGGTGTCACTGGTGGCGCCGCCGGGCTCGCCTTTGCTGGAGGGCGCCAGGACGGACGGTTTCGACGTCGACGGCGTGGCGATCCGCTTCGACACCGCGCCCTGGACCATCGCCAGACTCTGGGAGATCTTCACGCGACGCGGTGTGCGAACGGTACTCTGCAACAGACTCAAGGACCTCAAGGCCGCCGGCGTCGCCGCCCGTCTGGCCGGCGTACCGGTTATCCTGCAGAGCCGCGAGAGCGACTTCCCTTTGCGCCGCCGCTTTTATTATCGCTGGTACTACAACGGCGTGGCGACGGGCGTACTCGTCAATTCCCACGCGACCCTCGACACGACCCTGCGCAGCGCGCCCTGGCTCGACTCCTCCCGTGTCCACTTGCTGTACAAGGGGGTCGATCGCCGCCGCTTCTTCGCCACGCCGCTGCCCGAGGAAGTCCCCCTGGTGGTCGGCTTCGTGGGCACCCTCGACGAGCGCAAGGGCGTGCCGCTGCTGATGGAGGCCTGGACGAAGCTCGTCGCCAGGACACCCGAACCACGAGCCGTGCTGCGCATCGCCGGCACGGGCCCCCTGCGCGAGACGCTGAGGGCCTGGCAGATGGCGCTGCCCCACCCCGGCAGCGTGGAGTTGCTGGGCTGGGTGGACGACATGCCCGAGCTGTACCGTACGTTAGACCTGCTGGTCTGCCCGTCCCGCTACGAGGGCTTCGGTCTGGCGGCCGTCGAGGCCATGGCCTGCGGTCGTCCCGTGGTGGCGACCCGCGTCAGCTCCTTGCCGGAGATCGTCGAGGACGGCGAAACAGGCTTGCTGTCGCCACCGGGCGACGCCGACGCGCTGCAGGACGCCCTGGCCGTCATGCTCGGCGACCGCAACGCCCGCGAACGCATGGGCCAGGCCGCCGTGCTGCGCGTCGAACAACGCTTCGATCGCGAGGTCATGCTGGACAGGTTGGCGGAATTGCTGCAGCCACCCCGCAACATCAGACGCCGGCCTTTGCTGAAGGAGAGATGATGGTTCGACTGAAGGTCGCCACCGTGCAGACCGCACCCGAGTTCGGCGAGGTCGAGCGGAACCTCGACACGACGTTGGCCCTGATACCGGCGGGGCTGGACCTGGCGGTCCTGCCCGAACTCTTCGCCACGGGCTACCAGTTCCGCGACCGCGCCGAAGTGGCCCATTACGCGGAAACCCTCGACGGACCGATCTGTGCGCGTCTGCGCGAGCACGCGGCGGCCAGCGGCACTACGCTGGTGGCGGGGCTGGCAGAGCGGGAGGGCGAACGCCTCTACAACAGCAGCGTACTGGTGCGCCCCGACGGTTCGACGGAGCTGTACCGGAAAGTCCACCTCTTCTGGGACGAGAAGGCGATCTTCACGCCCGGCGACCTGGGCTTTCCCGTCTTCGCGGCCTGCGGCGCGACCGTCGGCATGATGGTCTGCTTCGACTGGGTCTTTCCCGAAGCGGCGCGTTCGCTGGCGCTGGCCGGCGCGCAGGTCATCTGCCACCCCAGCAACCTGGTGCTGCCCTTCTGTCCGGACGCCATGATCACGCGTTGTCTGGAGAACCGCGTCTTCGCCGTCACGACCAACCGCGTCGGCGTCGAAGAGCGCATCGAGGGCAAGCGCCTGGAGTTCATCGGCCTGAGTCAGATCTGCGGACCAGACGGCGTGTACCTGGAACGGCTGGGTCGCGACGAGATGGGAGTCGCGACGGCCGAGCTGGATCTGGACGACGCGTCCCCGCAACTCACGCCACGCAACGACCTGTGGGAGGACCGCCGGCCGGACCAGTACCGGGCTTGATCACGCCCGCCACTCCCCCTCGATCACGGCCCCGTCCGGCACCTCGGCCTGCGCGCCGGTCTCGTTGACCATCTCGACCACGCCCCGCAGCCGCACGTCCCGGCCAAAGCGGATATCACCGCGCACGGTCAACCGCTCGCAGGCGAGCAGTGAAGGCGGGCCGTGGGGGAAGCGCGCGTCGAAGTCGTCGACCCGCTTGTAGAAACCGCTGTCCAGATCGATGAGTGCCTTACCCAATGCGCGCGCGGGATTGGCGACCACCCGGAAGTCGTCGGTCAGCACGTAATTGTCCGAGCGCACGTCCAGCAGGTCGTTGCTGGTCTTGATGGGCGCGAAACGGGAGCGGGGGACGCGCACCGCACCGGCGCCGTGAAACACCTCGATGGCGGCGCCCATGGCGGTCTCCAGCTGATAGACCGGCGTGGAAGCACCGTCGCGGGGATCGACGGTCTTGGCGTTGCGGATCATGGGCAACCCCAGGATGCCGTCGCGTTCGGACATCAGGTCCTGCAGGGCGGCCAGATCGATCCACAGGCTGTTGGTGTTGAAATAACGGTGACGCGTGATGTCCTGGAAGGCGGTCTCGTCGTCGGGCGGGCACTGGGCCGACTCGCGCACGATCAACTGGCCGTCGCCGCGCCGCGCCAGGTGGCCTCCCTTGCGGTCCGCCCCGGTGCGGTCGGCCGTCTCGGCCACGAACGGCAGATCCTGTTCGATCATGAAACCGAGCAGCGCAGCGTCGAAGACCGCGCCCAGGTTGTCCGAATTCGAGACGAAGGCGTAGCGGAAGCCACCGTCCAGCAGGAGATCGAGCATGCCGCTGGTCACCAGGGCGGTGTAGAGGTCGCCGTGGCCGGGCGGGCACCACTCCTTGTCGGGCGCCGGCGGCCACAGCGCGGGGGTCAGGTCCTCCCGCACGATCTTGGGCACCTTGTGCTGGAGAAAGTCCAGGGGGATGTCCCCCTGCAGGCCGGGATAGGCGGCCAGCGCGGCGAGCGTATCGTCGCGCGTGCTGTAGCTGTCCATCAGGACCAGGGGGATCTTGGCGCGCAGGGCCTGCTCCGCGATGATGTCCAGGAACGTCAGGCCGTTCTTGACCGGCAGCAGCGACTTGGCCTTCTCCAGGCCCATGCCGGTGCCCAGTCCGCCGTTGAGCTTGAGCAGGACGGTCTGCGGCATAGCCTGCTCGCCGCGTTTCACAGTCGCCGAAGAGAAGGTCTCCATGTCGGGCAGCGAGTCGATGGGCTCGATCCCGGCTTCCGGGATCATACCGGTCGATCCCTCGACGAGCTGCTGGTAGTACTGTTCGAAGGTGCGGATGGCGATCTCGGGCAGATCCTCGCAGCGCATCTTTTCCGCGAAGGGGGCGAAACTCGCTGTCTTTTCCGTCATTGATCCGCTCCTCGGTGTGGGGACGAGGCCGTGTGATCCGTAGTCGGTTCCGCGCGCCAGCCCTTGGGTACCACGGTCACGCCGTTGGACGTCACGGTGAAGAGCCGTCGATCCGCCTCGTGGTCGAAGCCGACCCGCATCTCGGCGGGGATGACGGCGCCCTTGTCCACGATGGCCCTGTTCACCTCTGCGTGCTCTCCGATGACAGCATCGTCCATGATCACCGCATCGACCACGTGGCACCCGGCCTCCAGACGCACGTTGCGGCCCAGGATGGAGCGCTCGGCGGTGCCGCCGGTGATGATGGTCCCGCCGCCGACGATGGACCCGATCAGCTGGCCCACGGGTCTGTCGCCGCCGTAGTAACCGTGCACGCTCTTGGCGGGCGGCGTGGGCGCCATCCAGGTGCGGATGGGCCATTCGCGGTCGTAGAGACTGAACGGGGGCACCGGCCGGATCAGGTCCATGGACGCCTCATAGTAGCTGTCCAGCGTGCCGATATCGCGCCAGTAGCGGGACTCCGCGGTCTCGTGATCCAGGAACGGGTAGGCGTAGACATCGCCCTGCTGCACCATCTTGGGGATGATGTCGTTGCCGAAATCGTGACTGGTATCGTCACTGGTCGCGTCCTCGCGCAGTTCGCGCACCAGATCGGTGCGGTTGAAGACGTAGACGCCCATGTTCACCAGACACCAACCCGGCTTGGCGGGGATGGTCTTGGGGTCGCTGGGCTTCTCTTCGAAACCCACCACCCGCCAGTCCTCGTCGACCTCGAGGATGCCGAACTCGTGGGCTTCGCTCTGCGGCACCACCACCGCCCCCAGCGTGAGCTGCGCGGACCGCTGCTGGTGCAGCACCAGCAGGGTGGAGTAGTCCATGCGGTAGATGTGGTCGCCCGAGAGGATGAGCACGAATTCGGGCTGTTCGCGTTCGATGAGGTAGATGTTCTGGTAGATGGCGTCGGCGGTGCCGCGGTACCACATCTCCCCCACGCGGTGCTGGGGCGGAATGCCGTAGAGGAACTCGCCCGCCTCGTGGTTGAAGATCTGCCAGCCCTTGAGCAGGTGCTTGTCCAGGGAGAAGGACTTGTACTGGGTGAGTATGAAGATGTGGCGCAGCCCGCTGTTCCACACGTTGCTCAGGGTGAAGTCGATGATGCGGTAGTTGGCGCCGAAGGGCACGCCGGGCTTCGAACGCTCGGCGGTCAGCGGGCGCAGGCGCGACCCCTTGCCGCCGGCCATGATCATCGTCAGCGTATGTTTCGGCAGTTCCAGGATCTTCAAGCGGTCGATCCTCCCGTGTTCGCGTTCAGGACGCGCCCAGTTCCCTGTACAGGTCCTCGTAGGCGACGGCCGGCCCGTCCCAGCCGAACTCCGCGGCCATCCCCTTGCGCACCAAGTTACGCCACGCCTCGCGATTGTTCCAGGTCGCAAGCGCGCGCCGCAGGCCGTCGCGCAGGGCGGCCGGATGCGCCGCGTCGAAGACGAATCCCAACCCGCCGGGGACCGCCGCGTCCGGCACCGTATCCGCCAGACCACCGGTCCGGCGCACGATCGGTACCGACCCGTAGCGCAGGGCGTACATCTGGGCCAGACCGCACGGCTCGAAGCGCGAGGGCATGAGGAAGGCGTCGCTGCCGGCGTAGATGCGCCGGGCCAGCGTCTCGTCGTAGCGCTCGAGGAAGACGAACCGACCGGGATGTCGCCGGGCGGCCTCGTGCAACGCGGTGCAGATGCCTTCGTCGCCGGTCCCCAGGAGCACCAGGCGCCAGCCGTCCTCGATCAGCTCGTCGCTCACCGCCGGCAACAGGTCGTACCCCTTCTGGTGGAACACGCGGCCCACCGAGCCCAGCAGGGGGCCGTCGCCCTCGAGCCCGCATTCCCGCGCCAGGGCGTCGCGGCAGACGGCCTTGCCGGCGGGATCGTGCCGGTCGTAGGTCGCCGGGAGCGCGGGATCGGTCGCCGGGTTCCAGGCGGCGACGTCCATGCCGTTGAGGATGCCGGTGAAGCGACCACCCAGATCCAGCAGGATGTCTCCCAGATCGCAGCCGAGTGCCGAGTCGCTCACCACCTCATGAGCATAGGTGGGGCTGACCGTGTTGACCCGGTCCGCATGGAGGATGCCGGCCTTCATGAAGTTGAGCCGGCCGTGGAACTCCATCGCGCCCGGATGCCAGGCCAGCGCGTCGGGGAGGTCCAGATGCGGGAACTGGTCGCGGGGATGGACGGACTGATGGGCCAGGTTGTGGATGGTCAGCAGGGAGCCCGCGCCGTCGAGCGGGGTGTCGGTCACGTCCCAGCACGCCAGGTCGACCAGGGCCAGGGCGGCGGCGGCGTCGTGGGCGTGTACCACCTGGGGCGCCCAGTCCAGCAGCTGGGGCAAGGTGAGCGTGCCCGCGCCGAGCATCGCCAGGCGCGGCACCGTGTCGGTGAAATCGGCCGTGGCGTCGTAGCCGTACACGCCGGGCCGCCCGTACAGAACGTCGTTCTCGAGCAGGTACACCTCGGGACCCGATGGATCGAGCCAGCGGTGCAAGCCGAACCGGCGCAGCGAACGACCCAGGCGCAGGGTGAATTCTGGCACGCCCGGCACGCGGGAGATGTCGTGGCGCGTCCGGTCCACGTCACCGTAGAAGGGCATGACCACCTTGATCTCGTGTCCGCGCGCGCACAGGGCGCCCGACAACGAGGCGACCATGTCGCCCAGCCCGCCCGTCTTGGCCAGCGGCGCGTACTCGGTACTCACCATGAGGATGCGCATCAACCGCCCTCCGCGGGCAGTCCATGCTCGATGCGCAGCGTGATCCCGAAGGAACTGGTCTGGCCCGGTGCGAGCTCCAGATCGTGGACGAACCACAAGGCATGCCCCTGGTAGGTCAGATGGAAGCCGTCCTCGCCCTGGGTGGCGGTGCGTACGGGATGCACCCAGATCTCCGCCTCGTCCGAAAGGCGCCAGTGCAGGGCGGCGCGGTGTAACGGCACCAGGACCGAGAAGTCGCGACGAGGGGCGAGCTCGACCGCATCCAGGACCGGGGCGTCGTTGTCGCCTGGCTTCCCCGCGAAGACCTGCCCGTCGTAGAGCGCGAGATTCCACTCCGGCGCAAAGCGGCAGCGCAGGGTCTCCCCGCCCGTGTTCTCGAGAGTCCAGCGCACCTCGAACGACGCTCCCGACGGCGCCAGCTCCACCTCCTTGGTCACCGACACCGGCATCGCCGTACCATCGGGTCTGCGGTAGAAGCCTGTAGAGAGCGTCCGGCAGCTGTCATCCTCCAGGGCGCCCGTCACGCTGAAGCGCGGTGCTTCGAGGCTGGCCGGCGCAGCGGCCAGATCCCCGCCGTCGGCCGCGACTACGCCGTCGAGGGTGTCGGGAAAAGCGCTGCCGGGATGCAGGAAACGCTCCAGCAGCGAATACCGCGGTTGGGGGTCGACGCCCAGGGCCTCGCGCACTTCCGGCGCCACGGTGAAGTCCAGGTCGTGGATGGAGCCGCCAGTGTCGTCACGCGACTCGTTCGTAAGGGTCGCCGACCGCTCGATCCTGGTGTGATAGGCCTCGCGGCGCCGGCGCAGCGTATTCTGCAGGTTCCAGTCCTCGTGTCGGTCCTCCAGTCCGATCAGGGCACCGCCGCGGTCGGGCGAGAGGAACAACTCGAGCGCGTCGTTGCCCAAACGAACGTCCGTGCCCGTCCGGCCGGTCAGCGTCACCATCTGGGCGCGTGGCTGGGGCGCCACGCTCTGGATGATCTGGGTACCCAGGATGAGATGACGATAGATCGCGTGACGCAGGTGCGGCAGGTACAGCCCGCCGAAGACGCCGTGCCAGTAGGCGCAGTTGCATTCGGCCTGCCAGAGATGGTCGCGGGCCTCGTTCACGCGCGATTCGTCGGCCTCGGCGGCCTCGGCGCGGGCGATCTCCGCGTGCAGCAGCAAGGCGCGCCGCTGCATCAACAGACTCTCCTCGTATTTCTGGAAGAACTGGCGCCAGAAACCGCCCCGGAAGAAGGGTCGCATCCGCTCCCATTCACCGGCGTCGCGGTACTGGTGCACCGCCTCGTCGAAACGCTCGGCGGCGGGCATGGGCAGCGCCCAGGCGGACATCTCGAAATAGCTGCTCGGCGGCAGGTAGACGCGACGCCGAGGCGGCCGGGCGGCGAGCACTTCGGAGGGATGGACGAGTTCGATCCAGTCACGCTCGTCATCGAGGGCGGTCAGGAAGCGGTCCAGCCAGCCGCGCTCGTAGACCAACTCGTGTGTGCCGGGCCAGGCGCCGAACTTCTCGCCGTCGTCCACCATGACCAGCACGCCGCCGGGATCGCGGTCGTGGACCGCGCGACAGGCCTTGACGGTCTCCTCGGGATCCTGGAAGGGGATCGTGTAGCGCAGGTGCTCACTGATCGGCAGCAGCGCCACCTCGTCGCCGAGATCGTCGGTGAGCAGGGGGCCGCCGGTCAGGTCGTCCGGAGCCACGCCGGCCTGGATGAAATGGTAGTCGTCCAACAGGGCGAACTGTGCGCCCGCATGGGACAACGATCCCGCCAACTGGGGTTCCCATACGCGTTCGGCCATCCAGACACCGGCGCAGGTAGCGCCGACGTGTTGCTTGAGCCAGTCGGTCATCATCCGTAATTGGCCGACACGGTCCCGCTCGGGTATGGCCGCCAGGACGGGTTCGTAAAAGCCGCCGCCCAGCATCTCCACACGACCCGCCCGCACCAGAAAGGCCACCCTTTCCAGGTACTCGGGCCGATGGCGCTGTAACCATTCGAGCAACGGGCCGGTCACGTGCAGACAGAAGCGATACGACTCGTGACGCTCGGCCACCTCCAGATAAGGCAGGTAGCTCTTGTCGTAGATCTCGGCGATCACGTGGTCGAAGTTGCCGACCGGTTGATGGTTGTGGATTCCCAGCACCAGTTTCATGCGTCGCTCCCCTGTCCGAGCACCGGCGTCTCCAGCCGGGGGTCGGGATCATCACCCAGATGAATCGCCACGTTGGCGAGATGGCGGCGGAAGAGAGCGTCGAACTCCCGGGCGAAATCGGTGGGATTGTCGTCGCCGTACCACCAGAACCAGTCGCTGCTCTCGGCGTTGGCCAAGGCTCTCATGGCGCGCGACAGATCGTCCTCACCGCCGGGTCCGACCTTGGCGGGATCCGGGGCGTTGACGGTCGTGCCGTCCGCCAGCGTCACTTCGATCAGGGCGCCCGCCGCTGCGAGCCTCTTCCCGAATTCTTCACGAACCCCGGCGAGATACTCCCAGCCCCGGTTCTTCTCGGGATGACCGATCCAGGTCGTGAAGTCGCCGCGGATCCAGGACCCCGCGCAGACGGAGGGCAGGACCGCGGGCTGCACGCCCTGGCGGTCGAGGAACTCGCCGCAGGTGGTCCACGTCAGATGGTCGGCGTCGGCGATTCCCGTGTACAGCTGCTGCAGGAAATCGATACCGTTGTCGGGGTAGAACTCCCAGGGATTCTCGCCGTCCAGGATCAGCGGCACGAGGTACTCCCCGTCCGCGGGCAGGGACCGGCGGATGTTGTCCAGGTGGTAGAGGAGGTCGGCCACCGCGTCTTCCGCGGGCCACGACTGGTATCGAAAACCGAGGTTGTCCGACAGGCCCGTGTCGCGGAAGAACACCGCGGGGGCTGCGTCACCACCCCAGCGATAGGGCTGGAAATGGATCGCCTCCGGCATGGCGGCGCCGGCGTGAGCCCAGGAATTGGCGAGCACGCCCTGATCGGTGGCCACCCAATCCAGTCCCGCCGTCTCGAAGACGCGCAGGGCCTGTTCGCTGATCGATCCCTCGGCCGGCCACATGCCCCGGGGACGCACGCCGCAGTACCGCTCCACCTCGTCCAGGGCCGTCCGCACCTGGAACCACGCGTCGCCGGGATACCGATACGGCTTCGCGGGCAGCTGCAGATCGGGCCGCGCCTCGCGGGCGGAGTCGAGGTCGCAGAGCAACGGCAGGATGGGATGGGTGAGCGGTGTGCAGGACAATTCCACCTGACCGCTCTCAGCCGCATCGGCGTAGGCGGGCAGTATCTCGCCCAGAAACTCGCGCTGCACCTGCAGCAGTTCGTGCTTCTCAGCCTCCGTATAATCCCGACCTTTCACGAAGAGACGGGCGATCCGTGGATCCTCGCGCAGGGTGCGCCCGCACCAGGCCAGGTTGAAACCGACCTGCAGGTCCAGGAAATCCTGTTCGCCGAAACGGGACACGACCTCGGGATCCATCACGCGGCCGTCTCCCCCGCGCAGTTCCCACAGCTCCCGCAGGCGCGGCAGTTCCACGAAGCGCCGAGCATGGTTGAAGGAGAAGAAGTCACGGAGCAGGCTGATCTTCTCCTCGGGCTCGAGAGTAGCGGTGGACTTGCGGCTGAGCACGAGAAAGTCGTCCTCGGTACGACCCGCCGCCGCGTCGTCCAGTTGGCGCAACAACGAGGGCACCAGGTTGAAGACGGCTTTAGCCCGGGGTTCCTCGAGCACCAGACGCACCATGTCGTAATAACTGAGCTGAGCGTGCAGTCGCACCCAGGGCATTGCCGGCCGGCCGCTTACGCCGTCCACGTAATCCGGCTGATGCATATGCCATAGCACGGCCACGGACAGTTGTTTTTCGGTCATTTACATCCTCACGCTATTTCTTTGAAATCCAGTGGAACCCCGCCGTGGGTCCCTGCGTAGAATACAGCATCGTGAGTGTCAAGCAACGAAGAGAGCTTCCTCAAGAGCGAGAACAGAGCAGAATGGGTGCAACGGCGGGAGCGGGGAAACCTGCTCCCGTTGTTGTTATTGGCTCGTGCCCGAGCCCCACCCCTCCTGCCAGACATTCACAACTCCCCTGATTCATTGAAGTTACAAGCTGGCGGACTGCTAATTCCGTGCCCGCCAGGAACCGGAGAGCGACTGCCGTGTCCGCCGGAAAGCGAGGTTTTACTGGCCTCCCTCGGCCGGTTGCCCTAGCATCTGCGATCGTCGATGGCACCAATCCCTCCCCTCTGGAGACGAAGATGGCCAAGGTCGTTCTCATAAACGCGGGCAAAGTCTACCCCGGAGACATCGTGGCGGCCGCCGATGTGAACCTCGAGATCGCCGACGGCGAGTTCGTGGTGCTCGTCGGCCCATCCGGCTGCGGCAAATCCACTACCCTGCGTCTGGTCGCCGGCCTGGAAACCGCCAGCACCGGTACGATCAGCATCGGCGATCGCGTGGTCAACGACGTGGAGCCCCGCGATCGCAACATAGCCATGGTCTTCCAGAGCTACGCCCTCTATCCCCACATGTCGGTGCGCGACAACATGGCTTTCAGCTTGAAGTTGCGCAAGACCCCCCGCGAGGAAACCGCGCGGCGGGTCCGAGAGGCGGCCGAGATCCTGGGCATCGATGAGCTGCTCGACCGCAAACCCAAGGCCCTGTCCGGCGGGCAGCGGCAGCGGGTGGCCCTCGGCCGGGCCATCGTGCGCGACCCCGAGGTCTTCCTGTTCGACGAGCCCCTGAGCAACCTGGACGCCAAGATGCGCGTGCAGATGCGCACCGAGATCTCGCGTCTGCACCATCGCCTGGGCGCAACGATGATCTACGTCACGCACGACCAGACCGAAGCGATGACCATGGGCGAGCGCATCGTGGTCATGAACGAGGGCCGGGTCCAGCAGGTCGACACCCCGCTAGCTCTCTACGAAAAACCCGCCAACAGGTTCGTGGCGGGTTTCATCGGCTCGCCGGCCATGAACTTCCTCACCGGGCGATTGGTGCGCGAGGACGGTCTGCGTTTCGCGGCGACGGGGGGAACCGTGCTGCCCATGCCCACGGGGTGGGAGCCCCGCGACCCGTGGCTGGACCGCGAGCTGACTCTGGGCGTGCGCCCGGAGCACCTGAGCCTGGACGACGCGGCCGTATCCTTCTCCGCGCCCGTGCAGGTGATCGAGCCGCTCGGCAACGAAACCCTGCTCTACTTCACGATCGGCGGCGAACCGTTCACGGTACGCAGCCAGGGCAACGTGCAGGCTGCGGTGGACCAGAACGTGGACCTCGCCCTGCCGGCCGCGCACATCCATCTCTTCGATGTCGAAAGCGGCCAGGCGCTCACTTCCTGACGCGCACGGCGTTGCGCAACGCCTCCGGTGTCGTCAAGTCGAAGTGGTGTTCCACGCGCAACTCCCCGTCCTCACAGCGGCTCACAGCCACGAATAGCGTGTGCTTGCCGACGCGGACCTCGCCTGAGAGACGCGGCCAGGCCGCCGGTAGCGAGGGCGAGATCTCGATCCGCGGCGCCTCGCCGCTGAGGTCCACATCCACGCCCAGGTAGTCGTCCACCACGTTGCGCAGCAATTCACTCAGGGACCAGGCCTGGCTGGTGGCGCCGCCGAACTCGTCGTTGTCGGCGGCGCGGTCGCCGTCGCGGATCTCCTGCAGGGTGCCGACGGCGCCTTCGTCCATGATCTCGTCGAGGAGCATGCGGGTCTGGCCGAAGCCGTCGCGCGGATCGGGCAGGGCGGACACGTATGGCCCCGACAGCCAGAGCCAAATGTCGCCATTGTGATAGGCCTCGTCGTAGT
Source organism: uncultured Fibrobacteraceae bacterium (assembly GCA_964389015.1). Taxonomy (GTDB): domain Bacteria; phylum Krumholzibacteriota; class Krumholzibacteriia; order LZORAL124-64-63; family LZORAL124-64-63; genus JAHIYU01. Next base: position 1,878 of record CAYMCR010000071.1, on the reverse strand, counting down.
AGTAGCGATCCAGCCAGAGATGACGCGGGTGATAGGCGGGATCGGCGGCGTCCAGGGACCGCACGCCCCAGGGCGTGACGGTATGCTCGCGGTTCTCGTCGACGATCAGGCGGCGCTGATCCTCGTTGAAGAGATCGGGTGAGACCAGCAGGGCCAGCAGACCGTTGGGCCGGTGCTGATGATCGACCGAACCGTCCGGATCGAGATGGTCGGCAATCCGGCCGTCGCTCACGAACTGGTTCTGGAAAGCGTTCCAGAGACGACGGGCGGCGAGATCGTAATGCTGGGCCAGTTTTTCTCCCTGCAGGCCCGCGGCTTGGCCGTCGAAACGGTGGGCCAGTTTGGCCGCCACATGTAGACCCCTATGGAACAAGGCCTGGGCTTCCACGGAGCGATCGCCGCGAGGCGAGTAGGGGTTGGCTTCGCCGCCACCGTCCATCCAGGTTTCGCCGTGGCCGTGGGTGAGCAGGCCGTTCGGGCCGACGGCGTGTTCGAGGGCGCCCTCGCAGGCCCGGAAGACCACGGGCATCATCTCGCGCGCGAAGTCGTGATCCCCCGAGCGGCGCCAGTACTCGTCCAGGGCGCGCACGAACCACCAGGTGCCGTCGATGCTGGCGTACTGCACCTGATCGACGGTGACGAAGTTGGGCACGCGCCCGAAGCGGGGACTGGCGGGATTGCGATCCTGGTAGGTGGCGAAGGAGCGGAGGATCTCCCGCCCCGTCGCGAACTCCAGCCCGCCGGCCAACGCGCCGGGCAGGACGATGAAGGTGTCGCGTCCCCAATAAGTGGTGAACCAGTAGAAGCCCGCGTAGATGCCTACTCCGCGCTGCTCCATGACCAGGTTGTCCAGGGAGACACGCGCCCAGGCCAGGGCGCGGTCGTCGCGCGCGAGGCCGGTGCCCAACCTCGACGGATGGGCCAGCGCGGCCAGTCGCGCTTCGCGCGCCGCCATCGACTCCGGCGCCCGGGTCTGGAGGCGGCAGGCCGCGGCGGCCGCGCCCGCGCTGTCGTCGCCGGTGGCCATGATGACCTCCACACGACCCGACGGCACGCGTGGCGGGATACGCCCGCGGATCTCGCCGGGCAGGTACGGGTTGGCGCGTTCCATGGCCTTGCGCGCCGTGCTCTTGGGGTAGGTGCACGGAACGTGACGCCCAGCGGCGGCGAAATCGCTCGCGCCGGACACGGCGACGGCCAGCCAAGGGGGGTGGCGTTCGCCTTCGCCACGACTCGGCCGGTCCTCACGCGCCACGCGCAGCACACCCTCACGCCACTCCACCAGGTACGCGGGGCGGGTCACCTTCCACAGGAAACGCATATCCACCCGCGGCAGGAACGCGAAGGTGCCGGCCGGCACGCCCTCGTACAGGATGCGAAAACCGTCGCTGCGGTCCAGGAGCGTGACGGTCGCGGTGACGGTCTCCCCCGTCGGCAGGCGCCAGACGCGTTCCAGCCGATCGGGCCGCACCAGTGCCTCGTCGGCCGTGACCGCCGACAGCTCGGTGCCGTCCTCCAGACGCAGCGCCCAGCCGTCCAGGATCTCGTGCATGGCCACGAAGAAACCGTGGTAGCTGCGCGTGGCGGGGCCGACGGCTTCTCCACAGAGATGGGCGGCGCCCTTGTCGGTGAAGATGAATTCGCGGGGATGGTCGGGTGTGACGGCGATGGTGAGATCCGCGAGGATGGTGTCGGGTGTCTCGATGGCGTGTCCGGCGGATACGCCGGCCAGGAGCAGCAGGAGCTGGAGAATGGCTGTGGAACGCATATGGACCTCCGGAAACAACGGAATAGGCTCGCCGATACGATACACAAGTCCTGGCACTTTACACGGGATGGCATAACTAAGGTCAGCCCCAATTTGATACCATGGGAAGG
>CAYMCR010000070.1:0-13982 GCA_964389015.1 uncultured Fibrobacteraceae bacterium | reverse complement strand
CTTCGCTTTTGCTTATCCCGGAATTGAGAGGGGATTGGGCTGGAACTTCAGTCTAATTGTCGTCACTGGGGAAATCTAATTGTCGCTGGCCACCACGGTCTTGGCCCCCTGCAGGAAGCCTCTAACTTGTTCCATGGTCTCGATCTGAGACTCGTTCATGATGATGATCATCCCTCCATCATGAACGGGATCGTGGATTCCTTCAGGCTCATTTCATGCTGGAAACACGCCTCTGTTCAGGCTCATTTCATATTGGAAGAGGCTATCGTTGTATAAAGAATAATATCCTGCTATGGTGCCGTCCATTGGAGGAAGAAATGATTCATTCTGCAAAAAACAATTGCACAACCGCTACACCTGCGTACGTGAGCTTTCAACAGCACGCTTGCGCCCTCCTTGTTCGACAAGTATTCACAACGCACTCGGATTCCTGCCAGGAGGTCTTGAGATGAAACTCATTCTTTCCGTATCCATTCTGATGTTTCTCGTCGCCGGCTTCGCCGCGGCAGCCGATCCCGAAGTCGTCAAACCGCTTCGTGAGGGCGAAACCCCCACCGCCACACCCGTACCCGAGTTGGACGTGAACCAAGCCGAGTTGAAGGCGATGGAGGAGGGCGGGCTGCCCGAGGGCGAGGGCGTCATCTTCACCAGCGACGAGGCGCAGGCCGCGGCGACGGACCTCCCGGTCTCCCCCATGATGGCAGAGATCAACGCCGCCCTGGAAATCGAACGGGCGCAGCACGCGGAACTGGAAGCCCGCTTCCGGACGGCATCGAACGAACGGGCCGCACTGGAGATCCAGCGCGAGATCGAGGCGCTGGCTCGCAATACCGAGCTGCAGATCCTGCAGATCCAGATCGACCACGCGCGCCTGGCCGGCCGCGAGGACGCCGCACTGCGCATCGAGGCGGCCGTCACCGAGATGACCACGCCGCGTCCGCCGCGCCAGCCCCAGGATCGTCCGGCACCCGTCAACCAGTAAGAGGAGGCAGGTCATGAGAAAGCGGATACTCACGCTGCTGCCGGCCGCTCTCGTGCTGCTGACGGCGACGATCGTCTGGGCCGACGTCGGCCCGCCAATCAAGGTCACACTGCTGGGCGACCCCCGACCCGCCGTACAGGGCGAGGTGTTCGAGGGCGTGCTGGCCATCGATTTCAACGGCGAGGTGGAGGTGCGGGACTTCGTCTGCGAAGGCAAGACCTGGACCACCGTCTCCCTGAGCGCGCCCGCAAGCACTCGCGGCGCCAAGGGCGACCGCATCGAGATCGAGTTCACCGCCCTGGCCGGCGATCCCGACCAGCCGCTGGTGATCTCCTTCTACGCCAACGGATTCCACTTCCGTAAGACCCTGGATCTCTCGCAGCGCAACTACATGCGTACACAGCGGCCGGAGCCAGTGGTACCGGTACCCGACCCGCCCGGGCCCAAGGGGCCTCGTCCTGCGGTTGACCCGGGACCGAAGACCAGAGACCCCATCGCCGAGGAGGCTCCCGCCGACGGCAGGGCCCTCATCCGCATCCACGGCCGTTTCGGTTATCCACGCGAGGATGGCGTATGGGTCGGTGCCGATGCCCTCCGCGTCCACGTCTACGACGAGGACACCTCAAGCGGCGACGATTTGTTGGGCAGCGGTTGGACGGATACCTACGGCTATTACGACTTCGATGTGGAAGGCAACAACGCCGGCGGCGGCGACACGCCGGATATTTACGTCTGGTTCGAGACCTTCAACTACCGGATCGAGGTGAAGGACCCCACCTTCGGCAACATCTACGCCTGGACCACGGGTACCACCTGGAACTACGCGGGATCCGACCTGGACTTCGGCTCCCTGCAGCCGGCCAGCGAGAGCGATCATCCCGCCGTCCACCTGCACACCAACGGCGGCCGCAGCTTCGAATTCTGTTCTCTTGATGCAGGCTACGATCCAGGCACAATCGACATTCTCTGGCCCGACGGCACCTCCGGGGCCTGGTATGACTACGCCGATATTCACATCAGCAGCGAGCACGAATGGTCCGAAGGAACGTTGGGCCACGAGTACGGCCATTTCTGGGACGACACGTTCAGCGGTATCGAGGCCTTCGACTACTGCAACGGATGGTGCGACGGCGTCGAATGCGGCCACTGCTTCTGGTGCGAGGAGAGCGGGGTCATCGCCTACATGGAAGGGTGGGCCCAGTTCTTCTCAAGCACGTGCACCGGCACCTTCCTCGGCAGATACGGCCTGGCGCCCATGTACGAGAAGGAGACCGAAGTGCTCCAGGCCTGCGGTGAATGGGGTTTCCACGATCCCGATCTCACAGAGGGTTTCAGCGCGGCGCTGTTGAACGACATCTATGATACCGCGAACGAGAACGAACCCCAGTATCCCGACTGGTCCGACGCGACCAGCCTGTGGATCGAGGAGATCTTCGCGACCGCCGACCTGGATAATCCCAACAGTCCCATGAATTTCCTCGACAGCTTCAACGCCCGCTACCCGGCGCTGACGGAAGTGGTCTGGCAGTCGGCCGCCAACAACGGCTACGATCCCGACCACGTCACCCCCAACGCCGTCACGGGCCTGACGTCCACCAGCCACAGCACCAGCGGCGACTCTCCAGACCCGACCATCGATTACGTCTGGACGCGGGCCACCGACGACGTGTCGGGCGTCATCGGCTACGGCATCTACATCTCGGGCGCCCCGGGCATGCCCAGTGAGGTCATGGACGTCGGCAACGTCACCAGCTACACGACGGCGAGCCTTACGCCCGGCACCTACTACTTCAACATCCGCTCGGTGGACCGCTCGGGCAGGTGGGGTACCGGCTACGCCAGCTACGGGCCGATCACCATCCGTGTGGCCGAGCCGGCCGACATCACCTACTACCAGCACGTCGGCTGGGACCACGTGATCGTGCCGCGCAGCACCACCGGCGCCACGGTCTCCGATGCGCACCTGACGTCCTGGCTATACGGGGCGTCGACCTCGACCTACTGGAACATCTACGGCCAGAACGCCGGCGACGAGATAACCTCTTCCGGCTTCCACGGCGACCTGCTCACCGACGGCGAGTACACCGCCGGCGTGAGCTGGGGCTCGATCTCCGGCGGCGGGCTCTTCGTGGGCCTGAACATGGGACCGCTCTACTACCGCGGCGGCCGCCACATCATGTCGTTCCACTACGACGACAACGAGCAGATCTCAGAGTCCGACGAGACCAACAACCTGTGGGGGCACCAGTACGTCTGGACGCCCTTCACGCTGACCGCCAACAGCAACTACACCATCAACGCCCAACCGCCCGCCACCGGCGGCTGGGACCACGTCGTCGACGGCTCGGTCTACTGGTACAATTGTGACGGGTCGCGCTTCACCTCCGACGGGTGGTGGAACGGCGTGCTCGTCTGGGCCGACGACGACGCCGACAACTACGACGTGCGCATCCATACGCCCTCGACGGGCCCGCAGGACGGTTTCGGGTTCAGCTCGGCCGACTCCTACCGGTCCGCGGGGCTGCTCGACGCGTGCCTCGTCAACCGCAACGTCGAAGGCGTCGACGACTACGACGTGGGCATGCTCAACCGCTTCGAGGGCACCAGCACCTACCACCTCGAGCACGTCACCAGCGGCACGCTCAGTTTCGGCGACTCGGTGACGGTGACGCTGCCCAGCAACAAGATGCTGCACCTGTGGGAGTTCTACGTCGGCACCAGCGACACCGGCTACGTGAGCATCACGGTCGACGTCGACCCGGCCGACGGGCCGCTCACGGCGTTCTGGCTCGACGAGACCTTCGGCGTCGGTTCGCTGACCAGCTACGACGCCGTGGACGTCACCGACGGGGTGAGCGGTCGCGCGCGCCTGGACCTGCACATCGGCGAATCCGGCTTCAACTGCGTGGGCGTCTACCGCGATCCCGTGAACGGACGCGACGCCGACGACTACACCATCGAGATCCAGACCACGCCGCCGGACTTCATCTGCTACGAGGCGGCGGGCTGGCATTCCCCGGTGGTGCCCAGACCAGCCGACGACGGCACGCCGGGCTCCGTGGCCCTGCCCGACACCCTGCACGGCAACATCGCGTCCACGTACCTGAACCTGGCGACGCGCAACGAGAGCCCGACCGGCACGCCCAGTCTCCACGCCCGGGTCTTCATCGACGACGTCTACAGCGTGAGCCTGGGCTGGGGATCGTTCCCGGGTTATGCCAACAGCCTCTTCAACTGGGACTACGCACTGACCGTCAGCGGCGGCCGCCACACCTTCTCCGTGCGGCACGACCCGCTGTTCGAGTACGAGGAGATCCACGAGGACAACAACAACTACGGCGAACAGTACGTCTGGGGGCCGCTTTCCTTGGTTCCCGGCGCCCCGGTCGCGCGCGGCGCGCCGCCCGAGATGATGGGCGGCTGGGGCGACATACCGGACAGTCCGTACTTTTTCAACTGCGACGGTCTCCGCACCGGGTTCAGCGGCTGGTGGACGGCCATGGCCGTCATGCCGATCAGCATGGGCGACGACCCGTCCATCCGCGTTCACGACGCAGTGGCCGGGGCTAAGGACGGTTTCGCCGGCAATCACGCCGTGTCGAGCTGGGGGGCGGGACAGTCGGACTTCGTCGTGGTCAATTACAACAACATCGGCAGCGATCCCAAGGACTTCGGCGTTCTCCGCGCTTCCGGCACGGGCGGCTACGTGGCCGAAGCCGCCGGCTCGCTATACCACGGCATGCCCGTCAACGGATTCAGCTACGGCCCGTACTCTCTGGGCCACAGCGAGATCCTGAATCTCCACGAATTCGACCTGAACCCGGGGTTCTATGTCGTCCGGGTGCAGAACGAAACCGGCACGTTGGATTGGGGCATGACCATGTACGGACCGGATAGCGAGTACGTGGCCAAGAGCGGCAGCATTCCCGACGGCGCTGCCTGGTACAACGGTCCCGGCGTCAACGAATCGATCACCTTCGAGGTCGTCACCGGCGGCTACTACTGTCTGGCGGTCTGGAAGGCCTACGCCGACAACCTGTACGACATCGGCACGTACCGGCTGCGCATCTGGGACACCCTGACGGCCGTCGAGGACGAGCTGCCGCCACTCGCCATGACGCGCCTGACGTCAGTGCAACCCAATCCCTTCAACCCGCGCACGACCATCGCCTACGAACTGGCCCGCGAGTCGGCGGTGGAACTGAGCATCTACGACGTGCAGGGCTCGCTGGTGCGCACCCTGGTCCAGGCATCCCTGCCGCCCGGTCCTCACACGGCGGTCTGGGACGGTACCGACGACCATGGGCAGCGCGTGGCCAGCGACGTCTATCTGGTCCGCCTGCGGGCCGGCGATGCCGACCAGATGCGCAAGATCGTGCTGCTGAAGTAGAGAGCGGCCACGGCTGCGAAACGGAAGGACCGGTCCCGCGGGGCCGGTCCTTCCTGGTTGCTGCGCCGCCGGCGGTCGCGTCGTGGTCAGATGGGTTCCGGCCTGCCCGCGGCGTCGATGTTGACGAAGGTGACGTTGGCGCTGGTCACCGGCACTGTTTCCCCGCCCTCGTGCCGCACCGCTTCCACGCAGACCCGCATGGTGATGGACGTGCGTCCCTTGCGCACCAGTTCGACGTAGTAGCTGACCAGGTCCCCCACGTGCACGGGCTCGTGGAACTCCACCTTGTCCATGGCGACCGACACCACGCGGCGGCAGCCGTTTCGTCGCGCGCCGATGGCGCCGGCCTGGTCGATGTGGCTGAGGATGACGCCGCCGAAGATGGTGTTGTGCACGTTGGTGTCGCGCGGCATCATCAGGACGCGGATCGCCGGATCACGATGTTCCTGTGACATTTTACTTCCTCCGTTGCCCGCAGAGTGCCACGGACGGGCCGGCGCGGCAACCTTCGGCATGGTCGACGGCCCGGACAGCGTCACGCCGCACGGCGTCACTTCCCTGGCACACAGGCGTGCCATGCATTAGTGTACTTCTTGATGGTCGGGTGCTTTCAACGACGTCGGAGCCGCCATGAGATACGCCGTTCTCGGCGACATACACGCCAACCTCGAAGCCCTGCGCGCCGTGATGGACCACGTCGACGGCCAGGACGTCGATGCCTGCGTCTGTACGGGCGACCTGGTCGGCTATGGCGCGGATCCCGTCGCCTGTCTGGAGCTGGTGCGCGACTCGGGCATGCAGACCGTCCAGGGCAACCACGACGCCATGGCCGCCTCGGACGAGCGCCCGGAGAACTTCAACGCCTGGGCCGAGGCGGCGGTGCTCTGGACGCGCCGGCAGCTCGCCCCGGAACACCGTATCTGGCTGGCCGAACTGCCGTTCACCACGAGACCCGAGCCGGACCTGCTGGTGGTCCACGGCTCGCCCGCCGAACCGCAGCGCTGGTATTACCTGGAGTTGATGATCTACGCCCGCGAGGCCTTCGAGGTCGTGGACGACCGTGTCTGCTTCGTGGGTCATACCCACCGGCCCTGGTCCTACCGGATGCGGGGCGACAAGATCTCCGGACATCTCCTGGAACAGCACGAGTTGATACCCGACGTGCGATACGTGTTCAACCCCGGCAGCGTGGGCCAACCGCGAGACCGGGATTCCCGCGCCGCCTACGCCGTGTACGACACCGACGCTGGCAGCATCGAGCTGCACCGCGTCACCTACGACATCGAGAGCGCCATGAAGAAGATCCGGGACGCCGGCCTGCCCGGCTACCTGGCCTCGCGGCTGGAAGACGGCCGCTGACGACCCGCCTACCTGGCCGTCCGCCGCGGCTTGTGTCGCTCAGCGTCGGCCGCCTCCAGCATCAGTTCCACCGCCTTGTCGAGCTGCGGGTCCCGGTCGTGAAGACGGTCGGCCGGGGTCAACGCGATCATGTGGTCGGGCAGGCAGCCGGTCAGGTCGTGCCGGGCCTCCTGGGGCTTGCCGTTGCGCTCGGGATTGGCTGCGTCGCCCCAGACGTACCAGCCGCGCCCGGGCAGACGCACGTAGCCGCGGTAGCGGTTGCCGAAGCCGCCCGTGGAGATGACGTTGCCGCCCGTCTCGGCGCCCACCACCGGGCCGCGACCCAGCGTCTTGACGGCGTGGCTGAAGATCTCGGCGTTGGAGTAGCTGCCCTCGTTGCAGATCACCGCGACCGGCTTCGACCAGCGGTAGAAGGGCTGGCGTTCGACCTGCGGATAGCCGACCGCGCCATCCCGGCCGACCGTGAAGGCGTGTTCGGGCTGGGTGAGGATCGTGAGCAACAGGTCCGTGGTCCAACCACCGCCGTTGTTGCGCACGTCGATGATCAGCGCCTCCTTGCCGTCGGCGGCGGCGAAGAGATTCTGCTGGAAGCGCTCCACTTCCCCGAAACCCATGCCCTGGATGTGGACATAGCCGACCCGGCCGTCGGAACGGTCCTCCGTGTGGGCACGCTTGGCGCGTTCGGCGTCGCGGTGGTTGAGGGTCCAGATGCGGCGCCAGCCGGTGGGGGTCACCGTGAACTCCAGGTCGTCGCCGTCGCGCTTCAACTCGAGCCAGGTGGGTATGCCGGCGCGGGTCTCGAGCGCCGCGTTGACGTTGGCGTCGCGTCCCACGGCGCGGCCGTCCACGCTCAGCAACACGTCACCGACACGGACGCGGTCCGGCGCCATGTCGCAGGGACCATCCGTCAACACGCGCGCCACCTTCAGGCCCTTGCCGGTATGATCGCGAGCGAATTCCAGACCGAGCCAGCCGTCGTCGCCGTAGTCGCCGGGTGATTCCCAGTGGGGACGGTAGCCCATGTGACTGGCGTTCAGTTCGCCGAGCATGAGGTTCATCACGGCGCCGAAGTCCTCGTCGCAGGCGGCGTGGGCGACCCACGCCCCGTACTTCTCGCGCATGGCGGGCCAGTCGACGCCGTGCATGTCCGGATCGTAGAAACCATCGCGCAGGGTCCGCCAGGCCTCGTCGAGGGTGCGCAGCCGCACCGCGGGCCGGTCCACGGTGAGGCGGGCCGTGAAATCGGTGGACTCGACCTCGCCGCCGTCGGCGCCCACCGTCGCCGGCGAGCCGCTCCTGAGGAAGGTGAAGGTCTTGCCCTTGGCGTCCAGGTGGATCGCCGCCGGTTCGACGCCGCCCTCGGTGACCGCTTCCCGGTCCTCGCCGAACCTGTCCACCGAGTACAGATCGCGCTCGTCCCCGAGCTGCGCCGTGAAGTAGATGCGGTCGCCATCGGGATCGAGGGCGCAGACGTATTCGCTGCCGGGCAACGAGGTCAGGCGTCGCCCGCGCTGGTGGATCTCGTCGAAGTCGATGACCACCTCGATATCCTCCTCGGCCTCGTCTTCCTCGTCCGCCTCCTCGTCTTCTTCCTCATCGTCCTTGGCGGACTCGTCGTCGCGCGTCTTCTCGAGGATCTCCCACTGTTCCCGCGAGCGGTCATGATCCTCCTCGCGCAGGTACAGGAAATAGACGTCACTGTCACGGCGGTTGGGCGCGTGGTTGTGCCGCGTCGTATTCCAGGCCAGCATGGTGCCGTCGGCCGACCAGCGGGGTGTTTCGTCGTATTCAGGATGGCGTGTGACGTTGATCGGTTCGCCGCCTTCGCCGGACACGATCCAGATGTCGCTGTTGTAGTCGGGATCGAGGCGCGCGTAGGCCAGCCAGCGGCCGTCCGGCGACCAGGCGAAGTCGTTCAGGGTCCAGGAGGCGCTGACGGAGGTGTCGTGCCTGCCGTCGGCATCCATGACGCGCAGGTCGCCGTTGCCCCCGACGTAGGCGATGCGGTCACCGTCGGGCGACCACGCCGGGCGCGTGCAGGGCCGCTTGCCGTCGGTCAGCTCGAGCAGTCGATGCCGGCGGGCGGACCGCAGCAAAGCCTCGTCGTCGTCGTCGCTGACCAGCAGGCAGACGGTGTCCTCGCCGCCGCGGTCGGTCACCAGCAACAGGGTGTCCGCGCTGCCCGGCCGGAACGAAATATCCGTCTCTCGCCAGGGACCGGGGATCGCGACCGTCGCGCGACCGCCCAGCTCCTTGTCGAGCAGCACGATCTCGCCGTCGATGACCAGGGCATATTCCTCGCCATCCTCGGCCACGGCGAGTTCGTCCGCATCGCCGGACTTGTTCGCCACGACGACCGGATTCTCCACCTGATCGGCCGCCACGTCGATACGCAACCGGGCGGGCTCGCCGCCGGTCGTGGCGAGGGTGTATAGATGCAAACCCTGTTCGATGACGAGGCGGTTCCCGTCCGCGCTCAACGCGGCGGCCCGCACACCGTCGCCCCGGAAATGCGTCAACTGCCGCTTGCCGCCGCCGTCGGCGTCCATGGTCCAGACGTTGGCGGTCTTGGTCTCGTCCATGTCACCCAACCAGTAGATGCGCCCGTCGGATGCCACCATGGGGTGTGTGTCGTAGCCGCGGTTCTCCGTCAGCCGGACGGGATCGCCGCCGCGGGTCCAGCGGTAGAGTTCGCGCTGGTAGTTGCCCCGATAATGCTTGCGCCCCGCGGCCACGCGGCCCGCGGCGATGACGAAGGTGCGCCCGTCGACCGTGGCCGCCTCGTCACCGAAGAAGTCCGCCAACCGCCACGGCGTGCCGCCCGCGACGGGCACGACCTGGATCTGCGCTGCCATGGGAAAGTCGAAGAGCCGGCGCGAGGAGAAATAGACCTCGCCTCCATCCGGGGCGAAGGCGCAGGGACGATCGGTGGTCTCGGCGAAGGTCAGGCGCGTCGGTGGACCGCCTGTGGCTGGCATGACGAAGACGTCATAATCGCCGTACCGGTCCGAGGCGAAGGCGAGGCTCGCGCCGTCGGGCGCAAAGACCGGCCATCCGTCGTAGGCCTCGTGGGCGGTGAGACGCGAGGCGCGGCCGCCAGCGACGGACACGCTCCACAGGTCCCCCTGATATGAGAAGACGATCACTGTACCGTCTGCGTTCAGGGCCGGGTGACGGCAGAAGAGAGCTTCGGTGGCAAAGGCGGAGACGGCGATGACCGTCAGCACGACCGTCACGATCAGGATACGGATATGCGACATGGAATCACTCCTGGTGAGGCTGGGAGGCCGGCGAACTCAGGCGAGAGAGAGTAACACGGCCGGGACTAGACGTTCAGCATCGAAACACGATATTTCGCAGGGACAGCCCCTCACATGCCCGGGATTACTGTCCCGGAATAGCTACAGCTGGAACAGGTACTGCAGCTTCATGAAGTACTGCCGGTCGGTCAGGCGCCACGCCTCGATGCCGTCGTTTTCCGGATCGACCACCAGGTAGTCGCGGGTCGAGCCGAAGTAGAAGGTAGAGAACGGGTTGATCCGGTAGGTGACCAGCGGGTCGGCCTCCCAACTCTCGCTGAAGTCGTTGTACTGGATGACCAACCGCGCCGAGAGTTCGCGCGTGAGCTGCAGACCCCAGCGGCTGCGCAGGATGAAGCCCTTGAAGAGCAGTTCACCGGTCACGGCGTTCTCGCTCTCGATCCAGCGCCAGCTGGTCTCGAAGAGAAAGCGATCGGCGGGCTTGAGATCGACCCAGACCACCGCCCGGTTCTCATTGCCCATGACCAGGTAATCGCGGGCGATGCGATGGCCGGTGCTCAGGGCGAAGCCGCCGCGCACGACGTCGCTGGGTTGCAGGTTGGCGTGCAGTTCCCAGAGGTAGATGCCGTTGAACTGGATACCGCCGAAGTTCTCGTTGCTCTCCATGTGCGAGAGCTGGATCCAGGTCTGCGCCCATTTCAGCTGGACATTCAAACTGGTCCAGAGCCACTCGTCCTTCTGGCGGCCGTCCCAGTTCCAGACACGACCCAGATTCATCCGCGGCGACCACATGTTCAGCAGTGGATGATCGTCGTAACGGAAGTTGTGACCGATGAAGACGTTGCCCTGCCGACGGTCGTTCTGGGGCTGGAACCCGTTGTCGACGCGGAAGGTGGGGCTGTACTCCCAGTAGTCGACGTCGATGTTCCAGCGCCGGTCGCCATACTCCAGACTGCCGTAGCCGGCCCGCCCTTTGAACCTCTCACCGTCGAAGGCGCGGGTACGCTTGCCGCCGTCGAAGGTGGCGCCGCCCAGGTCGCCGGTGATGCCCAGGTCGTCGGGCTCCTCGGTGTCTGTGCCGAGAACCTGGAACTCGCACTGGATCTGCTGCGTGAGGCGGATGCGGCCGTCGATGCTGGCCACGGTGTTGTGACCGCCGTCGTCGATGCGGCGATCGGTGGCCAGAAAACCGACCTGCGAGCCGTCACCGAGGGACTGCTGCACGCGCAGGATGTTCGACGTGCTCTCGCCGCCCAGGGCGAACTCGCTGTTCTCCTGGAAGGGCAGGGTGAAGGGCGTGTTCTCGTCGCGCGCGGTCAGCAGGGCCACGCTGGTGCTGCCCGGCCGGCCGGTGATCTTGGTGGCGAAGAGCGGGTCGTTGATCGAGCGCGTGTACACGGCGTTGAAGAACGTCCGGTACATGTCGCTACCCTCCTGGAAGAAGGGCCGCCGCTCCGGAAAGAACAGGGCAAAGGAGCTGTTCACGTCGATCTGCGCGGCGTCGGCCTCGATCTGGCTGAAGTCGGGGTTGTAGGTGCCCTCGACCGTGAAGCTGGACGAGAGATTGGCCTTGGCGCCGAGGGAGAACTCGCCCAGGACAGCCTCGTTGGACCACGCGGTGTTCTCGCTGCGCCCCCCGTACTGGGTAAAGATCTGCGAGGGCATGATCTCGAGGCCCTTGCTGGGCTTCACGCCGCGGATGCCTCGTACCGTTCCCCACTGGCAGGGCCAGCAATTCTCGTCACGATCGTAGGCGGCCCAGGAATACTGGGCTCGCACCTCGCGGGGATGGTTGCGCCAGAAATCGATGCGCCACTCCTGCTCGCCCTAGTTCGGGAACCGCAGGCTGGACCAGGGAATCGCCAGCTCGACCTGCCAGCCCTCGCCGGTGATCTTGCCCGCGCTGTGGAAGATCATGTCGTAGCCCATGTCCTCGTCGCCGTTGGCGGACCAGAGCAGATCGCCCTGGATGCCCAGCGGATTGCAGGCGATCTCGTAGGCCCACGACTGGTCGGCGTAGGTGTCGATGGCCGTGATGACGTAGTCGTCGTTCCAGATGCGGTCGCGCTCGGTGAAGCTGGCGCGCACCAGGGTGGGATCGTCATAGCATATGTACGCAACGTAGAGGTGGTCGTCATCGTAGGTCATCATGGCGACGGTCGCCACGGGCGGCTGGACCTGGTCGCCGGGATTGTGCTCGGCGAAATGGCGAGCGCGGGGTTGGCCGGACCAGCCGACGTCGTCCAGGTCGCCGTCGATGTAGATCTCGCCGGCGGCGCGGGAGATCTCCAGCTCCGGATGGTAGGTGGCGACCCAGCCGTCGGCGGTCGTGGCGACGGCGGCGGTGGCGGCGGTGAAGGTCAGGATGGATACAACGAACAGGCTGAGCAGGCGGGGATGCTTCATCGTGGATCCTTGTCAATGTGGGGGTTGCCGGTCCGGGCTACCGGCGGTCACCGAGTAACATACGCAATCCCCGCCGCCGGGTTGCGGTCGGGTTCAACCCTCGCCTACCACGAAATTCCTGCGGCGACACGCCATAGAGCGTGATACGGTCAGGTCGCAACTTCAGACAAGCGAGATGAGCCATGAGGACAATCGATATCACCACGTCAATGCTGGTCTTCGCTGCCCTGACGGTCACGGCAGGCGCGACCATGGCCGGCCACGAGGGCGCCATCACCGTGGACGTCAACGACCGAGTGCACATCAAGCCCTCGGCATCCACGACGGACCTGCTGCAGTTCGAACTGGGCGTGGCCATGCGCTTCTGAGCGGGGGAAAAGAGATGACCGTGAGGCGAAGCACGATCCTGGTCCTCGCCATCTTGACGATCGCCGGCTGCGGTGCGGACACCTCGTACATGGCGGAGATCGATGCCTGGCACGCCGGGCGCATCGAGCGGCTCCGCGCCGAGGACGGCTGGCTGACGCTGGTGGGGCTGCATCCGCTGCGTGACGGTGTCAACACGGTCGGGTCGTCCGCCGACGCCGACGTGCGCCTGATCGACAAGGCGCCGGCACGCGTGGGCGTGCTGGAGATCGGCGGTGGCGACATCGCCTTCACCGCCGAGCCGGGCAGCGACGTCCGATTTGCCGGGGACGCCATCGAGACGATCGCCATGCGCACCGACATGGAGGAAGACACCACCGTGCTGGCGGTCGGCACCCTGAACTTTTTCGTCATCGACCGTGAAGGCCTGCTGCTGCTGCGCGTGAAGGACGCCGAGAGCGTGACCCGGCGCGACTTCGCGGGCATCGTGCGCTATCCCGTCGACGAGAGCTGGCGTGTCACGGCCCGACTGGTGCCCCACGACCCGCCCCGGGGCGTGTCCATGCCCAACGCGCTGGGGCAGACCTCGGAGGAGCCGAGCCCCGGCGTGCTGATCTTCGAGCTGGCGGGAGAGACCTGCAGCCTGATCCCCGTGGGCGAGCCGGGCGAGGGCCTGTTCATCGTCTTCGCGGACGCAACCACGGGGGGCGAGACCTACGGTGGTGGCCGCTTTCTCTCGACCGAGCCGCCGGCTGCTGACGGTTCGGTCGTCCTGGATTTCAACAAGGCGGCCAATCCGCCTTGTGTCTTCACGCCCTATGCTACCTGTCCACGACCGCCCGAGGGGAACACGTTGGCGGATTCGGTGCGGGGGGGCGAGAGGACGTGGGGGGAGCACTAGAATCAGCGGAACCTGCATATCGGCGCAGCTGTTGTTCCGCGTGCGTGTGCCGTGCGCGACGTTGAACTCCCTCTAGCGCCGAATCCGATGTGGATTCAGGAGGTAGCACACCACCTCCATCACCGCCTCCGCCTCGTCGTCGTCGCCCGCGCCGAGACGGCTGCCGCGGAACGCCGGGCGCACACCAAAACGGGGAGGGCCTTACGGCCCTCCCCTTCTCGAACGTGTAACGAATCCGTTACTTCGTCGCGACCAGCGGGAATTCGTTGGTCGTGCCGTTCCACACGTGCGACAGCAGATCGTCATGGAACAGGGCGT
>CAYMCR010000069.1:0-14105 GCA_964389015.1 uncultured Fibrobacteraceae bacterium | reverse complement strand
CGATCGCCGCGGCGACCATCGAGATCGTACACGCCTGTCAGGAAAAGAACCGTGCGGCCCACGACACCGCCTTCGTCCACCTCAGCGACGAGTTCTATCTGCTGGCCGGACATCCCTTCCCGCCCTTGCGCCAGTACGACGATTTCGCCCAGCTGGACAACGGCATCGGCATCACGCGCAATCTCGAACAGACCTGGCGCGACGACCTCGCCGCCCGCCGCCAGGGCCACACCCGCCCCGTGCGCTCCTTGACCATCCTCACCGGCCGTCTCGGCGAGCTCGCCTTCGCGCAACACCTGTCGCCGGTGCTGAATACACCGGAACTCCCGCCGGTAGAGGTGGTGGGCGTGGACAACGCGTTCTACGGCGCGAGCGTGACCGTGGCGGGGTTGCTGGCTGGATCCGACGTGCGCCGCGCCCTGACGGCCTTGCCTCCCTCACCGCGCCGGAACGTGCTGCTACCGCCGCGCATGTTCAACAGCGACGACCTGACACTCGACGACATGTCGCTGGCCGACATTGCCGCCGATCAACCCCACCGCCTCCACGTACCGGACGAGGAAGGCCTGATTGACTTCTGGGCCGACATGGGCTAACGTGACCGGGCTTCGCGAAATCGCCAACATGCACCATAATATACTGTCCTTTAACCAGTTGCGGCTGTCGCTTAAAGTCGTCGGGAGGAAACGTGTCGACCAGGACCGTAGTGATCGTCGGCCGCCCCAACGTGGGCAAGTCGACGCTCTTCAACCGCATCATCGGCCAGCGCCGCTCGGTGGTCCACGAGACCCCCGGCGTGACGCGTGATCGCATCGCGGAGTTGACCGACTGGGCCGGCCATGCCTTCCAGCTGCTGGACACCGGCGGCATCGTTCCCTTCGGCGACGAGGTCTCCCGTTTCGACGCCCTGGTGACCGAGGTAGCCCACGACGCCATCGAAGAAGCGGACGTGGTGCTCTTCATGGTCGACGGCACCGGCGGTCTCTCCACCTGGGACGACGCCATCGCCCAGCACCTGCGTCGCAGCGGCAAGCCCGTGGTCCTGTGCGTGAACAAGGTGGAAAAGGAGCATCAGCAGATTGGGGTCGCGGAGTTCTACTCCCTCGGCCTGGGGGAGCCCCACGCCGTCAGCAGCCTTCACGGTTACGGCATCGGCGACCTCCTGGATCAGATCGTGGAAGGATTCCCCAAGCAGATCATCGAGGCTCCTTGCGACTGCCGCGTGGCCATCCTCGGCCGCCCCAACGTGGGCAAGTCGAGCCTGCTTAATCTCCTGACCGGGCGCCAGGACGCCCTGGTCAGCGAAATCGCCGGCACGACCCGCGACGCCATCCACACGGACCTGCGCTGGCACAACCGCACGCTGCGCCTGATCGACACGGCGGGTCTGCGCCGCAAGTCGCGCGTCCAGGAAGCCGTCGAGGCCTTCAGCAACATGCGCACCTTCCGCGCCCTGGAACTGTGCGACGTGGCCGTGCTGATGGTCGACGCCAGCGAGGGCACCGTCAACCAGGACGCCAAGATCGCCGGCCTGATCCACGACAACGGCAAGGGCGTGATAGTGGCCTTCAACAAGTGGGATCTGGTGGAGAAGGATCACAACACGCATCTGCAGATCTGGGAGACGTTCTGCCGCGAGATCCCTTTCCTGACCTACGCGCCGTGGTTCACGCTGTCGGCTCACACTGCGCAGCGTAGCGGGCGCGTTCTGGAGATGGTCTGGGGCGTGCACGAAGCGCGCCAGCACCGGGTCGAGACCAGCGAGCTGAACACCTTCCTGGAGGGCGTTATCCACAAGCAGCCGCCGCGCTTCCACGCCGGCGGCACGGGCAAGGTCTACTACGCGGCGCAGGTCGATACTGCGCCGCCGGTGATCTCGCTCTCGGTCAACAATCCCCGGTGGTTCGACCGTAGCTTCGTGCGGTTCATCAACAACAAGATCCGCACGCGATACGGTTTCGTGGGCAATCGCATCTTCGTGAAGCTAAAGAAGCACTGAAAGGCTCATCGCCATGTTGCTAATACTGGTTCTCGTGATTGCCTACCTGATCGGCGCCATTCCCTTCAGTTTCATGGTCGCCAAGCGACTGCGGGGCATCGATCTGCGCGAGCACGGCAGCGGCAACCTCGGCGCCACCAACGTTTTTCGCACGCTGGGCCCCTGGTGGGGCGTGCTGGTACTGCTGCTGGACATGGCCAAGGGCGCCGCCGCCGTGTTGGCCATGACCGCCGTCACCGCGAGCTGGCCGGAGGGCCAGGCCACACCGCTGCACTTTCCCCCGGACCTGTGGCGCATCTTCGCCGGGTTCGTGGCGGCGCTCGGCCACACCCTGTCACCGTTCGTGGGCTTCCACGGGGGCAAAGGCGTGGCGACCACCAGCGGCGCCTTCTTCGTGCTGGCGCCGTATCCCATGCTTATCGCCTTGGCTGCCTTCGCGATCGTTATGGCGATCACCCGCATCGTGTCCTTGGGCAGCATCGTCGCCGCCATCGTACTGCCCTTGGCCGTAGGCTATTTCGAGCTGCGTTCGGCACAGTTCTCCAAGACCATCTTCGTATTCACGCTGGTCATCTGCATCTGGGTCCTGATCAAGCATCGTGCCAACATCAAGCGACTGCAGGCGGGGACTGAGAAGCCCCTCGAAGCCAACAACGGTGACGACGAAACGGCTGTCTAACGGTGAAAGGCAGGGCAATGCGCGCGGCAATTCTGGGATCCGGCAGCTGGGGCACAGCCTTCGGTCATTATCTCGCCGAGACGTGGCAGGACGTGGTGCTCTGGGGCATCGAGACGGACCAGATCGCCGCCATCCAGGACACGCACACCAATCCCACCTTCTTTCCCGATCTCACTCTGCCCGCCAACATGAGCGCCACCCTGGAACTGCAAGAGGCAGTCGGCGGGGCAGACGCCGTCTTTTTCGTCCTGCCGAGCCAGGCCGTGCGCAGTGTGGCCCAAGCTTTACACGATTGCCGCCTCAAGGCCGAGGTGCCGATCGTCTGCCTGAGCAAGGGTCTCGAACTGAGCACCCTCAAGCGTCTGAGTACGGTGATGGAGGAGGAGCTGCTCCACGACGCCGCCGGCAACCCCCACCACATCGCCGTGCTGTTGGGACCCAGCCATGCCGAGGAGGTCGTCCTGCGCCAGCCGACGGCACTGGTCTTGTCCGGTCGGGGCGAGGGCTGGTACGACTGGCAACGACATCTGAGCGGGCCGGCGGTGCGTGTCTACACCAACCGCGACCTGGTCGGTGTCGAGATCGCCGCCGCCTTCAAGAACGTCATCGCCATCGCGGTCGGCATGGCCGACGGTTTGGGCTACGGCGACAACACCCGCGGCGCAGTCATGACACGTGGTTTGAAGGAGCTGGCCCGTCTGGGCATCGCCCTGGGCGGCCATTTCGAGACCTTTTACGGACTTTCCGGCATCGGCGACATGATCACCACCTGCACGAGCCGGCATTCGCGCAACCGCAACTACGGCGAGACTGTTGCACGCGCGGCGGAAGATCCGCAATCCATCCTGGAAAGCGCCAGCCAGGTGGTGGAGGGCGCCGTCATGACGCAGGCCGCCTTGAAGTTAAGTGCGAAGCACTCAATAGAACTTCCCATTACCCAAGAAGTTCACGATGTGCTATTCTCCGCCAAAGCTCCGTCCCAGGCCATGCAGGACCTCATGGAGAGAACCCTGCGTTCGGAGCACGAATGAGTATTGCCGTTTGATGGGAGAGGACTCGTGGCGGAACTACCAGATAAGCTCTATTACTCCATCCGCGAAGTCGCCGAATACACCGGCGTGGAACCGCACGTCCTGCGCTACTGGGAGAGCGAATTCCCCAGTCTCAAGCCCAAGCGGGCGCGCTCAGGCGCGCGCAACTATCGCAAGAAGGACATCGACGAGATCCAGAAGATCCACGGCCTGTTGCACGAGGAAGGCTACCGCATCGAAGGCGCCCGCAAGCACCTGCGCGAGCTCAAGCGCGGCGTCAAGGTCACGGCCAGCAAGAAATCGCAGGAGTCGCTATTCGACGATCAGGACCACGGTGCGAAGATCGCCCACCTCAGAAGCGAGCTGAAGAAGGTCATGGACCTTCTGAAGGAGATGAGGGCCGAGGGAGAGTGATCCCCATTCCGCGCTTGTGATGGCGTCGGGGCGGTATTAAATTGTCGATCGCACGGGTTAGCGCCTGTGTATGGTTCTCTTGGTCGGGGCGTGGCGCAGTCCGGTAGCGCACTTGCATGGGGGGCAAGGGGTCGGAGGTTCAAATCCTCTCGCCCCGACCAGAGATGACTCGACCCGAGGGCCGCAACAAGCGGTCCTTTTTTTCGCTGGTTTTAACTTCCGTACGACCCTGCTGGGCGCGATAATGCACCGTAGCCCTCACTGCGATCTCGCTTGTTTAATTGTCCACCCCCGGAGCCCCAACCATGCCCATCGGCGTCATCCTCCCGGCCCTCAACGCAGCCCCCTTCCTGGGCCCTCTGCTGGACGAGATCCGTGAGCGCCACCCTGATTACAGACCCCTGGTCGTGGACGACGGCAGCACCGACGCCACCGCCGACGTGGCCCGCGCCCACGGCGCCGAGGTCGTCACGCACCCCCAGAACCGAGGCAAAGGCGCAGCCCTGATGACCGGCTTCCACCACGCCCTTGCCGCCGGCTGGGACTGGGCCTTCACCATGGACGCCGACGGGCAGCACCTCCCGGCCGAGATGCAGTCCTTCCTGGACGTTGCGATATCTGGTAACCTGGACATCGTCGTCGGGACGCGCATGGACGCGACCGCGGACATGCCCTGGATCCGCAAGGCCACCAACGTTTTTACCAGCCGGGTCGTGAGCGGTCTGGCCGGCTGTTCCATTCCGGATTCGCAGAACGGCTACCGCCTGTGCCGCGTCTCCGTCCTGGACGGCCTGGAGATGACCACTACCAACTACGACTTCGAGTCGGAGGTGCTGGTCCGGCTGGCCAGGGGTGGAGCCCACATCGGTTCGGTGCCCACGACGACCGTCTACGGCGAGGAGACCAGTTCCATCCGGCCCTTGCGCGACACGGTACGCTTCTTCAAGCTCGTTCACCGCCTGCGCCGCGAGGCCAGACGAGGAGATCGACGATGACCCGGCACATCCTGCTGAGCAACGACGACGGCGTTGACGCCCACGGCCTGAACCTCATGGCCCGGGTCCTCTCGGAGCGCGACGACATCAGGGTCACCATCGTGGCGCCGGCCGACCAGCAGAGCGCTTCGAGCCACAGCCTCACCTTGCGCGTGCCGCTGCGCGTGATCGCCTACGACGACGACCGCTACGCCGTCACCGGCACGCCCACCGATTGCGTGCTGGTGGGCGTGGAGCACATCCTCAAGGACGACCCTCCCGATGTGGTGATCAGCGGCGTCAACCACGGCGCGAACATGGGGGAGGACGTCACCTATTCCGGCACCGTGGCGGCGGCCTTGGAGGGCGCCATCCTGGGCTTGCCCAGCTACGCCGTCTCCTGCACCAGCTGGCGGCCCGAGCACTGGGACGGCGTCGAAGCCTTTCTGCGCGGCCACCTCGACGCCCTGCTCGACCAGGAGCTGGCCCACAACACACTGCTCAACATAAACATCCCGGACCTGCCGGCGAACGAGATCCGCGGTGTGCGCGTCGTGCCCCTGGGCAGCCGTCAATACAGCGACGTGATCACCGAGCAGCTCGATCCCCGCGGCAACCCGTACCTGTGGATCAGCGGCAACGGCCCCACCTGGGATGCGGCGCCCGGCACCGACGCCACCCTCAACCAGGAGGGCTACGTGGTCGTCACGCCCCTGCGCGTGGACCTGACCCACGAGCGCATGCTCGACCGTCTGACCGGACTCAACCACGAGGGACCCCTGAAGACATGAAGCGCCGCGCCGCAACGACCGACTTCGCCGTGGCCCGCCGCCGCATGGTCTCCGACCAGCTCGCCGGCGCCGGTCTCGACGACCCGCAGGTGCTGTCCGCCATGCGCGAAGTGCCACGACATCTCTTCGTGCCCACCTTGCTGCGGCACCGCGCCTATCACGGCTGCGCCCTGCCCATCGGCCACGGGCAGACCATCAGCCAGCCCTTTATCGTGGGCCTGATGACCGCCCTGCTCGATCTCAACGGAGACGAGCACGTGTTGGAGGTCGGCACCGGCTCTGGCTACCAGGCGGCCGTGCTCTCGCATCTGGCCCGCTCTGTAGTGAGCGTGGAGCGCATCGAGCCGCTGGCCCTGCGTTCGGCGCGCCGGCTGGATGAACTCGGTTACGACAACGTCGAGATCTACGCCGCCGACGGCGGCGAAGGAGTACCCGAGCGCGGCCCCTACGACGCGGTGGTCGTCACGGCCTGCCCGTCCCGCCTGCCGTCCCTGCTCTTCCATCAGCTGCGCGAAGGCGGCACGCTGGTCCTGCCCATCGGCGAGGGCGAGGAGCAGACCCTCTACCGCTACTGCAAGCGCGGGGGAGAGGCCGTGGTCGAGCGCTCGGTCCCCTGCCGTTTCGTGCCCATGCTGACGGGCCTGACCGGGAGCGAAGCCGATGCGTGAACAGATCCTCGAATGGGCCGAGCACCTGCCGCCGCCGCTGGCGATCTTCGCGATCGCCATGCTGCCGATCTTCGAGCTGCGCGGCGCCATTCCCTACGCCTTCACACCCCTGGCAGGCGAGTACGGTAGCGCTCACCCGCTGCTGACCTACCTCATTGCTGTCGCGGGCAACTTCGTACCGGTGGTACCGATCCTGACCCTGCTGGGCCCCGCCGAGCGGAATCTGCGCCGATTCCGGACGATGGACCGCTTCTTCACCTGGCTCTTCGCGCGCACCGAACGACGCAGCGACCTGATCCGCCGCTACCAGGCCCTCGGCCTGATTCTCTTCGTGGCCATCCCCGCGCCCGTAACCGGTGCCTGGACCGGCTCGGTGGCCGCTTACCTGTTCAGGCTGCCCTTGCGTTTTGCGATCCCGTGTATCATCCTTGGCATCTGCGTCGCCGGGATTCTGGTGACGCTCGTTTCGATGGGCGTGTTGCACTTGTGGTCCAACGCGTAGATATTAGGCTTCGTTTGCAAGCCCACCATGTTCTGAATATCGGTCGGGGCGTAGCGCAGTCCGGTAGCGCACCTGCTTCGGGAGCAGGGGGTCGGAGGTTCAAATCCTCTCGCCCCGACCAGTTCGTCGATAGATGGGAACGGGTTGCCAGATCGGCAGCCCGTTTCCTTTTGCCCATAGCTACTTCCAGGTCACCCTTACACTGATTCCTTAGCAGGGTTAGGATGGTTTGCAGCACGAGTCTTGGCTGGCGAATAGGGGGCATTCGTGACGGCGACCTTCCACTACAGAATGCCACGCGGACAAGGGCTCAAGACCGGCCTGCTATGATCTGTAACCCATATCTACCAGCGCTCTAAATCCAGTTGTACCGGGGGCCCGGGGGTGTGATGCTGATCCACCCTACCTGGACAATGCTGTCCGGCGAGATAGAAGATGCCGTCATTATCTACGAAGCACACGGCGGTTTCGCTGAGGGCGATGGCCTTGAAGTGATTGCTGTACAGGGACGGAACATTCGTTGGATTATACGCGCCCACAACCACAGGATTTCCTGGATCCGACACGTCGTATATAAAAACGCCAAAGTACTCACTCGTGACATACAGGACATCCCCGTCTCGGGCCAGACCACTCGCACGCCCTGGAACGAGGCATGAACCCAGTATCACAGGTGAAGCTCCAGTCAACACGTCCACTACGAGCAACCGCGACGTGTATTCGTCAATCCGCTCGATGGTGTACAGGAGCGAACCCCGGATCAGAACGTCCTCGCTTGAGGCTACATCGACGAGCCCTACATGATAGGGGGCAGCCGGGTCTGCTACATTCACGATGCGCACGGGCCCTGCGCCTCGGCGTCCGACGTAGACATGGTCACCATAGTGAGCGATCCTGTTGCCACGTCCATCATATGTGGATCCGAGAAGGACCGGCTCGCTCTCGTTACTGATATCGAGGATTTCCAAATAGGATCCGCAGGCAACATAAGCTCGCTCACCCACGACAACGACGTCATATGCGTTTGTCGCGGTCGCGTAGGTGGCTACAGTGGACGGCGTCTCCGGCAAAGACACGTCCACGATAACGAAGCCCGCCTGTGCAGCCAGATATGCGCGTGCGCCCTGGACGACGAGTCCCGACACGCCTGCCATTGAGGTGATTTCGCCGAGATAGATAGGGTGCTCAGGATCACTGATGTCTACCGTGTACATGCCATACATGTGGCTAGGGCTGTAGCCCAGGTTGGCGACGTAGGCGATGCCGCTATCAACTACCACATCGAAGCAATTGCCGTATATGAAACCTGCGAGATAACCAGCGACCCGTCCGCTGCCCACATGTAGGAGACCGAGACCGGAGTAGTCTATGATCGCCGCCACTCCGGCTTCGATACCGAAACCGAACCCACCACAGTACTTAAAGACAGCACCCTCCTGTAACGGTGCTGTCGGCACTGCGAGGCTGAAGGAGTACAAGCCACTACACTCGCTATCCAGGACGATCATACGGCTTCCGGCGATCTCGAGCTCAGTCGAGTCCAGGTACAGATCATACTGGTCCACATAGACGGGATTGTCTGGATCCTGCACGTCCACTATGTTGATAAGGCTGTTGGGCCAGCCGTCCAAGAGTAGCATCGCGTGGCTCCCAGAAGCGGTGACCGCGATGTCGGAATAGAAGCCGTCGGTCACGCAGGCCCCTCTCGCTTGAGGGAAGTTCGGGTTGCTAATGTCGACCACCTCCAGATAGCCCGGGCCCCCTCGCGTGGTCGATATCGCGACGTAAGCCAGGTCGCCACGCACGTCCAGCACTGAGCAACCGAGAGTATTGCTGGTCGACAACTGGGTCGGATTGGAGGGTGTCGAGATGTCTATGATCGCAAAGCCCGCCCCACCCTGGGCACGCGTGAAGAGTAGTCCGTCCTCGACAAGCATGAATTCAGCCCAAGGATATTCGGTGATCGTATGCACGAGGGAGGGGCTGGCGGGAGTGGAAAGATCCAAAACCAGTATTCCAGCGTCAGGTGTCCCGAGGAAGGCGTAGCCAGGACTTGCCTCGACGCTTACCGCCCCGTACATGGTGGGATAGTCTCCTACGAGCTGGGGCGCGTTCTGATTCGAAATGTCGAAGATCTCAAGGCCGTGGTCCAGGGAGGAGACCAACGCGAGGTTCCCCGACAGGCAGACGTCGTTCCCCTCGAAGCCAACGTCAGCCCGCCCGACCCAGTGCAGGGCGTCGCCATAGTCCTGGCAGCCGGACGCGTGGTCGTCGGAGGCGACGACCCGGATGAAATAGTCCCCGCCCGCATGTCCTGGATAGTCTATACCTGCGTCCCAGATGACGATCAGTCCCGCGCCCGGGTTGAACAAGGAGCCTGGCAGCGGATCCGTGTTCTGGCAGTGCATGATCGGGTCTGGTTGGCCGACCCGGCAGAGATAGAGATTCACCTCGACCAGATTCCCATCCGGGTCGTTCAGATCGAATGAGACCGACACCTTGCCGCTGTTGTCTTGGAATTGGACCGCGTTGATGTTCGAAACCTGGGGGGGCGAATTGCCAGCGGCGGGCGCTGCCCAGGCCAGTAAGACCCACAAGCCAGCGAGGAACTCCGTGGAAGCTAGATTACGGATCATTTGACCACCATCATCTTCCTGGTAAAGATGCTGCTGCTGACCTCGATCCTACAGAAGTAGGCACCGCTCGAGACCCTCAAACCACGGTTGTCACGAGCGTCCCACGTGCGTTCGTGGGCTCCCCGGCCGAGTCGCCGGTCGATCAGTGTGCGGACCAACTGGCCACGGAGGTCGTAGATGCGCAGGCGAACGTGCGCCTCACCGCCCTGCACCTCAAACCGGATCTTCGTCGCCGGGTTGAAGGGATTCGGGTAGGTCTTGAAATGCAGGACACGTGGGCTCTCCTCGCCGGTCGTGTTCTCCGGATCGACGCTTGGATCCACCGCCTCGACGGCTGTACTCCCGGAAGCCGGATGCCCGACGAGGACGGACGTCGAGTCGCCGTTGTCGATGTATGAGACCTCAGACCCAGCGCCAATCACGTTGGCCGAAGCCGCGAAGCTGACCGTCCCCACGACGTTCGTGTGCCAGTCCCCCCGCAGCTCGACGGCCTGCCCAGGCACCATGGATACAAGAGTGTCCGCCACGACGGCGTTCGCTTCCGCGCTCAGTATCTGGAGCCTCACTGTGTCCGCGATAGCAGCCCCGGTATTCTCGAACGTGCAGGCGAGCTCGACGCCAAGGCCGAGCAGCGACTCGGACGTCGACGCCCGCAGGCCCGTTTCCGCGACTGCGATGTTGGGCAGGGATTCGGCTCGCCCGGTGGCCACCGCGACCCGCTCAAATATCCCCAGTCCGGGAATGTCTCCCGTCCCAGTGAAGACGAACACGTACGTGCCGGGCACGCCGGCCGCGCCCAGGGTCGCCGTGAAAACGCCGTCTCCGGCGACGGGATCGCCTCCCGAGCCGTCGTCCAGCAGGGGCAGCTCGAGGGAATCGCCGAGCGGCGTTCGGACCGCCGCGCTCACGGACGATCCGGCAATGGGGGCGTCGGCCTCCGTCAACGCTACGGAGCAGTCAAAGGAACCATGGGGATCGATACCCGATGTAACCGACGGCTCCAGCACGATGTCCGAGTCGTGCGACACCAGGATCCAGAGGCTGTCCGGCTCGACGGCGCTCGTTGTATTGACTTGGTGGGCCCAGTTCCCGGTCTCGGGATCCTGGACGATGAAGTTGGACGAGAGGTCCGTTGCGATGTGCAGTACCAACGGGCTGGTCTCGGCGTAGGCCTCGTCGATGACGACACCGCCCGGGGAGACGACGGCGTAGGACAGGGGCACGTCCTTCCAGTAGCACTGGAACACGGCCTGTGTGGCCGGCGTGACCAGGGAGGTGTCGGTGAAGGGGGCCGAAAGCAGGGTCGTGCCGACGAGGGGGGGCAGGAGCTGGATCGGGTCATCTACGCTCTGCGTCTCTGGGGCCGACGCCCTATCGATGTGGGCGGGAGGATCCCCGTCCAGGATCTCGCGGACCGCCTTGGCGATACCCGGGTTTATCGAATAGCTGCAGTCGCTCTGGAAGTGGTCGGCGTGGACCACTTGTCCCGCTGCGTCGCGCAGCTGCGTGTCGAGCCAGAAGTTGCCGGGCGGGATCGCCCACAAGTACGCCGACCGCGTCGAGACGATCCCGTCGTTGTCGCCGCATATGAAGGGATGGACCTTCTCGCAGACGGTGCCGCACGGTGACGTGCCACCGATGCAATACACGTGGTTTCTGTCCAGCCCGTAGAGCCACTCCGCTCCGTGCGTACCACAGTCGCTGCTCCAGTTCCCTTCCGAAGGTACGTCCTGCACGCCATAGTTCAGAAGGTCGAGGAATCCGCTGCCGAGATCCAGTTCGTCGATCATGCCTATCAGGTGGGAACTGCAGAATATCTCTTCATAGATGCGGGGGATGATGTGCTGCAGCCTCGCCACTGGAGAGCCGTGGTTGGGTGTGCCTAGCATGATGAACTTGTGGATATTGTAGCCCTTGTCGGGTACGAGGCTGCGCCGCGTCACCAGGCCACCGGCGCTGTGGGCGACCACCGAGAAGGACCACACGTTCTGGCTTTCGAGCAGATCCTCCCAGTAGGTGCTGAACAGGGCGGCCAGCTTGCCAATGTGATCGCAGGCGTTAGTGAAGCTGATCGGCGAGGGCACGATGAAGCCACCGTCCAGGAGATAGCTGCGGAAGGTGTGGTCGCCCCAGGATGTAGTCCAAATATCCCCGCTCGATTTGATGCCGTGCAGGAGCACCACGACGCGGGACTCCATGCGGACGGTCGTCGAGGCCGACTGGCCGGCGATCGTAGTGACCTGCGCCGAGGTCTCCCGGTAGCCGCCCGTCGGAGTGGCCACGTATAGAGTGTACTCGCCCGGGGGGTATTCGAGCGGATTGATGTTGTTGATGAAGAACCTGCCGTCCGCGCGCGTGAAGGCGCCGGGCGCGACGACACTTTCACCCAGCTCGACATAGGCGTCCGCGATGGGATGGTCATTCCGGGCGTCCAGCACGAACCCGTAGACGTGCATGGCGTCTTCAAAGCCCGTGGAGTCGAGGTAGAATGGGGGAGAGTCGCCGTAGGCCGTATCCGCTCGCACCTGTCCAACCAAGAGAAGTGGCAGCAGGATCACGAGAAGACGTGAGGCCATGAATCTGATCATATCTAGTCTCCGCTGAACAAGATCCTGCTCGTGGATAGGATTTATAAAACCGCATCGATCCACAACCCAGCGCTGAGTCTGATCATTGATCATACCACCTGAAGCAGACGCCAACAAGCTTCGTAGGGGGCCGATGAGGTTTAGTCGATATATGGGAGACGGGTCGTCCATGCGACGACCCGTTTCTCCGTATACCACGCTAGACCTTGACAGGCTGTAACGCAGTCGGTATCTCTGGTGCCTGATCAAGGTGGCTTCAGAAGCGAGGCCTCCCCAGCGAACAACCAGAATCGACGGCCATGATATCCGCAGATAACAGCATTCCCGAGTCACCTCTGGAACGAGAGGTTCGTATCCACTCGCCTCGAGCAATCCTACCCGTGCTAATGATCGCCCTCGTGCTGGCCACGACCTCCGCGCCGGCATTCGCCGCCCCCGACGATGCCTGGTACGTCGTCCGCCCCGGCGACTACCTGTTTCGCATCGCCGACCTTACGGACACTACCGTCGCCGCGCTTAAGCGGGACAACGGTCTCGTCAGCGATCTAATCCATCCTGAACAGCGACTGCGCATCACGCGGCCGTTCGCGCGCACGCGCGCCGCCGGCATCATTTGGCGTCGTCCCTTCGCCGGGACGGCCGGCGCCGAACTGCGCTCCTTCGGCGATCAGCGCCAGGGGCAGATCACTACCCGCCACACCGGGGTGGACCTGGCCTACGCCCGCGGCGCGCGCGTGGTCGCACCCGCGCACGGCGTCGTGCGCTATATGGGCGAGCAGGACGGCTACGGCCTGCTGATGATCATCGAGCACGGGGGAGACTTCGCCACGGTGCTTGGACCCTTCGCCACCGCCGATGTCTACGTCGAGACCGGCCGCGTCGTGCTGCGCGGCGACGGCCTGGGCCTGACCGGCGCACCTGTGGAGGGCAACCAGCCTTATTTGCACATCGAGCTGCGCCGCGACAATGAAGCCGTGGATCCGGCGCGTCTGCTGCCCTGACTACAAGAGGAGAGGCCATGGACCTGAAGACTGTGATCCGAGACGTACCGGATTTCCCAAAGCCGGGCATCCTATTCCGGGACATCACACCCGTTCTGGAACAACCCAGCGCTTTCCGCGCTGCCTTGGCCGGCCTGGGGGACCTGATCGCGAGCACACCCTTCGACAAGATCGCCGCGCTGGAGTCCCGCGGCTTCATCTTCGGGGCGCCCCTGGCTCGCCAGCTCGGCAAACCGCTGGTCATCCTGCGCAAGCCTGGCAAGCTCCCCGGCGAGACTGTCTCGGTCGACTACGATCTGGAATACGGCACGACGACCCTCGAGGCGCACGTCGATTCCCTGGCCGCTGGTGATAAGGTGTTGATCGTGGACGACTTGCTCGCCACCGGCGGGACGGCTGCCGCCGCCCGGCAGCTCGTGGCGGAACTCGGCGCCACGGTCGCCGCCCATCTCTTCGTGGTGGAACTGGAGGATCTGGGGGGCAGAGCGCGTCTGGCTGTTGCACCAGTATTTTCACTTGTCAAATATTCCGGAGATGGCTAGCTTCCTATACCCGGCCTTCACCGGTGTCGCGGGCTGCGGAGCCCGCGCTGCAGGGTTAAGATGTCACGCGAGGAAACGATCAGGGCCCCAGTAGCTCAGCTGGATAGAGCACTGGTTTCCTAAACCAGGGGTCACAGGTTCGAGCCCTGTCTGGGGTACCAACCAGTTTGGACCGACGCCAGCCGCGCTCAATAGAGCGCGGCTTCTTCTTTTAAATCATAGTTTACCTTTAACTTTGGTCAAGTCATTCTAACCATGGGCCTTGTTTCCTTTCTTTCTG
>CAYMCR010000068.1:0-14242 GCA_964389015.1 uncultured Fibrobacteraceae bacterium | reverse complement strand
TTAGTTATGCCATCCCGTGTAAAAAGTGCGGCGCGGCCGAAGTGCGGACGGATCGTGGGCCGATGCCCATATCGGCCGCAGTTGTGCAATGCGATGCCCGCATCCAAGAACCCGGCCAGCCCAACCACTCGACCATCCCATCTAAACAGCGCCAGGCCGCCCTGATCCGCGCCGGTCATCGCTGCGAAACGCCGGGCTGCGGTCGGACACTCTTTCTTGAGGTTCATCACCGGCGTCCGCGAGCGCAGGGTGGATGCAATGAGGCGACAAACCTACAGGTGCTGTGTTCAGGCTGCCACCGGTTGGTCCATCGGCAGGAACATTCCCTGGCTAATGCCCCGACAAGATGAAGCACACCACTAGCAGGCTGTTGAAGAACTCATTCTGGTACACGGCGCGGCACGCCGATTCCAGATCAAGGCGCGGTTTCGCCGCCGTAGCCATAGCTACGGCAAGAAATCGCAACGTCGAGCTGGGATTGGCGGGACGTAACGGGTGCCGGGAGGAGTTTTTCAACAGCCTGCTAGCTGCCTTGCCGGTCATCGCGGGGTCGTGTTACCTTGGCCCGGATCGGTTCGTCGCAAGATGATTGTGATGGGGGTGTTTCCGGGATGATGTTCCACCGACACGTTCGCTCCATGTTCCTGGCCGCAGTCTGCGCGACGTGCCTCGCCGTCGGCGCCACGGACGCCGTCGCCTTCACCAACGCGTCGTTCGGCCCCATCACCGTCGAAGGCAACACCACCACGCGCACGGACCTCATTCTCCACGAGCTCGGCTTCGCAGAGGGCGATCCCTTCGACTTCGCGGCGCTCGACGCCGCGTGGGAGCATCTCGAGGACCTGGGTTGGTTCGCCTTCGTGGACCTGGACTATGACGACGGCGACGGCGATCTGGTGCCGGTGACCGTCATCGTCGAAGAGGACCGGACCACGCGTTACTACCCGGTCATCGATTACGACCCGCGCTGGGACGTCCTGCTGGGCGCCCGTGTCTACGACATCAATTTCCGCGGCCGCGGCGAGACCCTCTCCCTTGCCGCCACCTGGTATCGGCGCCACGGCTACGAACTCACCTGGCGGCATCCCTGGCTCTTCGGCGTGTCGGGGTTGAGCTGCGGACTCGGCGGCTTGTGGGAGGACGCCGACTTCGGGTTCCTCGACTTCGCTTTCCGCCGCCTGGAAGTCACCGGCCACCTGCGCTGGGATTTCCGGCCTCCCTTCTTCGTGGAGACCGCCGTCGCCTACCGCGAGTTCAAGCAGAAATCCGCGACCTCGGAACTGCCCGACATCTGGAGCGCCGCCGACCGCAGCCGCGTCTCCTGGCGCGGCATCTTCGGTCTGGACAGCCGCGACCTCACCTGGTATCCGACACGCGGGCAATACCACCGCTTGACGGTTGAGCACGTGGATCGCCCCGCTTTCTACACCTACACCCTGCTGACGGCCGACCTGCGCGGCTATGTCCCGCTGCCCTGGGAGCACGTCGTCGCCCTGCGCGCCTGGGGTCGGCGCGTGGACGGCGCCCTCTGGCCCGAGGACATGCTCTTCTGGGGCGGCGCCGACACCATTCGCGGCTACGACTATGCCTCCCTCGCGGGCGAGGAGGGCTTCCTACTGAGCGTCGAGTACCGCTGGCCCCTGTTCCTGATGCCGATCTCCGGCGACGGGCGCGTGATCGGCATCGGCCTGCACACCTTCGCGGACGCGGGCAGCAACTGGTGGGATGGCGGCGTGCGCGATACCCTGTACAGTTACGGCGGTGGTGCGCACATCAACATCTCCGATCACCAGTTCCGCTTCGAGCTGGCGATCACCGAGGAGAACGTAGCCTCTTTCCAGTTCATGGACGCCTTCAACTTCTGATCTCGAGACACGGGGAGGTGAGCATGCTGCCGGGCGAAAAGATATACCTGACGCGCTTCGCCAAGAGCGCCGGCTGAGCGGCCAAGCTGGGCCCGGAGGGCCTGGAGACCGTGCTTGCCGATCTGCCCGACACCCGCCACGCCGATCTGCTGGTCGGCTACGAATCGTCGGACGATGCCGCCGTCTGCCTGGCGGACGAGGGGTTGGCGATCGTCTCGACGGCTGACTTCATCACGCCCATCATCGACGACGCCCGCACCTTCGGCGCCCTGGCGGCGGCCAACTCCCTGAGCGACGTCTACGCCATGGGCGGGCGCCCGATCATGGCCCTCAACCTGCTCGGCTACCCGCAGGGTGAGATCCCGGCCGAGGTCATCGGCAAGATCCTCGCCGGCGCGGCGGAGAAATGTCGCGAAGCCGGTGCCGCGATCGGCGGCGGGCACACGGTCCGCGACGCCGAGGTCAAGTACGGTCTCGCGGTGACCGGCGTGGTCCATCCCGATCGCATACTCCTGAACACGACCGCCCACCCCGGTGACCGCCTGGTGCTGACCAAGCCGCTGGGCACCGGCGCCCTGGCGGCCGCCTTCAAGAAGGGCGCGCTGGACGAGAGCGGACCGGATTATGCCGCCCTGGTCGAGACGATGACCGCGTTGAACAACTGCGGCGCGATCCTCGCCGACCACGGCGTTGCCGCCGCCACCGACGTCACCGGTTTCGGGCTCACGGGACACGCCATGGAGATGGCCACCGGCAGCGGCGTGAGCCTGGCCATCGACACCTCCCGCCTACCCCTATTGCCCGAGGCCGTCGGTCTCTGCGGACGCGGCTTCACCTGCGGCGGCACGAAGTCCAACCGTGATCACACCGCCCGCAGCATCGATTATGGAAATCTGGACGAGGCCACGATCGGCCTGGTCAACGATCCCCAGACCTCCGGCGGCTTGCTGTTCTGCGTCCCCGCCGACCGCTGCGACGAAGCTCGCGAAGCCGCTCTGGCCGCGGGTGCCCTCTGCGCCGCCGTGATCGGCGAAGTTCGGCCCGGCGTCTCCACAGGCCCCGCGCTTCTGTTTTCCGGGCCTTAAGCCGAATAATTCATGAACTTTAAATGACAAGCTCATGCTGGACCGCGACCCGTTGAATCGAGGACGAATCTCCATCTCTGTGCCAGACTTGAAGGCAAGCGACAACATCTATCTCTCCCCACACGGCCTGCTCATCCTGCACGGACAGGTCCCAACCTCGGAGATGGCGGTGCTGATGGGACAGGCTGAAGACGCCGACTCCGTTGATAACGAAGTCATCGGCGTTTCATTGTACACATGGCCGGATCTGACGAAAGCACTCAAGTCATCGTCCTGAATCGAAGTGATCCGGTCTACGACTGTGAGCAGAATTCTTCTATGCGGGGATTGGGTCCTGTTCAGGACCTCCGGCGGCCTGTTGTTCTGCGTACCCGCCGACCGCTGCGACGAAGCCTGCGAGGCCGCCTTGGGCGCGGGCGCCCCCTGCGCCGCCGTGATCGGTGAAGTTCGGCCCGGCGTAGCCGACGGTCCCGTGCTCCTGTTCTCTTGACCGCATCCCAGTCCACGAAGCCACGCCTCATTTCCTAGCGCCCCGCTGGATATTTACGTGCGATAAAATGATTTATAGGCGTCTTTAGTCCTCAAGTGAACCATGCGACGGCCGATATCAATCTTCGAGTTCAAGAACACCAACTGTCATGCCATCCATCTCGCCCGAGGATTGCATCGGGGGTTCGGGCCGGACAAGATGACAGTCAGCTGCAAGATCATGAGGAGGAGCCTCTTGTCAACCGCAACCGCCCTTTCGCTCAAGAAGATCCAGGCCAGGGATCTCAAGCAGGTGGTCAAGGAAGTACCAACCCTGCCCATCGTCTACCAGCAGCTCTTCAGCAAGATGAGCGATCCCAACGTCTCGGTGCCACAGCTGGCGGAAGTCGTGACCCGCGACCAGTCCCTGGCCACCAAGGTTCTCAAACTGGTCAACTCCGCTTTCTACGGCTACAAGAAGGAGATCACCACGATCAGTCGCGCGATGGTGATCCTGGGCTTCCGTACCGTGCGCAATGCGGCGCTGGCCATCAGCGTTTTCGACTACGTCTCGGGCGCCGTCGAGGACAGCCGTTTCCCGGTCGAGGACTTCTGGAAGCACAGCCTCTGCACGGCGAGTATATGCAAGGTGGTCGGTGAGAAAACCGGCAACATGCAGCAGGAGGAGACCTTCGTCGCTGGTCTGCTCCACGACATCGGCAAGATGATCATGATGAAGTACTTCCCCGAGGACTTCGGCGAGGTGTGCGGCTACGCCCTCGACAACCAGAAGAGCTGGAGCGATGCGGAAGACGCGCTGCTGAACATCGGCCACGCAACGGTGGCGAAGGCGGTGCTGCGCAGCTGGAACTTCCCCTCCACCCTGGTGGAAGCCGTGCAGTTCCACCACTCCCTCAGCTCGGGCGCCACCTACCCGGGTCTGGTAGCCCTGACCAACGTGGCCGATTACGTCTCCTACGAGCTGGGGATGGGGGCGCCTTCCAGCCTGGTCCACAACGAATGCGACGCGTGGTCGCTGAATGAACTGGGCACGACGCTCGAGGAGATCATGCAGTACAAGGAAGCGATCATGGAAGAGACGAACCAGGCGCTGGATATCCTGCAGATCATCGATTGACGATATCGAGGAACAGATGGCGCGGCGCGGTCCGGGAGGGCCGCGCCGCTTGCGTCAGTTCTCCTGCGCGGCCGCCTCGTCCCCGTCGCCGCCTGGTGCGAGTTCCGGCGCCTGCGGCGACCGCACGGTCTTGTCGATCGGCGGCAGCTCGGCGATGTCGTCGCCGGTGGCGGCGCCGAGTTCGGCGAACTTGCGGGCCTGGGGCAGCACTTGCCTCTCCAGGGAACCCACCGCCTTGTTGTAGCTGTCCACCGACCGTCCCAGGTTCTGTCCCACCTGCGCGAAATGCTCGGCCAGGGTGCGCATGCGCTTGTGCAAATCGCGCCCCAGAACGCTGATCTTCTCCGCGCTCTCGGCCAGGCGCTGCTGGTTCCAGCCGTAGTGCACGGCGCGCAGCAGGGCGATCAGGGTCGTGGGTGAGGCGGGGATGACCTTGTCGTCGACGCCCTTCTCGATCAGCGAGGGATCCTGGGCCAGGGCCTGGCCGAAGATGTTCTCGCCCGGCAGGAACATCACGGTGAACTCGGGCGCAGGCGGGAACTCCCGCCAGTAGTTCTTGCTGCCCAGCTTGCGCATGTGGTCGCCGACGTGGCGGGCGTGGTCGGCGAGCAGGCTGTTACGATGCTCGTCATCCTCGGCGGAGACGGCTTCGAGGTAGGCGTCGAGCGGGGCCTTGGCGTCGACGACGACCTGCTGCCCGCCGGGCAGGCGCACGATCATGTCGGGCCGCAAGCGCCCTTCGTCGCTCTCGGTCGTCTCCTGCTCCACGAAATCCACGTGCGCGAGCATGCCGGCCATCTCGACGACCTTCTTCAATTGCAACTCTCCCCACCGCCCTTTGACTTCTGGACGACGCAAGGCCTTGACGAGATTGCCCGTCTCGTTTCGCAGCGCATTCTGGGACGCATCGAGAGAGCCCATCAGGCGCAGCAGGTCGGCGTGGGTGCGCGTCCGCTCCTTCTCCAGCTCCGCGATTTCGCGGTTGACCTTCGCGAGGGACTCGCCGATGGGTTTGACCAGCCCCGCGACCGCATCCTTCCGGCGGTCCAGTTCTCCGCTGGCAACCTGCTGCTGCTTGTCAAGCACGGTGCGGTTGATGCTTTCCAGTTGCTGGACGGTATCCTTGAGCACGTCGCCGGCCAGGGCCTTGAACGTCTCCTGCTGGTCCTCGCCGAGCTGTTTCAAGTACGCCAATTCGGTTTCGAGTCTGGCAGCCCGCTCGCGGTGTTCGGCCTCGCGGGTGCGAGCGAGCAGGTGCAGTGCCAGCGCGCCGATGATCAGGCCGGCTGCGAAGCTCAGAACGACGTTCAACATGGACATCCCCTCCGGTGCGTGAGACGAGAGCCTACCCCCTCGCGACACAAGAGCGCAAGACCGTCCGGGGAAAAAGAGTGGCGCGTCCCCCGGGGGACGCGCCGCCGTATGGGCCAGGGCCCGATCAGCCGCTGTTTTTCTTGATCATGTTGGTCAAGCCCATCTGGTCCTCGAGCCGCTCCAGCAGGATGTCGCGGGTGAGGGAGCAGGCGTCGGTGATCTTCTGGGAACGCAGGCTGTAATAGACATTGATGCCGTCCTTGCGCGTGTTGACCACGCCGGCCTGCCGCAACACCGCCAAGTGCTGTGAGGTGTTGGCCTTGGGAATATCGAGACGCTCGGCGAGCTCGTTGACGCAGATCTCCCCCTCATCCTTGAGGATGTCGAGGATCTCCAGGCGCTTGGGGTTGGACAACGTCTTGCACAACTCCGCCTGCATCTCATACAGCTTCTTGTCCACGGTACGACCTCTTGGTGTTTTGTGATATCGTGTAGCCGAATACCGCTGATTCGACCGCTTTCTCAAGTTAACGAACCACGTATGACCCGTCAAAGTCAAAATTATGCGTAACTGCTAATACGCGCGTCTATGATCACTGTTTCCCTCGAAGATCCGCGGGTAAGTCGAATTTTGTGTCTTCTTTCATAACAACGCAATCCTTATATTCCCAGTCATTTACCAGGAAATAGGAGACGATTTCTTCCACTAGATATTCAGGCGCTGAAGCGCCGGCTGTCAGACCGACCTTCACCGTCTCGGAAAGTTCCGCGTGCGGCAATTCGGCCAGGCCGTCGACCAGATCGGCCGGTACGCCGGCTTTGCGAGCCACCTCGCAGAGCCGCATGGAGTTGCTGCTGCTCGCCGATCCGACCACCAGCAATCTCTCGATACCCTCGGCGACGAGGGCCTTCACGGCGTCCTGCCTGTTCTGGGTCGCGTAACAGATGTCGCTGTGACGCGGCCCGGCGATGTCGGGCCGCTGTCGCTTCAGCTTCGTGATGATGCCTTCAGTCTCGTCTACGCTCAGGGTGGTCTGGGTGACGTAGTACAGCTCGGTGTCCGCGGGAATCTCGAGTCCCGCGGCATCGGCTTCGCTGGTGATGAGGGTGATGTGGCCCGTGGCTTCGCCCATGGTGCCCACAACCTCGTCGTGGCCATCGTGGCCGATCAGCAGTATATGCCTGCCCTGGGCGACGTTACGCGCCACCTGGTGGTGCACCTTGGTGACCAGGGGGCACGTGGCGTCCACCACGCGCAAGCCCCGCCGCGCGGCATCGTCTCGCACCTCCGGTGATACTCCATGGGCGCTGAAGACGACCGTACAGCCGTCGGGGACTTCGTCCAGCTCATCCACGAAGATCACACCGCGCTGGGCGAAGTCGTCCACGACCGCGCGGTTGTGCACGATCTCCTTGCGCACGTAGAGGGGATCTTCACTCGCCTCCAGCAGATGTTCGACGGTGGCGATGGCCCGCTCCACGCCGGCGCAGAAGCCACGTGGTCCGGCCACGAGCAATAGCTTGTGTGGGAGCTGGTTATCCGACACGGTCCCTCCCTTTGGAAGTGGTTGTCGGATCAAGGATAGCCGTGCGCAGGCCGACGTGCAACGGTGTCGTGAATTGAACCCTTGACAAGAAGCATGTCTGTGTTATATATATATGCGAAACTGCTAAATAGTTTATATGTGGTCTGAGAAAGGTGGCTTAGTCATGACCATTCATCGCATCCTCCGTATGGCAGCAGGGTTCTTCGTCCTGCTGAGCCTGGCCCTCGCCCACTTCGTCAGTCCGAACTGGCTGTGGTTTACCGCATTCGTCGGCCTGAACCTGCTCCAATCCGCATTCACCAATTGGTGCCCGATGATGGCCATGCTCAAGAAAGCCGGCGTTCCGGAAACCCCCTCCGATCGCTGCTGAGTGGAACCCTGCGATTCATTTCGAGAGGTGCATATCATGAAGATGCGAGGCTTCGCTTCCGGCGGCGGTCTGCCGGTCTTGTGGCTGATCATTGCGGCGACCGTTCCCGTGCAGGCTGCACACCATGCAGATGACGGGGCCGGCATAGGCGAACTGGGCGCGGTGCGCAACGACACGCTCCTGGTCACGCGCGACGCCGTCATCGAGGCGGCCCTGGCGCACAACGAGATGCTGGCAGCCAGCGGCGCGATGAGAGATGCCGCCGGCGCCGAGGCCCTGGGCGCCTGGCGCGGATACCTGCCCCGGCTCTCGGTCGGGGCCTACAGGCTCCGCACCGACGATGCCCTGTACGGTTTCGGCTTCAAGCTGAACCAGCGCCGCGCCACCCAGGCCGATTTCGCCGTGCCGCCGTCACCCGGGGCCGCGGCGCCGTTCGGCAACGCCCTGAACTACCCCGGCGTGAGCGAGAACAACATCACCCAGGTCAGGTTGCAGCAGCCGGTCTTCAACGGCGGCATGTCCCTTTACGGCAAGCAGGCCGCCAACGCCATGTCGCGCGCGGCCGAGAACGATCATCGCCGTGCCGTGCAGACCGTACGCTTCCACGCCGTCCAGGCCTACGAGGGTCTGGTGCTGGCGAGCGCCTACGAGGACGTGCTGCTGGCCGCCCTGGCGTCGGCCGACGGTCACCTGCGGCAGGCCCGGGCCATGTACGACAACGAGATGGCCACCGAGGCCGACCTGCTGCAGGCCGAGGTCTACCGGGCCGGTGTCGAGCAACGCCTCATCGAGGTGCGCAACATGATGGCCGTGGCGGGCGAGCATATCAAGCTGCTCACCGCGATCGCCACGGAGTTGCCGCTGGCTCCCGGCGAAGAGGGCGACGAGGCCCGCACCACGCCGGACGTGCCGTTCGTCAACGACCGACCCGACGTGGTCTCGAGCCGGGAGCAGGCCCACGCCGCCTCGGACATGGCGAAAGTGGCCCGCGGCAAGCTCCTGCCCCACGTCAACCTGGCCGCCGAGAAGAACTGGTTCCACCGCGACACCTTCCTGGGCGACGAAGCCGACAGCTGGACCTTCGGCATCTACGCCACCTGGGACGTCTTCTCGGGGCTCGAGAACGTCGGCGCCCTGAAGAAGGCGCGCGCCGAGAGCCGCGCCGCCACGCACATGAGCGACTTCCTGTCCCGCCAAGCGCGCACCGAGGCCGTGCAGGCGGGTCTGGAATCGAACGCCGCCGCCGAGAAGCTGCAGGTGGCCACGGACGCCGTGGCGGCCGCCCGCGAAGGTCTGCGCATCGTGACCAACATGTATCGCGAGGGATTGGCGTCCATGGTCGACCTGCTGGACGTGCAGGCGGCCGCCACCATGGCCGAGGGCAACCTCGTGCAGGCGCGGCACGATCATCGTGTGAGCGCAGCCAAGTTGGCGTTCACCGGCTTGCCGCACACAGCGGCGTCAGAGGAGTAACCGTCATGACGAATTACAGGAGGGGCATTCCCATGAAGAAGATCCTCATCGCGGCTCTGGCCGTCGTGGCGGTGGCCGGACTGGTCGGCTGCAGCGGCAAGGGCGCCGAGGTAAGACCCATCGGCGAGGAAATCCGGTGCGAGACCGGCACCGCCGTGCTGTCGGAGCTGCCGATCGTGGCGACCGCCACGGCCAGCGTCGAACCCGAAGTCCGAGTGCAGGTCAGCACCCGCATAATGGGCTGGGTGAGGAAGCTGCACGTGCAGGAGGGTGATGCGGTGGTCAAGGGCCAGCGGCTGTTGACCATCGACGACCAGGATATGCAGGCCAAGCGCGCCCAGGTCGAGGCCGGCATCAGGGAGGCCGAGGCCGTCGTCGCCAACGCCGAAAAGATGGCCGAGCGCTTCCGGAACCTCTACGAGGTCAAGGCGGTGTCGAAGTCCCAGCTCGACGACGTGCTGACGGGGCTGGACCGCGCCCGCGCCGGTCTCGCCGGGGCCGAGGCGGCGCGCGAGGAGATCGAGGTTCACCTGGGTTACCTGGACATCAAGGCCCCCGCGGCCGGTGTCGTCACCCGACGCATGGTCGAGGAGGGCGACATGGCCAACCCGGGCCATCCGCTGCTGTTCATCGACCGCCTCGAGCGCATGAAGGTGGTCGCCGCCCTGGGCGAAAAGGACGTCAACAGCGTAAGCGCGGGCGATATGGCTCACGTCCACGTGACCTCTCTCGACGAAGCCACCTACAACGTCGAGGTCGCCCGCGTTATCCCCTCCGCCAACCCCGGTTCGCACACCTACGACGTGGAGATGTACGTCGACAACACCACGGGCCTGCTGCGACCGGGCATGTTCGCCAGGGTGCGGCTGGAGGTCGGCCGCCGCCAGGGCGTGCTCGTGCCCCGCGAGGCCCTGGTCGAGCGCGGCCAATTGACCGGCGTGTTCACGGTCGCCGCGGACGGCACGGCACACCTGCGCTGGGTGCGCACGGGAGAGGTCGCCGGCGACGCGATCGAGATCATTGCCGGACTGAGCGGCGGCGAGACGATCGTCCTGTCCAGCGCCAAACCGCTGGCCGAGGGCGACAAGGTGGTGAACTGAGATGGCGGACCAGGACACGCAGTACGGTTTCGCGACCAAGCTGTCGCAGGCGTTCATCAACTCCAAGCTGACGCCGCTGCTGATCATCGCCACGATCCTGCTGGGGCTGTTCTCCCTCTCGCTGACGCCGCGTGAGGAGGAGCCCCAGATCATCGTGCCCATGATCGACGTGATGGTCATGTACCCGGGC
This sequence comes from uncultured Fibrobacteraceae bacterium, assembly GCA_964389015.1. GTDB lineage: Bacteria > Krumholzibacteriota > Krumholzibacteriia > LZORAL124-64-63 > LZORAL124-64-63 > JAHIYU01. The sequence continues at coordinate 3,692 of CAYMCR010000068.1, read as the reverse complement.
GCCTCCCCGCAGGAGGTGGAGACGCTCATCACCAAGCCCCTGGAGCAGATCCTCTGGGAAGTGGAGGACATGGAGTACGTCTACTCCAGCAGCTTCCACAGCTTCGCGCTGGTGACGGCCCGCTACGTGGTGGGCACCGACATGGAGGACGCGTCGGTCCGTCTCACCAACAAGATCAGCACGAACATGGACCGCATGGCGCCGGGCACGTTGATGCCCCTGATCAAGGTGCGGTCCATCGACGACGTCCCCGTACTGGGACTGACCCTGTGGAGCGACGAATACGACGGCTACCAGCTGCGCCGCATCGCCGGCGAGCTGAAGGAAGAGCTGCAGAGCATCACCGACGTTTCCACCATCGAGATTATCGGCGGTCGTCCGCGGACGCTACGCATCGAGCCAGACCCCCAGCGGATGGCCGCCTTCAACGTCACGACCCTGTCGATCCTGCCCACCCTGCAGGCGGCCAACACCAACCTGCCCGCGGGCATGTTCGCCCAGGGCAACGAACAGATCGCCGTGGAGGCCGGCACCTTCCTGCGCACCGCAGACGACGTACGGTCGCTGGTGGTGGGTACGTTCATGGAGCGGCCGGTATTCCTGGGCGACGTGGCCGAAGTGACCGACGGCCCGTCCGAGATCGACACCTACACCTTCCTCGGCGTGGGTCCCGCCGGTGATCGCAACGGCATCGACCTGGACGTCTACCCACGCGGCAGCGAGTACGCGGCGGTCACCGTTTCGATCGCCAAGCGCATCGGCAGCGACGCCACCCGCGTCACCGAGACGATCAAGAACAAGCTGTCCGCCCTGCAGGGGCGGCTCGTGCCCGACGACGTGAACGTCACGGTCACGCGCGACTACGGCAAGACCGCCTCGGACAAGGCCAAGGGCCTGATCCAGAACCTGGGCCTGGCCATCTTCCTGGCGGTGGTGGTGATCTTCCTCGCCATGGGCTGGCGGGGTGCGCTGATCATCTTCCTGTCTATCCCCACGACCTTCAGCCTGACGCTGTTCGTCTACTACATGAACGGCTACACGCTGAACCGCGTCACGCTCTTCGCCCTGATCCTGGTGACCGGTATCGTGATCGACGCCACGATCATCGTGGTGGAGAACATGCACCGCCACTTCAAGATGGCCGGCAACACGAAGCTGTCGACGGCGCTGCGGTCGATCCAGGAGGTGGGCAACCCGACGATCATGGCCACCCTGACGGTGATCGCGTCGATGATGCCCATGGCCTTCGTGCGCGGCCTGATGGGCCCGTACATGAAGCCGATGCCCATCGGCGCCAGCCTGGCCATGGCCTTCTCGCTGCTGGTGGCCCTGGTGATCACGCCTTGGCTGGCCATCCGGCTGCTGAAGGTGACGGCGAACGACGGCGATGACAAGGGTTTCGACCTGCACGAGACCCGGATCTATAAGACCTACAACCGCTTCATGCGACCCATGGTCGACAACCCGCGCAAGGGCATCCTGGCCCTGCTGCTCGTCTTCGCCCTGACCGGCGCGGTATGCGTGCTCTTCGCGACGCGAACGGTGCAGGTGAAGATGCTGCCCTTCGACAACAAGAGCGAGTTCCAGGTGGTGATCGACACGCCCGAGGGCACGACCCTCGAAACCACCACCCAGGTGGCGCGCGAGATCGGCGACTACCTGAGCACCGTACCCGAAGTGACCGACTACGAGGTCTACGCGGGCACCGCCTCGCCGGTGAACTTCAACGGCCTGGTGCGCCACTACTTCATGCGGCAGGGGCCCAACGTGGCCGACCTGCAGGTGAACCTGGTGGACAAGAGCGAACGCAGCGACCAGAGCCACGCCATCGCCAAGCGCGTGCGCGGGCCCATCAAGGAGATCGCCGACCGCTACGGCGCGGCGGTGAAAGTCGCCGAGGTACCGCCCGGCCCGCCGGTCCTCTCGACGCTCGTCTGCGAGATCTACGGCCCCGACTTCGCGGGACGGCTGGATATCGCGCGCCAGGTGAAGGAGGTCTTCGAGACCACGCCGGGCGTCGTCGACATCGACTGGTACGTCGAGGACGACATGCGCGAGATCCGCTTCCTGGTGGACAAGGAACGCGCCGCCGTGCGCGGCGTGAGCGTCCAGCAGGCGGCGCAGACCCTCGCGGTGGCGCTGAACGGCTACGACGCGGGCATCCTGCACGTGGAAGCAGGCGCCGAGCCCGTGCCCATCAACCTGCGACTGCCGCTGGCCGACCGCTCCAGCGCCGAGGCGCTGGGCGACCTCTATCTCTACTCGCAGGCCGGCGCGCTGGTACCCCTCTCGGACGTGGTGACGGTCGAGGAGACAACCATCCCCAAGAGTCGTCACCGCCGCAACCTGAAGCCGGTGATCTACGTGACCGCCGACGTGGCCGGCGAGCTGGAGTCGCCCATCTACGCGATTCTCGACATGCGCGAACGCATCGCGGAGATCGAGTTGCCGAGCGGCATGGAGATCAGCCAGAACTTCCGCGAGCAGCCGACCCTCGAGGAGGAGTACTCCCTGAAGTGGGACGGCGAGTGGCACATCACCTACGAGGTCTTCCGCGATCTGGGCGTCGCCTTCGCCGTGGTGCTGGTACTGATCTACCTGTTGATCGTGGGCATGTTCCAGAACTTCACCGTGCCGCTGCTGATGATGATCCCGATCCCGCTGACCCTGTTGGGCATCGTGCCGGGGCATCTGATGTTCGGCGCCTTCTTCACCGCCACCTCGATGATCGGCGTGATCGCCCTGGCGGGCATCATGGTGCGCAACAGCATCCTGCTGATCGACTTCATCGAGGCGCGTCTGAGGGACGGTCTGGAACTGAAGGAGGCCTGCATCGAGGCGGGAGCCGTGCGCTTTCTGCCCATCGCCCTGACGGCGGGCACCGTGGTGACCGGTTCGATCGTGATGGTCTTCGACCCGATCTTCCAAGGCATGGCCATCTCGCTGATGATGGGCACCCTGCTGTCGACGGTGCTGACGGTGATGGTGATCCCGCTGGCCTACTTCCTGTACAAGCGGTGACCAGCAGCCGCGAGGACGGGAGGAGGCTCAGGGTTCATGCGCTGAAGAATGCGCATTTGTCGGGAGTTGGTGATTGATTCTGGCGACGGAATGGCTTAAACTACTTCGATATCTGACAAGTCGGTTTTCTCCCTCCAACCCCCGCCGACTTGTCGCCCAGCCGGCCGAGCCCATGGCTCGGCCGGCTTCATTATTCTGGAGCTCGGATCAGTCATGAAAGCCCTGGAGCAATGGGGCGGTGATGTACAGGAAATGTAAGGAAATGCGACAGGAGCCCGGAGTCGGCTCCGCGCCAGGCTGATGGCTGCCTCTACCTATCATCGATTCGGATGCAGGATTCGTACGATAGATTGAATAAAGAGGGGAACCCTTATATCAGGATTCCCCTGAGGCCCTCCTCCCCCACTGCTTCTGTGCCGATCTGGATATCCAGTCGACATGTCGCCCAATGAAGCTTGGAGATGGGCTCCACTACCTATGGTGTCCCAAACACTCAAATAGAGCAATAAGGGCATCCCTGCTTTGGTGGTAAGGAATATACTTACTATTGGCCTGAGGTTTGCCTGTGTTCGAGCCGGCAGCCTGCCGAAACCGGAACTAAAAAATCAATTTAGAGAATGGGGCTATGCACTTTACTCTCGTTGCCCCTACATGTTGTGGTTTTATGGTGA
>CAYMCR010000067.1:0-14291 GCA_964389015.1 uncultured Fibrobacteraceae bacterium | reverse complement strand
ATACCTTACACCAGCAGGTGGAGTCTTTCAACTGGGAAAATCGCTCAATTTAGGACGTGTAAACATCTGTCGGCCCACTCGGAATGGGCTTTCTGGTAGGCCGGTGGCGCTGCGGGGTGAGCAAGGGGTATTCACCGCATGGTCCGACCGCCTATCGTGACATCCAGCGGTGTTCCATAGGATTGACCTTTCAGCCGGGCTGGTTGTGTCAGTTGACGGTCTCGCGCGACACTGCCACGCGCACCGTCAGCCCCCTCCTAGCGCCGCCCCAACCGCCGCGACGGTCCGGTCAAGATCCTCCTCGCCATGCGCCGCCGACACGAACCCGACCTCCCACCCCGAAGGCGCCAGATAAACCCCCCGCGCCAGCAGTCCCCGGTGCAGCGCCCCGTACCGCGACATGACCCCGTCCACCAGATCGAAGCGCGTCGGCGCCGGATCCTGGAACACCGTCCAGAACAGCGACCCCACCTGCACGACCGAGGCCGTGACCCCGGCCTGCGCCGCCGCGTCACGCAACCCCTCGGCCAGCCGGACGGTCTTGCGCTCGAGTTCCTCGTAGAACCCCGGCCGCCCGATCTTCTCCAACACGGCCAGCCCCGCCGCCATGGCCACCGGGTTGCCGCTGAGGGTCCCTGCCTGGTAGACGGGCCCGTCGGGCGAGACGTGCGCCATGATCTCCGCGCTGGACGCATACGCCCCTACGGGCATCCCACCACCGATGATCTTGCCATAGGTAGCCAGGTCTGGCGTGATCCCGAACAGCTCCCTCGCGCCCCCTCGCGCGACCCTGAAACCAGTGATCACTTCGTCGAAGATCAGCATCGCCCCATGAACGACCGTGAGGTCGCGGCAGAGCTGCAGGTATTCGCGGGACTGGACCAGCAGTCCCGAGTTGGCGGGCAGCGGTTCGATGATCAGGGCGGCCAGCGCGTCGCCGTGCTCGGCGAAGAAGGCGCGCAGGCGTTCCTCGTCGGCGAGGGGCAGCACCGCGGTGTGGCGGGAAAAATCGGCGGGTACGCCGCCGCTGCTGGGCGTGCCGAAGGTAGCCAGGCCGCTGCCGGCGTCCACCAGCAGGTGGTCGGCGTGGCCGTGGTAGCAGCCCTCGAACTTGAGGATCAGGTCGCGGCCGGTGACGCCGCGCGCCAGACGGACGGCGCTCATCACGGCCTCGGTGCCCGAGCTGACGAAGCGCACGCGCTCGAAGACCTCCACCCGCTCCAGGAAAGCCTCGGCCAGCAACACCTCGCGGCGGCTGGGCGCGCCGAAGCTGCAGCCCTCGCGCACGGCCTCTTCGATGGCGTCCTGCACCTCGGGATCGGCATGGCCCAGGATCATCGGCCCCCAGCTCTGGCAATAGTCGATGTACGCGCGCCCGTCCTCGTCCGTGAAATGCGCGCCCTCTGCGCTCTGGAAGAACACCGGATCCCCCGGCACCGACTTGAAGGCCCGCACCGGCGAGTTCACCCCGCCCGGCAAGGCCGCCTGTGCGCGTTTCCACCAGTCGGCGTTGCTCATTTGATCCAGCCGCCCTTCATGATGTCGCGGCCGTGGTAGGTGATGATCAGGTCGGCGCCGGCGCGGCGCATGGCCAGCAGGTTTTCCATGACGATGGCCTGCTCGTCGCAGTAGCCGGCGGCGGCCGACGCCTTCACCATCGAGAACTCGCCGCTCACGTTGTAGCAGACCACCGGGCACAGGGCTTCCTCGGCCACGCTGCGCACCACGTCCAGGTAAGCCAGGGCCGGCTTGACCATGACCATGTCGGCGCCCTCCTGCATGTCGAGGATCGCCTCGAGCAGGGCTTCGCGGCCGTTGCGGAAGTCCATCTGGTAGGTCTTGCGGTCGCCCTGGGGCGCGCTGTCGCAGGCGTCGCGGAACGGTCCGTAATAGGCACTGGCGAACTTGGCCGAGTAGGCCAGGATCGAGGTGTTGACGAAACCCACATCGTCCAGCAGGTCGCGGATGGTGCCCACGCGTCCGTCCATCATGTCGCTGGGGCTGACCATGTCGGCGCCGGCCCGTGCATGCGTCAGGGCCATCTGCGCGAGCTGCGCCACCGAGTCGTCGTTGATCACCACGCCGTCTTCGAGAAAACCGCAGTGGCCGTGGCTGGTGTAGGCGCAGAGGCAGACATCGGTGATCAGGACGATCTCGTCGCCGAAGTGTTCGCGCAGGGCGCGCAGGGCGCGGGGCACGACGCCTTTGTCGTCCACGGCGGCCGAACCGGTATGGTCCTTGGCGTCCTCGTCGGGGATGCCGAAGAGCAGGTGGCTCTTCAGTCCCAGCGCCACGTCGGCGGCGATCTCCTCGACCAGCTTGTCCACCGACACGTGGGTGACGCCGGGCATGCTGGCGATCTCGTCGACGTGTCCCTCGCCCTCTACCACGAAATGCGGCGTGATCAGGTGACGGGGGGAGACGTCGGTCTCGGCGACGATTTTCCGCATCAGGGGCGTGGTGCGCAGGCGCCGCGGGCGTTGGATCAGTTCCATGGTCATGACTCCGCTGGTTTCAGTTCCAGGTTACAGACCCTGGCCATGCCGGCCAGGGAGGGTTCGTCGGCCGATTCGACGGGGAAGCCGGCCTCGCGCGCGGCCACGGCCGTCGTCGTGCCGATGGCCACGCAGGGCGGGCGCTCGGCGTAGGCGGCGATGAAGGACGCGACCGCCGAGGGGCTGCAGAAGAATACCACGTCCCCGTCCACGAAGGGGGACCGGGGCAGGTCCGACGCCGGGACGAACTCCGTGCGATACAGGGCCAGTTCGGTGACCGCGAAACCGCTCGCGGACAGGCCGGCGCGCGGCTCGGACAGGCGCTGCTGGGGCCCGGGCAGCAGGATCGATGCGGGGGGCGGGATCTTCGCGACGAAGGACCGGGCCAGGGCGGCGCCGTCGCGCGCCGGCGCCCCGAGTTCGTCCGGCAGACCGCAGGCCGTCAGGGTGGCGGCTGTGCCTCCGGCAAGCGCGCCGACGCGAGCGCCGCCGGGTGCCAGGCCCGCGTCGCAGAAGGCGCGCACGCCCTGGGGGGAGGTGAAGAGGATCCAGTCGAAGGCTCCGGGGTCGAGATCCCCGGGCAGCGACAACGTCACGAAACGCACCAGTGGCAGGACCAGCACCTCGGCGCCCGCGGCCTCCAGCGTGCGGCGCCAGGGGCGATTGCTCTCCGAGGCGCGTGTCAGGATGATGCGGGTCGGCGCGGCGCTCATCCGTCGGCCTCCGTGGCTTCGCGTATGTTCTGCAGCGCCTGGTCGGCCAGGGCGTCGGGGTCGTCGCCGCACAGGTCCAGGTGCAGGGCCTGGTGTGTGTCGCCGGGCGCCTGCCAGAAGGCCACGAGGCGGAAACGATCGCCGTCGGCCGCCACGTTCACACCGAAAGGCAGCTGGCAGCCGCCCTCCAGATTCGCCAGCAGCCGGCGCTCGGCCGCCACAAGGAGCGCGGCGTTGGCCGAGTTCAACTGCCCCAGGTAATCCCGCCACGGTTGCTCGTCGCGGCACTGGACGGCCAGCATGCCCTGGGCGGGCGCGGGCACGAAACGGTCCACCGGCAGGTCGATGACGGTCAGGTCGCTCAGGTCCAGCTCCAGGCGTGACAGTCCCGCCCGGGCCAGCAGGATGGCGTCGTATTGTCCCGCGCGCAGCTTGTCCACGCGCGTGGGCACGTTGCCGCGCAGATCGGCGATCTCCAGGTCTGGGCGGAGGTCGCGGAGCTGGGCCTGGCGCCGGGCCGCGCTGGTGCCCACGCGGGCGCCCTCGCCCAGGGGCAGCAGCTCGCCGTCGGGTCGGTTGCCGTCCACCAGGTCCGGGCGGATCAGCAATGCCTCGCGGGGGTCCGCGCGGCCGATCATGGCAGCCAGGGTAAGTCCCGACGGCATCTCGGTGGCGAGGTCCTTCATGGAGTGCACGGCCAGATCGACCTCGCCGGCCAGCTGGGCCTCCTCCAGCTCCTTGGTGAAGAAACCCTTGCCGTCCATGGCGGCCAGCGGCACGTCCTGGATGCGGTCGCCCTGTGTCTTGATGACGACGATCTCCACCGCGGTGCCCGTCGCCTGCAACAGGTCCCGCACGTGGTGGGCCTGCCACAGGGCCAAACGGCTGCCGCGCGTACCGATGCGCACGGGCGACGAGGGGGACGGATGTTGGCTGACGGACAAGAGTTCCTCCCGGTTGCGATCCAGTGGGAAATCTAATCAACGGAACGTGGTATTGTGTCACAATGTGGTCATCATAACCAGGGGGACGCATGAACCGCATCGATATCGCCACCGACGACATCACCACCCTCGCGGTGGACGCCGTCGTCAACGCCGCCAACACCAGCCTGCTCGGCGGCGGCGGCGTGGACGGCGCCATCCACCGCGCCGCCGGCCTCGCCCTGCTGGCGGAGTGCCGCACCCTGGGCGGCTGCGAGACCGGCGACGCCAAGCTGACCGGGGGCCACGACCTGCCCGCGCGCCACGTCATCCACACGGTGGGGCCTGTCTGGAACGGTGGCGGGAGCGGCGAGCCGGACCTGCTGGCCTCCTGTTACCGGCGTTCGCTGGCCATCGCGCGCGACCACGGCCTGCGCACGGTGGCCTTCCCGGCCATCAGCTGCGGCGTGTACCGCTTTCCGCTGGCGTCGGCGGCGCGGATCGCCGTGAGGGAAGTGCGGACCTTCCTCGCGGAGAACGATCTGCCGGACAAAGTGATACTGGTCTGCTTCGGCGACGACGTGCTCGCCGCCTACCAAAACGCACTGGAGGAGTCATGAGCGGAATCTGGAACACGATGGATACCCGCGCGAGAAGGCTGGGCCTCATCGAGGTTAAGCTGGCCCAGGGTGCGGCCATGGGCGTGATGCTGATCATCGTGAAGATCTTTCCCGGGATCATGGACCTGCACGTGGGGTGGTTCGTGGCTTTCACGATCCTCTGCGCGCTGAGGCCGATGAAAACTTACTTCGGCGACGAATAGGGCCAGGGCGTGCGATTGACCTCCTGTATATGTTGTGATTTCTTGAGTATCTGCATCGCCCGGCTCGGCCGTTGTCGTTTTGAGGAAGCAGGAATGCCCATTTCCGCAGCTCTACACCGCATGTATCAGGCAACGAGCGGACGCGCCGCATGTGTACCGACCACCATCCTCCTGTCACTGCTGCTGTCGTTCGCTGTGCCCGGCTCGGCGCAGGCCCTCAACTTCGATTACTCGGCTTTCTTCCACTGGACCGGCATGGTCGCCGACCCCGATCCCGGGTCCTACGTGGACTTGGCCCTCCAGGGAACTCACGCCTATGTCGCGGGGAGCGAGGGTGGGCTGCAGGTCGTTTCGCTCGCCGATCCCAGCCATCCGATCGTCGTGGGCGACTACGCGACTCCTGACGACGCCGTCGGGGTCGCCGTCGCGTGGCCCTACGCCTATGTGGCCGTGTCGGACGCCGGCCTGCTGGTCGTGGACGTTACTGATCCGACCAACCCGCTCTTCGAGGGATCCGTCCCCTTGCCTGATCTGGCGCAGGACGTGGCGGTCGACGGGAGCCTCGCCTTTGTCGCCATCAGCAGTTTCGGCCTGATCATCGTGGATGTCGGCGATCCTTCGGCCCCGTCCATACTGGACTGGGTGGACACGCCGGGCGAGGCGACCGGCGTAATCGTCTGGGGCGACCATCTGGTGGTGGCGGATGGAACCAGCGGAATCCAGATCGTCACGCGGGATCCATATGAGATCATCAAGCAGGTCGAGACGCCGGGCACGGCCGTGAACGTGTTCGCCGAGGGTGACTACCTGTACGTCGCCGATTACTCGGGCGGACTGGCCGTCATCGACGCCGCGACCATCGCCGACGCCGCGATCGTCGGCACGCTGAGCGGGTTGCCGCCTGTCGTCGATGTCGTCGTCGACGGCGACATGGCCCTGATAGCCAACTATTACGGCGGTCTCGTCGTCGTGGACGTATCGGATCCGACGGATCCGACGTTCGTCTCGAGATCGTCCGGAGATTACGATGCGTACGGCCTCGCTTTCGACGCGGGCCGGATCTACCTGGCCGCCGACGAATCCTTCCACACCTTCTTACTCGGTAACGGAGAAACGGCGCTGGTCTTCCATCATTACGACCTCAACGTGCCGCGGGTCGTGGCGTTGGGACAGCATTACCTGTACGCGATCGACTATGCCAGGCTCAGCACTTTGGAGCCGAACACCGGCGCCACGGTCGGGCTGGGCGCGCCCCTCTTTGATCCCCTGGACATTTGCGTGTTCGGATCATACGGGTACATCGCCGACGGCGGCGCGGGCCTGCGTGTGGCGGATTTGTCCTGCCCCGGCGACCCCGATCTGTTCCCCGGGATGTATCTGGGGGGAGAGGCCCGCGCGCTGGTGCGGCACGAGGACCATCTCTACGTGGCCGTCGACGGGCTGGGGCTCGCCATCCTGAGCATCGAGGCCGATCCGGCAACTCCCGCCCTGGTGGGGTTCGGGGGCGCGCCCGGGCAAGCCTGCGACGTCGTCGTGCAGGGGAACGTGGCCTATGTGGCTGACGGGAACCAGGGTCTGCACCTGTTCGACGTTTCGAATCCCCACAACCCCACGACCCTCGACCAGCTGTCCACCGAACACGAGATCGGCTATGTGGCCGCCGAGGGGGATTACGCCTACGGGCTCGGCGCGGACGAGCTCGTGGTCTACGATGTCACCGACCCCGCGGATATTCAGGTGTTGACCACTCTCCATCTGCAAGGCCCCATGCGCGGCATCGAGGTTTTCGACGGCGTCGTCTACCTCGTCGATCCCTACGTCGGGCTGTACGTCATCGACGTCTCGGACCCCGCGGCGCCTGCGGTGGTCGGCGGCGTCATCGAGGGAACCTACCTGGTCGAATCGTTGACTCTGGCCAACGACAAGCTCTACGTCGTCGACCAGCAGGGCGTGCACCTGATGCCCCTGCACGGCACGTCGACCGCGGTGGGGGACGACCCGCAGGGCCCGGATTCCGTGCCGCCGGCGGGTCCGTACGACGTGGTCGTCGCTCCCAACCCCTTCAATCCCCGCACGACCATCACCTTTTCGCTGGCTGCCCCCGGCGAGGTGCGGGCCGGTGTGTACGACCTGACGGGCGGGCTTGTCGCCGTCCTGGCGGATCGGCGCTTTGCGGCGGGTGATCACGTGTTGCAGTGGCGGGGCCGAGATGCGGCGGGACGGCCGATGCCCTCTGGCGTCTACGTCGTGCGGCTGGGCACCGTCGATGGCACGCGGTCGCAGAAGGTGATGCTGGTGAGATGAGATCTAGCCGCTATCCCTCTCGTCAAAGAAATCCATCTTGTCCACCGGCATGACCACCGTGGTGGCGATGTTGACCAGGTGCATGAAGATCCGCTTGTAGAAGCGCATCACCAGCACCAGGCAGACGCCGTCGGAGGTCTTCAGCTTGCTGCGCGTGATCTCGGCGATGGCCGCCTCGAGTTCGTGGCCACGGTCGCGGGAAGTCGTGATGATCCCCTTGCAGCGCTCCTCGTCGCTCTCGCCGAAGGCTTCGGCGGTCTCCAGCATGGCGTCGCGCATGGCGTCGGCGTAATCCTTCAGCCTTTCCTTATACAGGCTGCGGTCGGCGCTCTCTGGCATCAGCTCGTGGGCCACGTCGAAGATGTTCTTGAGGTAGTCGCCGATGCGCTCGGCGTCCTTCACCACGTTCATGAAGATCAAGCCGGACGGGATGTCCGCGCTGCGCTGCTCTAGGGCCAGATGGGTCACCACGCTGCGGCGCACCTCCCGCTCGAGCACGTTGATGCGTTTGTCGCGGTCATAAAGTTTGGCCTGGGCTTCGTCGTCGCTCATGCCCTCGATCAGCACCCGGTAGACGAACTTGTTCATCGAGACGCAGATGTCCAGCATCTCGCCCACGCGGCCGGTGGTGGCCGAACTCCAGTTGTCCTTGCGGAAGATGTCGCGGAAAGAACCGAAGACTTTCATGTCGTACTCCTAGTCGAATATTCTCGAGACGAGAACGCAGGCCAGCGGCAACGCGAAGAAGATTCCCAACATGTAGTATATGGCGAACATCTTGTTGTTGCTCGTGCGCTCGGCCAGCCACTGTGCCAGCTGCACCGGCAACCGACGCAGCCGTCGGTACGGATAGAAAACGGCGATACCGCTCAGGTTGAAGAGCAGATGCACCAAGGCCACGGTCACCGCCGCCACGTTGCCGGTCAGCGAGGCCAGCAGGGCGGTGACGGTGGTGCCCACGTTGGCGCCCAGGGTCACCGGCAGCGCCGACTCCAGCGGTATGATGCCCGCGCCTATCAGCGGCACCATCAGGCTGGTGGTGATCGAGCTGCTCTGGACGGTCACCGTCACGACCAGGCCCAGCAGCATGGCCAACAGGCCGTGGTCCTGGAGCTGCCGGCCGAAGGCGCCCTTCGCCCGCGAGACGACGATCCGTCGCATGACCCGGGTCAGCATCATCAACGCGAAGAACAGCAACGCCAGCGCCAGCACGAGCATGATCACGCCTGCGGCCACCTTGGCCACCGACCAGTCGTCCACCAGCAGGTGGCTCAACGCCTTGGCCACGGGCTTGGTGATTGCCTTGACCGGACTGTGGAATTCCACCCCTTCGGTGCCGATCAGCAGGCCGGACAGCCACGTGGCGGAGTGCTCCAGGTAATGTGTGGCCTGCTCGAGGGGGAAGAGAATGATGATCGTCAGCAGGTTGAAGAAATCGTGCATGGTGGCGCCGGCGAAGGCGCGCTGGAACTCGGTGCGTCGTCCCATCGAACCCATGGCCACGATGGTGTTGGTGACCGTGGTGCCCATGTTGGCGCCCATGATGATGGGGATGGCGCCCTGCACCGTGAGCGCATCGACGGCCACCAGGCCCACGACGATGGAAGTGGTGCCCGACGAGCTCTGGATCAACGAGGTGGCCAGCAGTCCGATCATCAGGCCGATCACGGGATCGGAGGTGCCGGTGATCAGGGCCTCGCTGAAGGATTCGCCGAAGGTCTTGAAGGCCACGCCCATCAGGGTGATGGCGAAGAGGAAGAGATAGAGCAGGATCAATAAAGAGACGATGCGCATGACGGCGGGCAGGGGGCCCGCTTGTCCGTTTTCGCCCGCCGGGTCGGCGGACGGTCGGGGTGCGTGCACGTCTATCCCCTCGGGTCGGCGGCGGTTTTTGTGGGGCATCGGGGTGGTCTTGGGCGGGACGATATCCTACCGTTTGCCGGCTGTCAAATCTCGATTCCTGGGAGGCAATGAGGGGGCCGGGACTAACGTCCCGGCCCCTTGCTGGCGTTTGGTGCAGTCTATTTGACGAGCGTCATGCGTTGCGTCGCCTGGTGCTTCCCGGCGACGATGCGGTAGAAGTACAGACCGGACGGCGCGGACGAGCCGTCGCCGGCCCTGCCGTTCCAGATCTCGTGATGATCGCCGATTCCCCGTGGCTCCCCGCTCACCAGTGTTTTGATGAGCCGGCCGCTGACGTCGAAGATCTGCAGACGCACCTCGGCGGCTTCTGGCAGCGTGAAGGAGATGGTCGTCGAGGGGTTGAAGGGATTCGGACGATTGCTGATGCGGAACGCCAGGTCGTTCTGCGGTGTCTCGACGGCGGTCGAGGTGGTCTCGACTACCTCGAGGCGCGTGTTCACCGCCAACACCGGGACCTCTCGAACCACACCTGTGGGCCAGGTCACGGTGAGCGTCGCCGTGCTTGCGTCGCCGAGTCCGAAGTAGCAGGTGGTCGGCGCCTGGATGAGATAGCCCGCGGGAGCGACCTGTCGGATCTGGGTCGTACCGCCGGCTGTCAGCTCGACCCTGGCGCCGAGACCGTAGCGGTTCGAGGTGGTGCCGACGAGGTCCACGGCGAGCCATTTGCCACCAATGAGACCGTTGCGGAACATTCGGTTCGGCACACCCTGCCAGGTGTGGTTGGAGACGTACAGGTCCAGATCGCCATCAAGGTCGTCGTCGGCGAAGGCCGCGCCCCAGGCGGTCAGCTCGGCGGTCGCAAGATCGCCACAGGTGGTGTCGGCGAAGCCGAGGCCCTGCAAGTTCTGGAACAACCTGTTGTTGCCGTCGACGTTGGTCAGGAACAGGTCCAGCCAGCCGTCGTTGTCGTAGTCGCCCCAGACGCAGGTGCGGCCGTCACCCTCGTCGCCGGTCACGGCGTCAGTTACGTCGGCGAACACGCCCCCGTCATTGTGGAACAGCTTGTTGGCGCCATCCTTGTTCACAACGTAGAGATCCAACCAGCCGTTGTTGTCGTAGTCGCCCCAAGCGCAGCCTTTGCCGCTGCCGGGGTCGTCCACCGGCGGAGCGGACACGTCGACGAAGCCCGCGCCGAGGTCGTTGCGGAACAGCTTGTTGGGGCCGTCCTTCCCGGTCACGTACAGGTCCTGATCGCCGTCGTTGTCGTAGTCGCCCCAGGCGCAGCCGCGCGACCAGCCCTCGAAGGACGCGGGATCGCCGATTACTTCGACGAATGCACCGTTGTCGTTGCGGAGCAGCTTGCTCCATCCGTCGTCGGTGGTGAGGTAGAGGTCGATATCCCCGTCGAGATCCCAGTCGGCCCAGGAGCCGGACGTGTTCTGGTCGATGTCGCCGAGAGGGCCGTCCGTCACGTCGGTGAACACGCCGTCGTCGTTGCGGTAGAGGACGTTGGCGGCGTTGTAGTTGACTATGTAGAGATCGAGGTCCCCGTCGTCGTCGTAGTCGCCCCAGCAACCGACTCGCGAGTCGCCGTAGCCGCCGAGGACCATGTCCAGCTTGACGAAGTTGCCGTCGCCGTCGTTGCGCAGCAGGCGGTTGGCTCCGTTGTTGGCCAGGAAGAGGTCGTCGTCGTCGTCGCCGTCGAAGTCGCCCCAGGAGACGCCGTGGCCGTCGACGGTGTCGCCGAGGGGGCCGGTGGTGGCGTCGGTCCAGAGGCAGCCGGTGTGTATATCGGTCACGTTGAAGGTTATGGTCTCGGTCGTGCTCAAACCAACGTAATTGACGGCCGTGATCTGAATTTCGTGTTCGCCCGGGGTGTCGAAGCCGATCGATTGACCAGATTCGAGTTCCGTCGCCAGATCCACGAGGCCGACCAAGTCCATGATCCCGCTCTCGGGATCCTGGGCTTCGAATGTGAACATGACTTCTTCGTACAGCGCGAAGGTTGCCCCTGGAGCCGGTGACAACGCCGTGATCAGAGGCGGCGTGGTGTCGGGGTCGGGCTCCGTCACGCCTAGGACGAAAGCGAAGGGGTAGTCATTGTTGGGAACGTCGATCGCCGTGACCTCGAAGGTCCATTCGCCGTTCATCGGCTGATCGATGATGGAGATCAGCGGCGGCTGATCGGATTGCCACTGGTCGTAGACCTCACCGTTCGGCATGTAGGCGGTGATCCTGAACTCGCTGCCACCCCAGTTTAGGATGACTTGGAACGATGAGCTGCCGTTGTTCATGAAGTTGTATACGGCCGTGAGACCCTGGTTGATGAGGTCGAGCGCTTCGGTGCCCACGGAGTAGCTCGAGCCCATCATCTGTTCGGTGGTCCTGAGCAGGTCCTCGACCTGCAGGTCGTCGATCAGCCAGTAGTTGCCGCCGTCATGAATCAACATGTATGCGATGCCGTCACCGGAAACGCTGAGTGGCGATAGCTGGTAGGATCCAAGGTTGCCGGGAGTATAGTCTTGGTCAATCAGGTTGCCCTGAGCATCGAACGCATCCAGATAGAGCCCGGTGTACGTACTGGTCAGCAGGGAAATACTTCGGGCGGTCGCACCAGTAAAATCGATGCGACCCATGCCCTGGTTCGGGCCGAGCCAGGCGAAAAAGTCACCGTTGCATACGTACTGGCCATAGGGGTCGACATTGTAATTACCCGTGCGCACATCGCCGTACAGCCAGTCGTAGCCCTGGGTCGTCGTGAAGAACATGCCGGGGATCGTGCTGCTGATCACCGCGCCGTCTATGCCGTCTTCGAAATCCATGGTGGCTATGCCGATGAGATCCTCGATCGAGAAGGCGTTCGGCGACGACCATGGTCCGGGAGCATTACCTGCGTAGTCTTTGGCTCTGACCCGTATGTGGTAATCACCGGTCGGCAGATCGGCGATAAACGTGTTCGTGATGGTTTCTCCGCTTGCGACGATATTGCTGAATCCAACATCGGATGCAATCTCGACATCGTAGAGACTGCCGCTGGCGATGCTCTGGTTCAGGTCGCCCATGTTGGTATCGTTGACTGTGCTCCAACTGCAGGGGATTGACTGTCCGGATTCATAGGCGGCACCCGCGGCGGGAACGAGCCCAGCGGGAGATTCCGTAATGGCATCCTGATCCTCGATGCCGTGATTGTTGAAGACCTCCCAGATTTCCTCGCGAAGCGGTTCGTATACCTGGTAACAGATCTCGTATAGTTCTTTGGTCGTGTATGGTCTACGGATCATCATGATCTCCCAGACCTCATTACCGCCTAGACTGACTCGATCATTGTCGCTTGAGTGGATAGGGTCGTAGAGATCCCACAATATCCCACCCACGGCCCACTCTAGTTTCTGACCGCCATCATTCGAGCCGAACGAATTGTCCTCGAGCGGATGTGTGGGGAAAGTGTTATTGCTGTAGTCGTAGGAACTGTCTGCTGGATTATCCGGTGCCGGATTCGTGTCATAGACTGCGACGGGGAAGAAGGCGGCCCAACCCTCCACGATTGCATCAGCGCTGCACTCGTTGCTGGAGCCTCCGTGATTATCGCATGAACTGCAATTGTTTGGGCATTGCCCAACTCGTCCTTGGGTGTTTCCAGAAGGAAACTGATCCCCGTAACGTTCATACATGTACGTATGAGCAAACTCGTGAAGCATCGTATCGCCGGGCAGCGTGGCCCGGTTGGGAGGTAGATAGATGTTCACGCCATCCGTCTGCGGGGAATCGTGCGGCCAGTCGTCGGAATGCACGATCACAGTGACCTTGTCGTCCTTGTAGGTATGGCTCCAGGTACATTCCCAACCGCGTTGAATTTCAACAAAAGCGCAGCTGCCTTCCTGTCCGACATCGCTGTCGAAGCGCAAGCCGACATCAATTTCTTCTTCATCCTGCGGAGTGAAGTGATCGGAAACAACGGAGACGGGCGGATTGATCTGTAGCGGACGATGCTCCTCGACTTCTACCCTGGTGTTATCGAGTACTGCCGACACGAACAGTTCGGCGGGATCGTCGCCATTCATGATGTCGATGAAGAATTGCTCATCCAGGTTGTAGTCGCCGGAAGCATTTGATTGTCCAGACCATCTCTCTATATCGGGCCAGATTCCGTTCTCTTCCGTGATAACGACAGGAACGCCCTCGATGGATACGTAAGGATCGGTCGTCCCGTCGCGACTACCTTCGGTCCGGCCGTGAATCCAACACATCCCCTCGGGGGCCTGTCTAAGCAGGTTGGATCGTTCGATTACGACAGCTCCGGTAGTCGCATCGACAGCATACTCCTTATTGATGGGATCACCGCACTGTACTCTCCATATCACTCTATCCGGCGGGAGAATCATCAGCCTGGGTTCATGAAGCAGATCGGCACCCTGAACGCTGTTGGATTCATATATGCTTTCCAGAACCGCGACACTGCTCACAGTTGGGGAATAGGGGGTCGTCGGGTCGATGTAGCCGTACATATTGACGGCGTAGATTTCCCCGTACTGGTTCATTGAAATCGACGAAAGCGGTGCGAAGGCTGGTACTCCGTGGTGCAGGAGTCTCAAGGTCACAGTATGGTCATTGCCGCGGTGGATCAATTTGGGGTGAGTGTAGCCATGAACATCCACGGATACGACATCTACATCAGATACTGTAATGTTACTGAGTGATCCGGAGTGTACTTCGATGAAGTTCAACGCGATATTCCGTGCATCGTCGGCGGAAATTGTCACCCTGTTGCGGACCGGCGCTGTCGGATAGCTTCGCAATAATCTGGTGATTGATTCGTTGTCATCTCGTGTGACATGTGACCAGTTGATCCCAACATTGAGATACGAGGGACCGTCTGACTTGGCAATTGAGGGTGTAACCGTGGTATCTAAGATTTCAGCTGTTGCAAGGACTGGCGTTACTAAGAAGAGAACGGCGAAGAGTACGGCGATGAAACGCCGAGGGGCACGGGATACCATCAAAATCCTCCTGAATTAGGTGTGCGGTTCGATGCGCATCTAGAACGACTTTTATAATAGCCGGGCTCAACGACATACATCGTTTCACGCCCCATTGTGACAAAATGCTTGAACGTAGCTAGATTTAATACACACATGATCATGATTGTCAATAATTATGTTGATATGCCTTT
>CAYMCR010000066.1:0-14413 GCA_964389015.1 uncultured Fibrobacteraceae bacterium | reverse complement strand
CGTGGTCTTGCCGTGATCCACGTGGGCGATGATGGCGACGTTGCGGATTTCCATGATGTCCTCTTGTGACGGAAAAACGAGTAAGACGAGCGCCCATAAGATGACCCCGGCAGCCTCATGCCGCAATGTCGGCGTCGGTATTGTCCTCCGAAACGAGGGCATATGACATCGTTGAATCCATATTGACATATTTACAATGTCATGTGACATGTTTATTATGTCATACGATACACAATCGATGTCACTCCCGGAACACTGAAAACGAGGTAACACTGTGGTACTCACACCTTTGCTCGGCTCGTCCAATTGCGAGCGTGTACTGGTTTTTTTGTTTGCGAGGCGAGAGGGATACGCCCGGGAGATGGCGCGATTCTTCGCGTCCGGCCTTGCCCCTCTGCAAAAGCAGTTGGAAAAGCTGGAGTCTGGAGGTGTGATCGTCAGTCGCACCGCCGGACGTACGCGACTCTTTGAACTCAACCCGCGCTATCCATTCCGGGCGGAACTTGAGGCCTTGCTGGAGAAGGCGCTAACGTTCTACCCACCGGAGGAGCGCGAACGTCTGGTCATGAACCGCAGGCGCCCCAGACGCACCGGCAAACCGCGATGATCGACCTGCCTGACATGAACTCGTCGCGGCGGCGTGATCGCAGGTTCGTAATCAGGATGTGACGGTGCCGCTGCACGGGGGATTGCGCGACCGGTATTGCCTCCCGGTCCGATCTACCCAATATTCATGACAGCATCTCGCAGGACATTTTCACGGGGAAATCAGTACAACCAGTCTGCGCACGAGGGTATCGTGCGGGGTGTATCGATCCATTCATCCCCGAGAGGGAGTCATGCCATGAGTGCCATGCCAAAAGCCATGAGAGTCTCGCTGACAGTTCGCTTCGCCTTGCTGTGTCTGCTCGTGACGGTCTGCACGGCCGGCTGCTTAGATCCTCGGGCCACAGTTGTCGATACCGCACACGCTCCCTTGCCCGGCGGCACCCAAGGCGACGACCACGCCGCGGACTGGGAGCAGGTCGAAACCCTGAAGGATGAGCAGAAGTTCGAGGCCGCCAGCGACCTGGTCGCCGAGCTCCTTACCGCCGCCAGGGAAACGAGCGATCAGGAGACCTGGACGCGCGCACTCATCGAGGAGACGCAGCTGCGCACGGCGCTGCACGGCTACGAGACCGCCGTCCGCTTCCTCAAGGACGAGTCCTGGCCTGAAGCCCCGCTGTGGCGAGGCGTTCTCGACCTCTACTACGCCAATTCGCTCGTCACCTACTTCCGGCAGTACGGCCACGAGATCCGACGGCGCGAGCGGGTGGCCGGCGACGATACGGTCGACCTGAAGGCCTGGACCACTGACCAGATCGCGAACCAGGCGCACCTGGCCTTCGGCAGGGTCTGGGCGGAGCGGGAGAGTTGGGGCGCGCATTCGCTGGGAGTACTGTCCAGGTACATCGAGCAGAACACCTATCCGGCCCGCATCCGCGGCACCTTGCGCGACGCGGTGACCTATCTGTGGGCAGACCTGATGACCGACACCTCGCTCTGGCGGCCCCGACACGAGAACGAGACCTTCCTGCTGGACGTGGGGGCGCTGATCCGCGGTGGCGGGGACGGCAACTTAGAACTGACCGATCCCGAGGTCCACCCCCTGCGCCGGCTGTGCGCGATCCTGGACGACCTGGAAGGCTGGCACGATGAGCAGGCACGCGACGAGGCCGCCCTGGAGACGCGCCTGGTCCGCTTGGACCTGCTCCAGACAACCTTCGACGCCGAAGCGGACAAGCTGGCGACCCGTCGGCACCTGGAATCCGTGCTGGAAGCATTCGACAAGGCCTATCCCTGGTGGTCGATGGGCCAGTTCATCCTGGCCGGCATGCTGGACGAGGAGAGCGAGCCGGACAGCCGGATCCGGGCGCACCGCGTGGCGACCGCCGGCAGGGACCGCCACCCCGAGAGCGTCGGCGGCCGCTTCTGCGCACATCTGGCGGCCTCACTCGAAGCGCCCGACTACCAGATCGCCAGCATGGCAGCCGACGCGGCACAACGTCGGTCCATCCGGATCACACACCGCAACCTCGATCGCCTGTACTTCCGCGCCTTGCGGGTCGATCTCGCCGAAGGCATGGCGACCGCCTGGCCCGACGATCCCTGGCCCGATCGCACCAAGACGATGATGCGGATCCGTAGACCCGATCCCGAACTGGCCTGGAGCATCGACCTGCCCCGGACCGGCGACTATCGCTCCCATGTCACCTACGCCACGATTCCCGTCACCGAGCCGGGGGCCTACATGGTGGTAGCCTCTGCCCGCGAGAACTTCGCGAAGCCGCACAACCGGACACACGCGATGGGCGTCATCATCAGCGACCTGGTGCTGGTCGCACGCGACGTGGGCGATGGACTGGAAGTCAGCGCCCGTTCCGGGTTTACCGGTGAGCCCCTGGGCGATGTGGAGGTCACTCTCTACAACCTGCCCGTCTGGAACAAAGACCCCAAGGTCCGCTCGCTTCACACTGGTGAGGACGGACGAGTGGTCTTCGAGTTGGACAGCACCAGATACCGCACCGCCCTCTTCGCCCGCCGCGGCGACGATCTGGCCATGAACGACCGGATCCATTCGTACGGGTGGCGGGGCGAAAGGCCGGAGCGAGCGAGCGCCTACATCTACACCGACCGCAGCGTCTACCGGCCCGGCCAGACGATCCACTGGAAGATCGTGGCCTACCAGGGCGGCGGCGACGAACCCAGCTACCGGACCATGCCCGACAAATCCGTGCAGGTCAGGCTGCTCGACGGGAACCACCGCGAAGTAGCCAAGGACAAGGTGCGGACCAACGACTTCGGTTCCGTGTCGGGCAGTTTCACCGTGCCGACGGGCCGCGCGCTCGGCAACTGGCGGCTGACCTGTTCCTATGACGGCAAAGCCTGGTTCAAGGTCGAGGAATACAAGCGCCCCACCTTCGAGGTGACGCTCGCCGACGCCGAGTCGCCCCTGCGTCTGAACGAGCCGGCGGTCCTGGGCGGCGAGGCCGGGTATTACTTCGGCTTGCCCATCACCTCGGGGGATGTCGTCTGGCGTATCACGCGCTCTCCCGTCTACCCGCGCTGGTGGTGGTGGTGTCCGCCGTCGCAGGGCGCCCAGACGGTGGCGGCGGGGCGCACGGAGCTGGACGCGGACGGGCACTTCACGGTCTCCTTCACGCCGCGGGCCGACGAACGCTCCGCGCAGGACACGAACGTGACCTACAGTTATCGCCTCAGCGTCGACGTGACCGACGAGGGCGGCGAGACCCGTTCCGCGCAGCGGACCTATCGTCTCGGCTTCGTGTCGGTAGCGGCGAACATCGAGGCCCCAACCGGCTTCATCGGCCCCGACGCCGCGGGTCGTTTCACCATCACCCGAACCGACCTCGACGGCGCGGTCCGGTCCGGCCGGGGGACCTGGCGACTGGTCGCCCTGCGGCAGCCCGAACTGGCTGTACTGCCGGCGGACGTGCCCGTGGACTTCGCCCCCGGAGACGACAACCCCTATCGCACAGCAGGGGATCACCTGCGCCCGCGCTGGCAAGTCGACACGAACGTCGACGCCGCGCTGGCCCGCTGGGCCGACGGCGAGGAACTGGCGCACGGTGAACTGCATCACGACGAAGCCGGCGAGGCGGTGCTGGAGCTCGTCGAACATCCGGCCGGCGCCTATCGCCTGCACTACGAGACCGTGGACGACTTCGGCGCGACCTGCCGCGCCAGGCACGATTTCCTGATCGCCGGCCGCGAGGTCACACCCGTGAACCTGGCCCTGGTCCTGCGCACCGAGCGGAAATCCGTACCCGTCGGCGAGACGGCGCGGCTGCTCGTGCACTCGGGACTGATCGATCAGGAGATGGTACTCGAGTTCTTCCAGGACGGACGCCGCCTCGAGCGGCGCTTGCTGCGCTCCGGCCGCGACGCCGCGCTGATCGAGCTGCCGGTCGCCTCACGCCATCGCGGCGGCTTCCAGGTCCGGCTCACGGCGCTGCGGGACCACCAGCTGATGCAGGAGACGGCGCAGATCCTCGTACCCTGGGACGACCGCAAACTGAAACTGGAATTCGCGACCTTCCGCGACCACCTGCGCCCGGGGGCCGAGGAAACCTTCCGCATCACGGTGCGCGACGCCGACGGCCGGCTCGACGATCGGCTGCTCGTCCGGGACGCCGCGGAAGTCCTGGCCTACATGTACGACCGCAGCCTCGACATCTTCGCCCCGCATCGTCCACCCCAACCGCTGTCCCTGTACCCAACCCGTACGCGAGCGGGATCCATCATGGCTTCGCTGGGCCAGGCGCGCCGGAACTGGAGAGACGGCCGGGGATTCGGCCGTCTGCCGAGCACTCCCGACCTGAGACCGGACCGGCTGTTCGCCCTCGACGGTTACGGTATCGGCGGCATGGGCATGCGCGGGCGTGGCGGGATGCTTGGCGTGCGCGGGGGGCGCAACGGGGAAATGAAGTACGCCATTGTAGACGCCTCTGACGAAATGGTCGAGGGGATCGCGGACAGTCTGGGCGACAGCGAGGAACTGGGCATGCCCGAGCTCCCCTCCGCCGAACCCGCCCCCGAGCCCGTCATCCCCCGCACCAACTTCGCCGAAACCGCCTTCTTCGCCCCCCACCTCCTGCTGGACGAGGACGGCACCGCCACCATCGAGTTCAAGGTGCCCGACTCGGTCACCGAGTGGAATGTCTGGGCACACGCCATGACCCGCGACCTGCGCTCCGGTTCGGCGCACCGTCAGACCGCCAGCGTCAAGGAGCTGATGGTCCGGCCCTACCTGCCGCGCTTCCTGCGTGAAGGAGATCAGGCCGAGCTGAAGGTGGTCGTGAATAACGCCGGCGACACCGAACTCAGCGGCCGGCTGGACTTCGAACTCTACGATCCCGACACCGAAGAAGACCTGCGCGGCATCTTCGGCCTGAGCGACGACGCAACCGCCGGCGTGCCCTTCAACGTGGCGGCCGGCGGCGGCACGGACCTGGTCTTCCCCATCACGACGCCGGCCCGCGTGGGCCCGGTAGTCTGCCGCGTCACCGCCCGCGCCGGCGACTTCGCCGACGGCGAGCAACGGCCGCTGCCCGTCCTGCCGGGCCGGATGCACCTGATGCAGTCCCGCTTCGCGAGCCTGCGCGAGGGCGAGCGCCGCGAGCTGCACTTCGCGGACCTGGCCACGGACGACGACCCCACCCGCATCGACGAACAGCTGGTGGTGACCGTCGACGCGCAGCTCTTCTACAGCGTGCTGAACTCCCTGCCCTACCTGGTGGACTATCCCTACCAGTGCACCGAGCAGCTGCTGAACAAGTTCATCAGCACGGGCATTCTCACCAGTCTGTTCGACAGCTACCCCGCCGTGGGAAAGATGGCGCGCAAGCTGAGCGAGAGAGAAACCCGGCTCGAAGCCTGGGAAGCGGACGACCCGAACCGCAAACTGCTGCTGGAGGAAACCCCCTGGCTGCGGCGCGCCGAGGGCGGCCGCGACACCGGCCACGACCTGATCAAGGTACTCGACCCGGAGATCGCCCGCGCCACGCGCGAGACGTCCCTGGCCAAGCTGGAAAAGGCCCAGGCGCGCTCGGGCGGCTTCCCCTGGTGGCCCGGCGATCGGCCGTCGCCGTATCTGACCCTCTACATCCTGCATGGCTTCGCCAAGGGACTCGAGTTCGGCGTCGACGTGCCCAAGGACGTAATCCGCAAAGCCTGGCATTACATGCGGGACAACTACTACGACGACCGCATCGACGAGTACCTGGCCAATGGTTGCTGTTGGGAAACCATCACCTTCCTGAACTACGTTCTCTCCTGCTATCCGAACGACTCGTGGACCGGCGGTGTCTTCACAGCCGACGACCGCCAGCGCATGCTCGACCTCTCCTTCACCCACTGGCGCGAACATGCGCCGCTGCTGAAGGGCTACCTGATCCTGACCCTGGCACGGGCCGATCGCGTCGAAGACGCGCACCTGGTCTTCGACTCGATCATGGACTCGGCCAAGAACGATCCCGACCTGGGCACCTACTGGGCCCCGGAGGACCGCGCCTGGCTGTGGTACAACGACACCATCGAGACCCACGCCTTCGCCCTGCGCGTGATGACCGAGCTGGCGCCCGACGACGCCCGACGTCACGGCCTGGTGCAGTGGCTGCTGCTTAACAAGAAGCTCAACCACTGGAGCTCGACGCGCGCCACCGCCGAGGTGATCTACGCCTTGATCCACTATCTGGAGCGGGAGGGTGCGCTGGGCGCCCGCGAAACGGTCGACGTGACGGTCGGCCCCCTCACGCGGGAGTTCGTCTTCGAGCCGGACGCGTACACCGGCGCGCACAACCGCGTGATCGTTCCCGGCGACGAGCTTGACCCGGCGACCATGTCCACCATCGTCGTGGAGAAGGGCGGCAAGGGCACGGCCTTCGCCTCGGCCACCTGGCACTTCTCCACCGAGAAGATGCCCGAGACCGGCGACGGCGACCTCTTCGCGGTCGAACGCAGCTACTTCCGGCGGCACAACGACGGCGACGAGTGGGTGCTGACCCCGCTCGACGCGGGTGACCGGGTGGAAATCGGCGATCAGGTGGAGGTCCAGCTCTCGGTGAGCGCCCGGCACGCCGCGGAGTTCGTGCATCTGCGCGACCCGCGCGGCGCCGGTTTCGAACCCGAGTCGACGACGTCCGGCTACCGGTGGAACCAGGGACTCGGTTACTACGAGGAGATCCGGGATTCCGGGGCGAACTTCTTCTTTTCCCGGTTCCCCGCGGGGCAGTACACGCTGCGCTACCGGCTGCGCGCGAACATGGCGGGTGAGTTCAAGGTGGGGCCGGCGGTGATGCAGTCGATGTATGCGCCGGAGTTCACGGCGTACAGTTCGGGGCGGACACTGGAGGTCGAATGACCTGTGAAGGGTGGCGGTCTGTGCGACCTCAATAGGTCACGGACCGGAAACAGGCCCGCCACCATTTCATTGCCTCGCTCGGCGTCTCGAACCCGCGCCCAGCCAGATCCACCAGATATCGATCCGCCCAGGCGCGTTCCTCGGCGTCGCCGCACCACATCATGCCGATGGCCTGCATGGCGTAGACCTCCGACCGGTGTTCGATCCAGAACGCGCGCCAGGCTTCAGGGCCGTTCCTGAGGATCGGTACGATATCCGGGAATCTTAGGCCCAAGCCAGCCAGCTGTATCGCCGCGCTGCTGTCTTTCGGATCGAGCTTGCGAATCAGACTCATGACGAAGTCGTCGAAGCCGGGAGACATGAGGCGAGTCATGCCGTCATAATCATCTGCTGACAGCCATCGTCGCCATTCAGCCGGTTCGCTGAATGTCTCGCCGGTGGTTTGCGTCAATGACTGGCGATCGCGGCCGGCGTATCTCACGGCGAAGTGACCGTCCGGCTCGAACGGAGCCAGGCGCTCCAGATCCTCGACGGCCTCCTCGACGATTCGCCGGCAGCACAGTTGTCGCAGGGGGTGCGGCGCTATCCGCTCCTGGCTGCGTACGATGACGACGTCATACTCATCGTCGAGCTGCGCGGGGGCCAACCAGTTGGCCGGGATCTCGTCCCAATCCACCAGGATGTCCTCATCATCGGGCCAATCGGGCCTCCCGCCCTGCTGCCCAGGCGAACGAGTCAACTGGTTGACGGTCAACACTTCGTCCCCACCCAGTGCGCTTTTCAAGTAGTGAGCGAGGAAATATCCCTCCCTCCTGTCGACGGGATACCCCGGAGGCGCGAACGGCATAATCACGCGATTGCCGATCAGATGGGCGTTGCCGTAGAACACGAGGACTTCTCGCCCGGGAAATTCCCGGATATGATCGAGGATGCCGGCGGCGATGGTGCTGTCCCGCTCCTCGACGAAGAGCCGGTAGCTCTCCTCCTCGGAGATATCCAGCATGTCATAAATGATGCCCGGCTCCGCTCCCCGCACCCACAGACTCGATGCCTCGTCGCTCCGCTCGACGAGATCCTTGAGGTCCGCATAGAACTCGAGCTGCTCGTGTGACCCGGACGGGAGGTAATAGTCCAGCAGACCCTCCAGGTCTCCGGATCGCAGATAACCGGTCAGGATGTCCGCGGCTTCGGATTCACACTCCAGAAAGAGAGTGAGCAAACGAGGCGACCGGCGATCCGACGTCCAGGCCTCGACAACCCGGAGCAGGCTCTGATAGGGGTAGGCTCCCCCATGCAGGAAGTCGCCCAGCATGACGACCTTGCGGCGGCTCAACTCGTCGGCGAGCAAGCGGTCGGGTTCGTCTTGATACCGTGATCCCGCCGCGTGCGGAGTCGGCACGCCGACGCCGACAGTCAGCATCACGAGCATTAATACGGCAGCTATACACGCGGTCACGGATCTCATAGGGTGCTCCCGATTCAAATATGCCGCCCTGAGGGCTAGAACTTGAACTTCAAATCCACCATCAACCGCTTGAAGTCGTCGCCGTCGACGACGCCCAGCTTGTTGACGAAGTATGTGACCGCGAACTTGGCCTTGCCCGAGAGCTGATAGGCGCCGCCGAACTCGTGCCCCTTGCCGTCGCTGCCGCCGCCCCGGAAGTCGGAGTCGGTCAGCGCGCCCATGACAGCGTCCTTCTGGACCTCGCGGTAGTTGTACTTCACTTCCCAGGAGCCCGCGCGCTTGGCCTTGCCCAGCTTGGCACCGAACAGGTAGCCCTGCTGGTCGGTGTCGGCCGCCTGGTTGGTCACGAAATCGGCGAAGACGGTGACGGGCGTCTCGCCGGCCTTGAAGCCCAGCACGGCGAAGATCTCGACCAGATCGAAGTCGGTCGCGAAGGAGGTGCTATCAACTGTCGTGTTGCCGAAGAAGTCATCGTCGTACAGCGGCTCGACTAAATCGGTGTAGTTGAAGTAACCACCGCCCAGGACGATGCTCAAACCGTCCCGTCGCCCTTCGATACCGACCTGGCCACCGAACAACGCCGCGTTCTCGGATGACTTGCGTTCCTCGAGCCATAGTCCGGCCCCCTGCACGAAGAACCGGGTGTCGCTCTCGCCGAAGACGTGCTTCACGGCGAGACCCTCGGGAGACAGATCATTGTCCCACAGCAACTCGCTCGGTGCGAAAAACGGCGTCCCCATCTTGCCACCGGCGATCCGGGCGCCGCTCACGGCGTGGGTCCAGACGAAGTAGGCGCGGTCGAGCATGAGGGTCTTGGTGGTGAAGCCATCACCCAGGGTCTGGTTGGAGGAGACGGGATCGTCGCTGCCGGAGACGAGGCGGAAACCGAGCTCCAGGTTGTCCTCGGGCTCGGCCGTCAACGACAAGCGTGCCCGGACGCGCTGGCGGTTGCGCAACTCCATGCCCTGCACGTCGAACTGCTCATGACGATAGCGCAGATCGCCGCTCAGGGTGATGCTCTCCGCCCATTCGCCGGCGGTCGCGCAGACGGTCACGCAGGCGGTCACGAACATGGCGAACAACCCCGCAAGGACACAGCTCTTCATGAAAGTCACTCCTCGGCTTCGGGTGGAATGTACTCCCCGGCCCCGATCAACGTACATCATCCGGACGCGGCACAACCTATCACGGCTGTGTGTCCGCAGCATGAACCGATCGCAAAATACGAGTAAGTCGTGGATCAGGCGAGTGAAAAAGTCTGCACTCTCTCGTCGCAGTACGACGAGCCCGCTCATGCCGGCGATGTGGCGTTACTTGATCAGGACCACCTTGCGCACGTCGATCACGTCGCCGCTCAGCAACCTGACGAAATAGGCGCCGCTGGGTGCGCGCCCCCCCACGTCGTCGGCGCCGTCCCAGACAACGCGGAACTCGCCGGCCGCGCGGTGCTCGCCGAGCAGCGAACTCACGTGCCGACCCGCTGCCGAGTACACGTCCAGCCGCACGAAGGCGGGCGCGTCCAGGGTGAAGGCAATGGTGGTGGAGGGATTGAACGGATTCGGATAGATCTCCGCGATGGCGGGCCGCGGCGTCGCGTTGTCGGCCACGGCGACGGCGCCGTCGTCGAAGATGTAGGCCGCCCACTCGGGGTGGTCGATGAAGGGGTTGCGGTTGCCCTGGTAGGTATACACGTCGTCGTTGCGGTCGCGCTCCTTGTCGTCGACGGGATCGTCGAAGTGCCATTCCAGCAAGGTCGCGAGCAGCCCCATGTAGGCTACCGACGCGTTGTTGCCGCCGCTGGTCTGGATCAGGGACGCGTTGTCGGTCAGGATCAGGTCGGGCTCGGAGCCGGTATCCCCCGAATAGCGCACGTCCAGGTAGAACATGGCGCGGGCCACGTCGCCCTTACGACCGACCCAGGTCTCCCACGAGTTGCTGTCCCGACGGTTGATACCGCTCTGGCCGTCGTAGTAATCGGCCGCGTAGGACGTGCAGCCGCTGACGCAGTCGTCGTAGTAGAGGTTGCCGCGCGAGCTGTTGTAGCCGATGTCGCACAGGAACAGGTGGTGGCAGTCGCTGTAGGGCAGGTTCGACGAGCCGTCGTCGGGAAAGCCGTAGCTGTTGGGCCAGGTGTGCTCGCGGTTGTAGTCGTCGTTGCCGGCGCCGTGCTTGGTGAAGGTGCGGTTCTGGTAGACGTCGAGAATGCGGCTCGAGTTGTAGGGGTCCTCGTCGGCCAATTCCAGCACGTTCCAGGTATCGGTGGACGAGGAGGTGTAGGGGATCTTGGTGTGCCCGTCGATAATGTTGTGCACCGTGGCGCGCAGGATCGACGGCGTGGTGGCGTCGGCGGAGTCGTAGTAGCCGGGGGGTGGCGCGGTCTCACCATTGGCTGGGGCGAGGGACAGCAGCCACAGGGTGGCGAGCACGTAGCATAAATATGTCGTTCCCGTACGGGTAGAGCTGGACAAGAAAGAACCTCCGGTCGAAATCCGAATCTTCGCGCGACGCTGAATAAAGTTAATCAACACATGATTATAACACGAAATATCTTGTATGCCGAATAGCGCTGAAAACCTCTGCCGTCTTGACTCGATGGTCGAATTATGATAAGATGTTTTCATGGCGTGTATCCGTGTGCTAACAAATAAGATACGTGGCGTATGCTACTTCGCGGGTGTGCTCCTGGGGATGATCGCTTGGTGACGACGCCTCTCAGGTGAACACCCTTGTCCAGACGATTCGTGAAACGGGAACAAGGGGGATTTCCGATGCAACGCTACTTGATCATGCTGGCCGCCGCCACGCTCTTGGGTGGACTGGCTGCATCCGTCCCGGCTGACGACTTCGCACCGTTCTATTACCGCGGCGATCCCTTGACCGTCGCCGCCGAATGGGAATTCATCAACCAGAGCCTCATAGACCTGCCGCCCAGCTACCTCAACTGGATCGGTGACGGCGTCCACGACTACAACGCCAGTTGCTACGTGCACACCCATCCGATTCAGGTCTTCTGGCAGCACGATCCGTTCGAGCCCGGCGACGGACGCGCCCACACTCTCGACATCACGGGCCAACTGCAATTCTTCCTCTGCAACTTCTTCGATGAGTATCCCTACAAGTACGTCTGGGTGCAGATCACCTATGGCGAGACCATGCCCGGCATGGGCGGCGTGCCGTACATCTACGAGGTGGTGGCGCCCAACGAGGATACCAACAACTGGACCGATCCGGTCTTCGGGACCCTGATCGAATGGGGTGACATAGGGGGCTTCAGGACTGAGTTGTGGGTCATTCCCTACAACCCGGATCGCGAATACGTGAACATGGAGATCCCGCCCTACACCTGGGTGGACCAGGTCTGGATCGAGACTATATCAACCCTCGTGAACGCCAACGAGGACGTGACCTGGGGGCAGCTGAAGAGTCTATACCACTAATATCCAGTGATCTCATGCCAAGGGCCGTCTCCCGCCGGGAGACGGCCTACTTCACGAGTAAGATCTTCTGCGTCACCCGATCGTTCCCCACGACGAGTCGACAGAAATAGGCTCCCGCGGCCGCGGGCCGGCCACGGTCATCCCGCCGATCCCAGGTCACCATATGCCGCCCCGGCGAGACGACGTCGTAGACCAGCTGCCGGACGCGACGTCCCTTGAGATCGTAGACCTCCAGTCTCACCGGCGTGGCGTCGGCTCCGGGTAGTTCGTAACGGAGGATGGTGGAACCGCTGGTGGGATTGGGGTAACCGGGATAGAGAGCGACCCGGGTCGGTCCGATCCCGAGGGGATCGTCCACGTCCACGCCCGCCGAGTTGGTGCCGGCCGGAGTCGGCGTGGCGAAGCGCCACTCGTCCGCTCCGTCCGGGAGACGCCCTTCCGAGATGTCGGCGGTCTGCTGTCCGAAAACATAGGTGTCGATGGGGAAATTACCGTCCTCGAGCCGCCCGAAGAGGCCGA
Organism: uncultured Fibrobacteraceae bacterium; assembly: GCA_964389015.1. GTDB lineage: Bacteria > Krumholzibacteriota > Krumholzibacteriia > LZORAL124-64-63 > LZORAL124-64-63 > JAHIYU01. Next base: position 2,070 of record CAYMCR010000066.1, on the reverse strand, counting down.
TTTCCTCCCCGCCGGCTCCCAGCTTGAAGGTCGCGTGCAAGGGACCATCCAGGGGATCGCTGTCGCACCACACGATCAGGAAACCCCCGTCCTGCAGAACCGTGTCGGGGAACACCCATTTCGTGGTAACGGTCAGGTCGTCCGTAAGATAGAAACCGCCCAGTTGGACGGGGCCGGGTCCCGGGTTGTAGATCTCGCACCAGTCGTCGTACTGGCCCGCTTCGTCCTGGTTGGTCGCGGAGTTGCTGGCCAGGAATTCGTTGATAACCACGACGGATGACGAATCGCCGCCCTCGTTGGCGGCGCCCGGTGTGGGGTTGTTGGTATTCGTCCAGGTCTCCGAGCCGTCGGGGATGCGGGCATGGGACGTATCCGGCAACTGCGCGGAGAAGGTGACCATATCGATGACACTGACGGCGTCGGCTTTGTAGAGCCCGAGGAAACCTCCATCATTGCCCAGCCAGAAGTTCGTGTGCAGCGGCCCCTGACCGGGCTCATCGTCCGCCCAGACCACCAGATATCCCGCCCCGGCGATGGAGACGTCCGGAAAGGCCCAACGGAGTGGATCGAGGCTGTCGTCGGTCAAGGTCAACCCGAGCATGTCCACGCTCGCCGGCAGTGGATTGTAGATCTCCAGCCAGGGATCGTAGTCGGAGTTTTCATCCATGATGGTCGAGACGTTGTTCGTGAGGATCTCGTTGATCTGCAGGAACAGATCGGATCGGGGCTCGCCATTGGCGGCTTCCGGCGTGGCATACCATGTATAGGACCAATCACCACCGTCGGGATAGCGCGCGTAGCTGTGATCGTCGAACTGCTGGTCGAAGGTCACGGCGTCGATTTGTGTGGTGCCGTCCGCAGCGAACAGCCCCAGCTCCTCGCCACCACCCCCCAGCCGAAATGCGCAGTGATGAGGACCCTGGTAGGTCTCGTTGTCCGCCCAGAGCAACAGGTGCCCCCCGGGGGGTATGGAGAGACCGCCGGTGAAGAGGTGTTTGGTCGGCTGGGCCAGATCGTCGGTGACATACGTGCCGTCCAGGAAAACCGTGGCGGCGCCGCCGTTGTAAAGCTCGAACCAGTCGTCGTATTGAGCATAGTTGTCGGCGATGGTGCTGTTGTTGCCGGCCATCAGTTCGTTCACCACCAGACCACCCGCACCAGCAGGCCAGGCCGGCTCGACCCAGTTGTGCGCGGTCACGTCGGTGTAGATATCCACATGGTGAAGCTGATAGTAATAGACTTGGCCGTTGGCGGCCGTGCCGTCGGTGAACAGGTAATCGGTGGGCGTGCCGGAGTCCAGCTGGCCGATCAGTTCGGACTGAGTTAGGCAGGAAGCGATTTCCACCATGTTGTCCGGCGCGCCGGTGCTGCGGTAGAGCACGAAACCCTGATTATCGGACTCGCTCTCGGTCCGCCAGGCGAGATCCACCAGGTCGTTTCCGCCGGTTGCCGTAAACGAGCTCAACTCGACCGGAACGCGGTAATGGTCCATGAAGTCCGCTTTCTGGGCCACCACGATCGGATGTCGATCCGTGATGAACTGCCGGTAGATTTCGGCCTGTGCCAGGTGGTCCTCCGCTTCGAAACCGTCCCAGCGCTGCCCTTGCATGGCCATTTCGGATACCTGACCTGCCACCACGTCATCCATGATACCGATCAGGGCGGGCACGGACATCTCGTTGGCCAGCAAGTAGTCGACCCTGTCCGAGAACAGCGCCTTGAATTCGCTGTTCTGCATCAGACGGTTGAATATGGTGAACCAGGGAATGAGGTCATCCTCCCACCCTTCCGCCCACCACAACGGAGGCTCGAAGGCCCAGTACTCGGCCTCGTCCTCGGCGGAGAAGAAGCGGAAGAAATCGGCATAGAGGTTATCCTGGAACATCACGTCATCCTGGTCCCACATGAGGTACTGCCACTTGCCGACTCCTACCTTGAGATTGGCGATGTTCCACCAGACTCCATTGTCGGCCGAGGTCGCAAAGATGTTGATGAACAGCCAGTCGATATAACTGGAACCTAAATTGAGCGATTCCGATGGGTTTTTCCTCGGCGCTGTCCCTTGATGTC
>CAYMCR010000065.1:0-14444 GCA_964389015.1 uncultured Fibrobacteraceae bacterium | reverse complement strand
GAACCGATTCAATTACCATCTGAGGAACAGTGGCCGTAGATATACTGATCATGCACACATTCCGGTATGGGCCAGTATTGACGGCATCTCTCATGGAGGTTCGACGGTGAGCCGTCCCATCTATCTCAACGACATGGCCAAGCAGGAGCTGTTGGACACCATCCAGGAACTCCGGACCAGGTTGAACAAGATGACCGCCGACAGCGGCAGCGACCAGTACCGCGAGTTGTTCGAGCGGTCCGCCGACGCGATCCTGATCATCGACGGCGATACCTTCGTCGACTGCAACCAGGCCACCGTGGATATGCTGCGCTATCGCACCAAGCGGGAACTGCTGCAGACACACCCTTCCGAGTTGTCGCCCGAAAAGCAGCCCGACGGTCGGGATTCCTTCGAAAAAGCCAACGAGATGATCTCGATCGCTTTCGAGAAGGGGAGTCACCGCTTCGAATGGGATCACCGCCGGGCCGACGACTCGGTATTTCCGGTGGAAGTCCTGCTGACCTCGGTGAAGAAGGAAGACCGGATGATCCTGCACGTGGTATGGCGTGACATCACCGAGCGCAAGCGTCTGCAGTCGGAATTGATGCAGGCCCAGAAGATGGAGGCCATGGGCAAGCTGACCGGCGGCATAGCCCACGATTTCAACAACCTGCTGGTAGCGATCCTCGGCTATACGGATCTACTGGACAAGGAACTGCCGCAGGACGGTGAAGCCAAGCAGTTCGTCGAACAGATCCGGCTTTCCGGTAAAAGGGCGGCAACACTGGTCAGACAGTTGCTGGCCTTCAGCCGCAAGCAGGTCCTGCGCCCCAAGCTCATCGATCTGAACGAGATCATCGCCGAGCTGGAAAAGATGCTCAAGCCGATCCTGGGCGAAGACATCCGCCTCATGACCAGGCTGGACGATAAGCCGCTGTACATCGAGGCGGACCCGGGTCAGCTGGAACAGGTCGTGGTTAATCTGGCCACCAATGCCCGCGACGCCATGGCCCATGGCGGTGCCCTGGTGATCGAGACCCGGCAGGTCACCTTGGATGAAGACAGTATCGGCGAAAACCTGCATCTGGACTCGGGGGATTACGCGGTGATCGCAGTAGTCGATACCGGCCGGGGAATGGACCAGAGTCATATCGATCAGATCTTCGAACCCTTCTTCACCACCAAGGACATGAACAAGGGCACGGGGCTTGGTCTCTCCACGGTGCACGGCATCGTCAAGCAGAGCGGTGGCGATATCGTTGTGCTGAGCGAACTGGACAAGGGAACGGTCTTCAAGGTCTACCTGCCCCTCACGCACGAACGCCCGCAACCCAAACACGCCGTTCATGCCGCGATGGCTCCGCAGTGCAATCAGAAGGACCAGACCATCCTGCTGGTCGAGGACGAAAAGGCGGTCTCCGGACTGATCGAGGCCGTGCTGCGCCGGGAAGGCTATCGGATCATCGTCGCGGCCAACGGCCTGGAAGCCATGGCCGTGGTCGAGGCCCGGAATCTGAAACCGGATCTGCTGCTGACCGACGTCATCATGCCCGAGATGGGCGGGCCCGAGCTGGCAAAGCGCCTGGTCGAAAGGATGCCGGACATCAAGGTTCTCTACAGTTCGGGATATACGGACAGCGCCCTGACCCAGCGCGGCGCCCTGGAAGATGGCGTGGAGTTGATCCAGAAACCCTTCGCCCCCGAAGACCTGGTCACAAGGGTTCAAGAACTCCTATCCAGGGAATGAACCTTCTGACGGTACGGTGATCGACTGTGTGAAGTGCGAGGGTAAGCGACACTGTTTTGGCGACTCTGAGCGAGCAAAGCGAGCGAAGTAGTGAGAAAGCCCGCCTCAAAAGAGGCGGGCTTTCAAACGCGGAGCCAAAACAGTGTCGCTTACCCTCGCACTTCCCGCACACAATCGATCACCGTACCGTCCACCCATTTGATGGCCGCGACTACCTTTTCCCCCAACTCCGGCGGTGTGGGCGGCCCTCCTACGATCTCTTCCACCTCGGCCTTCAACTCGTGGATGTCCCTAATGGGCAGGCTCGATCCTCGCACCGCCTCCACCAGATCCCGCCGCTGCGGGTTGATGGCGATTCCGCGCTCGGTCACGATCACGTCGATCATCTCGCCGGGTCCGCACAGCGTCGTCACGCTGTCCACCAGTACGGGAATCCGATCGCGGAAACTGGGAATCGGCAGGATCGTGCACTTGCTCGCCAGGCAGTTCATCCAGCCGCCGATGCCGTGCAGCAGCCGCCCGTCCGAGTGCGTGACTACGTTGGCGTTGAAGTTCACGTCCACCTCGGTGGCCCCCAGCACCACCGCATCCAGTAGCGAGGCGAAGTTGCCCTTGCCGTGCCAGTTATAACTCGTGAAGGGGCTCGTATTCACGTGGCCGGCGTTCTCGCGCATCGACCTGACGCCCTCGAGATCGAAGGTCTGGCCGTCGAGGATGTAGTCGGTCAGGCCCTCCTCCAGCATGTCGACCAGATACTGGGTGGAGCCGCCGCGTACGAAGCGGGCCTTGATGCCGCGTTCGCGCATCATGTCGCGCAGGAAGAGGGCGAAACTCAGCGCGGTGCCACCGGCGCCGGCCTGGAACGAGAAGCCGTCGCGGACGATACCGGCCTCGTCGCAGAAGCGCGCGGTCAGCTCCGCGATCAGGAGGCGGTCCGGCGACTTGGTGACCTGGGTGGTGCCCGAGACGATCTTGCTGGCGTCGCCGATCTGGTCCATCACGACGACCTGGTCCACGTTGTTGCCCTGGATCTGCCAGGGGATGCAGGGGAAGTCGACCAGGTTGTCCGTCACGGCGATGGTGTGATCGGCGTAGATCGAGTCGGCCAGCGCGAAGCCGAGGAGCCCGCAAGCCGTGGGGCCGCGGTCGCCCGTGCAATTGCCGAAGGGGTCGGCCGTGGGTGCGGCGATCACGGCGATGTCGAGGTGCACCTCGCCGTCCTGGATGGCCTGCCAGCGGCCGCCGTGGCTGCGCAGCACGCCCATGCCGCGCATCTTGCCCTCGCTGCAGTAGGCGCCCAGCGGGCCGTTCATGCTGCCCTCGATGTGGTGGATCACGCCGCTGTCCAGCAGGTCGATCAGGGGCGCGTGGCAGGGGAACGAGGCGCTCGGAAACCAGCGCAGGTCCTTCACGCCCATCTCGGCGGCGGCGGCGAAGATCGCGTTGGCCACGAAATCGCCGTTGCGCAGGTGGTGGTGGCTGCTGACGGTCATGCCGTCGCGCAGGCCGGCGTGTTCCAGAGCGGTCTTGAGATCCTTGACCACCTTGTGGCCGTCGACCGGGTAGTCGACGCAGGTGGCGATGGGCGGCGCGGCCTTGTGCCCGGTCGGACGGAAGGCGCCTACACCCTGGAAGGGCACGGCCTCGTTGCCGTTGATCTCTACGGGGACCTCGCGTCCCGCGGCGTTGGTGACCAGCTTCGTCATGTCGGGCTCCCTCGCTCTCAGAGCATGTCGACCAGTATCTCGGCTGCCGCGCGCACGCTGTCGGGACAGGTGCCCGCGAAGGTATCCTCTGCCTGGGCCCGCGCGAACGCCTCCGGCTGCGAGATGTCCACGCCCAGCAGTTCGGTGCAGTTGTAACCCTCGTCGAACAGCGCCGCGGCCTTCTCGATGCGCTGCACTTCTAGGCCTCTTCCCCGGCGTCCCGCCAGTTCTCTTCGATCATCCCCGTGGCCAGGGCCAGGTCGATGACCGTGTGCGCCCGCTTGACCACCGGCGCGTCGATCATCTTGCTGCCCAGGGACACCACGCCCAGGCCGGCGGCCTCGGCCGCCTCGCCGGCCTTCACGATGCGTTGGGCCCGGTCCAGCTCCGCCGGTTCCGGCGCGAAGGCGTCGTGGATCGGTGCGATCTGCCGGGGATGGATGCAGCCCTTGCCCACGAAGCCCAGGGCCTTGGCCTCGTGCACCGACGCGATCAGGCCTGCGGTGTCCGCGACGTCGCTGAACACGGTGTCGATGGGCTGCACGCCCGCCGCCACCGCCCCGTTGATCACCTGGCTGCGCGCCCAGACCGACTCGCGTCCCTCCAGGGTGCGCGGCGCGCCGATGTCGGCGGTGTAATCCTCCAGGCCGATGGACACGGCCACCACGCGGTCGGTCGCGGAGGCGATCTCGAAGGCTCGCCACGCGCCCAGCGCCGACTCGATGATCGGCAACAGGAAGATCTCGCCCTCGTGCGCGATGGCGTCGATGCGCGCGGCCACCGCCCGCACCTGGTCCGGATCCTCCACCTTGGGCACCAGGATCACGTGGGGATTGTGGGGTACGACCCAGTCCAGGTCCGCGAGGCCGCGTTCCCCCTGGTTGATGCGCACCATGCGCTCGGCGCCGTGAAAGTCCACCTGACGCAAGGCGTTGCGCACGATGAGGCGTGCGGTGTCCTTCTCCGCCGGCGCGACGGCATCCTCCAGGTCGAGGATCACGCCGTCGGGGCCGTGCAGGCCCGCGTTGACGAAGAGCTTGGGCTGATTGCCCGGCAGGTAGAGCCGCGTCCGGCGCAGGCGATCGCGCGTGGTGCCGCCGGTGCAGCAAGCGCGCATCTCGGGCAGGAACTCGGCCTTCAGCTGCGGGTCGGCGCGGCGCGCCGCGCTCTCCAGCCGGGCGTCGATGACGAAGGGCAACGCGCCCTGGTCCTCGATCGTCACGGCGGCATGGGCGATGCCCAGGGCGGCGCAGCCCTCCGCCAGACGTGCGTGGATCCGGTCGCCGTACATGCCGGCCACCTTGCTCTGCAGAGCGATCTCCAGCCCACCCTCGTCTCGCAACTCGATCGCGATCCAGCAGTCCGAGCGCACCTTCGGTCCGCGACTGCCCGCCTCTCCCCTGCGTACCATGCTTCCACCTCGCGTGGTGAGTTGACCCGGATCCACTTCGCAAATGATGGGCCGGTGTGCGCTATTAGGCAAGTAAATCGGGAGGTGTGGGCGACACGAACTCACCAATGGGTGAATCTGTGAAAAAACCCATTCAACCCGCAACGGCATCTGCCGATGAATATTGGAGAGACTGTCATTTGGCATCGAAGCGCAGTCCGCCTCATCTCTCGGGAGAAGAAGATCATGAAAATACTGATCGTCGACGATTCGCGGGCGATGCGGCGCATCATCCAGCGCACGCTGCGGCAGGCCGGTTTCAAGGGCTACAAGATCGTGGAGGCCGAGAACGGCGCCGAGGCGCTCGATCTGGTCAACAGCGAGTGTCCCGATCTCATCCTGTCGGACTGGCACATGCCGGTCATGTCCGGGCTCGAGTTCAAGCGGGCCCTCAACGAAGCCTCCATCACCATTCCCTTCGGATTCATCACATCAGAGAACACACCGGAGATGCGCGAGATGGCCGCCGAGGCCGGTGCGGACTTCCTGCTGTCCAAACCGTTCACTCCATTCAATATGGCTCAAGCCTTGGGGATGTTCGTAACGTGATGTTGAATTCGCTGATCGAGAACCTGGCACAGGACGAATCGCGGGACCTGCCCGTGGCCGGACTGGAGCACGCGGTCGCCGCGGTGATCGAAACCTGCGACGTGCAGCTCGACTGGACGTTCACACCGATCGACGACCCGGCGACGGGGCTGGCGGAGTCCCAATGCCGTGGCAGCACCATCACGCTGACGTCCGACAGCGGCACTTGGCTGCTGATTGCCCTCTGCGACCTCGATTCCGCCCGGCGCCTGACGCGCGAACTCTTCGCCATGGACGACGATGACGAAATGATGGTCGAGGACATCGCCGACGCCATGAACGAAATCGTGAACGTGGCGGCCGGCGTCTTCAAGTCGCGCCGCGACGAGTGCGGCGAGCGGCTCAGCATCGGCCTGCCCACCTATCTCGACGGCGATGAGGCGTTCAGCAGCCTGAGTGATCGCGTCGCTCGCCAATCCAGGGTCCTCGGCACCGACGACAGCGTCTGCAGCCGCGTCATCGTATTCTGGCAGAAAGGGGCCAACAGTGGTCGTCTGCATACCTGAGACACAAGAGATCCTCGAACTCTTCGACACGATCCTCGATGGCAAGAATCTGCTGCGTCCCGCCGACTCGCCGTGGAACCTGAGACTGGTTCCCGAGGGGACCCACGTCACCTACCTGTGCAACGTCGAGGGCGATAAGCTGGGCGCCGTGGTGACCGACATCAACGCCACGGTCTACCTGGGCGGCAAGCTTGTCATGATTTCGGAAACCGGCCTGGCCGGCAAGGCCCGGCGAATGGAAGTGGATGAGACGCTGGCCGATGCCGTCATGGAGGTCGTGAACATGGCCCGCACCGTGTTCAATCAACTGGTCGGCAACGAACATCTCCGCCCCGCGCCCACGCGGGTGCTGGAGAGGCCGCGTGCCGACGGCCGGGAGGTTTGGCTATTGGACCCGTCCGCGCGTTTGGACCTGACCGGGGAATGCTCGTTCGGCACGCTGAACATTTCCTTCCTCTTCCGCTGACGCCGGGGATTCACACCGACCCGCACACGAAGATCCGGACCACCACGCGGCCCGGATCTTCCATTTTCGTCACTGTCGGCACAGGCCGGATCAGGCGACGTCTTCGTCGAGAGTCAGGTTCAACAGGACGGGACTGCCCTCCAGCGCGAAGCAGATGGTGCCGGGATCATGCAGCAGTTCGGCCTGCGTACCGGGTTCCAACTCGCGGAAAGTGGGCACCGACAGCTCGAAGGCCTCGTCCTCGCCCTGCATCCCGGGAACCACGTGCCCCGTCACCACGTTCAGCAGCTCGCGCAGGGCGTCGCCGGCCAACAGACCCTCATCGAGCTCCTCGGGCTCGATGCCCAGGATGTTCGCGGCGATCTCCAGACTCAGGTCCTGCGGCACGCTCAGGGACAGCCGTCCGCTGGACTCGCCGCGGAAGACGACGCTGGCCTGGGTCCACTGCGCATCGGTCGCCTTGAACTCGGCCTTCGCCACGGGATCGCCGAACATGAAGGCGAGACGTTCGCTGATATCCAGGAAGATCACGCTCACGATTTCCGGTCCGTAATACATCATCGTACTCCCACGCCGGTGTGTTCGATCACCAGTTCCTCGATCTGTTCGGGGGTGAACGGCTTGTGCACGAAGCCCCGCACGCCCAGCTCGCGCAGTCGCTCTACGCGGAGCGTGCCGCCGGCGCTGGAGATCACGATCACCGGCAGCTTGTCGGTCAGTCCGTCCCGGCTCAGCTTCGCGATGAACTCCTCGCCGTTCATCTCCGGCATGACCAGGTCGGTGAATACGATATCGATATCCTGTGCGGCCAGGACCTTCATGGCCTCCAGGCCGTTGGCGGCCTCGTAGATCCCGGTGATGTCCAGGTTCGTGATGCGCAGCGCCTTCTGGAGTACGGCTCTGACGGTGATCGAGTCGTCTACGATCAGGATCTTCAAAGACATGTTCCTACGCCTCCTGCGGGACCGTGAACTGTTCCAGCATTTCCTGCATCTCCATCATGACGCGGGCCACGATGATCTCGCCGTTGGCGAGATCGACGCCCAGCCGCTGGGCCGCCTCCTCGTCCAGCCGGTAATTCATGCCGTCGTCGCCGATACCCCAGCCGATGTTGAGACAGAGCGCGTCGGCGATGTGCACGATATCGGTCAGCTCCTGGCAGCGTTCGCTCTGGTCGGGCCGATGATGCCATAGCACGGCGTCCGCGACGTCCTCCGGGATCTGCCAGCGCTGCAGCAGGGCGCCGGCGATACCCGCGTGATCGATGCCCAGGATATCGTTCTCGGCCTCGTCGAAGGCCATGCCCCGCTCGTCCATCACCCGCTTGATGGCGGTGATATCCACGTCGACGTAGCCGCTGAGGACGATCTTGCCCATGTCATGCATCAGCCCGGCCGTATAGGCATCCGCCGGATCGACGCCCTTCACCAGCTCGGCCAGCAGCTCGGCCGTCATGGCCGTGGCCAGGGAATGCTCCCATAGCTGGAGCGGAGACAGGCCGTAGCCGCTCAACTCGACGCTGGCCATGGGCGCCACACTGATGGTCAACGCCATCTGGTAGACCCGCTTCAGGCCCAGTCGTGTCATCGCCAGCTGTACCGAGCCGACGGTGCCGGCCCCGCCGAAATAGGCGGAGTTGGCCAATCGCAACAGGCTCGAGGTCAGGGCGGGGTCGCGCTCGACCACCACGGCTATCTTGTTGTAGCCCACGTTGTCGTCGTTGCAGTACTCCCGGAGCTTCATGACGACTTCCGGCAGCGGCGGCACCGCGGAGATTTTCTTCAGAATTTCGCTTTTCTTATTCACAGCTCCAGCTCCTTGCCATCCATTCTCACGACGGTCCGACCGTTCAACACGTTCAGGATCAGGGTGCGGGCCGAGGAACCGCCCACATTCTCGCCCTTGATGAGGATGTTGTTCTTCCAGAGCACTTTGCGCAGCACCGTGTAGTTTCGCTTGCCTATCTTGAATATCAGGTTCTTGCCCAGCGGCGAACCGGCGCCCGCGACCTTGGCCACGAGGTTCTTGCGGGTCGCACCCCTGTCGTAGAGTTCCTGCAGCAACCGCGGCACGCCGGTGTCCACGAACATGTACGGGTTCAGCTCCGCCTTCCCGGGATCGATCTTCGAGAGCGGCAGCATGCAGTGGATCATGCCCGCCACACCGGCCACGGGGTCGTGCAGCGACAGCCCCACGCACGAGCCGAGGGAGTAGGTGATGATCACCTTGCTCGAATCGTTGGTCACGACCTTGTCGGAAATGCCGACAGTGAGCGTGAACTCGGCCTTGAGCCGTGTTGGCGGTATCTCTTTCAAGACAGTCATACAGTGCTTTCCTCACGTGCCGTCCGGCGGCCCATGGCGCTCAACGCCTCCTGTAGATCGCCGGTTGCACGAACTCGAACCTGCTCTCGATCCCGATCAGGGTCTCGGCGTGTCCCACCATCAAATACCCGCCCGGCTTGAGCAAGCGATGCGCTTCGGCCACGACCCGCTTGCGCAGTTCGGGATCGAAATAGATCATGACGTTGCGGCACATGATCACGTCAAAGGGTCCCCGGATCGCATACGGCGTCGCGTTCAGGTTCAAGCGCCGGAACACGATCATGTTCTTCAGGGCATCGTTTATCCGGTAGATCTCGCCGTCCGGTGTCTGTCGGCGCAGCAGGAAACGGTGCGCCAGTTCGGCCGGTATGGTCGCGGCCGTCTCGGCCAGGTAATTGCCCTGCACGGCCTTGCGCAGCATGCCGGTGGAGATGTCGGTGGCCAGGATCTTGATATCCACCGCCTCGCCGCCGGGCAGAGAGCGCAGCGCCATGGCCAACGAATACGGCTCCTCTCCCGACGAGCAGGCCGCCGACCAGAAACGCAGCTTCTGACGGCCCGCGCCGAGCCAGCGCGAGGCCAGGTCGCGGATGAAGTCGAAATGATCCGACTCGCGAAAGAACTCGGTGACATTGGTCGAGATGGCGTCGATCAGCAGCACCAGTTCTCGACCGGTCTCGTCCGCCTGCAGAAAATCGAGATACACGCCGTACGCCTCGATGCCGAGCTTGCGCAGGCGCTGGTTCACGCGCGATTCCACCATGGCTCTTCTGTTTTCCTGCACGACGATACCCACGTGGGCGCACATCAGCGCGCGGATCGTCTCGAACTGGTCGTCCGACATCCGCTGCATCGTCGCGGCCGTGGCGGCCGTCCGATCACTCGCTGTGGAACCTTGCCGCATCGGGTCCGGGTCCTTCCTACGCGCCGACCGTCGTCAGCGTCTCCAGTTCCGCGCCGGACAACACTTTCTCGACGTCCAGCAGTATGACCACGCTATCCTCGAGCTTACCCATGCCGGTGACGAACTCGGCCTCTGCGCCGCAGCCGAAAGACGGCGGCGGATCGATCTGGTCGGACGTGAAACACAGCACTTCGGACACGTCGTCCACGATCACGCCCATTGTCACGGTCTCGTCGCAATGCTGTATCTGCACGACGATGTTGCACGTCTTTTCCGTGTCCGCGACGGCCTCCATGCCGAGTTTGCGCCTCAGGTCGATCACCGGGATCACCTTGCCGCGCAGGTTGATCACACCGCGCACGTAGTCCGGCGTGCGGGGTACGCGCGTCGTCTTGGTGAGTCCGTTGATCTCCTGCACCTTCAGGATCTCGACGCCGTATTCCTCGTCGCCGAGAACGAAGCTGAGATACTTGCCCGGCGCGGCGATCGCCGCGACCTGGGTGTCCATGATCATGACCTGCCTCCCGTTTGCATGTTGACGGCGTCCTTCTCGTCATGCGTGACCTTGACCAGTCCCGCGATGTCCAGGATCAACGCCACGTTGCCGTCGGACATGATGGTGCCGCCGGCCAGTCCCTCCGTGCCCTGGATCTGCTCGCCCAGGCTCTTGATGACGACCTGCTGCTGTCCGATCAGTTCGTCGGCCAGCAGGCCCACGCGCCGCCCCTCGCTCTCCACGACGATGACCACGGCGTCGTCGAGCGACTGCTTGGCGTCCGCGACGCCGAACACCTCGCACAGCCGGACCAGGGGGATGACCTCGCCTTCGAAGCGGAGCAACTCCCCCTTTTCCATCACCGTGATGTAGTCGTCCATGGTGGGTCGTATCAGGCGTACCACGCTGAGGGTGGGGATGATGTAGCGCTCGTCGCCGGTCAGAAACACCATGCCCTCGATGATCGCCAGGGTCAGCGGCAGCCTTAGGCTGAAGACGCTGCCCCGGCCCTGTTCGCTGGTGATGTCCACCGCGCCGCGTAGTTTATCGATGTTGCGTCGGACGACGTCCATGCCGACCCCGCGACCGCTGAGGTCGGTCACCTCGCTGGCCGTGGTGAATCCCGGTTCGAAGATCAGGTTGAAAATTTCCTGGTCGGTGAGCTGGACGCCCTCGCCGACGACCCCGCGTTCGACGGCCTTGGCGAGGATGGCGTCACGGTCGAGCCCGCGACCGTCGTCCTCCACCTCGATGACGATACAGCCGCCCCGGTGAAAGGCCCGCAGCTCGATGTTGCCCGCGGGGGTCTTGCCGGCCGCAAGGCGCTTGTCGGGATCGCTTTCGATACCGTGATCCATGGCGTTGCGCAGCATGTGCACCAGGGGATCGCCGATCTTGTCGACCACCGACTTGTCGAGTTCGGTGTCCTTGCCGCTGGTGGTGAGCTCGATCCGGCGTCCGGATTTCTTGGCCAGGTCGCGGACCAGGCGGGCCATCTTCTGGAAGATGGGCCGCACCGGCACCATGCTCAGCGACATGCCGATCTGCTGCAGTTCCCGACAGATCTTGTCCAGGCGATCGAGGTGATGCGCGAGCGTCACGGATTCGATGCCGCGGATTTCCCGGTTCTGACTGATCATGGCCTCGGCGATCACGAGTTCGCCGATGGTCTCCACCAGCAAGTCGAGACGTTCGGCGTCAACGCGTACCGCTTCGCGGCGATGCACCGAGCCCGACCTCTGGTGTTCCTTGGGCCGGTTGCCGTCCGCGGCGGGAGCGCTGCGGTCTGCCGCGGCAGTCTCGTCCGTCGCCGTCGAGCCACCGTCAGGCGCCGCCGCCTGACGGGCCTTGGGCAGGATGATGAGACCGGCGCCGGTCGCATCGTCCTCTGCGGCCGTGGGGGTCCGCTCCGCGGAGACGACCGTCTCCCCGGCCGCGGGCGCTCCGGCCGCGACATCGTCTTCATCGCACGCGGCGCACAGCCGCTCGATCAGCACCGGCAATGCGGCCCGGTGCGGCAGCCGACCGTCGCCGTCCATGCCGGCGACAACGTCCTCGCTGAGACGCTTGAGCATGTCCACCGACGCGAAGGCCAGATCCAGATGATCGCTCGGCAGACGCAGCTCGCTCCGGCGCGTCTGGTCCAGCAGGTTCTCCGCCTTGTGGGCGAGTTCCTTGATGTAATCCATCTCCACGAAGCCGGCCACGCCCTTGATGGTGTGGAAACAACGGAAGACGGCGTTGATCGCCTCTGTATCCTCGGGATTTCCTGCGAGGGTCAGCAGATGCGCTTCCGCCGTCTCCAGGTGCTCGCCGGTCTCGGCGATGAAGTCGTGGAGCATGTCCGCGTCAAGCCCGAGCCGGTTCAGGTCGTAAGACGTATCCGGATCGTAGTCCGATGGCGGGGGTGCGGAGGTGCGCCTGCTGCTCGTGAGCAGGTCGATCACGTCGCTCACGGGACCGGGCTCTTCGCCCTCGTCCGTCATGAACGCGAACTCGAGAGCGAGCCAGTCCTTCACGTCGAGAATGTGATCCACGCATTCGATGAGGGGTTCCCTCTGCAGCATATCTTCGGTGGCGTGGGCCAGGCGTGAGACCTCATCCAGGCCCAACAGGGCCGACTCGCCCTTGAGCGTGTGGAAGAAGCGCATAAGGTCGGGCAGATCGGCTTCGGTCTGGTTGATTTCGATGTCTAGTACGAGGTTCTCGAGGTATTCGAGGAGGTCGTGCTGGCGCGAGACGAACTCGGCGACGATCTCATCGTCGATGATCCGGCTGTCCCCACCGATCGTGATGGTGGTCGGCGGCTCCTGCACGGTGACGGTCTTGTCGCCGTTCTTCCTCACCTGAGCGCTCCTGCTTCCGATCTGGATGACGAACACCCACCCATGGCCCCTCCGCCCCTCGGCTTGAACGGGATATCCATCCCGTATCAGATGTGATATCAATCAGTTGAGGGCCAACACCTTGAATCGCACGCTTCATATTCTGCAACTCCCGTGCCAATAGAAAAGGCCGCGGCAGGGCGCCGCGGCCTTCCTGGGTGGACCGGCTTGAGGGTCAGCGGAGCTCGGCCAGAACCGCCGTGAACAGCTTCCAGATCTTACCCACGCTCTTGACGCCGACGCGCTCGTCTGGCGAGTGGGCGCCGGTGATGTTCGGCCCGAAGGAGACGATGTCCAGGCCGGGGTACTTCTCGGTCAACAGGCCGCATTCCAATCCGGCGTGGATCGCCGTGAGGGTCGGCTCGACCTTGAAGAGCTTCTTGTACATCCTGGCCGTGGTGCGGACCAGGGCGGACTGCGGATTGGGTTGCCAACCGGGATAACCCTCGGGCTGCTCGATCGCGGCACGATCGCCCAGCAGGGCGACGACGCTGCGGTGACGGGCCACCAGGCCGTCCAGCTCCGACATGTTCGACGAACGGGTGCAGCAGACGATCCGCACCCGGGAGCCGTCCGTCTTGACGACGCCCACGTTGGAACTCGCTTCCACAAGTCCCTCGATGGTGGCGCTCATGCTCAACACGCCGTTGGGCAGGGCGTCGAGCAGGTGCAGGGTGCGCAGCGTGCAGTTGCCGCCGAGCGAGTGCGCGACCTTGGCGCTGCCCACCTTGACGACCAGTCCCTCGTCGCTGCCGGCCAGCTCCTCGGCCTTGATGCGCGCGGCGGCGGCGTCCACGAGCTTCTTGAAGCGGCGGGCCTTGTCCGCCGGCACGGCCACGCGCGCCTCGGCCTCGCGGGGAATGGCGTTGCGCATGCTGCCGCCGTCGATGTCGACCAGCTTGAACGGCACCTCACCGCGGGCGGCCAACAGCACGCGCGTGAGGATCTTGATGGCGTTGCCGCGGTGCTTGTGGATGTCGAGACCCGAGTGACCGCCCTTGAGCCCCTTGACCGACACCTTGCGACCCACCAGCCTCTTGCCCAGCTTCACCTGCTTGTTCTTGATCGTGATGTCCGAGTCGCGGCCGCCGGCGCAACCGATGAACAGGGCGGCGTCCTCCTCGGAATCGAGATTGATCATACGGCGCGACTTGAAGAAGCCGGCCTCTACGCCGGCCGCGCCGGTCAGCCCGCGTTCCTCGTCGACGGTCATCAGGATCTCCAGGGGGGGATGCTTCAGACCCTTCTCCAGCGCCACGGCCAGGCCCATGGCCACGCCGATGCCGTTGTCGGCGCCCAGGGTCGTGCCGTCGGCCTCGACCCAGTCGCCCTTGACGACCAGCTTGATCGGGTCCTTCGCGAAGTCGTGCTTCGTGCCGCTGTTCTTCTCGCAGACCATGTCCACGTGGCCCTGGACCAGCACCGGTTTCGCCTTCTCGCGGCCCTTGCTGCCGGGGATTTCCACCAGCAGGTTCCCCACGGCGTCGTCGCGCCACTTCAGACCCTGGGCGTCGGCCCAGGCCTTGAGCATGTTCACGACGCCGGTCTCGTTACCGGAGCCGCGCGGTACTTTGGAAAGCTCTGCAAAGATCTGCCAGACTGATTTAGGCTGTAACGTGTCGTACTTGCTCACCGGTTCCCCCCGGGATTATTGGTTAGCCCTGCTCCGCGGCGCGCGCGCGGAATTCCTCGTTGACGCGAATGTCGACCTCGACGCGGCGGTTCTGTTGCCGGCCGGAGATGGTGGTGTTGTCGGACACAGGTGAATTCTCGCCGTAGCCGCGGGCCTGGATGCGCGACGTCGCCACGCCGTTGGTCTGCAGGGCGTCGCTCACGGACCCGGCGCGGCGCTCGCTCAGCCCCATGTTGTATTCCGCGGGACCGGTGCTGT
>CAYMCR010000064.1:0-15527 GCA_964389015.1 uncultured Fibrobacteraceae bacterium | reverse complement strand
CGGCGTGGATGAAGTGGTTGCCGCCGATGCCGGCCATGTCGCCGTCGCCGGTGAAGACGATGACCTTGAGATCCGGCTCGGCCAGCTTGACGCCGGTGGCGAAGGCGATCGCCCGGCCGTGGGTGGTGTGCAGGCCGTCCGCCTCGATGTAGCCCGGCAGGCGCGACGAGCAGCCGATGCCGGAGCAGAAGACGGTGCGGTCGATGTCGATCTTCAGGTCGTCGATCGCGCGCAGCGTGTAGTTGAGCACGTTGCCGATGCCGCAGCCGGTGCAGAATATCGAGGGCCACATCGCCTCGCGGATGTAATTCTCGCGGATCTTCATCGCCTTGTTGTACACGCTGTCTCCCTTTCGCGGTCAGGCCTCTTGCCGCAGACCGCTTGCCTGGACCGCCCGGACGATCTCGTCCGGCCGGATGATCTCGCCGCCGATCCTGCCCAGGGCCTCGACCGCCGCCGCGCCCTCGACCGCCTCGCGCACGCAGTGGACGACCTGGCCGAGGTTCATCTCGGGTACGACGATCCGCCGCAGCGGCGCCGCGAATTCCTGGACCACCCGCTCCGGGAACGGGAAGACGGTGATCAGCCGCAGGTGGTTGACCTTGACGCCCTCGGCGCGCAGCAGCTTGACCGCGCCGGCGGCGCCGCGCGACGAGATGCCGTACGAGACGATGCCGATCTCGGCGCCCGCCTCGACGTCGAGCTCGACGTTTGTCAGCGTCTCGACGTCGTCGGCGATCTTGGCGCAGAGCCGTTTCACCAGCCGGGTGTGTTCTTCGGCGCTGTCGGTTGCCGGCAAGCCGCGTTCGTTGTGCGTCAGGCCGGTCACGTAGGTGTGGTAACCCTCGCCGAAAGCGGCCATCCCGGGAACCTTGCCGTCGACGGCACGGAAGGGGACGAACTCGCCCGGCGGCGCGTCAGGCCGGCGGCGCGGTTCGAGCTCGATCTCGGCGGCGGCGGGCATGACGATCTTCTCGCGCATGTGGCCGACCTCGCCGTCGGTCATCACCAGCACCGGGTTGCGGTAGCGCTCGGCGAGGTTGAACGCCTCGCGCGTCAGGTCGAGGCATTCCTGCACCGACGCGGGGGCCAGGGCGATGATCTCGTGGTCGCCGTGGGTACCCCAGCGCGCCTGCAGCATGTCGCCCTGCGCCGGCTCGGTGGGCTGGCCGGTCGAAGGACCGGAGCGCTGCACGTTGACGATCACGCACGGCGCCTCGCACATGCAGGCGTAGCCTAGCCCCTCCTGCATCAGCGAAAAGCCGGGGCCGCTGGTGGCGGTCATCGCCCGCGCGCCGGTCCACGACGCGCCGATCACCGCCGACAGCGAGGCGATCTCGTCCTCCATCTGGCTTACCGATCCGCCCAGTCGCGGCAGTAGGCGGGCGAGCGCCTCTGCAACCTCGGTCGCCGGCGTGATCGGGTAGCCGGCGAAGAAACCGCAACCGCCCAGGAGCGCACCGTAGGCGCAGGCGACGTCGCCCTGTGCGAACTGCTCGCGCGGACCGAGTGCCTGCAGAACCTGCTCGCGATCGAACTCGTATCCCATGCGTTGTCTCCCGCTACTTGTCTTTGTACAGCGCGCGGCCGGCGTTGGCCGCCTCGCGGTTCAGCTCCGCCGTATGCACCGGCACGTTCGCCAGCACGGTCTCGACCAGCGTCTCGTGCGGCACCAGGTCGAGCGCGGCGGTCAGGTAACCGAGCATGACGATGTTGGAGACGATCTTGTGACCGACCTCCTCGGCCGTCTTCATGAACGGCAGGGCCGTGGCGCCGGCGGCTTCGACCAGGTCGGCGTCGACCACGACCAGTCCGCCGTCGCCACCTTCATCGCCAAGGTACTTGTCGTACCCCGGCTGCGAGAGGGCGACCGTCACGTCGGGCGTCAATACGCGCGGGTAGTCGATCACGTCGTCGGCGATCACCACCTCGGAACGCGCCGCGCCGCCGCGGGCCTCGGGACCGTACGACTGCGTCTGCACGGCGTGGAAACCGGCGCGCACCGCCGCCTCGCCGAGGATCAAGCCCGACAGCACGATCCCCTGTCCGCCGAACCCGCAGATCCTGACCTCTTTCTGCATCCGCTACCCCGTCTGTTCCCGCGCCAGGCGTCTGCCTTCCTCGAACGCGGCGATGTTCTTGTCTTCGGTGCCCGGCGGCACGCTCTCCCGAATCGTCCGGGCCAGCGACTCGTTGCCGACCGCGGCGGCGATCTCGTTGACGAACCCCATCATGATCATGTTGGCCATGATCTTGCGGCCGAACTTCTTGAAGGCGATGTCGGTGGCGTCGAGCCCGTGCGCGGCGGGAAGATCAACGTCCCTGACCAGGGTCGCCTCGTAGAAGAGCAGGCCGCCGTCGTCCAGCTCGGGCCGATACTTGTCGTACGACTGCTGCGAGAGCGCCACCAGCACGTCGAGGTTGTCGTAGGTCAGGTCGTGGATCTCGCCTTCCTGGATGACGACGTCGCTCCGGGTCAGGCCGCCGCGCGAGGCGCTGCCGTAGGACTGCGTCTGCATCGAGTTGCGGCCGTCGAGCATGGCCGCCTTGCCGAAGACGAAACCGCACAGCACCACGCCCTGTCCGCCGAATCCGGAGAATCTCAGCCTCATGCCGACTCCTCCCCCTCTGCGGCTGCCAGCTTGGCCTGCAGCACGTCGCGGCGTTCGGCGTTGAGCCGGCGCAGTTCGGTTCCCAGCTCGCTGCGCTCGCGCCGCGCCAGGCAGCCGACCACCATCTTGTCGTCCAGTTCCTCTTCGGTCATGCCCTCGGTGTCGTCGATGTGGATCGAACTCTCCTCGAGGTAGTGCAGGATCGAGACGGCGTCCTTCATGCCGGTCATCTTGCCGTAGCTGACCGGGCACTGGCTCATGATCTCGACGAAGCTGAAGCCCTCGGTGGCGATCGCGGTCTGCATCGACTCCATCAGCTGGAAGGCGTGGCGGGTCGTCCAGCGCGCGACGTAGTTGCCGCCGGCAGCCGCGACCAGGTCGGCGATCTTGAACGGGTGCTCGACGTTGCGGTGCGGCGAGGTGGTGGTCTTGGTGCCGAACGGCGTCGTCGGCGAGACCTGGCCGCCGGTCATGCCGTAGATGAAGTTGTTGACCAGGAAAACGGTCAGGTCGATGTTGCGCCGCGCGGCGTGGATCAGATGGTTGCCGCCGATGCCGGCGATGTCGCCGTCGCCGGCGATGATGATCACCTTCATCTTCGGCTGCATGATCTTGACGCCGGTGGCGAAGGCGACGGCTCGGCCGTGCGTGGTGTGCAACGTGTCGACCAGGAAATACGGGCTTGGGATCCACGACGAGCAGCCGATGCCGGTGACGCAGACCATCTCGCGCGGATCGATCTTCATCTCGTCGATCGCGGTCGCGAAGGCGTTGAGCACCGTGCCGCCGCCGCAGCCGACGCAGAAGGTCGTCGGCATGATCTCCTGGCGCAGGTACTTCAGCAGCCGGTGCTGTACCGGACCGGCCGCCGGCTCGTCGAAACAGGGCTCGAGACCGAGCAGCGGATCGCCCATGCCGTAGTCGGGCGAACCCGCCGGCTCGTCGGGCTGTTCGGACGCGGCGCGCAGGGCGGAGTAGTATTCGGGATCGTTCAGGTCTCTCAACATCGCGCCAACGCCTTGTCGATCGCCGCGACGATCTCGGTCGAAGCGTGCGGAACGCCGCCGATCTTCGACAGCGGCACCACCTCGCACTCCACGAACCGTTCGATCTCGCGCGCGTATTGCCCCAGGTTCATCTCCGGCACGATCAGGATGCGCAGCCCCGCGCAGGCCTCGCGAATCCGCGCGACCGGGCAGGGCCAGAGCGTCACCGGCCGGCAGTAGGCGACGTGTTCGCCGCGCTCCCGCGCCTGCAACACCGCGCCGCGCGCCGGACGCGCCGTGGCGCCGTAGGCCAGCACGCCGACCGTGGCGCCGTCGTCGGGATCGATGTCGACCATGGCGATCTCGTCGCGCGCGTCGGCTATCTTGGCCACCAGCCGGCGCACCAGCCGGTCGTGCACCTCCGGCGTCTGCACGTCGCGCATGCCGCTCTCGAGGTGCGTCGAACCGGTGACGTGCACGAAACCGCCGTTGCCGAACTCCAGCATCGGCGGGACCGTCTGGCCGCCGAAGACCGGCTCGCCCTCGCGGGCGCGCGGCCGCTCCCGGATCTCGATCTCCCGCGGCTGCGGAAAGACGACGCGCTCGCGCACGTGGCCGATCTCGCCGTCCATCAGGAAGATGACCGGGGTGCGGTACTGTTCGGCCAGGTTGAAGCAGCGTATGGTGAGGTCGAAACATTCCTGCGCCGTCGACGGCGCCAAGGCGATGATCTCGTGATCGCCGTGGGTGCCCCAACGCGCCTGCATCACGTCGCCCTGCGCCGGCATCGTGGCCTGGCCGGTCGAAGGGCCGGAACGCTGCACGTTGACGATCACGCACGGCGTCTCGGTCATGCAGGCGTAGCCGATCGCCTCCTGCATCAGCGAAAACCCGGGGCCGCTGGTGGCGGTCATCGCGCGCGCGCCGCCCCAGACCGAGCCGATCACGGCCGAGATCGAAGCCAGCTCATCCTCGAACTGGACGTAATAGCCGCCGACGTTGGGGAGCTCGCGGGCCACCACCTCGGCGACCTCCGACGCGGGCGTGATCGGGTAGCCGCCGAAGAAATTGCAGCCGGCGAAGAGGGCGCCCATGGCCGAGGCCTCGTCGCCCTGGATGAAGTTTTCCCGGCCGGACAACGTGGCCAGGTAACGTTCCCTGAAAGTCGACTCTGCCGCGGTGGTTGCCAAATGCGTCCCTTCGCGCTCCAGACCGGACTATTCGTTCACGATGAAGATGGCGAACTCGGGGCAGAGCAGTTCGCACAGCCGACAGCCGTTGCAGTCGGCTTCCTTGACGGCCACCGGCGGGTAGTAGCCGTGTTTGTTGATCGTCTCGGAATCCTTCAGTATTGCCAGCGGGCAGAATTCGGTGCAGATGCTGCAGCCCTTGCACATTTCCTCGTCGATGCGGATCATGCTCTCTCCTGCCGAGGGATCTTCAACCCGGAACCGGGGTGCCTGAGCATAAGCGCAGGTACGCCGGGGGTCAATCGTGTTGTGTGAAACGCGGATCCCGTTACGTGATAGTGATTCTCCTGATCACGAAGTAGGCCGCCAGCAGACTCAGCAGACTGGCCGCCAGATCGATGAAATCGAAGGTGTAGTGCACTCTGGCCAGGAGGCCGGGCCGGGGCAGGAGCTGGGCGAATTCCAGGCCCACCGCGACGGCTCCCGCGATGAGAGTCGTCTGCAGTAGCGTCAGACGAGAGAGCTTCCCGGTGCTCGAGAGAAGCAGGCACAGAAAGCCGGGCGGGCCGAGAATGCTGGGGGCGACACCGATGACCAGCGCCAGGTTCGCTCCGGCAACGTGGCGAAGCACCTTGATCGGGATGATCAGGAGCAGGCACACCGTACCCGCCCAGCCCAGAAGATACCGGTTCCTGGCGCTGATGTGATCCACCGCCGATCCACGTTCACGACTCACCAGAGCCTCCAGGCGATGAGCATGACGGTGAACGCACCGCCGTACAGTCCGGGAATCAGGTAGAGCGGCACGCTGCGCCAGCCGGATTCGGCGACGTGCTGCGCGATCAGCTTGCGTACGACCAGACAACTCAGCACGACGGCCACACCCATCAGCGCCAAGCCCAGGATCGTCATGGTCGGCTCGCGCCAGGACGGCAGCTGCGCCAGCGCCGTGGTCTTGTCGAGGATGCCGCGCGCGGTTTCGAGA
Source organism: uncultured Fibrobacteraceae bacterium (assembly GCA_964389015.1). Lineage (GTDB taxonomy): Bacteria > Krumholzibacteriota > Krumholzibacteriia > LZORAL124-64-63 > LZORAL124-64-63 > JAHIYU01. The sequence goes on along the minus strand of CAYMCR010000064.1, from coordinate 9,754 downwards.
CCGAGCGGATCGGCAACGGCATGCTCCCAATAGGGCAGGCGCGAGGTCGTCTTCAGCAGCGCTTTCACGGTATGCGCCGCCGCCATGATCGGAGCGAAGGCGATGCCGAATCTCAGCAAATAAGTGTCGAGCGGGAGCCGTCCACCGGCCAGGCGGAACGTGCCGAAAGGCAGCAGCCAGAAGACCGCGGGCAAGGCCACGAACAAGGTCAGCGATTTCACGAGCCCGTGGCCCCAAACCCCGCTCGCGCCGAGCGCCAGCTCCAGCCACGTCGGCGTCCAGAGCAGCAGGTCCTTCGTCACCGACCATTCCGTGAAGACCTCGTAGACGACAAAACCGGACACGACCAGGCAGAAGGCGGCCTGCGCGGCGGTCAGGGGTTTCAGTTCCAGCAGGTCCTGGAACCAGCGGCGCGGGAACCAGCCCGGGGTAGGCCGTTCCGCGAGTCCCGGATTGTTGCGGTCGCAGGCCTTCAGGCATTGGCCGCAGACGAGGCAGGCGGTGTTGTCGTCGAGACGGGCCGGCTTGAGCCCGACGCCACAGCTCCGCCCCTGGAATTCATAGGCGGTAAGTTTCGAAACGCACGACCGGTCCTGACAGTCCACACAGATGGACTCGTCGCGCACGCCCCAACCCAGGGGCGCGAGCCGCGCATAAAGCCCCAGCAAGTGACCCACCGGGCAGATGTGGGCGCAGAAGGTATTGCGGGCGAACAGCAGGCCGCTCGCGACGGACGCGCCGAACAGGACCAACATGTAGATCGCCATGCGATACGGCACGCGATGGATGGCCAGCGTGTGGATGCCGACGCAGAGAATGAGGACATAGAAACCGGTCATCACCCAGCCGGAGCGCAGGAGGGCCGGGCGCTTCCGCTTCAACCCGACCTTGGCCGCCAGCGACGTGACCAGTTCCATCGGGCAAACCGTGCACCAGACGCGGCCGAGGAAAATCGCGGACAGGATGATCAGCGGCCACCAGTAGGACCAGACGATCAGGTTTGCCGCGTTGGTGTTGCGCAGCACCTTGGCAAAGGCCATGTCGTCGGTATCGGCGGCCAGACCACCGGCCACCAGGAGGACGAACACACCGAAGGTGAGCAGTTGAAACGCCAGGGGAAACCAGGTGTAGCGAAACAAGCGGTTGATCATCGGCGTGAGGTCACCCTTTCCGGCCAGCGTCGGCATTACCTACTTGGTGTTCAGCCTCGATGAGAAGAAATCGTCGAGGTGCACTCTCACCTCATCGGCCTTGTCGTACTTGCGAACCACGAGCTTGGGATTTCCGGCCAGCATGGCAGAGAGCCGGCGGTCTGGCAATTCACGGTAAAGACAGAGGATGGGTATCTCATCGAGTTCCGCCAGGGCGATCTCATAGCCGACCCCGAGCGAGGGCGTCGTGACCTCCGCCACGAGCACGTCCGCGGCACGCAGCCACTTCAGGTCGCGCGCAAAGATTTCCGCGTCGGATGTGTCGCTCTCGCCGGTGGCCGTGAGTCCGACATCACCGACGTGCTCGGTCAGGACATCGCCATGGTCTTGCAGATGGCCGATGAGAACGGTGTAGAGGGCCTGATCCTCCCGGCCGCCCCGGATCGAGCCTGAGAAGTAGATCTTGAGTCGATCGGCCATGGTCACCTCAGCTCGTCGTAAGCCTGCGCCATCTGAGCGGCGCGCAGACGCCAGTCGTAATGTTCCTCCGCGATGAGCCGCAGGGCCCGACCGCGCTCCGCGCCGGCTTTTTCGCCCAGCAAACCAGCTAGATTGTCGGCCAGGCTCTCGATCCGGAGCGTTTCGTCCATCGGGATCTTCATCCGCTCGGTAATATCCTCACCCAGCCAGGGTACCAGCTCGGCGACTCCGTCCGCGAAGCCGCTGAAGTAAGATACGACCGGCAGCACGCCGTTGGCCAGGGACTCCATCAGGACCAGCGGAAAGGCCTCGGGCACCACCGAGGGAAACACTGCCAGATCGGCGCACGGGAAGAGATGGCGCAACCGCCCGTGATCCAGGCGGCCGAGAAAATGCACGTGTCGATCCAGATCACGCCCGTGCTTCAGGAGCGAAGTAATATTGTCGTCGCGCGCGAGGTAGGCCTCGACGTCGTCCCAGGGTCCGGATTGTTCGTTGCGGTCCAGATCCAGGCCGCGAGCGCACAGCCGCGACAGGAGATCGCGGTCGTTGTCGGCGATGGCGAACACCAGGGCCTCGAGCACCTCCCGGTAGGCCCCCGCCCCCACGATGACCAGATGCGTGTCCGGAACCGCCCGCCGGATAGCCGGCAGGGCGGCGATCAGACTCTGCAGCCCCTTGCCCACCGTCAACGCGCCTACGAACAGCAGGATGTTACGGTCCCACGGGATGCGGCGCAGATGGTCGTTCAGATCGGCGTCGGGACTGGAGTGATCGTAGGCGTCCCAGTACTCGCACACGGCCTGCAGGTCACCGGCGGCCAGACGTTCGCGCAGCTCGGCGGACTGTCGCGGCTCCTTGCCGCCCCGCCCTTCCGTGGCGATCAGCGCCTCGATGGCAGCCGTCCGCTCCCGACGCGCCATCGGCCGGAAGAGCGTGGTATCCACACCCACCCCCACGATCCGCGCCTTGGCCTGAATCCGATCCCGCAGTTCGGGATAGAGCGCCAACACCCGATCCCGAACCTCGTGATTGCCGAAGATGATGCCGGCGCACCCCGCGATGGCCTCCCCCGCCAGACGCAGATAGCGTTCGTCCCGCTTGACCGTGTACTCGATGGCGCTGCCGTGGGGATAGATCACCAGCGGCGTGCCCGTCTCGCGACACGGGCCCAGAGCGGCCACCGGCTGGTAGACCAGGTGGTTCGCCTGCAGGACATCCAGGCGGCAGGCGCCGAGTATGGCTCGCAGCAAGGCTTCCTCGCGTTGGTGGTACGCCGCCAACTCGCCGTCGTCCAGGTCGGTGAACGCCTTGACGTGGCCCTCCCGCTGCTTATCGGTCAGGTAGACGGGACGGACCGGGCCGTGGGGAAGCAGGTGGAGGGTGTAACCGGGAGCATCGTCCTCACGCGCGAACAGCTGCTCCGATCGGCCGTCGGTCTGCCAGGCCAGAGCCCGCTTCACCTGCGGAATGTCGGCGGGGGATGTCTCACGGCACAGGACGTGAACCTCGTGGCCGGCGTCCGCCAGGGCCTGCGCCAGATAGCGCGTGTACTCGTTGCTGCCCGAGCCGGCCAGTTCGTAGCCGTGGTACAAGCCGATGCGCACTTGTGATCACTTCCTTCGACCCTTCACCCCGTGTATCTGTCACGGCAGAAACAGCCCGGCCATGCGGTGGGCTCCCTCTCGAAGCGAAGTCTCTCGCCTTTCTTGAAGACGAGAGATTCGGGGTAAGCGGATTCGTATGATGCTCTGACTCTAATTATCATGAATCCGATCAATCCAATTAAGCTCGGCGCTGATCAAGGTGACGGGTTCTCCGTTCACAACACCTAGTGTACTCCTCTCCAGGTAATCGGCGAAGGTGTTACTCAGCCACGAGAGTCATCACATAGGTGATGTCCGTTGGGTCCCGCCGGACGCAGTAGATGCGGCACAAAGAGAATAGCTATGTTCATCGCGGCAATTCTCCAGTAATCTGGGACTCGACGGCACGTTCCTCGACCTATCCCGTGTGCTTTCGCGTCACGATCCGTCGATCTGCACCATGGATTCGGGCAAAGATATCGAAAACCCAGGCTGTCAGTGAGGCACGTTGATCGACCTCTCCCTCATCCGGCGGACATTGCGAAGCCTGGGCACCGGAATCGGCGTTGCCGTCCTCATGACCTCCGCGGCGGCAGGCGGCGCCCTCTTCACGGCCGAAGTTCCCCCGGACGAGGCGTCCGTCGCCCTCTCGGCGACAGTGGTCGTGACCCCGGTCGACACGATGTCGGCCACACCGGCCCCGGCCCGCCCCCGCGTCGGCCTCGTGCTGTCAGGCGGCGGCGCCAGGGGGTTCGCCCACATCGGCATCCTGAAGATGCTGGACTCGCTGCGCGTCCCGGTGGATTTCATCGCGGGCACGAGCATGGGCGGCATCATGGGGGCGCTGTACGCCATCGGCTATTCGAGCCGGGAGATCGAGGAGCTGGTGCTCGACGTGTCCTGGCGGGAGCTCTTCAACGATGCCCCGCCCCGGGAATTGCTGCCGTATTTCCACAAGCGGGAGACCGGGCGATACCAGCTCAGGCTGGGTTTCACGGGTTTCAAGCCGGCTCCGCTGAGCGGTTTGATTTTCGGACAGAACATCTCCCTCCGCTTCGCCGGCTTCACTTTCCCGTACGAACGGGTGCGGGACTTCGATCGCTTACCGGTACCGTTTCGTTGTGTGGCCATCGATCTGATCACCGGCAACCAGGTGATCCTGAAGCAGGGTTCCCTGGCCAGGGCCATGCGCGCCACCATGGCCATCCCGACGGTCTTCAGTCCCGTCGCCTGGGGTGATTCGCTGCTGGTCGACGGCGGCACCGCGAACAACCTGCCCGTGGACGTGGTCAAGGAGATGGGCGCCGAGGTCGTCATCGCCGTGGACGTGGCGAAGGTCCGGGAGCGGCAGCAGCTCGATTCGGCCCTGGAAGTCATGGGACAGTGGCTCACGGTGACCGACGCGGAGCGGAAGCGCGAAAACCTCGCGCAGGTGGACGTCCTGATCCGCCCGGACATCTCGAGATTCACCATGGCGGATTTCACACCGGACGCCATCACCGACATGATCGGGGAAGGCGAGAAAGCGGCCCGCAGCAGTCTGCAACAACTGCAGGCGCTGCAGCGGGAGCACGGGCTGTATCTCGATTCGCCGCCCACCGACACCGGGGCGACGGACACCTTGCGCCCACACCCGGGTGCGAGTGGCGGCCAGGTGATCGCGAGTATCGTCGTCACCGGCAACCGGTATTGCTCCACGCCGCTGATCATGCGGCTGCTGGAGTTTGCGCCCGGTGACGAACTGATCGCAGCCGAGCTGAACCACCGCATCGACAAGATGTACAGCCTGGGGTACTTCGAACAGATCGTGTACGACCTCACGCCGGCGGGAGACGATCGGGTCAACCTCGAATTGACGATCAAGGAATTGCCGTTTCAACAGCTGCGCTTCGGGCTCCGCTACGACGATGTCCACCAGCTGGTGGTCGCCGTCAGCGCCCGGACCACGAACCTCCTCTTACCCGGATTGAACAGCGAGCACGAGCTGCAGGCCGGTGGACTGTTTCGTTTCACGGGAAGAGCGTACCTGCAGTCGCGGACCCTCGATTTCCCGGTGTATCCTTTCCTGGATCTCGCCTACCGGGACGTGCCGTCCGTTTTATACGACGACCGCGGCAACGAAAGCGCCCATTTCGACGACCGCGCCGCCGGTATCGGCGTAGGGCTGGGACTGGTGCTGTTCAAGTCGTTGAATGTGGAGGCGGCGTACCGGCACGAGTACATGGATACCCGGATGGGACCCGGTTCCGCGGACGTAGGCGCCCTACTCGTCAGCCGGGACAGGTTGCGCCATTTCGCGGCGACCCTGCATTTCGATACCCTCGACGATGTTTTCCTGCCGCGCCGGGGCTGCCGGCTGTCGGCGCGCTTCGAGCAGAGCCGCACGCAATGGGAGACCTCGCGCCCTTACGAGCTGGCCGCTCTGGCCGCGGAAGGATACCTGACCTGGCTGGATCGGCATACCGTGCGGCTGTACGGATTCCGGGGAACCTGCTCCCGCGACACACCCGTCTACAAGTTCATGAACCAGGGACGACAGAACACGTTCGTGGGCGTGATGTACAACCAGCTTTTCGGGAGTCGGTTGTCCGTCGCGCGCCTCGAGTATCGTTACCGGCAGAATCCCGCTCTCTGCTACAAGTTGATCGGCAATCTGGCGCCCGATTATCGCTATCGCGTGACGGACGGTGTCCGCGAGACGAGTAATATCTGGGGCGTGGGCATCGGCGTCAAGGCCATCACACCGCTCGGACCGCTGGAGATCATCGGCAGCTACGGGCACCTGCAATACACCGGACACCTGACCGAACAGTATGTCCTGAATTTCCGGTTCGGGTACGAGTTCTGAGCCAGACGTGGGGAGGCCGCCGATGCAGGTATCCTGGAGCTCCTTGCTGGTAATATTGTTTCTCCTGCCGACATGTGTTCTCGGTGACACAGGCCCGGACTCGCTGACCGCGCCGCCCCCCATCTCCATGGGCTTGCCGGACAAGGCGCTGGTGACCTGGGGTCCGGTCAGCGGGTACGATTTCGAGCGTGAAGAGATCACCTCGCGCCTCTATTTCGACATCACCATGAAAGGCCCCATGGGCAATTTCGGCGTGGGGGACATGACCGTCGAAGTAGCGGCGGGGCATACCGGCGACAAGTTCGACGGCGCCATGGGCTTCTATCTGAAGATCCCGTGGCTGCGGGCCGGCATGGAGTACAGCTCTCTCGACGGAGAATACACACCCGGTTTCAACGCGCAGATCGCCCTGGCCCGCGGCGGGTTGCTCCAGCATGGAGACGAGTTGCGGATCGATTACCGGCCGCAGCGCAAGCAACTGCTCCTCGGCTTCACCTTCGCCCGTCCGTTTCGCCGCTATCGCATGACCCGTCCCCGCTCCGACCACGCCCACTTGCCCGCGGGCAAGCTGCCGCGGCCTCCCAAGCATCTGGAACCGGGACAGTTGTCCGCGGATCTCGCGGAATCCCTGTCTAGCATCGATCACGCGATTCTCTGGCTGGACCGCCTGCTGACCCCGAAGTTCGATCCCGGCAACGACTTTTCCCGGAGCGCCGCCCAGTACCGACAGCACATCGCCATGGCGGGACATACTTTCCGCGATGAGGACGAAACCTATCACCGTGAGTTGCGACGGGCGTTCACCCTGGCCGCGGGCGGGGAACCGGCCGTGGGGGATCAGCTGGCCGCCGAAGCGGAGTCGATCATCTTCCACGAGGTCCTGGTGCCCTACAACACCCTCCTCGGGCAGAACAAGTCCCCGCACCGGCTGGGCGGTTTCGGTGAACGGGCCCTGGAGCGGTTCCACGACCACCTCCGGTCCCACACCTATTTCCGGCTCCTGGAAGAAAGCGAGCGAACGTCCCGGCAAGCGCTGGTGCAGGAGGTCTTCCGCCGGGTCCTGACCGACATCGACAAGGTCACCCAGGCCGCCCGCAAACGTTGGGGACAACCGCTGCTCTTCTGGCTCAAGCAGTCGCGACTGACTTGGCTGCCGTTGAACTACGGACTCCGGCCGCAGCAGTACGACACGCAGCCGGAGTGGGATGCGATCATCTCCGAGCTGGCGGGGCAGGACTTCGGGGCGGCCAACACCGTTTCGTACCTGGTCAACGAGCAGTTCCACCACGAGCTGATCGACATGATCCGCGCCACGGAAACCTACCAGGTAATAATCATTCACGATTTCCGGGGCCGTTACGGGGACGGCAAGACGGATTGCATCGGCTGGGATGTCATCGTCGACGGCTATCTGGCGGCATTCACCCGTGCCGTCGAGGCGCTGGATCGCGGTGAGCGCGACAACCTACCCCGGTTCCTTCTCTTCTTCGACGAGATCTACTACCATGCCAATAAATCGAAATACATGTTGTCGTTCCTGCAGAATCTGTACGACGGTGTTCCGCCCCCGCTCGAGAAAGAAGACGTTGCCGCGCGCGTGACCCAGGCGCTGACGGAACTGCGGGAGACCATCGCCGGCTCACCCGGTCTCGCCGATCTGCCCCCGGAAACCTTGCGCGACCTGTTCAAGATCCACGTCAGCATCACCAATCCCTACGACCCGGTGTTCGCCTCGGACTCACCCTATCGCGATCATCGCAAGCTGGCGTTCCGTGACGTCTTCGAGACCGATCCGGCGTCGGGAGCGGCGGTTTTCACCGGGCAAGGCATAGGGGAACATTACCACGGCCCGGGCTGGGAGGACCGCTCCATACTGGTGTGCGGCGAATCCCTGGTCCAGGTCAAGACCGCCGCGCGTGAGCTGTTCCGGAGTCAGGGGTACGACGAGGACGAGGTGCCCGTCTGCCTGCAGGCGATCCCCTACCCCGCCGACCACCGGCAGCAGTGTGACGCGTTGCGAAGTCGCGGCTGGACCACGCCGGTCCTGCTGTCCTTCAACGAAACCGGGTACGGGAACAAGCAGTCCACCGTGGTCAAGGCCGCCCTGTACAACCTGCTGCCGCCGGGCGGCGTGATGATCGCCCCCGACTCGCTCTGGATCAGCGAGTACTGGGCCGGGATGTTCGTCAGCGCGGCGCTCAGGGGCGCCCAACTCTTCGCTGTTACCCCCGCGCCCGGACACGCGCCAAGCAGCGCCGTCGTCACCATGTATCTATTGCAACGGAACATGGAGATGATGATGCGGGCCAACGAGCTCTTCGCCCCGCAAATCGACGCCGCCGGGGGGAGCTTGCACGTGGGCTTCTACGCCAACAAGGGCTCGGTGTACGACCTACGGCAGCGACTCGAGGTCGTCCTGCGCGGACAGCAGGAGAACGAGTTCCTGAAGAGGCATTTCACCCTCCACCCGGATGCGATCGAAAGCCTGCGCGGGCTGGTTGCCCGGTATGAGGCGGAAGGTGTTTCGCCACAGCCCGCCGACTCCGTCATCGCCAATGTGGTGAACGATCACGATCCGTTCCTGCACCTGAAGGCCCAGTTCTACGCCTCCGGCCAGGCGCTGGAAATCTTGTCCCGTCCGGAATGGGCCCCCGTGCTGGAGACGTATTACGAGACTCGTCGCGCGCAGATCGGGGCGCGCGAGAATGCAGGTCTGACTCGCGAGTTGCTGGACGCGACGACGACCGCCCCGGCCGATGGCATCTTCATGCTGACCGTGGGCTCGCACAATCAGGACCGGCGCAGCATGCTGGTCGACGGCGAAGACATAGTGGTGGTCTCGGGCCACGACTGTCTGATCTCGTTGATGGATTTCATGTATCTCTTGTCCGAGGCGAAGTGGCCGGCCACCTGGGAGGACATGCACGAGGTGTTTCCCGAACCGCCTGGCTTGAATTTCTTCAAGAAGCTGTTCTGGGTCATCAAGGATCTGGTTTGACCTGGAATATTCCACGGAGGACCGACAGGTTAAGCCGATGGTCAGGCACCGCTTCGTGACGCCCGGTCTTCGGCCGCTGGCCGATGACACCGGCCGGATACAATAACAACGATGTTCAGCAGCGGAACCATCATAACCAGCAGCTTGAGTGCGAACACCGAGTACTCGGGCTTGAACATCAAGTAACCAAGACACACCAGATTCAGGATAATCGCGAATACCGAGACCACCGGAGTGAGTCCTGCTATGCGGGCTGCCCTCACATTAAGTAGCGGTGTACCGGCAGCGAGCACGAGCATGAGCAGGACGTTCATATACGCCCGCCACGGCGCAGGGCCAAGACCCATCAGAACGCCCAGCACAGCAAGGAAGCTCGCCACGTAGAGCAGATTGCCCCAAAGAGCCCCGATGCGAAGCGCACGCCACAGATAGTGGCGTACTCCAGGCCGGTAACCGGGCTCGAGTTCCTTTCCCGGTGTTGCCGATTGCTCAAGGTTCTTGACCACGTGGCTCTCCCAATCAGTCCTGTACTCGGTCTCGTGAACATCAAACGTTGGCTTCAGCTGTAAAGTCGGTTGGAGCGGCTCATGCGGAAGCATGAGGTGTGACAAGTGGCTTTGACAGCTGCAAGCTCTCGTTCAAGTAAGCCGCTCCGCGGCAGCCCCCATCCCCACTGATAAGAGTAGATACT
>CAYMCR010000063.1:0-15610 GCA_964389015.1 uncultured Fibrobacteraceae bacterium | reverse complement strand
CCGCGAGGGCGGTCGCACCGTCGGCGCGGGCGTTGTCGCCAAGATCGTCGAGTAGCCAAGAGGTGGGATCATGCCCAGGGATCTGGTGATCCTCGCTTGCAACGACTGCAAGATGAGGAACTACACGACCAAGAAGAACAAGCGTCTGCATCCCGACAGGGTGGAGTACAAGAAGTTCTGCCCCAGGTGCAATACGCATACGAAGCATAAGGAAACACGCTAAGCGTGGAGATCGGTCCGGTAGGGGTGTAGCTCAGTTGGCTAGAGCATCGGTCTCCAAAACCGAGGGTCGCGGGTTCAAATCCTGCCACCCCTGCCAGCCGGATCGACGAGGGGAAACGACAGCATGTTCGCCAGGCTGACGCAGTACATGAAGGAAACCGGGCAGGAAATGCAGCGCGTTTCCTGGCCGACCTGGGCGGAGTTGAAGGAATCGACCATCGTCGTGATCGTCACGGTTGCGCTGGTCACCTTCTTCATCTTCATTATCGATCAGATTTTGAGCTTCGTGCAAAAGAAACTCATTCTGATGTCATAACAGGCGGTTGTGGGCGGTTTACTGCCCGTGCCACCTACTGCGTGCATGATGATACGATGGAGCAACCCACCGGTGAGCGGCACCGGCCCGGGTGTTTCTTTGTCTTGATCCAGTGGCGTCCGCGCCGCCGGTCCGCATCCGCGGGGAGGAAGCCGTGGCCGACGAAAACAAGGAGATGCGCGAGGACTCGACGCCCGCAGCGTCCGAAGTCGAAGTCCCGGAGGCCGCCGAGGTCCCCGCGGATGATGACCGGTCGCAGGAGGAGAGCGCCGCCGAAGCCGCGCCCCTTGGCGGCGATGATCTCTTCGCCTTCGACGACGCCGGAGAAGAGACCGACGCACCGGACGTACCAGACGTACCCGGCGCGGACGTACCCGATGTGCAGGATAGCACGGCGGACGACACGGCGGACGAGGTAGCGGAAGAAGTCGCCGCGCCCACGCCCGAGGAGATCCTCGAGGCGGAGAAGCGCGCCAAGGGCATGCGCTGGTTCGTGATCCATGCCAACACGGGTCACGAGGACAAGGTCCGGCGCAACATCGAGATGGCCATCAAGGCCAACAGCCTGGAAGAGTTGTTCGGCGAGATCCTGGTTGCGACCCAGGACGTCACCGAGATGCGCAACGGGAAGCGCACGACGTCGAAGCGGAAGTTCTTCCCGAGTTACGTGTTGGTCGAGATGGTCATGACCAAGGAGACGCAGCACTTCATCAACTCGATTCCCGGCGTCACGCGTTTCATCGGCGGCACGCAACTGCGGCCGCAGCCGATCTCCTCCGAGGAGGTCGATCGCATCCTGGACCGCACGAACAAGGCCGAGGAAGCCGGCAGCGTGCTGGAGATTCCGTACCAGGTGGGCGACAGCGTGCAAGTGATAGACGGCCCCTTCTCGGACTGGGTGGGGGCCATCAACGAGATCAACCAGGACAAGGGCAAGCTGAAGGTGATGATCTCGATCTTCGGTTCGGAGACACCGGTCGAACTGGACTTCCTGCAAGTGAAGGAAGTCTGACGACCGTTTCTTAGGCGACTCGCGGGATGTCTGGTCCCGCCGTCGCGAATCCGCGGGGTATCTCTCGCCCGCGCGGACGTGATCATAGAGTGGGAAGCCTCCGGGCCGCGCAGGTGTGCATGTGGACTGCGCGATACCTATCCTGCGGCTGCGGCAGGGCTTCCGGGAAAGTAGCAGGAGCAAGCGAATGGCCAAGAAAGTCCTCGCTCAGATCAAGCTGCAGATCCAGGCCGGCAAGGCCAATCCCGCCCCTCCGGTGGGACCGGCGCTCGGTCAGCATGGTGTCAGCATCATGGAGTTCTGCAACGCGTTCAACGAGCGTACGAAGGAACAGATGGGCCTGGTGATCCCCGCGGTCATCACGGTCTATCAGGACCGGAGTTTCTCGTTCATTACCAAGACTCCTCCTGCTTCCATTCTGCTCAAGAAGGCGGCCGGACTCGAATCCGGCAGCAGTGAGCCGAGCAAGACGGTCTGTGGTTCGGTGACCCGTCAGCAGGTCCGCGAAATCGCGGAAATGAAGATGGTCGACCTGAACGCGGGTTCCGTCGAGGCGGCGATGAAGATCATCGCCGGGACAGCTCGCAGTATGGGACTGGAGGTCCGTTAGGAACACCGGTTCCAGACTGGGAAGACACGGCGCCGGGGCCCGCGCGGCCGCCGGCACCGGAGAAGCGGGAGGCGAAAGCCCCTTCGACCCATCACAGTCACAGGGAGTTGAAATGAAGCACGGCAAGACATGGCGGCAGGGAAAGGAACTGGTCGACGCGACCAAGACCTATACCCTGGAAGAGGCCCTGTCTCTCCTGGATTCCATGCCCAAGGCAAAATTCGACGAATCGGTTGACCTGGCCGTCAGGCTGAACGTCAACCCCCGGCACGCCGATCAGAACGTGCGCGGGACCGTCGTGTTGCCCAAGGGTACGGGTAAAGACGTGCGGGTGCTTGTCATCACGCGCGGCCCGAAGGAACAGGAGGCGCAGGATGCCGGCGCCGATATGGTGGGAGCCGATGAGTTCCTCGCCAAGATCGACGACGGTTGGACGGACGTGGACGTCATCATCGCCACGCCCGACATGATGGGTGAGCTCGGCAAGCGGGGCCGTATTCTCGGTCCGCGCGGGCTGATGCCCAACCCCAAGGTCGGCACGGTGACGATGGACGTGGACAAGGCAGTCAGGGAGGCCAAGGCCGGTCGCGTGGAATACCGCGTCGACAAGGCGGGCATCATTCACGTGGCGGTCGGCAAACGGTCCTTCAGCACGGACGATCTCCTGGAGAACGCCCAGACGCTGTACTTTGAGCTGATGCGCGTGAAACCGGCCTCGTTGAAGGGACCGTACGTCAATTCGGTCTTCGTCTCGGGGACCATGACGCCGAGCATACGCGTCGACCACGCTGCCATAAGCCGCTAGTAGGCATGCTGACGCGGCCCCGCGGCCGCGCGGATAGATAAAGGAGGGTGCCGCATGGCACGTCCGGAAAAAATCGCCCAGGTCGAGGCGATCGTCGCCAATCTCCAGTCGTCCCAGAGCACGGTTCTGGCCGACTACTCGGGGATCACGGTGGCGCAGATGACGGATTTCCGCGCCAAGTGCCGGGAAAACAACGTCGTCTGCCAGGTGGTCAAGAACCGCCTGGCGAAACTCGCCGCCGACAAGGTGGATTTGCCTGAACTCAAGGAGCATCTCTTGGGCCCGATCGCGCTGATCATGGGACCCGAGAGCCAGGTCGACCCGGCCAAGCTGGTGGTCAACTTCGCCAAGGATGTCGAAGCCCTCGAGGTCAAGGGCGGCTTCATGGACGGGGATTTCCTTTCCCCGGCCCAGGTCATCGCCCTGTCCAAGATCCCGGGACGCGACGAGCTCTACGCGAAGATGATGGGCAGCATCAATTCTCCGCTCAGCGGTATCGTCGGTGTCACCAACGGTGTGTTGAGCGCGTTGACGCGCGCCATCGACGCCGTCGGGCAGCAGAAGGCGTCCTGAGGAACTGGAGAGCGACTCATTCGTTGATCACGAACACGGTGGCGCCCGCAGCGGCGCCGACATACAAGGAGAGACGGAAATGTCCGAAGAAATCAAGCTGAGCGAGAACGGTCAGAAGGTCCTGGAGTTGATCGAGTCCATGACGGTCCTCGAGGCCGCCGATCTGGTCAAGGCCATGGAGGACAAGTTCGGCGTGAGCGCCGCCGCTCCCGTGGCCGTCGCGGCCGTGGCCGGCGCCGCCGTCGAAGAAGAGGTCAAGGACGAGTTCGACGTCGTGCTGACCGGCATCGGCGACAAGAAGATCCAGGTTATCAAGGTAGTGCGCGCCATCACCGGGCTGGGTCTGAAAGAGGCGAAGGAACTCGTCGAGAGTGCTCCCACCAAGGTCAAGGAAGGGATCACCAAGGACGAGGCCGAGCAGTTCAAGGATAAGCTCGAAGAGGTCGGCGCGATCATCGATCTCAAGTAGTACGCGAGCCCGCATACACCCCGTCCGGCCGTGGGGCCGGACGGGGACGCTCGTGGTGCGCCGCATGTTTGGCGCTACCGGATGTCGACTATCCCTCCTCTGGTGAGGTACGAGGCCGTGGCACAGAATATCCCCGTCGACAAGTTTACCGGACGCATCAGCTACTCCAAGATCCACCGCGACGACCAGATGCCGAATCTGCTGGCCGTCCAGCTGGAGTCGTACAACGACTTCCTGCAGACCGCGGTGCCCATCGAGAAGCGCAAGTGCGTCGGTTTGGAGTCGGTGTTCCAGTCCATCTTTCCCATCGACTCCACGCGAAGGAATCTGGTCGTCGAGTACCAGAGCTACGCCCTGGGCGAGCCCAAATACGGCATCGAGGAATGTCAGGAACGCGGGTTGACCTTCGCGGCGCCTCTCAAGGTGAAGATGCAGCTCGTGGTCAAGGACGAGGACGATACCGACTCCTCGGAGGAGATGCAGATCCGTGATATCCAGGAGAGCGAGGTCTACCTGGGTGAGCTGCCCCTGATCACGGACAAGGGTACTTTCATCATCAACGGCGCCGAGCGGGTGATCGTCAGCCAGCTCCATCGTTCGCCGGGCGTGTTCTTCAGCGATGAGTTCCATCCCAACGGGCGCAAGCTCTTCAAGTCGCGGATCATTCCCTACCGCGGCTCCTGGGTCGAGTTCAGCACGGACATCAACGACATGCTGTACGTGCACATCGATCGCAAGCGCAAGCAGCCGGTGACGATCCTGCTGCGGGCGCTGGGCTTCAGCTCCAACGAGGACATCATTCCGCTGTTCCACGAGATCCAGACCTTCAAGGTGCCGCGCAAGGGCACCAAGCGGGCCGATTCCCTCGAGGGCAGCATTCTTGCCAGCGACGTCTATAGCGAAGAGACGGGTGAGCGTATCGCCGCCGCCGGCCAGGTCATCGATCCGCTGCTCGTGGAGACGATCCTGGGGCAGGCCAAGGGCGAGATGAGTCTCGTCGCGCCGGGCGAAGTGACCCTCAACGAGCCCAGCCTCATCCTGAACACGCTGCGCAAGGACCCGACCACCAATCAGGTCGAGGCCCTGCGGCGCCTCTACCAGCTGCTGCGTCCGGGCGACCCGCCCAACGAGGACGTGGCGAAGGCCCTCTTCGAGCGTCTCTTCTTCCACGAGAAGCGCTACGATCTGGCCGAGGTGGGACGCTACAAGCTGAATCACCGGCTCAACGAGATGTACGAGGCGGTGGACGTCAAACCGCCGAAACCGTCCGTGACCACGCTGGTGCCGGCCGATTTCCTGGCCATCATCCACGAGATGGTGCGCCTGTTCCTCGGCCAGGGTCTCGTGGACGACATCGACCACTTCGGCAACCGCCGCGTGCGTTCGGTGGGCGAGCTGCTGACCAACCAGTTCTCGGTCGGTCTCTCGCGCATGGCCCGGATCATCAAGGAGCGGATGAACCTCTCCGACAAGGAGAAGACCATCACGCCGGTGGATCTGGTCAACGCCCGCACCGTGTCGGCCGTGATCCAGTCGTTCTTCGGCAGCAGTCAGCTCAGCCAGTTCATGGATCAGACCAACCCGCTCAGCGAACTGACGCACAAGAGGCGCCTCTCGGCCCTCGGGCCCGGCGGTCTGCATCGCGACCGCGCCGGTTTCGAGGTGCGCGACGTCCACTACACCCACTACGGGCGCATGTGTCCCATCGAGACGCCGGAAGGTCCCAACATCGGCCTGATCTCGAGCCTGGCCACGCACGCCCGCATCAATAGTTTCGGTTTCATCGAGACGCCTTACCGCGTGGTGGAGAAGGGTACGGTGACCGACAAGATCCAGTACCTGACCGCCGACGCCGAGGATCACCACACCATCGCCCAGGCCAACGCCCCGTTGACCGCGAAGGGAAAGTTCGTCAACAAGACCGTGCTCTCGCGTCGCCGGGGCGAGTACCCGGTGGTGGCGCCGGCCGAAGTCGACTTCATGGACGTTTCTCCCAAACAGATCGTCTCGGCCGCCGCGTCGCTGATCCCCTTCCTGGAACACGACGACGCCAACCGCGCCCTGATGGGCTGCAACATGCAGCGCCAGGCCGTGCCCCTGCTGCGGGCCGAGTCGCCCGTGGTCGGCACCGGCATGGAGAAGAAGATCGCCATCGACACCGGCGCCGTGGTGGTGGCCGAGGACTTCGGCGTCATCGAGCGCGTGACGGCCGACACGATCACCGTCAAGTACAACAACCCCGACCGCATCAAGGCCAAGAGCTTCTTCGACGCCAGCGGTATCGTGGAGTACAAGCTCAAGAAGTTCCGCCGCAGCAACCAGGACACCTGCTACAACCAGAAGCCTCTGGTCGTGCCGGGACAGAAGGTCAAGCGGGGCGAGGTCCTGGCCGACGGACCGAGCACCGAGGACGGCGAGCTGGCCCTGGGCCGCAACCTGCTGGTGGCCTTCATGCCCTGGGGCGGCTACAACTTCGAGGACGCGATCCTGGTCTCCCAGAGGCTGGTGCGCGACGACGTCTTCACCTCGCTGCACATCGAGGAATTCGAGCTGCAGGTCCGCGACACCAAGCGCGGCGTCGAGGAGGTCACCCGCGAGATTCCCAACGTGGGCGACGAAGCCCTGAAGAACCTGGACGAGAGCGGCATCATCTTCACCGGCGCCCAGGTCAAGGCCGGGGATATCCTCGTCGGCAAGGTGACGCCCAAGGGCGAGACCGAGCTGTCGCCCGAGGAAAAGTTGCTGCGCGCCATCTTCGGCGAGAAGGCCGGCGACGTGAAGGACGCGTCGCTGAAGGCGTCTCCCGGCATGGACGGCGTAGTCGTCGACATCAACGTCTTCTCGCGTCAGGACCGCGCGGAGCGCTCCAAGAAGTCCGAGAAGCGCAAGCTCGACGGCCTGCTGCGCGACCGCGACCGCAAGCGCGAACTGGTCGAGTATCTGCGCGCCGAGCGTCTGGGCGAGCTGTTCCTGGGCGAGACGGCACACCACGTGATCGACGCCAACACCGGCGAGGTGCTGCTCAAGTCCGGGCGCAAGTTCACCAAGAAGGTCCTCGAGGATATGGACTTTTCCTGCATCCACTGGGGTCTGCCCCTGGTCAAGGACGGCAAGCAGGACTCCCGCCTCCGCGAGATCTTCGACTCCGCCTATCGCGAGCTGGACCGCATTGATGTCGACTACGAGAAGCAGTGCGAGCGCGTGCAGCGCGGCGACGAGCTGCCTCCCGGCGTCGTGAAGCTGGTCAAGGTCTATGTGGCGCGGCGCCGCAAGCTCTCGGTCGGCGACAAGATGGCCGGCCGCCACGGCAACAAGGGTGTGGTCTCGAAGATCATGGCCGATGAGGACATGCCCCATCTGTCCGACGGCACCCCCGTGGACATCGTGCTCAACCCGCTCGGCGTGCCGAGCCGTATGAACCTCGGACAAATCCTGGAAACCCACCTCGGCTGGGCCGCCTCCACCGGGGGTTACAAGGTACAGACTCCCGTCTTCGACGGTGCCACCATCGAAGAGATCAAGGAGGCCCTGGACGAGATGTCGCTGCCAGGCAGCGGCAAAACGGTCCTGTTCGACGGCCGCACCGGCGAGCGCTTCGACAAGGAAGTGACCGTCGGCACCATCTACATACTAAAGCTGCATCACCTCGTGGAGGAGAAGATCCACGCCAGGTCGATCGGCCCCTACTCGCTGGTGACGCAGCAGCCCCTGGGCGGCAAGGCCCAGTTCGGCGGCCAGCGTTTCGGCGAGATGGAGGTGTGGGCCCTGGAGGCCTACGGCGCGGCCAATTGCCTGCAGGAGATGTTGACCGTAAAATCCGACGACGTCACCGGGCGCTCCAAGGTGTACGAGGCGATCGTCAAGGGTGAGAACCCCCCCGAGCCGGGTATTCCCGAGTCCTTCAACGTGTTGATGATGGAGCTCAAGAGCCTGTGCCTGGACGTGGATCTCGAGGAAGCTCCCCAGTTGAGCCAAAGCCGCTGACCCCGCCGACACGGCGAGGAGGAAACCGATGCTGGGATTGAAGACGAACGACGACCTTGAGCGGACCATCGAGCACAGCTCGATCGTCATCCAACTGGCGTCGCCCGATATCATTCGTGACTGGAGCTACGGCGAGGTCACGAAGCCGGAGACCATCAACTACCGTACCTTCAAGCCCGAAAAGGATGGCCTCTTCTGTGAGCGCATCTTCGGGCCCGTGAAGGACTGGGAGTGCAACTGCGGCAAGTACAAGCGTATCCGCTTCCGCGGCATCGTCTGCGACAAGTGCGGTGTCGAGGTGACCCAGAGCAAGGTGCGGCGCGAGCGACTCGGTCACATCGAGCTGGCCGTGCCCATCGCGCACATCTGGTTCTTCAAGGGGCTGCCCAGCCGTATCGGGCACATGCTCAGCATGAAGCTCAAGGATCTCGAGCGCGTGCTCTACTACGAGTCCTACGTGGTCATGAATCCCGGCAACACCGACCTCCAGCAGGGCGATATCGTCAGCGAGGAGGAGTGGTGGGACCTCAAGGAGGAGCACCCCGACTGGGAAGCCGAGCTGGAGATGGGCGCCGAGGCGATCCGCACGCTGCTGGGCTCTCTCCGCCTGACCGAGCTCAGCCAGGAGCTGCGCACCCAGGCCAGGACCGAGACTTCGGTGCAGCGCAAGAAGGCGGTGCTGAAGCGGCTGAAGATCATCGAGGCCTTCCGCGCCTCCAACAACCGCCCCGAGTGGATGATCCTGGACTGTCTGCCGGTGCTGCCGCCGGACCTGCGGCCCCTGGTGCCGCTGGACGGCGGGCGCTTCGCCACCAGTGATCTCAACGATCTCTACCGTCGCGTCATCAACCGCAACAACCGGTTGAAGAAGCTGATCGAGATCAAGGCCCCCGGCGTTATCCTGCGCAACGAGAAGCGGATGCTGCAGGAGGCCGTGGACGCCCTCTTCGACAACGGCCGCCGCTCGCGCGCCGTCAAGGGCCAGGGCAACCGTCCCCTGAAGTCCCTGAGCGACATGCTCAAGGGCAAGAAGGGCCGCTTCCGCCAGAATCTGCTGGGCAAGCGCGTCGACTACTCCGGCCGTTCGGTGATCGTGGTCGGTCCCGAGCTCAAGCTGTACCAGTGCGGTCTGCCCAAGACCATGGCCCTCGAATTGTTCAAGCCCTTCATCATCCGCAAGCTGGAGGAGGAGGGTTACGTCCAGACCGTCAAGAGCGCCAAGAAGCTCGTGGAGCAGGAGCGCCCCGAGGTCTGGGACATCCTCGAGGAGATCATCAAGGACCACCCGGTGCTGCTCAACCGCGCGCCGACCCTGCACCGCCTGGGCATCCAGGCCTTCGAGCCTGTGCTGGTCGAGGGCAAGGCCATCCGCATCCACCCGCTGGTCTGTACCGCCTTCAACGCGGACTTCGACGGTGACCAGATGGCGGTGCACGTGCCCCTGGGCTACGAGGCCCAGCTCGAGGCGCGCCTGCTCATGCTGTCGCCCAACAACATCCTGTCGCCCGCCAGCGGTTCCCCCATCGCCACACCGTCGCAGGACATGGTGCTGGGCTGCTACTACCTCACCCTCGAGCGTCCCGACGCCAAGGGGGCGGGCAAGGTCTTCGCCGATCCGGCCGACGCCGAAGCCGCCTTCCGCGCCGGGCTGGTCGACAAGCACGCCGAGATCAAGGTGCGTTTCACGGATCCGGAGACCGGCGAGCATGTTATGCGCGAGACCACCGCCGGGCGTCTGCTCTTCAACCAGATCATGCCCGAGGGCATGCCTTACGCCAACCAGTCCTACAACAAGAAGTCCCTGGCCAAGCTCGTGGGCGATGTGCACACCAAGTTCGGTACCACGGGCTGCATGCAGTTCCTGGATCGGCTCAAGGAGCTGGGCTTCCATCACGCGACCGAAGCCGGCCTCACCATCGGCATCGACGACATCCTGATCCCGAAGGAGAAGGAGAAGATCATCGCCGTGGCCCAGAAGAAGGTGAACGAGATCGTCACCCAGCACCGCAAGGGCATCATCACCAACCGCGAGCGCTACAACAAGGTGATCGACCTCTGGACCCAGGTGTCGGACGAGGTGCGCGACAGCATGTTCGACAATCTCTCCCACGACGACCAGGGCTTCAATCCGGTGTACATGATGAACGCCTCGGGCGCCCGGGGCTCAGCCGACCAGATCAAGCAGCTGGCCGGCATGCGAGGCCTGATGGCCAAGCCCCAGAAGAAGATCACCGGTGGTTTCGGCGAGATCATCGAACAGCCGATCCTCTCCAACTTCCGCGAGGGGCTGTCCGTGCTCGAGTACTTCATCTCGACGCACGGCGCGCGCAAGGGTCTGGCGGATACGGCCCTCAAGACGGCGGACGCCGGTTACCTGACGCGCCGCCTGGTCGACGTGTCCCAGGACATCGTGGTCACGGAACACGACTGCGGCACCCTGATGGGCCTCGAGATCTCCGCCCTGAAGGAGGGCGAGAAGACCATCGAGCCCCTGCGCGATCGCATCACCGGCCGCACGGCCGCGGAGGACATCAGCGACGAGAAGGGGGATTTCATCTGCGAGTCGGGTGAGATCATCAACGGCGAACTGGCCGTGAAGATCGAGGAGGCCGGTGTCGAGTCGCTGAAGATCCGTTCGATCCTCACCTGTCGTTCAAAGCGCGGTGTCTGCGCCCTCTGCTACGGCTACAACCTGGCCGAGGACCAGCTCGTGGACATCGGCGAGCCCGTCGGTGTCATGGCCGCCCAGTCCATCGGCGAGCCGGGCACCCAGCTTACGCTGCGGACGTTCCATATCGGCGGTACGGCGAGCCGCATCGCCGAACAGAACGTCAAGTCGGCGGCTGCCAACGGCAAGGTGGTCTTCAACAACTGTGAACTGGTCACCGACAACGAGGGCGGCCGCGTGGCGATCAGCCGCAAGGGCGAGATCAACCTGGTGCTCGAATCGGGCATCACGCGCAGTCACATGAACCTGCCCTACGGCGCCCGGGTGCTGATCAAGGACAACCAGAAGGTCAAGCAGGGCGATCCCCTCTTCGAGTGGGATCCCTACTCCGACTACATTCTCTCCGAGAAGGTCGGCCTGGTGCAGTACGTGGACATCATCGACGGCGTCTCGCTGTCGGTGGAACTCGACGAGAAGACCAAGATGAAGCAGCCGGTGGTCAAGGAGTCCACGGACAAGACGCTCCATCCGGCGATCCGCATCGTCTCGGCCAAGACCGGCCGCAAGCTGACGGAGTACATCCTGCCCACCGGCGCCTTCCTGTTGACCGAAGACGGCAACCAGGTGCGCGTCGGTGACAAGCTGGCCAAGATTCCCCGCGAAGTCGCGCAGACCGGCGACATCACGGGCGGCCTGCCGCGCGTGGCCGAGCTCTTCGAGGCCCGCAAGCCCCGCGACGCCGCCATCGTGACGGAGATCGACGGCGTGGTCCAGTTCAAGGGCACCACCCGCGGACTGCGGCGGCTCGTGGTTCAGGGCGAGAACGAGCTGGAGAAGGAGTACCTGGTCCCGCACGGCAAGCACGTCCGGACCTACGAGGGCGAGCGCGTGATCGCGGGCGACCGTCTGACCGAGGGGCCCATCAACCCCATGGATATCCTGACGGTCAAGGGCGTCAAGGAAGTGCAGTCCTACCTCGTGAACGCCATCCAGGAGGTCTACCGCCTGCAGGGCGTGAAGATCAACGACAAGCACATCGAGGTCGTGGTCTCCCGCATGTTGCAGAAGGTGCTGATCAAGTCCCCGGGCGATACGGAATACCTGGAGGACATGCAGGTGCCCCGTCAGGAGATCGAGGACGCCAACGCGGAGCTCATGGTCCGCAACAAGGAACTGCGCAAGAAGGGCGAGCCGCTGCTGGAGCCGGCCACCTCCGAGCCGTTGTTGCTCGGCATCACCAAGGCCAGTCTGAGCACGGACAGCTTCATCAGCGCCGCGAGCTTCCAGGAGACCACCCGGGTGCTCACCGACGCCGCCACGCGCAGCAAGCGTGACGAGCTGCGCAGTCTCAAGGAAAACGTCATCATGGGTCACCTGATCTCCGCCGGTACCGGACTGAACAAGTACAAGTCCCTCGCCGTGGAGGATCCGGAGCTCGACGGTGAAGATATTCGCATCCAGGAAGCCTATGCCGCGCTGGAACTGGCGGCGCAGCAGGCTGAACTGGAAGGAGCGGCGGCCGAGGGAGAGGTTTCCGAGGTTGCGTCGGGCTGATAGCCCGGCCCGGACTGGAAAAAGTCACGTAGTGACTTGACATTCGCCCGTCCGGGATATACTCTTTCGCTTCTGTGCCGGATGCCGTAGTGTGCCCGCCGGTGCTGTTTTTAACCCGGTTTTTTCGCCGGGCAGGTCAGATCAGGAGAGACGAAATTGCCCACTCTGAATCAGCTTGTGCGCAAAGGCCGCAAGGAGATCAAGCCCAAGAGCAAGAGCCCGGCTCTGCAGGGATGCCCGCAGCGCAAGGGTGTTTGCACGCGCGTCTACACCCAGACGCCCAAGAAGCCCAACTCGGCGCTGCGCAAGATCGCTCGCGTGCGTCTGACCAACGGGATAGAAGTCACGGCCTATATCGGCGGTGAGGGACATAACCTGCAGGAGCACAGCATCGTGCTGGTACGCGGCGGACGCGTAAAGGATCTCCCCGGCGTGCGGTATCACATCGTGCGCGGTACGCAGGACGCTTCGAGCGTGGAGTCCCGTCGCCAGAGCCGTTCCAAGTACGGCGCCAAGCGCCCGCGGTAGCGAACAGATCAGGTTTCACGGAGTGGGGTGGGAAGCGCCCCGCAAGGAGAGATAGAGCATGGCCAGGCGGAGACGACCCGAAAGGCGACCGATCACCCCCGATCACCGTTACGGCGATCACGTGGTGACCAAGTTCATCAACTACGTCATGCAGGGCGGCAAGCGCAGCGTGTCGGAGCGGATGGTCTACGGCGCGTTCGACATCATCAAGGACAAGACGGGGCAGGAGGGCATCGAGGTCTTCCGCAACGCCTTGAACAACGTCAAGCCCAGCCTCGAGGTCAAGTCCCGGCGTATCGGCGGCGCTACTTACCAGGTGCCCATCGAGGTGCGCCCGGAACGTCGCCAGATGCTCGCCATGCACTGGGTCATCGGATTCGCCCGGCAGCGTCCGGAGCATACTTTTGCCGAGAGGCTGGCCGCCGAACTGGTGCTGGCCAGCAAGAACGAAGGACCGTCTATCAAGAAGCGCGAAGACACACACCGTATGGCTGATGCGAACAAGGCGTTCGCCCACTGCCGTTGGTAAAGGTCCCTCTCGTTCGAGTACGCAGAGCGCTGAAGAAAAGGAAGATGGCAACATTCGCATAGCCTGTGACGCTCCGCGGACAGCGGGGCAAAGGCAAAGGCGACGGACAGGTCCGAACCGGACGACTGTGCGCGTCGGAAGCCTGTGATCCGGGCGGCGACGGAGTGAAAGTGGCACGCCGCGTAGAACTGGAGAAGATCCGCAACATCGGCATCATGGCCCACATCGATGCCGGTAAGACGACGACGACCGAGCGGATCCTCTACTACACGGGACGGGTGCACACTCCAGGCGAGGTCCACGAGGGCTCGGCCCAGATGGACTTCATGGAACAGGAGCGAGAGCGCGGCATCACGATCACCGCCGCCGCCACGACCTGCTTCTGGCGCGACCATCGCGTGAACATCATCGATACCCCGGGGCACGTCGACTTCACTGTAGAGGTGGAGCGCAGCCTAAGGGTTCTGGACGGAGCGGTTGCGGTCTTCTGCGCCGTGGGCGGGGTGGAGCCCCAGTCCGAAACCGTCTGGAGACAGGCCGATAAGTACCGGGTTCCACGCCTGGCGTTCATCAACAAGATGGACCGCGCGGGCGCCGACTTCGGACGGGCGACCTCGATGATACACGAGCGGTTGGGCGCGAACCCGGCACCTATCCAGTTGCCGGTGGGCAGCGGGGACGAGTTCTCGGGCGTGGTCGATCTGCTGACCATGACCGCCCGGTTCCCGAACGCCGAGGACCTCGGCGCCAGTTTCGAAGACACCGCCATACCGGCGGAGTTGCAGGACGCGGCCGCCCAGGCGCGCGCCGACCTGCTGGAGCGGCTGGCCGAGGTGGACGAGGAGATCATGGAGCTCTACCTCGAGGAGAGGGAGCCCGACCTCGACCAACTCCTGGCGGGACTTCGCCGAGCGACCCTGAGCGCCGAACTGGTGCCGGTGTTCTGCGGGGCGGCCTTCAAGAACAACGGCGTGCAGAGACTGCTCGACGCCATAGTGGATTTCCTGCCCTCTCCGCCGGACTTGCCCCCGGTCGAGGGGTGGCGCCCCAAGGATATGGCGCCGGAGCAGAGGTCGGTGGCCGAGGGCGAACCCTTCAGCGCCATCGCCTTCAAGATCGTCACGGATTCCTTCGTGGGCCGGCTGGCCTACCTGAGGATCTACAGCGGCGGACTCAAGGCTGGCGGAGTTGCTCTGAACGCCAACACGGGCAAGAAGGAGCGGATCCAGAAGATCCTCCTGATGCACGCCAACAAGCGCGAGCAGATGAAGGAGGCGACCACCGGCGAGATCGTGGCGGTGGTCGGATTCAAGCAGATCCGCACGGGCGACACGCTGTGCGCCCTGGAGAGGCCGATCCTCCTCGAGGAGATGCGTTTCCCCGAACCGGTCATCTTCGTGGCCATTGAGCCCAAGACGAAGGCGGACCAGGTTAAGATGGGGGAGGCTCTAGCGGGTCTTGTGGACGAGGATCCCACCTTCCGCGTGAAGGAGGATCCGGAAACGGGCCAGACGATCATCAGCGGCATGGGCGAGTTGCACCTGGAGATCATCACCGACAGGATGCAGCGGGAATTCGGGGTCAAGGCCAACGTCGGCAAACCCCAGGTCGCCTACCGCGAGACGATCAGCCGGGCGGCGGTCGAGGACTTTCGCCTGGAGCGCCAGGGAGCCGGCAAGGCCCAGTTCGCTCACGTCAAGCTGGCGGTGGAGCCGGCGGCCTACGGCGAGGGACAGACCTTCGCCAGCGTGGTGGGCGAGGACCAGTTGCCACGGGAGTACGTGGCGGCCGTGGAGCAGGCGAGCCTGCAGGCCTGCGGCAGCGGTATCCTGGCCGGTTATCCGCTGGTCGATCTGCGGATCCGGCTCGACGGCGGCTCCTTCATCGAGGAGCTGTCCAGCGAGGCCGCCTTCCGCGCCGCGGGCGCCGAAGCCCTGCGCGAAGCGGTCCAGAAAGCCGGTCCGGTTCTGCTGGAGCCGGTGATGGAGGTGGAGGTCGTGGTCCCCTCGGACTATCTGGGGGACGTGACCGGGCACCTCAACTCGAAGCGAGGCCGGATCAGCAAGATGGAGCCTCGCGACGACGTCCAGGTAGTGCAGTCGGAGGTACCTTTGAGCGAGATGTTCGGCTACGCGACCCAGCTGAGGTCGCTGACCCAGGGCCGGGCCACGCACACGATGCAGTTTTCCCGCTACGAGCGGGTGCCGGAGAAGATCGCGACGGAGATCACTCAGCGTTACATGGGCGTATGGAATCGCCCCTGACGACGCCAAGAAGGAGGTAGTCAGCCATGGCTCGCGAAAAGTTTGAAAGGACCAAGGAGCACGTCAACGTCGGAAC
>CAYMCR010000062.1:0-15630 GCA_964389015.1 uncultured Fibrobacteraceae bacterium | reverse complement strand
GGAGTAAGATTTGTAACCAGTTGTCATTGTTCGAGTAACGCTGGGACAGTAGTGACCTCCCGTCATATCACCGCACAAGCACGATCTTCGCCGACTGCGCTCCCATCTCCGTTTCCAGCCGGACCAGATACGCGCCCGACGCCGCGGCGCGGCCGCGATCGTCCTGCCCATCCCACGACACCTCGTGCTCGCCCGCCATGAAGGACCGCCCGGCCAGAACCGCCACGCGCCGGCCCGTAGTGTCGTAGACGGCCAGGTCCACGCGTCCGGCCCGCGCCAGGGTGAACGAGACGGTCGTGCCGGGATTGAAGGGATTCGGATGCGCCCCGTCGAGGCGGGTGCGCGACAGGGGCGGCAGCTCGACCGTGCGGCTGTCCAGTTGCACCGGAGCCGGCGCGCCCTCGTCCAGATAGGACAAAACGTATGTGACATCCTGCGGACTATCAGTGCGTGGCGGCGCATCATCGGCCACGTAGGAACCGTCACCGACAGCACGATAAGGCACTGACCACGTCGCCGAATCCGAGCGTGCGTCGAGACGGAATTCCCGCGTACCCGGCGCCGGCTCGACGCGCCAGCTCAGCTCTACTTGCGCGCCGATCCAGGCCGCGGCGAAGTCCTGCAGGAAGACCGGCACCAGCGTGCCGTCGACCCAGCGGGCCAGGTTGTAGGAGACCTCGCCCCGACCGCCCACGCTCGAGAAGTTGCCGCCCAGATATAGGTCTCCCTCGTGGATCTGCAGGTCGTGGACCACGACGTAGCCACCGTCGCTCTGGACACCGCCCTCGTACTCGCGCCAGGCCGCACCGTCCCAGACGGCGATGCCGGCCGCGGGGGCGCCGCCGGCTTCGGTGAAATCACCGCCCACGTAGAGCTCGCCGGCCACCGAAGCGAGGGTCGCCACCTTGTAGAACAGGCCCGCGCCACCGACCCCGGCGCCCAGCGGGTGCCAGGCCGCGCCGTTCCACCGCGCGATCCCTTCGGCCGCCGCGCCGCCGGCGTGGGTGAAGTAGCCGCCGGCATAGAGGTCGCCGCCGTGGCTGCCCAGGGCGTAGACGATGTTGTCGGTGCCGGCGCCGAGGGGCTGCCACTGGGCACCGTCCCAGCGAGCCACGCGCTCGACGGGGACTCCGCCCGAATTCCCGAAGATGCCGCCGGCGTAGAGTTCGCCCTCGTGCACGAGTAGGTCGTTGACGCCGTAGTTGAAGCCGCTGCCCAGTGCGCGCCAGTCGGCGCCGTCCCAGGCTGCGACCCGCTCGGCCGACACACCGCCCACGTGGTGGAAGGAGCCACCGACGATCAACTCGCCGTTCCAGACCGCCAGTGCGTTCACGTCGCCGTCGGGATCGCCCAGGACGTGCCAGGACGAGCCGTCCCAGCGGGCCAGGTGGGCCGCGGGGGCGCCGCCGGCGTAGTCGAAGTGGCCGGCGGCGATCAGGTCGCCGCCGTAGGACACGATGTCGTAGACGGTGGCGTTGAGGCCGCCGCCGAGGCGGTGCCAGGCCTCGCCGTCCCAGATGCCGATATTGCCGCAATGGGATTCGCCCGCTAGGACCGAAGGCACCATCAGCTCGCCACCCGCGATCAGGTGCCCGTCGTACCGGCACATGGCCCGCACATAGTTGCTCGCGTGATTCATGTTGCCGGGGCTGCCGCCAACCTGCACCCACTCGTCCCACCAGCGATCCCAGCGCACCACCGAGCCGGCGAAGGAGCCGGCGGCGTAGAGATCGATGCCGATGGTGCAGACGGCGGTCAACTCGCCGTCGAAGACGCCGCCCAGGGTATCCGACCAGGCGCCGTTGTAGGGGATCACGGCGTCGCGCTGACATACCAGCAGCGCGCTGTCCCAGATGTCCAGATCGACGACCTGGCGGGGCACGTCGGGTTGGGCCACCGGATGGATGAAACCGCTATCGGAGAGCCAGGCCAGACCGGTGGAGCCGGTCGAACCCGTGGAGGTGAAGGATCCGCCAAAATACAGGGCGTTGCCGTGCACCTGCATACAGTCGACGGTGTCCCCGTTGTAGAAACCGTAGTCGATCAGGTCTTCGCCGTCCCAGGCACAGAAGTTCTCGATGTCGGGATCGGGCGCGTCGAAGGTAAAGTCGCCACCGAGGAAGAGCAGGCCGACGAAGTGGGCCAGGGCGTTGGCCTCGATGGTGGGGTCCCAACCGTCAAAGACGTCGTTCCAGTGGAAGCCGTCCCAGCTGGCGAGCGGGCTGTAGTACCAATCGCCATCGGAGTCGAAGTTGCCACCGGCGTAGGTCACCGCGTTGTGCACGATGAAGGTGTTGGGCCACCAATCCAGCAGGCCCGCGTCCATGGGCAACCATTGACCCTCGTACAGGCGCGCCACATGGGGACAGGCCGCGCCCCCCGCCTCGTTGAAGAGGCCGCCGATGACCAGGCCGGTTTTCCCCGCTCAGGATGGTCACCACGGTGCCGTCGGTGCCGCCGTGCACGTCCATCCAGTGGCGACCGTTGAAGCGGGCGATGTTGGCGGCAGGGATGCCGCCGGCTTCTTCGAAGTAGCCGCCAACGTAGAGATCCTCGACATGTTCGGACAGGCAGCCGACGCCGCCGCCGTTGACACCCGTGGGGCCAAAGCCGTCCCACCAGTAACCATCCTGCGCGGAGACCGACGCGATCATGGAGAGGCTCAGGAACGTGAGGACGAACAGCAATAGAAAAGGACGATAGAATATTCGCATACACATCATGAACCAACCCCCCGGTTTAGTGTGAAGACGGAGTTTGCTCCCGTCCTCTCATGCAGCGATGCTGTAGACGGAGCATACCACATCGTGCCGGCAACCAACACCTGGACCGATCGACTGGCGGCGCCGGTCGTTGGCGCGATGTACCTGCAGGCCGGTGGGGGAAGAGATGGGCCGGATGCGCGTGGAGATCATCGATCATACGGGGGACACGGGGCTGCGTGGTACCGCCGCCACCCTGCCGGAATTGCTGTCGGCCATGGCGCTCGCCCTGACGCGAATGATCTGCCCCCGCGGTGAGATCCGCGAAGAGTTCGCGCTCGAGGTGGAGGTGAGCGCCGCCGACGCCACCGAGCTGCTGGTGCGCTGGCTGGCCGAGGTGCTCTACCTGAGCGAGACCCGCGGCGAGCTTTACGGCACGGCGGAGATCGCGAGCCTCGAACAAGCGGTCAATGGATCCTGGCACCTGCGCGCCCACCTGCGGGGCGAAGCCATCGATCCCGCGCGCCACACCGAACTCGACGAGATCAAGGCGGTGACCTACCACCTGGCGCGCGCCGACGAGGGCCCTGACGGCTGGACCGGACAGGTGGTGCTGGACATATGAGCACGACGCCCTTCGAACGCATCAGCGACACGCTGTGGGAGATCCCCCGCCGCGGCGGCATGCGTGTGCCCGGCCGCATCTATTCCCGCAAGGGCATGCTGCCCGACATCTCCCGCGACAAGGCCCACGAGCAGGTCGCCAACGTGGCGCACCTGCCGGGCATCGTCGGCTACTCGCTGGCCATGCCCGACATCCACTGGGGGTACGGCTTTCCCATCGGCGGCGTGGCGGCCTTCGACGCCGACGAGGGCGTGATCTCCCCCGGCGGCGTCGGCTACGACATCAACTGCGGCGTGCGCCTGCTGGCCGGCGACCTGAAGGTCGACGAGATCCGGACGCACACCAAGGCGCTGGCCGACGCTCTCTTCGCCGCCGTGCCCAGCGGCGTCGGCTCGCGGGGGCCGTTGCGCCTGTCGGACGAGGAACTGGACGCGGTGATGGTCGACGGCGCCCGTTGGGCGGTCGGGCGCGGCCACGGCGATCCGGGCGAGCTGGCCATGATCGAGGAGAACGGCCGCATGGCCGGGTCCGACCCGTCCGCGGTGAGCGCCCGGTCGCGCCAGCGCGGACGCCGGCAGCTCGGTACCCTCGGCTCGGGCAACCACTTCCTGGAGGTGGGCTGGATCGAGGAGATCTTCGACGAGGACGCTGCCGCGGCCATGGGCCTGCGCCGCAACGCCATGACCTTGATGATCCACACCGGCAGCCGCGGCTTCGGCCACCAGGTCTGCGACGAGGCCGTGCACGACATGGTCGACGCCGCCAGGCGCTTCAAGATCAAGTTGCCCGACCGCCAGCTCTGCTGCGCCCCCCTGGGCTCGCCCGAGGGCCGCACCTACCTGGGCGCCATGGCGGCGGCGGTGAACTATGCTTTCGCCAACCGCCAGATCATCGCGCATCTCGTTCGCGGGGCCGTGGGCCGGGTGCTGGGCGACGCGGCCGCGGCCGGGCTGCGTACCGTCTACGAGGTGGCTCACAACATCGCCAAGTGGGAGGAGCACGAGGTCGGCGGGCGGCGGCGACGCCTCTGCGTCCACCGCAAGGGCGCCACGCGCGCCTTCGGTCCCGGCCGGCCCGAGCTGCCGGAGCGTTACCGCGACGTCGGCCAGCCGGTGCTCATCCCCGGCGACATGGGACGCTGCTCCTACGTGCTGCGCGGCACCGGCCGGGCCATGGCCGAGACCTTTGGTTCCGCCTGTCACGGCGCCGGGCGGGTCATGAGCCGCAAGCGGGCGCTCAAGGCAGGGCGCGGGCGCGACCTACTGGCCGAATCGCGCGCACGCGGCGTCACCCTGCGCGCGATCGGCAAGCGCACCCTGGCCGAGGAGATGCCCGAGGCCTACAAGGACGTATCCGCGGTGGTGGACACGGTCCACGAGGCCGGGCTCGCGACCAAGGTAGTGCGGCTGCGACCGCGGGTAGTAGTCAAGGGGTAGGACTCAGATCCGTGCCGCCGCGGCCACGCCCCCCCACGCCGCGGCCAGACACAGCAGCACCGACAGGCCCACGTTGAGCGCCGCCCGCCAGACCGTCCCCTCACGCATCAGGACCAGGGTCTCGTAGCTGAAGGCGGAGAAGGTGGTGAAGGCGCCCAGCAAGCCCACGAGCAGGGCCGCGCGCATGGTTGGGGCCCACCGACCAGCGATCGAGGCTGAGACTCGCCAGCAGACCGAGCAGGAAGCAGCCGAGCACGTTGACGGCCAGTGTGCCCACGGGGAAGCGGAGGCCGGCGTAGCGGTGCACGAGTCCGGCGATGCCGTAGCGGGCCACGGCGCCCAGGGCGCCGGCGGCGGCGATGGCCATGATGCGGGTCAAGGTGTCCTCCGGGAGTGCGGGACAGACGCGACTTCGGCGGCCAAGATGGGCACGCTCAGGTCTTTCGTCAACCCGTCGTTCGACTTGAAGGGATTCACTCAGGCGGTTGCGTCGGTATTCGGCACCCGGATCCGCAGGCAGATGAAGAACCCGACCAGCGCGATCCCTCCCGCCAGCAGAAAAACCCACTGATGCCCGTAGGTCTCCCACAGCCAGCCCGAGAGGATGGGTAGGCTCATGGCCACCACGTGATCGATGGTGATGCCCATGCTGATCGTCGGCGTGATGTCGGCGGGATCGTCCGCGATCTTCTTCAGGTAGGTGGTCCGCGCGATACGCAGCGCGAAGAGGATGCTGTCCAGGACGTAGGCCCCGTAGAGCAGGCGCACGTCGGTCACGAAAGCGTAGACCAGGCAGATGCCCAGCAGCAGCACCTCGTCCGCGGCCAGCACGGCGCGCTCGCCCACCCAGTCGATGATGTCCCCCAGCAGCGGTCGGAAAAACACGCCCAGGGCTGCGGCGATAAAGTAGAGCAGGGCGATGGTTGAGACGGGTACGCCGTGGAGACTCACCAGCACCCAGCCACCGAAGGCCAGGAAGATCTGCTTGCGCACGCCGAACAGCGCGCTGATGGCGTAGAAGATGCCGTACTTGCGCTTCCAGACCAGCCGTCGGGACCGCGCCGTGGTCTCCCCCACCCGCAGCCGCAGGTAGTTCCAGCCGGCCAGAGCCGCGGCCAGAGCCGCCAGGCCATAGAAGTACTCGTAGCGATTGCCGGCCAGCTTCGCCAGCAGATAGACACCACCGACGCCCAGGATCACTCCCAGGTTGCGAGCGCCGCCGAGTTGGCCGAGCCGATGGCCCTCGTTGCCGCGCTTCGCCAGGACAAGCCCGATGGGCCCCTCCACCGCGAAGATGATGTGGTCGCCCAGGCTCCATATCACCACGAAGACGACCAGCAACGCCGTATCGCGCGCCACCAGCCCCAGGCCGAGGGCCCCGCACGCGGTCAGGATCATGGCTACGGCGCCCATACGCGCCTCGCGCATGAAACCCAGCAGCAGGGCCGACACCCCGATGATCAGGAAGCCCGGCAGCTCGCGCGGGAACTCGAGCCAGCCGCGGGCGGCGGCGCCCAGATCGTGCACGTCGCTCAGGTAGTTATTCAGTGTGGACATGAAGATGCCGCTGGCCGCCCCGAAGAACAACGTTGCCAGCAACAGGTGGCGGAAGTCCGGACCGATCCCGGCCAGCTTGGCGAGGACACGCCGAACCATCAGGAGCTCTTGCCGTAATTGGGAGCTTCCTTGGTCACGTGGACGTCGTGGGGGTGGCTTTCGCGCAACCCGGCGCCGGTGATCCGCACGAAACGGGCCTGGCGCTGCAGGTCGGCGATCGACGCGGCGCCGCAGTAGCCCATACCGCTGCGCAGACCCCCGACGATCTGGTAGAAGATGTCCGCCAGCGCCCCCTTGAAGGGCACGCGGCCCTCGATACCCTCGGGCACCAGCTTGTCGGGATCGGAGACGCTCTCCTGGAAGTAGCGGTCCTTGCTCCCGTCCTGCATGGCCGTCAGCGAACCCATGCCCCGGTAGGTCTTGTAGACACGACCCTCGAAGAGGATCTTCTCGCCCGGCGCCTCCTCGGTGCCGGCGAACATCGAGCCGAGCATGACGGTGTCGGCGCCCGCGGCGATGGCCTTGACCACGTCGCCCGAGTACTTCACGCCGCCATCGGAGACGATGGGCACGCCGTGGCCGGACGTGGCCCGCACCACATCGAGGATGGCGCTGATCTGGGGCACGCCCACGCCGGAGACCACGCGCGTGGTGCAGATCGATCCCGGCCCGATGCCCACCTTCACGGCGTCGGCGCCCGCCTCGACCAGTGCCGCGGCGGCCTCGCCGGTGGCGATGTTGCCGGCCATGATCTGCTGGTCCGGATGGTGCTCCTTGATGGCGCGTACCGTCTCGATCACGTTGCGGGAATGTCCGTGCGCGGTGTCCACGACCAGCAGGTCGACGCCGGCGGCGACCAGCAGATCCACGCGCTCCTCGGCGCCGCGTCCCACCCCCACCGCGGCGGCGCAGAGCAGGCGCCCCTGGGCGTCCTTGCTGGCGTGGGGATAGTCGATCCGCTTCTGGATGTCCTTGACCGTGATCAGGCCACGCAGCTCGCCGTCGTCGTTGACCACCAGCAGCTTCTCGATGCGGTGCGCGTGCAGACGCTCGGCGGCTTCATCCAGGGTCGTGCCCTCGGGGACGGTGACCAGGTTCTCGCTGGTCATGACCTCGCGCACGGGCCGGGTGGTGTCGCGGCAGAAGCGCAGGTCGCGGTTCGTCAGGATACCCACCAGTCGCCGTCCCTCGGTGATGGGCACGCCAGAAATACGATTCTCGGCCATCAGGCCCAGCGCCTCGTGAATGGGCCGATCGGGCCCCAGCGTGATCGGATCGGTGATCATGCCCGACTCGCTGCGCTTGACGCGGCGCACATGCTCGGCCTGCACCTGCGGCGAGAGGTTCTTGTGGATCACGCCGAGACCGCCCTGGCGCGCCATGGCCATGGCGAGCTCGGCCTCGGTGACCGTGTCCATGGCCGACGAGAGCAGGGGCGCGTTGAGGGTGAGCTCGCGGGTCAGGTGGGTGGACGTGTCGATGTCGCGGGGGATGACCTCGGAGTAGCCGGGCACCAGCAGCACGTCGTCGAAGGTGAGTGTCTCCGGAAAACGGGCGTCGACCGGCCCGCGGCCCTGATCATTCATGTGCGACGTCCTTTTGTCTCGCGCGCCCTAGGGCTTGAGCACACCGATGAAGGGCAGATTGCGGTATTTCTCGTCGTAGTCGAGACCGTAGCCGATGACGAACTCGTCGGGGATCTCGAACCCGCGGTAGTCGATGACCACGTCCTCGATCCGGCGCGACACCTTGTCCAGCAGGGCGCACACGCGGATGCTGCGCGGGCTGCGCGTCTTCAGCAGTGCCAGCAGATGGTTGAGGGTCAGTCCCGTATCGACGATGTCCTCGATGATCACCACGTCGCGGTCGGTGATGTTGGACTTGAGGTCCTTCTCGATCTTCACCACGCCGGTGCTCTCGGTGCCGCCGTGATAGCTGCTGATGGCCATGAAGTCCACTTCGTGATGGATCGAGATGTGACGGGACAGATCGGCCAGAAACACGAAGGCGCCCTTGAGAATGCAGACCAGGATGGGCTGGCGGTCCACGTAGTCGCGGCTGATCTCGGTGCCCAGCTGCTGGATACGCTTCTGGATGTCGTCGGAAGCGATCAGGATCTTGTCGATCAGGGGATCGCGCAGGGCCAGGGCCGCATCGTCGAACTGCATGAAACGCCTCCGTTGCTCGCAGCCCGGTCTACCCGTGCCGCGTCTGGGTGATCGCCGTGATCTTGGCGGCGATCAGGTCTATGGCCACCTGGTTGTGCCCCCCCCTGGGGATGATCAGGTGGGCGTATTTCTTGGTCGGATTGACGAACTGCTGGTGCATGGGCCGCACCACCTTCATGTACTGGTCGATGACCGACTCCATGGTGCGCCCGCGCTCACGGGTGTCCCGCTTGAGCCGCCGGATGAATCTTTCGTCGGCGTCGACGCCCACGTAGAGACGGATATCCATCAACTCGCGCAGCGGTTTCGCTTCCAGCACCAGGATGCCCTCGACGAAGATGATGTCGGCCGGTTCCACCCGCCGTGTCTCCGGACACCGTGAATGGGTGGTGTAATCGTAGACCGGCATGTCCACCGCTTCGCCGTTCTTCAGCATTGTCAGGTGCTCGATCAGCAGCTCGGTCTCGAAGGCGTTGGGATGGTCGTAGTTGATCTTGGCGCGGTCTTTCAGCGAGAGGTGCGAATTGTCGCGGTAATAAGAGTCGTGATGGATGATCTGCACGGTCTTGCCGGGCGCAGCTTCCTGGACCCGCAACGCGACGGTCGTCTTGCCTGAACCGGTGCCTCCGGCAACACCGATGATCACCGGAGGTGGAGATTGTAGCGCATGGTTGTTCATGAGCGGGAAAGATACCACACTCGCCGACGGTGTCAACGAGGCGTGACTCGACAGGGGCGTTTGAGCTGTAAAAATCGGCCGAGGCCTGCTAGATTCTGCCCTCCGGGAAACAAAAGGAGCAATGATGGATCTGGGCAATCTGATATCGCTGCTGGGTGTGGCCGTGTTGCTGGGGCTGGCCTGGGCGCTGAGCAACAACCGCCGCCGCGTACGCTGGCGGCCCGTCGCCTGGGGCCTCGGCCTGCAGTTCACGCTCGCCCTGCTGTTGCTGCGGACCCCCTGGGGACAATCCTTCTTCGCGGGCGCACGCGTGGTCGTGGCCCGTGTGCTGGGCTTCACGGACGCCGGCACCTCGTTCCTCTTCGGCAACCTCTTCCGGACCAGCGAGAGCCTGGTGCAATACACCACGCCCGGGCCCGAGGGCGGCTACATCCAGGTCGTCAACTCGGCCACCGGCGACCTGATCCCCCTGGGTACCGTCTTCGCGATCCACATCCTGCCTACGGTGATCTTCTTCTCCAGCCTGATGGCCATCCTCTACCACCTGGGCGTCATGCAGCGGCTGATCGTGGGCATGGCCTGGATCATGCGGCGGACCATGGGCACCAGCGGCTCGGAGACCCTCTCCTGCGCCGCCAACGTCTTCGTGGGCCAGACCGAGGCGCCCCTGGTGGTGCGCCCCTATATCAAGACCATGACCAACTCTGAAGTGATGGCCGTGATGTGCGGCGGTTTCGCGACGGTCGCGGGCGGTGTGCTGGCGGCCTACGTGCGCTTCGGCGTGGACGCTGGGCACTTGCTGGCGGCTTCGGTGATGTCGGCACCGGCGGCCCTGGTCGTGGCCAAGATCATGTTCCCGGAGACGGAGACATCGGCCACCGCCGGCACCGTGAAGCTGGACGTGCCGAGGGAATACGCCAACCTCATCGACGCCGCCGCTGGCGGCGCCGGCACGGGCATGAAACTGGCCGCCAACATCGGCGCCATGCTGCTGGCCTTCGTGGCGCTGGTGGCCATGATCAACGCGGGGCTCGGCCTGCTCGGCACCTCGCTGCAGGAGATCTTCGGCTTCGTCTTCGCCCCCCTGTCCTGGGCCATGGGCGTGCCCTGGAGCGAAGCCGCGACCTTCGGCAACCTGCTCGGAACCAAGATCGCCGTCAACGAGTTCCTGGGTTACATCGAACTGCAAAAGGCCGTAGAGGCCGGCGCCCTGACGCCGCGCAGTGTGGTGATCGCCACCTACGCCCTCTGCGGCTTCGCCAATTTCAGCAGCATCGCCATCCAGATCGGCGGCATCGGCGGCCTGGCGCCCGAGCGGCGCAGCGACGTAGCCCGGCTCGGCCTGCGGGCCATGTTCGGCGGCGCACTGGCCAGCTGGTTGACGGCGACGATTGCGGGAATCCTGGCGACTTGAACCGGATAGGGTGATCAGTCCGCGGGCGCGTCTTCCTCATCGTCGGCATCGACGTCCATGTATATTACATCGAGGGACGACGTCCGGTCCCACCCCCACAGATCGAAGAAGCGCCCTTCCCCCTCGAGCCGATAGTGTTCAGCGAAGCTGGCACGCAGTTCATCGGGGAAGATCTCCTCGTGGGGCGGATACCAGTTTGGGAGCGAGAATGGTTGCTGCTGTCGCGGCACGAGCCACAGGTCGATCACACCCGCTTCGACGGCGTCGATGGTCGCCGCGGAAAACTCCCTGTGCGCGCGCTGGGAGTCCATGATCGAAATGGCGTCGAGCAGCAGGGGGTGGCCCGCGAAGATGAGCAGAGGCCGCAGATTCGTCCAGTGGAAATACTGGTCACCACCGCCGTAACTCATGCCGATGGTGCGCCCGGGATGGGCGGCCATGATCTCCTCGATCTCGACGGTGATCTCCGAGGAATACTGCATCAGCGAGCTGGCCAGTCTGGCGCTGCGATAGCCGGACACGGAACCCGAGATGATCGCGGCGATCAAGAACGACATGACCGCGCCCAACCGCCAGGAGATCCGCAGGTTGGGAAAGAGCAGACCGCGCATGCCTTCGGCGGGCCACAGCCTGGCCGCGAAGACCATGTTGATGGGGATGATCGGCAGCAGATGCACCTGTCCGGCGCCCGGCTTCATGGCCAGCAGAACCACGACCAGATTGCCCACCACCCAGGCCAGGATCAGCCGGCGGCGCATCCAGGGCCGGTCCGCGGGGTGGCTACCGACGGACAGTGGTACCAGCACCGGTACGGCGATGAAGAACGCCCGCGTGAGCAAGTGGGACAGGGAATCCAGCTGCAACCCGTGATGGGCGGAAATCTCCATCCAGTACAGGTAATTGAAGAGCGAGAGGTTGTCATGAAGGGCGAAGGGCGCCAACACGAGGATGAAACCCAGGCCCAGGGTCGATAGGGTCACGCGCCAGCCATGTTGTTCGTCGAGCAGCACCAGCACAGGCAGCATATACAGGAGCGAATGGAGCTTGAGATTCACCGCCAGACTGAGTCCCAGAGCCGAGCCCATCACTGCCAACACTCGTCGGGGGGAACCGGCGCTGTACATGCCCAGGCATACCGCGGCAAGCAGATAGGGATCCGCACGCACGAGCATCGACGAGGTGCCGCAGGTCCAATACAGCAGGACCACGATGGTCGTCAAACCCAGAGCCAACTTGTTGGACACCCACCGGCGGATGGTCAGGTAAAGTAGAACCAGCGACACGTACAGCGACAGCAGGGAGCCCACTTTCGAGGCGAGGATCGAGGGGCCCAGCAGGTCGAGATAGAAGCCCGTTGCGAGATAGATGGCCGGCCCGTAGAGCGCGCTGTACTGCTGGGTGGCGTCCGGCACGTGGTACAGCTGGCCGCCGGTCTTCACCCACCAGGCAACCGCAGTTACCATGGCTTCCACAGGGCTGGCATAACCGTCGTGGGTCATGTACCAGAGGCAGGTTGCCAGGAAGGAGACGAACACGCCCGCCGAGACGAGGATCAGCACCGGCCGAGCCTTGCGCCACGATTCCTCGGCACTCCCCGCCGCGTTCTTCGCTTGGAGTCGTGTCAACAGCCACAGGGCAAACAAAGCCATGCTCGTGAACAGCGGATGCTGGGAGCAGAGGATCATGAAGTCGAGGAATGGACGAATTGTCATTAGGCTCCAGCTACAGTCGGGTTCCCAGTTGTAGAACTGCTAGAGTTGTCATCCTATGCATCAGTGACGGTTGCCGTCGCACGTCAGGCACGGAACGTCAACAGGTTGTGCATCATAGCACGAGTGCATTTTTACTGGCCGCCCACGATTCTATCAAGTTTTGATGTTTTGTCAACTCGACGGTCTCCGCCGAGACATGGCCTCCAGCAATTCGCGGCTCTCCGCGTACGTCCAGGGATACGCGTCCACCCGGTACCAGAAGCCGGCGACGTCCCGATGGCCGGATCGTAAGTATATCAAGGCCTGCAAGAACATGTCGAGCTTGTCGGCATCACGCACCAGCAGGGCTTCCGGGGTCTCCGCGGCGATGTATTCACGCCAGAGGTCGCCCCACCCCTCAGCGACCGGGGCGTCCAACACCAGTTCGTCGAGGATCGCGGTCTCGGCGCCGACCTTGGCACCCTCGGGTAGATGCCGCGTCGCGGGCGAGGGGATATCGCCGGTAATCGCCTCGGGCAGGTCGTGCAGCACCGCCATGGCGAGGGACCGCGCGCGGTCGAGCGGTTCGTCGACCAGGTCCAGCAGGACCAAGGTCATCAGCGCCGTGCCGTGGCTGTGAGCGGCGATACTCTCGGGCACCTCGACGCCGCGCATGAGCCAGCCCGTCCGCGGCAAGTGCTTGAGGCGCGCGGAGGTGATCAGCAGGTCGATGATTTTCGCCATGGTCTCGTGAGACAAGGGGTTCTCCCGTCAGTGTAGCGCCCGCCCGCAAAGTGGCTGGCTGACCGCCGCGCGCCGCTGTGCTAGTGTTCTGCCCGAAACCGCACGACGCACGGCCCCGCGAAGGAAACACGCATGCCCAGGCTCTCCCTGACTCCCCTGACGAACTACGGCTTCACGATCGAACTCGCCGTACGAACGACGGATCTGAACTATGGCGGACACCTGGGCAACGACCGCCTGCTGGCCCTGCTGCACGAGGCGCGCGTGGCCTTCCTCGCCGCCCACGGATGGACAGAGCTGGCCTGCGGCGGCGTATCGCTGATCATGGGTGATGCGGCCCTGGAGTTCAAGGGCGAGGCTTTCGCAGGCGACGTGCTGGCCTTCGAGACAGGTGTGGCGGAGACCGGACGCGCCGGTTTCCGCCTCGCCCACCGCGTTACACGACGCACCGACACCGCCCTGATCGCCCTGGCGGAAACAGGCCTGGTCGGCTTCGACTACCCGCAGCGCCGCATCGCGCCCCTGCCGGACGACCTGCGCGCCGCACTGGAGGAGTTGCGCCATGACGCCCGTTGAACGCATCACCAGCCTGCAGAATCCGCGGGTCAAGCGGCTGATCAAGCTGCGCGAACGCCGGCACCGCGAACGCGAGGGCGTCGTCCTGCTGGACGAGTTGCGGGTGATCCGCCGCGCTCTGGACGCGGACGTGGCCTTCCGCGAGGCGTTCGTCTGTCCCGAACTGCCGGGAGGAGACGGAGACCTGGTCGGGGCGCTGCGGTCCGCCGGCGCCGACGTCACGGAGCTCGCCCCGCACGTCATGGCCAAGGCCGCCTATCGCGGTGATCCGGCCGGCGTGTTGGCGCTTGCCGAACCTCCCGCCCGCACCCTGGACGCGCTGGATCTCCCGGACGACACCCTGGTGCTGGTGCTGGAAAACGTGGAGAAGCCGGGAAATCTGGGCGCCGTGGTGCGGACCGCCAGCGGCGCCAGCGTGGACGCGGTGCTGGCCTGCGGCGCGGGCGCCGACCCCTGGAATCCCAACGCCCTGCGCGCCTCCACGGGAACCGTCTTCACCGTCCC
Organism: uncultured Fibrobacteraceae bacterium; assembly: GCA_964389015.1. Classification (GTDB taxonomy): domain Bacteria; phylum Krumholzibacteriota; class Krumholzibacteriia; order LZORAL124-64-63; family LZORAL124-64-63; genus JAHIYU01. The sequence goes on along the minus strand of CAYMCR010000062.1, from coordinate 1,534 downwards.
CGTGATCGCGGCGGAGCCCGACGCGCTCGTCGCCGCATTGCGGGATCAAGGCCTCCGCCTGCTGGCGACGACGCCCGACGCGGGCGACCTCTACACGGATCTGGATCTGACCGGCCCGGTGGCTTTCCTGCTGGGCGCGGAGGACCAGGGTCTCTCGGTGGGTATGCAGGCTGCCGCCGACACCGTCTGCCGTATCCCCATGAACGGCGCCGCCGACTCGCTCAACGTGAGCGTGTCGGCGGCGATCCTCGTCTACGAAGCGCTCCGGCAGCGGGCTTAGTCCGCGATGCGGTAGCAGACCACCTCGACGGGGGCGGCCTCCTCATCTGTCTCCTCACTGGCGCCACCGAACAGGCCCACCATGGAGTCCAGGAGACCGTGCACCACCAGCAGCCGCTCCGCGCTGGCGAAGATGATGCCGTCGGTCAGGCCGTTCCCGGGACAACTCACCCGCACTTGGCGCAGGAAATGGCCCTCGGGCGAGAAGACGTCGTAGACCGCGAGCACACCCTCGGGCTGGTCGCGTACGCCGCGCATGGGCTGAACCCAGATGTCACCGTCGGGGTGGACGAAGAGGAGGTTCACGGGCGACTCGACGTCCCGGTACTCGGTCTCCACCGGGAAGGGGAACATGCGTTTCATGCCCTCCAGCATGTTGCGCATCAGCTTGTAACCTTCCTCATCGCGCTTCAGCGGCTCGTGCTCGCGTGTCACCACGCGCTGCAGCGTGCCGTCGGCGGCGTAGAACTCGAGCTCGTAGGCCTCGGGATTCACCGCGGTGATCACACCGCCGTCGGAGGCCACGTCCCAGCGGCCGAAGAGCATCAGGTACTGCTCGCTCTCACGCAGCTTGAAGTTGGCGAAGTCCCAGGTCACGTCGTAGGTCACGTACTTCGCGGTCTCGTTGCCTGCGGTGTCGTAGCCGGAAATGAACATGTGACGGATCTGGCCGCCCTCGGTGATCTCCACGTCGACGCCGCCCATCACCAGGTTGCCGCCGTCCCCCTCGGCCTCCACCACGGCGATGATGGCGCCCTGCTCGCCGGTCTGGAAGACGCCGGCCGGCGTGTCGTCCGTAGTGACCTGGATGATCTTGCCGGGGAAGGACTGGACCAGGCCGAGGGATCCGTCGGGCATCCAGAGCATGTCGAAGGGCTGGCGCACCTCGCCGGGACCGTCGCCTTCGCGGCTCAGGGTCTTGACGAACTCCCCGTCGGAGTCGAAGACCTGCACCTCCGAGAGCTGCCCGTCCAGCAGATAGACGTTGCCGTCGTCGTCCACCAGGCCCTGGATGATCACGCCGAAGATCACATCGTCGTCCTCGCCGCCCCGCCGCTAGAGCTCCTCCAGCTTCAGGTCATGCACGCCGTCGCGGGGTTCGGCGCCGTTGCTCACGTACGTCACGCCCTCGACGGTGGTCACCTCTCCCGCGACGGCCGTAGATACCAGCAACGCCAGGGTCAGAATCACATAACTCATCCCACTGCTGTCCTAAACGGGACAGGGTTCTCTTCCTGACCCCCATTTCGTAACG
>CAYMCR010000061.1:0-15781 GCA_964389015.1 uncultured Fibrobacteraceae bacterium | reverse complement strand
TCGCTTTTGCTTATCCCGGAATTGAGAGGGGATTGGGCTGGAACTTCAGTCTAGAACACGCTCGCGAGCAGACGTGGGGGTGAGAGGGACATCCGCCGGGGCCGCTCGCTGCCGACCTCCTGTCGGCGGCTCGCTCGGCTTCCGGGGTCTTCCGCCCTCCTGGCTCCATACCCCTCCAGACGCCCCGGCGGATGTCCCTCTCACCCCCACGTCTTCGGATGTGTCTAGACACCGGCCCCAAGTACCCGGACATGTCGCCAAGAGAACCTCAGAACCTCCGGATGCGCCATCGAGAAGGTGTCTGATCATCCGGATGATGGACAGTGCTTGCCTCCTGTTCCGGGGGCGTATGGAGGGCCCCGGAGCCAGGAGGGCGGAGGGACCCGTAATTCGAGTGAGTCGCCGACAGGAGGTCGGCGGCGAACGCCCCCCGGAACAGGAGGCAAGCACCCCCAGGGCTTCGCCCCATCACCCGCGATGAATAGACACCTTCTCGATGACCCATCTAAGTTTTCTGGGGCTTCTTCCTGGCTGCAGGGAAGAGGATGTTGTTGAGGATCAGGCGGTAGCCTGGGGAGGAGCGATAGAGATCGAGATCGGTTGGGGGATCGCCTACGGCGTGCTGGTAGTCCTCGGGATCATGGCCGCCCAGAAAGGTGAAGGTGCCCATGCCGTACTTGCCGTGCAGGTAACGGACCTCGTCGGTGCCCTCGACCTGGGCCAGCACGATGACGTGACGCTTGAGCAGATCGCCGTGGAAGCCCGTGGTCTGGCCCATGAAGCCGTTGATCACGTTCACATGGCACTGGGTGAGCATGGTCGGCACGGGATCGTGCTTGGCGGCGAAATCGAAGAGGGTGAAGTAGTCGCCCTCGGCTCCCCGCATACGCGCATAGTCGCTGGTGTCGATGTTGGAGTACTCGTAGACGGCGATGTTGGTGACCAGTGTGAAGCCCTCGAAAGCGAAGGTGCGACGGTCGTCGCGTCCCTGGTTGCGGTTGGTGACCTGGGGCGTGCCGTCGATCTCGGGCGGCACGATGTCGGTGCCCAGGTAAGACAAGGCGATGTCGATGGTATCCGTCGCGGAGCACATGGCGAAGAGAAAACCGCCGGCCTCTACGTAGTCCCGTATCTTCAGCGCCACGGCGTGCTTCATCTTCCAGACCGAGGGGAAGCCCAGGGCGCGGGACAATTCCTCCATCAGTCCCTTCTGTTCCAGGTACCAGGGCGCCATGCCGAAGGCGTAGTAGAATTTCCCGAACTGCCCGGTGAAATCCTCGTGATGGAGATGCAGCCAGTCGTACTCGGACAGACGATCGGCCAGGACCTCCATGTCGAACACCGTGTCGTAGGGAATCTCGGCGTACGTCAGGGCCAGCGTGACGGCGTCGTCCCAGGGCTGAAAATTGGGCGGCACGTAGACCGCGATGCGCGGCGGTTTCTCGAGCAGGACCTCCTCCATGTTGCCGGCGCGGAGCGTTTCGCGGATGGCTGCCGCTCCCGCGTCGTCCACGGTCTCGAAACGCACGCCGCGGATGCGGGCGGAGAGACGGATGTCCGGCGTGTCCCGCATCAGGAAGCTGCCGCCGCGGTAGTTGAGCAGCCAGTCGATAGTGCCGCCGTCCTGCAGGACGGCGAAGGCGTGTCCGTAGGCCTTCAGATGATTCGTCTGTTCCAGATCCATGGGCACCAGCAGCCATTGCGCAGACGCGGCGACCGGACAGAGAAACAGCGCGGCAACGATCGTGCGTAGGATTCGCGTCATGGCAGGCTCCTGAGTTTCACGCGGGCGTCTTCGGCTTCCAGGGCGTAGGGATACTGCACGAGCAGGCGCTCCCAGACCTCGCGGCCCTCACGAACACGGCCGCCCAGAACCAGGATCTCGCCCTGACGATAGAGAGCGGCGGCGGCACGGGCGCCGTCGGGGTGTTCGCGCACGACCGCCCCGCAGAGCGACGCCGCCTGCTCGACCCAGCCCGACTCGGCATAGATCGGCGCCAGATCCAGGCGCACCCGGTCCAGCAGGTTGTCATCGCTCCCCGCGGCGGATTCGTTCGCGGCCAGGAAGTGTTCGAGCGCCTCCTGCCGGTAGACCGGTCGTCGCGCCAGCTCCCAGTAGACGCAGGGCGCATAGGCTTCGAGTCGCTGCGGACTGCCGGTGGGATTCGACAGCTCCTCGGCGATGAGCAGTCCCAGATCGAGGGCGTCGTTGGCGTAATCGGTGCTGGGATTGTCCAGGGCGACCGCCGCCAGACGGTCCCTGGCGTTTGCCCAGGCTCCCTGCGCGAAATCCAGGCGGCCCAGCAGGTAGTGGGCGTGACCGGCGGCGGCGCTGAACTGGGGATTACGACCCAGCCGGCTCAGGACCATCCGCGCCAGAACGGAGTCGCCGGCGGCGAGATGGCATTCGCCCAGGGCCAGGCGTGCCAGGGCCACCCCCTCCAGGGGCAGATCCAGATCGACGAGCAGACGATCGAGCGACTGCGCCGCCTCGCGCGGGCGCCGCAGGACATCGCGCGTGTATCCGGCCAGCTTGATCCGCGCCGCGTACAACCGCGTCGAGCCCGGACTGCGTTGCCTCACCAGCTTCAGCGCCGCTTCCAGCTTGGCGACCGCACGTTCGGGATCCTCGTCCAGGAAGCCCAGTTCCAGGGCGTCCTCGCAGACACCCGCCAGCAGATCCGCCAAGCGCGCCTGCTGGTTGCGCGGTATCAGATCCCCGTCGACGAGTTCGCCGAATACAGCGATCAACCAGGCCGCCGTGGCCCGTTGATGTTCACGATCGTCCTGCAGCTCGAGCTCGCGGGTCAGGGTCGTGGCGATCCGCAGGAGCGCTTCGACGTCCCGCCGCGTGGCGAAGAGGGGCGTGACGGTGTCCAGTGCCGCCCGGTCGCGACCGAGTTGCAACAACAGGTCCGCGCTCAGCAGCCGCAGCTCGGCGACGAAATCGTCCTCCGCCGCAAGGGCCTCAACCGCCCTGGTCACCATTTCCGGGGTGTCCAGCAGCTCCCACAATTCCTCGCGCACCATGGGGAGATTGAGCGGATTGAGCCGCAGCTCGCGTGCGATCTCCGCCACTGCGTCCTCGACACGCGCCATGTCCAGCAGGCAGGCGGCACGGTGACGCATGAAGATCCGGTCGTTTCCGTGAGCTGCCCGCAGCGAATCGCAGAGGGCGAGACCTTCGGCCGGGTGGCCGGCTCCGCGCCACAGGAGCATGGCGTCGGCCACGCTGCTGATGCGATTCGGACTGGCGGCGAAGAGATCGCGCAGCGTGGCGTGGGCTTCCGGGATACGCCCCAGTATCATCAGGGACTGGGCCAGGGTGCGTAGCAGACGGGTTCGGCCCGGCTCAGCGGCCAGCCCGGTGCGACAGAGCTCGACCACGGTCTCGTGATTACCCTTGGCGAAATGCAGATCGATCCGGAGGCGACGTAGTTGAGCGGGCGGCGCACCCAACAGATCTGCTTCGTCCAACATGCTGGCGGCACGGCTATAGCTGCCCAGGCGCAGCAGGCGATCGATCTCGAGCAACCGCATGCGCCACGGCGCCGCCGCGTGAATCTCCCGGCTGGGAGCGGGCTGGATCTTGATCTGGGCCGCAACGGGACCGGCGCCCGCCACGAAGAGGACGAACGACGCCACGGCGAAACCCCTGCGCCACGTTATCATGGCCGACCTCCCGGCACGGGGACGGTCGGCCCACTGCCACCACCCGATTCCGCGAGGGCCCGTAGCGCCCGGAAGTAGCGACGAACCAGCTCACGGTATTCAGGCGGCACACGTTCGATCTGTTCCTGCCGCAGCCGCCAAGGCGCAGCAACGTCGCCCGTCACGGCATCGACGGTCTCCCCGGACTGTCTCGCGAAGATCTCCGACTCGGCTCGGCTCTCCCGCCGCCGGGCGTAATCGCGCCTGCGCACGGAATTATGCGCGTCGAGCATGCGGCTGAGAATGCGCTCCTGGCGGCGTAGAACCTCCTCGTCGACCAGCCCGGCCCCGAGATCGTCCGCCACGCGCTCCATGTCCCGGGCCAGTTGGTCGAGATCTCCCAGCAGACGCTCGCCCTGCGGCTGCTCACGCTCCAGTTCGGCCGCTTCCAGCATCTGTTGGGACAGTCCGTGTTGGTCCGCCTGCAGACGCTGCATCTCGGAGCGACCTCGTTGCCCCTGGCGCTGCTGCTCGGCCAGTTGTTGACGCATCTCCTCGGTCAGGCCGTTGAGTCCGGCCTGCTCGCGGGCCATCTGCTCCAGCTGCTGCCCGAGTGACGGCATCGGCATGCTGCAGCTACCGCCACCGCCGCCGCTCATCTGAGCGGAGGTGAGCAGCTGCATCACGAGCCTGTTGATGTCGCCCAGGGCCACGCGCGAGGTATCCATGGCCTGGCGACCGTAGCCGGCTTCGAGCGCTGAGACGGCGCGCTGCAGGACGTCGGCGATGGCGTCCAGCTTGTCCAGCAGGCTGAAGGGCATCTGTCCGGACGCACGGAGCGCCAACTCCAACCTGTCGCGCATGCCGACCAGGGCCCGCAGCAGCTTCTGCTCGTCGCGCGGCAATTCCGGCGCCCGCACGTCGCGCAAGTTGGCGGGGATGCGACCCGCCAGGTCCTCCTGCCGACGCGACACCTCCAGCAGATCATGGGCCAGGCGGCGCATGGTCCCTTCGGCGAAGTTCTGCATGGCCATCTGCATCCCCTGCTGCCCCCTGAGCAGGATGTGATAGAGGGCCGCAAGCTTGCGCATGGCCTCGTGGCCGGCGTTGCAGGAGCCCGACTGCTGGTCGGGCTTCCGCATCTCCTGGGCCGAACGCGCCATGGCATCTTGCGGTTCACCCGCCTCCAGTTTGGCTTGGGCCTGCTCCAGGGCTTCCCGCATAGCCTCATCCGACGGCGAGGACGTGGTCTCGCTGGACTGTTCCAGTTCCTTCAGCGCCTGCTCGATGCGCTCGCGCAGCGCCTCCAGCTCGGCTGCCAGCTCCGCCTGCTTGTCGGCGGTCTCCGCGCCCGTGTCCGCCTCCGGGTCGAGCAGCTCCTCTTGGCGTCGCATCATCTCCTCGACCACGGCCGCCAGACCCGCCATCTCCTGCTCGCGCTTGAGTTCCTCCAGGAGAGCTATGGTGCGGTCCAGCTTATCCAGGAATTCCTGCTGCCGCTGCGCGACCTCGGACATGGCATCACGGATGTCCTGCTCACTCAGTTCCTTCATGGCCTCGCGGAGCTGTTCGCGGAGCCGGTCGAGGGTCTCGTTCCTGATGTTGTCCATCAGTTCGGCCACGCGCTCCATGCGCTGGACCAGTTCCTCCGACGCCAGATTGCGCGACGCCGTTTCCTCCAGGTCCCGGCGCAGGTCGTCCGTCAGGCGCTCCAGTTCCTCCTGCATGGCCTGCTGGCTGGACAGGGCCTCATCGAGTTCCTGCCGCCTGGCGAAATCGGGGTCGGGGTTCTTCTTCAGCTCGCGCTCGATGCGCTGCAATTCATCGGCCAGTGTGTCGCTGCGCCGGCGCAGATCTTCCAGATCGCCCAAACGCTCGGTCTCGGTCTCCATCTGGGAGGCGAGCAGATCGGTGGCCGAGGGCAGGAAGAAGCGCAGCACACGGGACCGGCCGCGCGCGGGAGGGCCCGGCCTGCGGTTGTCGCTCGCTTCGACCGCGAGCGCCAGCGCCTCGCCCGGCAGCAGCTCCGCCGCGGCGGCGTCCAGCTGTAACGACAGGGCCACTTGCGTCGCCGTGACCGCTCCCTCCGGAGCCGTCACGGTGAAGGAGAGATCGCCGACTGCGGTGTCGACATGTCGCGTTTCGAGCGCGGGCCCGAGCGGCAGCGGCACGAGCGACCAGGCGGTATCGGCAAGCGCCTGGCCGGGCGTCTCGCGACGCACCAGCAGGTCGAGTCCGGAAACTCCGAAATCGTCCGCGGCCAGCACGGTCAGATCCAGGCGGCCGTCTCCCGGCATGAGACCGTCGTGCCGGTCGCGCTTCAGGACGACCCGGGGCGGTTCATCCGCGCGCACCGCAAGCTCGTAGCGGACCTGTTGCCCGCCGACGAGCCCGCGCCCATCCGTCAGCCTGAGCCGCCAGGCCATCGGTTCGGTCACCGTGAACTCGCCGCGGACCGTGTCGCCGGACGCGTGCCAGGCCAGGGTGTCGCCGTCGGCGGTCACGGCTGCGGCGGACACCACGTCATGGTTGACGGTCCCGAGCCAGCGCAACCGACTGCCGACCAGCGCCTCCAGGGCCGCCGGCGCGGGCGACAGCCGCTGGGCGGGCAGCCCCGTGTACGCGGGCGGCGCGATCTCCACACTCGAACCCGTGAGCAGGGGTGGATGGAGGACGTCGATGCTGCGCACGTCGGTCACGATGTCGTCGCGGACGAACCGGACCTGCGAAGCGGCTTCCATATCCCGCAAGATCGAGGTATAGCGGCGGAAGGGACGGGGCGACCACGCCGGCTCCAACTCCGTGGCCTGGCGCTGCCAAGCGCCGCTCCCCGACCTCACCTCGCAATACACGGGTCCCCGGGGCGTACCCAGGTCCACGGCGGAGACTACGATGTCGTGACCCGCCACCGCTTCCGGCGGCACCGTCCCGATATGCAGTCCAGCCGTGGGCAGCCGCCCCTCCACCTGCAGGGGCGAGGCGAGACGGGTGGCGCCGCGCACGATCTCCGTACCGTTGAGCCACCAGCTCGTCGCCACGAGCAACGCGAGCGATGCGACCAGGACCAACACCGGCCGCCAGCGCGGCAGATCCAGGGCGGCGGCGGCGTCCGGAGCGGTGGCTCTCGCGGCGGCATCCTCGAGCAGACGGTCCACACAACCCGGCAGCACGTGCGGTCCCTGCCAGCGCTCCGGCCGCCGGAGCGACTCTTCGGCCGCCACCAGGATGTTGCGATGGCCGCCCCGGCCGTCGAGTCGCGCCGTGAAACGGGTCAGACGCCCCATGACGGCCACCGGCTGCAGCATGGTCTCCCACACCAGCCAGAGGAAGCTACCGAGCACGAGCGCACTGCAGACGACCTTGCTCCAGACCGGCGCCACGCCGGGCCAACCGATCAGCAGGGAGAGCAGGGCCGCCAGCATGACGGCGCCGGCCACGGTGAGCATCAGCCCCTGGCCCAGCAGACGACGACGAACGGCGGCGAGGTGGCGCCGCATCGCCGTCTTGAAACGTCTGCCGTGTTCTATCCGGGACAAGGCGCACCTCTCAGGGATGGGTCAGGGCGTACATCAGGATGTTGACGGCCATGCGCGCGGCGGCCTCACGCGCGGACGGCGGGTCGCCATGCACCTGCGGGGATTCGAGACCGTCGCCGATATCGCTGGACCAGCTGTAGTACACGAGCAGCCGTCCGTTCCTCATGATGCCGAAACCCTGGGCCGGATCACCGTCGTGCTCGTGGATCTTGGGCAGCCCGGGCAGATCGTAAAAACAATGGTAGAGCGGATGTTCCGAACCCAGCGGCGTGAGCGGATCGTCGGGAAAGACCTGTTTCATCAGCTCACGGAACGACGGGTCCAGTCCGTAGTTGTCGTCGGCGTAGAGGAACCCGCCGGCCTCGAGATAGCGACCCAGCTCGTCGACCTCGTCCGCCGCCAGGGCGATACGGCCGTGGCCGGACAGGTACAGCATCGGATAGCGATAGAGGTCCTCGCTGTCCAGACCCACCACGACCGGTCCGTCGGCGACGGGCACTCCCGTGCGCCGGCCGAATTCGGCCAGCCAGTTCGCCAGCGAGCCGGGGTCGCAGTACCAGTCGCCGCCTCCCCCGTAGCGCAGGCGGGCGATGGTCACGCCGTCGGTCGACGCCGCGGCGATCCCGACCTGCATCATCAGGGTCAAGGCGATCAGACCTGCGATCAAGAGCTTGCGTGGTGAACGGTTCAAGAAGTCTTCATCTCCCGTGGTCAGCGCGCGGCAGGGTCACCTCGGCCACCGCGCCCTCCCCATCCTCGCGGTTGCGCAAGGTGATGTCGCCGTTCATGCGGGAAAGCAGATTCCGGCAGATGGGCAGGCCGAGTCCCGTGCCTTGGGTCTTCGTGGAAAAATAAAGGTCGAAGAGCCTGTCGGCCACCTCGGAGGCCAAACCGGGGCCGTTGTCCGACCAGAGCAGCGTGACCGTTTCCGGGTCCACGCGCCAGGCGATCCCGATCTCCAGCGTTGCCGTCTCACTAGCGGCTTGCAAGCTGTTCTCCATCAGGTTCGCGATCACCTTGCCCAGCGATTCGGCTTCGGCCAGGACCGGTGGGACCTCGCGACGCACCTCGTCGATCGTCAGACGGGACGCCCCTTCCGCACCTGCGCCGATGCGGTAGCGGTCGATCACCTCCGCGACCGCGGCCGGGAAGTCAACACTCTCGCAGATCAGGTCTTCCGGCCGTCCGAGCAGGCTGAACTCGGTAGCGATCGAACGCAGCAGCTCGACCTGTTCGAGGACCTGTCGCACCGTGGACTCCACGATGCCATCGAGGTCGTCGGCCCCGTCACGGAAGGCCTGCCGCAGGAACTGGACCGAGAGCTGGATGGGCGTCAACGGGTTCTTGACCTCGTGTGCCACCTGCCGCGCCAGTTGTGCGTTCAAGGCCAGGCGCTTGTTGTCGAGAAACTCCGTCACGTCCTCGAAGACGAGCATCCTGTCGGCGCGCCCGTCGGGCCGGCGCAGCGGAGCCAGGCGGCCGCGCAGGGTCCGGCGCCCGTCCGGCGCGACCAGCTCGGCCTCGCCCTCGTTGCCCGCCACTTCCCGCGAAAAGCCGTCCAGCAGCAGGCGCGCGCGGTCGTCGGCGTCACCCGTGGCTTCGACGAAGTAGCCGTCGATCATGGCACGGGCGGCGGGGTTCACCGTCACGACCCGCCGCGCCTCGTCGAAGACGGCGACACCCACCGGCACGCTCTCGAGCAGGCGCGCAAGGAACCGCTCACGTTCCGCGAGTGTCCGCTGCGCGTCGTTGAGTTCGTCGCGCATGGTGCCGAAGGTCGCGCTGAGCGTCCCGATCTCGTCGCTGCCACGATCGGGCAGCGGCGCGGCGAAATCGCCGGCGGCCAGACGGCGGGTCGCATCGACGAGCACGCGCACGGGGTCGAAGATCTTCCAGGTCAGGACCAGGGCCAGCAGGGTGGCGGTCAGGAAGATAAGCGTGGCCAGGCCCGCCAGAAACAGCACCGTGCGCTCCCGCTGGCCGGAGACGTCCCGCTCGCGAGCGGAGAAGGTCACCGCCAGTACGCCAGGAACCCGCGAAGCGCTCAACCGCTGGTCGGCGGAGCTGTTCAGGAGCGTCGGCAGGGCCAACATGCCCGTCCAGGCGTGCGGGCGGCCGAGCGTGGGCTGGAGATGGATACCACCCGGGGCCTTGTGCAGGTCCGGCAGCGAGGCGGCGAGCAGCAGCAAGGGCGTGCGTCCGGTGAAGATGTGTTCGGGGTGGCTAGCCAGGAGCGACTCGCCCCCCAGGTAGAAGACCGTCTCGCCCTGGACGACCTCGCCCAGTCCGACCATCAGATCCGTCGTGATCAGCTGGCGATAGAAGAAGTAACCGTGCCGGCGGCGGGCCACCGGCCCGTGCGTACCGTCGGTGAGGTCGCCTTCGGCGAGCTCCGCGGCGACGCCGGAGAGATCGACGGGGATCAGCGTCCCCAGGTAGGCGCCCGTCTCGTCCCGCATCAGCACCAGCGAGGACGTGCGGGCCTGCTCCAGCAGCAGCGCGGCCTCTGTCGCGTCCAGATCGCTCAGGGTCTCGTCCAGCAGGAGTTCCCCGTCGGCGGTGAAGATCATGGCCTGTCGCGAGGAAAAGGGACCGAGGGGACGCTGACCGGCGAGCCGGCTGGCCAGCAGATCCGCTATGTAGTCGCTGCCGGCCAAGGCGCGCGCCTGTTCGGCAAGCAGTCCCTGCAACTGCTCGCCCGCGGCTTCGAGACCCTCGCGGGTCTCGGTGCGGGAGGATTCGGCCAACCATTCTCGACTCAGGCGGTCGATGAAAGTGCCGGCCAGCAGCAACGGCAACAGGCCGAGCACTAGCGACACGACGAGGAAACGCTCCTGGAACCCGAGCAGGAAGGGACGCCGCCGCCGCGCCACGAATGCCGGCGCCAGCCCACAGGCGCCGATCGCGAAGAGCAGCAGCAGGTCGAGCAGGATCAGGCGCGAGAAATCCAGGAGACGGTCGCCCAGCGACGGGATCCTGACGCCCAGCAGGAAACCGCCGGTATTCACCTCGGGGTCGACGTCCTCGGCGCCCAGATCGTCGCGCCACAGGCAGAGATGCCGGTGACCGCCGGCCACCACGACGCCCCAGTCCAGCGCTCCGGAGCGTAGATCCGCGACGATCCCGGCCGAACTCCCGTCGGGCAGGTCAGCGCCGCCGGTGCCCCGCCAGTCGCGTCCGTCGCTGCGCAGCATGAGCAGGGGCTGATCCACTTCCAGACGCGGCAGGTAACCCTGGGCGTCACCGCCCAGCCTGTCACCCGAGAGCTGAGCGAGCAGGGTCCGGGTACGGAACGACTGCACGGGCAACTCGAGACTGAGCCACCCGTTGCCGGCCAGCCGCTCCACTTCGCCCCTGAGAATGTGTTCCTCGCCATCGGTATAGCGGCGGCGTTCGGTCTGCAGGTAGGTGTTCAGGCTGCGGCCGGGACGTGGCGTGACGGGGCGTCCCATATGCCAGTCGGTGCGATCGGCGATCTCGTAGCCGTAATCGCGGAAGAAACCGGAGGCGAAAAGGCTCGACGTGCCGCCGTCGGGATCGAGAATCTCGACGCGGCAGGGCAGGCCGAGATCGTCGATACCAACTTCCTGCCAGAGCGCGAAGGCGGACCAGTTCTGCCAGAGCTCGGCCGCACCGGGGTCGTGAGCGCCGGGGGCCGGCACGCGTTCGGCATCCGCAGCCGCCAACTCGCCCAGCAGATCCTCCATCAGGAAACGCACCCAGTCGCTCTGGGGCTCCACGATGTCGGACGACTTGCGCAGCAGCCAATCCCGCGTGCCCTCCTGGTAGGCGTGGCCCAGGCCTAGATAGTTCCAGAACACGGCCGCCAGCAGGGGCAACAACCAGACGAGACGGCGCATCGTCGTGTCCCCGGTAGGCAGCAGTCCCGTCCCCCACCATAACAACAGGATCAGCAGTGGCAGCATGAACCGCGACGTGAGGGGCAGCCACGAACCGGCCAGCACGGAAAACGCCACCGCCGTGAGCAGGACCACGACCGCCGCTCTACGCACACCGTCGCGTCGCAGTCGACTCGCCAGCCCGACGAGCAGGCCGGATACGGCCATGCCGCTCATCAACAGGGCGAGATGCAACCCCCAGAAGGTGAAGAACCGCAAGGGGACCTTGGGACCGATCAGCCGGGGATTCGCGTTCGCCGCCACCTCGTGTACGAGACGGTCCTGGACCAGGAACAGCAGCGCCGCCAGCAGGACGAACAGCAGGGGCCGGAATCTGGCGGCGCGGCCGGTCTCGGTCCCCGCCGGTGTGGCGGGCATGACGGAGATGCCAACGCTACGCATGCTGCGTCCGATGATCCCGGCCGTTATCGCGACCAGGCAGCCGGTCAGGACGGCGTCGACCGTGGTGGCATAGAGTCCCCAGCCCCACGTCGTCCCGAAATAGGCCGGGTCGAGCAGGCTCGCCGGCGCGGTTGGTTGCGATTCCAGATACGGTCGTGCCAAAACCAGCTGCATCCGCAGGAAAAGGTCGGCCGTCGCCCAACTGAGGCGGGCGATCCAGAGACCGGCGAGCAGCCAGAGTCTCCCTCCCAGCCACCAGCAGGCCACAGCCAGGGCCAGCCCCCACAGGACCAGCCGCGCCAGCGCCATGCGGGTGCCGGCCTGCTGATACGCCACACGCAGCGACGGCACGGTGGCCGTCAGCCGCAGCAGGGGCAGCTCCATGTCCTCGGGGGCGACTTCCAGAGCGATATCCGTGGTGTAACGCGAACCGTGTTCGGCACTGCCGTACCAGCGACCGCGCGTGGGTTCGATGGCGTATACCACCTGTCCCCTGACCTCGTGGCGGGAGGCTCCAACCATCTCCGTCTCGGGCGGGATCGCCAAGCGGATCTGCCACTCGAGCAAACCGTCGGGATGGACGACCGATCCCCGCCAGTACCAACCGGCGCGCCCCGTGTCGACCATGGGGCGCGCATCCGGTGCGGGGAGATCGTCGTGGGGGAACGGTTCCAGTTCGTCGGTCCAGGCGACGCGTTCGCCGTCCCGCCACAAGGCCAGCGCCAGGGGGAAGCGAGCCGAGAGCTCCACCTCGCGTCGCCAGTTGTCGGTAGTCGTTCCGAGCGCCTCCTCCCTACCGACGGCAGCGGTCAGCAGCGAGTCGGCCATGGCCGGCAGGCGCGGCACGATCTCCTGGATGGCGCGTATGCGGGGCTGGAGATCCGTCTGGCGATCGACGACCCAGTGTTCGGGATCGAGACGCCACAGGGTGGCGGCCGCCAGACCGGAGACGAGGATCAGCGCTTCGACGGTCAACAGGGTGAAGAAGGCCGCGCGACGACTCCGCTGACCGAGCCCCAACGCGACCGCGCACGCCAGGACCACCAACGTGGAGAGCCAGACCGCCGGGGACATGGCAAGATCCATGGCGCGCCCAGTACGCAGGACCGCGGTCAACGCGCCGCCCTGCACGGCCAGGCCGAGCAGCATCAGCGCGACGATCCACTTTTTTCTCTTTCCGGGCATGGGTCTCCAGGTTCGGGGGGGGGGCCACCGTGCGTCGATCAATTGTAGCTTATCGCTCTCCCGCTGCCTCCGATTAATTCATCTGCCAACAACGAAAAAGGGGCGCCCCGCTGGGCGCCCCTCCATCGAACTCAAGCGCGGGCTACATGGCCTGGCGTTGCCGCCTGGGGTCGGAGATGTAACGCTGATTCCACCACACCAACACCGGGCTGGCGACGAAGATCGACGAGTAGGTACCGACGACCACGCCTAAGCAGAGGGCGAAGGCGAAGTCGTGGATCACCGCCCCGCCGAGCACAAACAAGGAACCAGCCACGAACAGCGTGGTCAACGAGGTGACGACGGTGCGGCTCAATGTCTCGTTGATCGAGCGGTTGATCACTTCCCGGTACGACTCCCGCCGACGCAGCTTCATGTTCTCGCGGATGCGGTCGAAGACGACGATCGTGTCGTTCAACGAGTACCCGATGATGGTCAGGAACGCCGCGATGATGCTCAGGGTGATCTCCTTGTCCAGCAGCGAGAAGATGCCGAGCGTGATCGTCACGTCGTGGATCAGGGCGATGATCGCGGCGACACCGTAGCGGAAGACGAAGCGCACGGTGATGTAGAGCACGATCAGCACCAGGGCCGCGACGACGGAGTTCATGGCCGCCGTCTTCAACTCGCCGCCGATCTTGGGTCCCACCGCCTCCTCGCGGCGCATCTCCACGGTCGATTCGGACAGGCCCTCGACGAGCACCGCCTTCATCTCCTCCGCCGCGTCCAGCTCGCCGCTCTCCACGTCGGAGAAGGTGATCAGCAGCTCGTCGCTCGCGCCGAAGTCCTGGACCTGCACACCCGCGAAGCCGGCCTCTTCCAGCAGCCCGCGGACCTCGGCCAGCTCGGGCGCCGGCAGGATGCGGACCTGCAGGATGGTGCCGCCGGTGAAGTCGATCCCCAGATGCGGGCCGCCGTGCATGATCAGCGACACCACGCCCGCCAGGATCAGCAGCGCCGACACCACGAAGGTGTACTTGGCCTTGTCGACGAGCTTGAATTGCGTTCTGGTCAGAAATTCCATGGTTTATCTCCCGGGCCCGGAGGCCCTCTGCCGCTCCCGCGGCCAGATGCTCAACTCGGTCAAATGCTCAGTTTGGCGTGCGAACGGTTCCGCGTCGCGGCTTCCATGATGACCCGTGTCAGGACCAAGGCCGTGAACATGCTGGACAGGATGCCGATGCTCAAGGTCACGGCGAAACCCTGGATAGGACCCGCGCCGAACCAGAGCAGGATGGCGGCCGCGATCAGGGTCGTCACGTTGGCGTCCACGATGGTGCGGGTGGCGTTCGCGTAACCGGAATCGACCGCCGCGCGGGCGGTCTTTTTGCGACGCAGCTCCTCGCGTATCCGTTCGTTGATCAGCACGTTGGCGTCCACCGCCATGCCGATGGTCAGGATGATGCCCGCGATGCCCGGCAAGGTCAGTACCAGTCCGAACTGCACCAGCACCGCCAGCAGGATGATAATGTTGACGGTCACCGCCAGCACCACCACGAATCCCACCAACCGGTAGTAGATGAGCACGAAGATCACCACGAACATGAGACCGTAGAGGGCCGCATTCAGACCCTGGCGGACCGAGTCGCGTCCGAGGCTCGGGCCGACGGTCCGCTCCTCCTCGATACGCACGTCCACCGGCAGGGCGCCGGCGCGCAGCAACAGCGCCATGTCCTGGGCTTCCATGCTGGTGAAACTACCCGAGATGACACCGTCGCCGGATGGGATCTTGGTGCTGAAGACGGGTGCGGACTTGACCTTGCCGTCGAGGCTGATGGCCATGTTGCGCCCGATGTTCTCGCCGGAGAGCTTGGCGAAGATGCGGGCGCCCTTGCGGTCCAGGCTGAAGTGCACCTGGAAATTGCCGGGATGATCGACATCGGGCGCGCTACGCGCGTTGACTAGGCGGTCGCCGGTCACACCGGGCCGCTTATCCAGCAGGAAGAGGGGGCGTCCCAACAAGCCGCCGCCGAGGTCGCGAGGCTGCATGGCGAACTGGAATTCCATGTTGCGGGGAACGACGTGGGCCTCCGGCGCTTCGAGCATGCCCCTGACCAGTTCGTAGTACTGTTCCCGGATCACGATGGGCGTGCCCACGTAGTTGATCAGCCCCTGGTCCATGATCAGGTACGATGTGAAGGGATTCACGGCCAGCTGTTCCTCGCTGGGTCCGGCTCCGCTTTCGCCCGGCTGCTCGGGCAGGGCCTCGAAGTCCAGGGCCTCGTCGGCGCCGGGAGCGGCCGCTGCGGTGGTGTCGGTCGTCGCGATCTCGGTCTCCGTGGTGGTAATCGGTTCCGCTGCGGCGGTGGTATCCGCCTGGGCGGTTCCCGTCACCACGAAGGCCTCGTCCAGCTTGACGAGCACCGACGCCAGATCCTCGATGGGACGGACCATCTTGAACTCCAGGCGGGCCGTGGAACCGATCAGGCGCTTGGCGCGGTCCACGTCCTGCAGACCCGGCAGCTGTACGATGATACGGCTCGAGCCGAGCGGTTTGATGTCGGGCTCGCTCACGCCGAACTGGTCGACGCGGTTGCGCAGGATTTCGACCACGCGATCCAGGGCGTCGTTGGCCTGGGCCGAGGTCAGATCTTCCGTGTCGATCTCCAGGACGATATACATGCCGCCTTCGAGATCCAAGCCCTGACGGATCGCCTTGGCCTCCCATTTTTCTATCTGGGTCTTGAGGACGGGGTCGGTGGCGGCTTGCTCGCGCATCTCGTCGGTGACGCGCGAAGCGCGGAACGTCGGGTAGAGCCCCCACAGCGAGAGCAACACCACAACGGTGACCAGCAACGCCCTGAGGTTGAAGGATCGATTCATGAGCACCTCTCCGTATACACACTCGACCGAAGCGCGCCGCGTTGCGGTGCGCGTGGACGCACACAATAAAAAAACACGCCGGGACGTGCTTGCGATGCGGACGGACCGGAGCGGGCCTCCCGACATTGCAGCCGCGAATGCCCGCGTAAAACCATCGGGAAATATAATAACTGCCGGTTTGAGGGTCAATATCTAACCTGAAGTTCCAGCCCAATCCCCTCTCAATTCCGGGATAAGCAAAAGCGA
>CAYMCR010000060.1:0-15801 GCA_964389015.1 uncultured Fibrobacteraceae bacterium | reverse complement strand
ACCATAAAACCACAACATGTAGGGGCAACGAGAGTAAAGTGCATAGCCCCATTTTAATAAAAACAGCTCGCCTTGTAGATCATCGCCTTCCGGCACCGGATCGAGGTCGGTCTCGGCAGTCGACTTGCGCCGATACCGCCAAGGACATGGGCACCTCGGTATCTGATCCGGGATAGAGATGGTGGCAACGACCAAACAGTCTCGGCTATACTGGAATCCTGGGCATCATACAGATAGTTACGGCTCCGCGATCGCCATGGCAGCATGCCCGCGGAGTCTTCCCGGTGCAGATCGTCACGCCGTCGGTATCAGAGACGGTAGGAGCGATATTGGGCGAACAGGTGCCATCACCCCCGCTTGGTAATCCGCCGCCGCGTCTGGAATCCCCGCCGCCGCGGCGCCGCGTTCATGCCGCCCATGTGGTCGGAGCGTGAGTGGCCTCTTTTCTTCTCCGTGCTGCGGTAGACCTGTTTCTCGGGTGAGAAAGAGCCGTAGTCGAAACCATCCAGGATACGCCGTTCGATCGCGGTGCCCAGCACCTTCTCGACACGGTGCACCAGGGGCTCGTCGGCCTGGGTGGCCAGGGTATAGGCGGTGCCGGTGCGCAGGGCGCGCCCCGTGCGTCCGATGCGGTGGGTGTAGGCGTCCACCGTCGACGGCATGTCGTAGTTGATGACGTGGGTCACGTTGGAGATGTCGATGCCCCGGGCCGCGATGTCGGTGGCCACCAGGATATCGTAACGGCCGGTGCGGAAGCCGTCGATGGCCCGCTGGCGTTTGTTCTGGGGCATGTTGCCCTGCAGGGCGGAAACCCGGTGGCCCTGCTTCTCCAGAACCGTGGCCAGGCTGCGCGCGCGATGCTTCGTCCGCGTGAAGATCAGGACGCGGCCTGTCGCGTGGGACTGCAGCATCTTCTGTAACAGGGGACGGCGCAGGCGGTCGGTGACGGGGTAGAGGGCGTGCGAGACGGTTTCGGCCGGCGCCCGCGCGTCCACCTGTACGGTGACGGGATCGACGAGCACCCGGTCGGCCAGGTCGCGGATGTAGCTCGGCATGGTCGCCGAGAAGAAGAGGTTCTGTCGCTTCTCGGGCAGCTTGGCGAGGATACGCTTGATGTCGGGCAGGAAACCCATGTCGAACATGTGGTCGGCCTCGTCCAGAACCAGCATCTCGATGTGCGAGAGGTCGATGTCGCCACACTGGAAGTGATCGAGCAGCCGACCCGGGCAGGCGACGACCACTTCGACGCCCTTGCGCAGGGCGTCGATCTGGGGGTTCTTGCTCACGCCGCCGTAGAGGGTGACGCTGCGCAGGTCGGTCTCGCGACCGAGGTCCTTGAAGTCGCCGTTGATCTGTTCGGCCAGCTCGCGCGTGGGGGCGACGATCAGGGCGCGCGGGTGTCCCAGCTCGCCGTCGAGCAACCGCTCGATGATGGGGAGCATGAAGGCGGCGGTCTTGCCGGTCCCGGTCTGTGCCAGACCGAGCACGTCGCGCCTGCCGAGAATGGCGGGAATGGCCTCTTCCTGGATGGGAGTGGGGCAGGTAAACCCCGCCGCCTTGATCCCCGCTTGGATCCAGGGATCAAAATCGAAATGTGTGAAACTCATCGAGTGAAGCTCCTTGACTCCGGTGAGCCAAGGTGCATTCTCTCAGCTCGTGATGCATGGGGTCGGTTAATGGAGGGATGACGTGGGCGATATGGATCGCCCTATGTCCAGGAGAAGATAGCTTCTCATAACCCGTTTCGCCACCGGAAGTATATATACCTCACGCCGCTGGAATGAACCTCGGGCACCGGATCAACCAGCCCGCCCCCTCCCCCGGGTCGACGTTTCCAGATCCAGTAGGAAACGTTTTCGCCATAATCCGCCGCCGTATCCCGTCAATTGACCATCGCTCCCGATGACCCGGTGACATGGAATGATGATGGCAAGACGATTGTCGCCGTTGGCCCGGGCCACGGCCCGGACGGCCCGGGGCCGTCCGATCCTGTCCGCCAGCTCCCGGTAGGAGCAGGTAGCTCCGTAGGGGATCTTCCGCAGGTCGAACCACACCTCCTGCTGGAAGGGGGTACCGGGTGTCGACAGCGGGAGATCGAACGCCTTTCGCTCCCCGGCAAAATATTCCCCGACCTGCGCGTTCAGCGATTCGAAATGGCGATGCGCACCGGGCACCGGTTCGGCGCGAAGACGTTTCTTGAGTCTCACCAACTGGGTCTCCAGCATTCTGCGGTCTGTGAATTCCAGCAGGCATATGCCTTCGTCCGTCGCACCGGCCAGCATGGGCCCCAGTGGCGTCAGGATCCGTGTGATCGTGATGACCGCCCTGTTCGGGCTTTGCTGCGGCGAAAAACCCGTCGTTTTCTGGAAGGACGCGGTGAATCCGCTCAAGGACTCGTATCCGGATTCGAAAGCCGCGTCGATGACCTTGTCTCCGTAGCGGATACTCCCGAACGCCCGGCCGATGCGCAGGGATCGCAGATACGCCTGGAAGGTCATGCCATGGTGCTTCTTGAACCAGCGCCTGATGCGACTCGGATCGACCCCTCTTTGTCTCAGGTCGCGGTCCCGCAATCGGAGATCCGGTCTGGCGTCGACCTCGGCCATGACCGGGGCCAGCCAGTCGGGAATCTCCCCTCGGTATCCGAGAGGGTGGCAGATCTTGCAGGGACGGTATCCGTGCAGGAGGGCTTCCCGGGCCGACCCGAAGAACTCGACGTTTTTCCGCTTGGGTTTCCTGGCGGTGCAGGTCGGACGGCAGAATATCCCGGTCGTCTTCACACCGACGATGAAGATCCCCTCGAACTTGCTGTCCTTGTTCAGCAGTGCCTCGTACAGCGTATCGGCGTCCGGCAATGATCGCGGCATTCCGTCACCCTTCATGAGCGCCAGGTCATTCCCTGGCCGAGCCGTTCCGAATCATCGCCTAGTCAATAGAATCACATCGATTCGCCTGCAACCGAAAAAACGACAACCTTCTCGAAGGGCATCCCACTGACCGAGCCTCTGGCCTGGATGGTTCATGGAACATCTACCGCGGAGCTCTCACTCGAGAAGAACCATCTTCCGGAAAGACCGGCCCCGATCCGTCTGGAGCTCGTAGATATAGGTCCCGCTTCCCACCCGTCGCCCCTGGTCGTCAAGGCCGGCCCAGCGCACGCGGTGCCGGCCGGCCGGCAGCGATTCCACAAGCAATGTCCTGACCCGGCGTCCGGCCAGATCGTAGACCGCCAGCCGACAGCCGGTGGGCTCGGGCAGGGAGAAACGGATGACAGTGGACGGGTTGAAGGGATTGGGCTGGTTCTGCTCGAGATGGACGACCGGCTGCAAGGCCGGCGCCTCGGTGACGAAAGCGAAGAGGTCGTCGACGATCAGCTTCGAGGGTTCCCGGAGGTAGGCCGGCTCCGTGGCGGAATCCACCGCCCAGGTAAGAGAGCCGGTGGACTCGATGTACTGGATGGCCATGATGTTGCCGTTGAACTGGCCGGCGGCGCCCGCCATGAGATCCCAGCTCCGTTGCGGGGAGATCACCGGATTCATGACCAGGGAGTCGGCGATGGCGTCATAGCGGAAACAGGAAACGGGGTCGTACAGGACACGGAAGTGGTTCGTCACCACCAGGTTGTCACCGGGTATGAGGCTGTTGTCGGTGACATCCCGCACGGCCACCCCACGCGCGTTGTTGACTTCGACTACGATCGGCTGGGACGTCATCCCGTCATCGCTGGTCACCTTGACGAGGACCGCGGCGGAGCGCGTCTCCGCTGCAACGGCGGCGGTGACATCGGCCGGAGTACAGAAACCGTCGCCGTCGAAATCGGCTCTTTCCATGCCGGTCCTGAGCGTGAGGAGAATCGGCTGATAGGGCGCTCCCGTCGAACCCAGGGGGTAGTTGCCCATGTCCAGGAAAGTGCCGAGACCGGCCTCGTTGACGGCGGACAGCGCACCCATAAAACCAGCATAGCCGAGAGAGAGCCACCGTTGTTCGTCGGCCTCAGCCGGAAGGTGGACAATGAGGAAAGCGTTGTTGGTGAGGGTCTCGTGCTTGTTCCAGTCCAGGTGCCGGGTGATGACGAGATGGCCGGCCAGGCTCGGATCGGCAGCCGTGCTCGCCCCCCAGCTGGACAGACTGGAGCAGCCGAGTGTGTTCTTGCCGCCCCACTGGCTGAGATCGACGATGGCGTTGGCGACGAGGATGTCGGTGGCGTCGATATCACGGCCCAGGGTCAAGTTGAGCAGATTGACGCCGGCATCCAGCATCCCGAGTATGATGCCGTCTACTTCGTCCTGATACCGGGTGTCGACGGTGAAGTTGGCCAGGAAAACACTGCGGAAATAGTTATAGACGAAAGGAGAGCCCGAACAGAAGTAGCCGACGAAGTAGTCGTCGAACACCTGCTTGCCCGCCTCGCCGCTCAGGAAACCCATAGCGTAACCGCGCTCGGAATGGGTACCCCAGACGGTCAAGAGGGTCGTATCGTCGACCGTTTCCAGGTGGCCATTCACCTGGCCGATGGCGGGAAGGCTCAGCAGGGACAGGAGCAGCAGTAGAAAAACACGGCGCATATCGACAACCCCCTGGCACGATGAAACGGCTGAAGTCCGAATAATCATTCGGATCATTATACCAGAGGGAGGGGCGGATGGATTTCCTAAACGAGTCTCCCCCGGCATCCTCGACCTCATCCCCCACCAGCAGCCGGCAGAGACATGGGCGCCGAAGCTGGCAACGGGGCCTAAATTCCTGTTCCGGTGCCAGTGATTCGCCTAGTATGAGGTTGGTTGAAAAGTCACCCCTCACACCGAAAGGCCAACCAACACATGACGCCCGGCAGCGCGCCCGCTCCACGCAACACTTTCCTGCCCCGAATTCTGAACGCCATCGAGAAAGTGGGCAACGCCCTACCGCATCCGGCCACGCTTTTCGCCATTCTCGCCGGGTCGGTCATCATCCTGTCCTGGCTGCTGAGCGAACTGGGGCTGACGGCGATCCACCCCAAGGACGGCTCGCTCATCGAACCGATCAACCTGGTTTCGCGCGCGGGCCTGCACTGGATCCTGGATCATACCGTCGACAACTACACGGGCTTCGCTCCGCTTGGTACGGTGCTGGTCGCCCTGCTGGGCATCGGGGTTGCCGAAAAGAGCGGCCTGATTGCCACTGTCCTGAGGTTGCTGGTACACACGGCTCCGCGGCGCCTCTTGACCTTCGTGATCGTGCTGGCGGGAGTGATGTCCAACATGGCCAGCGACGTAGGATACGTTTTGCTGGTGCCCCTGGGCGCGATCATCTTCCTGTCGGTCGGCCGGCATCCGATCGCCGGCTTGGCCGCGGCCTTCGCCGGTGTTTCGGGTGGTTTCAGCGCCAACCTCCTGCTGGGCACCATCGATCCCCTGCTGGCCGGCATCACCCAGGAGGCGGCCCGCATCATCGATCCCGCGTACACCGTCACCCCCGCCTGCAACTACTACTTCATGGTTGCGTCGACCTTTGTCATCGCCGCCTTGGGTACCTGGGTCACCGAAAAAATCGTGGTGCCGCGGCTCGGCCCCTACGAAGGGGAAACGACGGAACATGCCGACGGTCTGCAGCCGCTGAGCGCGGCGGAGAAGAAGGGGCTGAGTTGGGCTCTGGCCGTCAGCTTACTGTTGCTGGCGACCGTGGTGTGGGGACTGGCGCCGGCGGATGGCTTCCTGCGGAACATCGACACCGGCAGCGTACTGCACTCGCCCTTCATGCACGGCATCGTGACCTTCATCTTCCTCGGCGGCCTGTTGACCGGTGTGGCCTACGGACTGGCCGCTGGCACCTTCAAAAACGACAGCGACGTGATCGCGGGCATGAAGGAGTCCATACAAACGCTGAGCCTGTTCCTGGTCCTGGTGTTCTTCGCCGCTCAGTTCGTGGCCTTCTTCAAGTACACCAATCTTGGCATGATCCTGGCCATCAATGGCGCCGAGGCACTGAAGTCCTCGGGGCTGGGGGCCATCCCGCTTATGCTGTCGTTCGTCATCCTGACGGCGGCGATCAACCTGGCCGTGGGCAGCGCCTCGGCCCAGTGGGCTTTCATGGCACCGGTGTTCGTGCCCATGTTCATGCTGCTGGGCTACACCCCCGAACTGGTGCAGGGCGTCTATCGCATCGGCGACAGCACGACCAACATGATATCGCCCATGATGTCGTTTTTCGCCCTGATCGTGGCCTTCGTCCAGAAGTACGACGCCAAGGCCGGCATAGGGACGATCATCGCCACCATGCTGCCCTACTCGGTTGCCTTCATGCTGGGGTGGATGCTGCTGCTCGTGGTCTGGCTGGTGCTGGGCCTGCCTCTGGGGCCGGGGGCGGGGTTGTATCTCGCAGGCTGACAAGGTAGGCACTACTAGCCGTTCCATATCATTTGATCAGAATCATCTTGTGGGTCTTGACGAAATCACCCGCCTGAAGTCGGTACAGATAGACACCACTGGCCACGGATCTCCCGGAATGGTACTTCCCATCCCACAGGATCATTTTGTTTCCCGCTTCCTGTCTCTCGTCTATCAAGGTCGCCACCCTCTGGCCACGCAAATCGTATATTTCGAGTTCGACGTGACAATCCCTGGGCAGGCCGTAATGGATCATGGTCTTCGCGTTGAACGGATTGGGATAGTTCGGCGACAGGAAGAACCGGCCGGGCACATGGCCGTTCAGGTCGTCGACGCCCACGGTGCCCACGATGATGACGAATGGATCGACCTGGAATCCGCTATGGTTGTCCGATATGTCGACGGCTTCCACGCGCCAGTTGTAGACCGTGTTCACCAGCGGTTCGAACGGATAGCCCGAGATGAAGGAGTTCTGCGGAATGTCGTAGATGATCCACAATCCGTCCGTGAAATCCCGATCCACGGCATACTGGAGTGTATAAGTGCCCCCACTGTCCGCGGTGGCGCTCCACATGAAATCGGACGGGAAATCATCGACCATGAGCGAATCCGCCGGCAGAACGAGTTCCGGTACCGCCGGCGACTGGGTGTCCAGAATGAAGCTGAAGGGATGCGGCTGATAGCCGCTGTGGTTGTCGCCGTCATCCACGGCTTCCACGTGCCAGTAGTAGGTGTCGTCCGGCAGTGGCTCGGCGAACGTGTACGTGGTCTCGGCCAGGTCGGCGTGCGTGGTGACGCCCGTGGTGAAGTTGCTGTCCAGCGCGCACTCCAGGGTGAACACGCGGCTCTCGCCGGGTTGGTATTCCCATGAGAAGGTCGGTGTCGGGTCGTTGATCCCGGCGAGATCCCCGGGCGCGACCAGGGCCGGTACCGCGGGGCTGGACCAGTCGACCACGAACGATTGGGATTCCGCCTGGTATCCGCTCTCGTAGCCGAGACTCGTGACGGCGTTCACGCGCCAGTGGTAGGTGTCCTCGTTCAGCGCCTCGATCACCGTGTAGGTCGTCTCGGCCAGGGCGGCGACGGTGACGACGTCGAGGTCGAACTCTTCGTCGGGCGAGTACTCCAGGACGTATGTTCCCCCCTCGCGCGCGGTCGAACTCCACACGAACGAGGGAAGCGAGTCGCTGACGACGGTCGAATCCCCGGGGCTGTGCAGGACCGGCACCTCGGGCACGCAGTCCACGACCAGTTGGAAGGGATCCGATTCGGGAGCCACCTGCCCCTCTGCGCTGACGGCCTGCACGCACCAGGCGTACGTCGTGTCCGGCAGCGGCGTGTTGACGGGTACGGTGTACTGGATGTCGGTGATGTTCTCGACCATCGTCGCTTCGTCGGGGAAGACGTCGTCGATGCCGTAGTACAGGGTATAGCGACCGCCGCTCCCGGCGCCCGGCGACCAGAAGAAGGTTGGCGTGTCGTCGTCGGTGACCGTGGAATCCCCGGGCGCCAGCAGCTCGGGGATCCAGGGCGCGCTGGGAATCATGAGCCACTCCACGATATTGGTCAGCAGGTCCGTCCGGTCGCCGAGATCCGGAATCGCCTCGAATGGGAAGGCGAAGAATACGACCCGGTAGGGACTCGTCTCCTCGAAGGTGTCGTCCAGCGGGAAGCGCACGGCGCTGGGCTGAACCGTGACCACGTCCGTGAACACGACCGCCGCCGACGGGTCCGGCGTCACGTTGTCGGACGCTATGCAAAACAGGGGGGGGAATAGCGCCAGGCCCATGCCCTGCCCGATGGGATCGGAAGGATCGGACTCTACCTCGAGGGTTCCCACATCGTTGGCCCACGCCGTGACGTGGAGATAGGATGTCGTGAAGTCCGTCGGGTCTACGACCTCCGTGAGGTAGCCCTGGCTGGACAGGAACAGCCGGCCCCCTCCCTCGAGATACTGCGCCAGCAGGTCCTCGTCTTCCGGCAGCAGGGTACCGGTGGACATCATGGCCGTGGTCCAGATCACGATGTTGTAGGGCTCCAGATCGGACAAGGCCGGCGACCCCGGGCCGTTATCCCACACGTCGTAGATGAGGCCGGCACCGTTCAGGGCGTCCGTGAAGTAATACTGGAGACTGAGTGGACCGTCGACCACCAGGAGGATCAAGGGGGAGTCCCCGTGGACCAACAGGCTGCCGGTCTCGGCGACCGAGTAGCCGTTGTCGCCCCCGCCGCCCAAGTCGTTCCCGTCGTGGTCCGCGTAGACCCACGTCTCGCCGCCGTCGAGGGAGAAGCGGTAGCAGAAATCGTAGTCGCCCGGGGACGTGACGGTTATCGTGCCCTGGTATTCGTCGTAGTCACCCTGATCCTGGTAGTAATCCGCCGACTGCCACACCCAGGTACCCAACTGCGGGTAGCTGCCGTCCGCGCCGTAACCCAGTTCCGCGGTGATCCCGGGGCCGGGGCCCGTATCCTCCGTCGTGCCCGCCTCGTAGACCCAGCCCTGGATCTCCGGCGTGATCCGGCCGTGCCACACCTCGAACACGATCGGGTCCAGCAACAGGCACAGGTCCACCACCATCTCGGCGCGCACGGGGAAGGTCAGGAAGGGAGTGTAGTTCACGTTCGCGCTGACGCCGTCGCTGAGGCCCGTGCCGACCCCGGATGGGCCGGTGGCGTGTCCCCACCAGTTGTACGGGGCAGAGACGGCCGTCACGGGATTATCGTTGCGGACGCCCAGGTCGTTGTTCCCGAAGATGTCATTGTGATCGAACGTCACGGGGAAGGCCCAGCCGTTCCAGGTGCAGCCGTCCGCGTTGTCGCGGATGATGTTCATCTGGAGCGTGGGGCGGGCTCCCCCCCCCGAAGTGCATACCGGCGATCGAGTTGTCGAAGATCTCGTTCTCCGTGATGTCGATGGTGAACGTGGGCGCTATCCCCTCCTTGTCGCAGTAGATCCCCGTACGCGTTGTCGAAGATGTTGTTCAGGGTGATGATCGCCGACGATTCGCAACAGTCGATGCCGGCATGCGAATGCTCCGAGATATGGCTGTCCGTGATCAGCTGCTGGGAGCCCCGGGACTTGATACCGTTCACCGCGTGTTCGATGGTGCAGCTATCGACCAGGCAGCCCGTGGCGCCGGGATCGTAATCGACGCTGTCGTCCTCGAACAGGATGCCCGCCCAGTCGCCGGGCGCGGTCGCCTGGTAGGTGGACCCGATCGTTCTCAGGCGGCCGTAGACTCTGAGACAGGAGCTGCCGGTCGTGTCGCTGAACGTGCAGGTGGCGTTGTTGATGAACAGGTCGTCGGGCGTGTACGGCGGCCAGGTCTGCCGCCCCACCACGACGCTGCCGTTGAAATGGTAGATTCCGCCGCCGCCGGTGACGACCCCGTTGGACCGACTCACCAGACCCGACGGGCTGTTGTCGCTCGGCACCCCTCCCAGCTGGGTGAAGTACACGCAGTCCGGATCGAGGTTGGTCACGACGTTTGGGGGATCGGCGTCGTCCTCCGCCTCGATGGCGAAGAACCAGGACCCGGACGGATGGCCCGACAGGGTGCAGTAGGTGTAGTTGTCTTCCCAGACCGGTGATACGTAGTTGATAGCGGCCTCGGAGGCTCCCCAGTAGATCCGGTAGGATACCGGCTCGCTCAGCGCATCGAGCGCCGGCGGCCACTGGAGCTCCACGGTCTCGCCGACCCCGGCCTCGAGCGCGGGCACGATGCCGGAGAACCGCGGCAACTCGGGAGGCGTGTTGTCCACGCAGAAGGTCCCCGACACGCCTTCGCCGGCGAGTAGGCCCAGATCCTCGGCGATGACCTTGATCCGGAAGGTCGACCTGTCGGGGTAAGGAGCCGTGTGCCAGGTCCAGGTGCCGTCGTTCGGCTCGTCGCTGGCCAGCTCGGCCCAGTATCCGCTGTCGTCGGGTCTGGCCTGGATGGTGATGCTCAGGGGGTCGCCGTCGGCATCCGTCGCGATCCACGTGATCTCGTGGGTCCCGCTCCAGTGCCGGCCGGGCTGGGGCTCTATCACATCCACCTGCGGCTCGTCGGGATTGTCGACCCACAGGGTGTCCGACAGGGCCGAACCCGAGCGGCCCGTCGGATCGGTGGCGGTGACCCTGAGCAGGTACTGCCCGTCGTCGTAGTTCAGGGTGTTCCACAGATAGGAGCCGTCGTTGACGCCGTCGAGGTCCGGGCCGATGCCTGTCCACGCCCCCCCGTCGCGGCTGTAGTCCAGGGCGATGTGCAGCCGGGGAGTCTCGCCCGAGTCGGGATCCGTCGCCAACCAGAGGACCTCCACCGTGCCGCCCAGGGTGTCGGCCGGCGGCGCGAGGAACGCCGCCGTCGGCGGCAAGGGCGCCGTCATCATCCAGTCGATCAGGGAGTTGGCGACCACGATCGTATCCCCGCAGTCGTAGTGGTCGACCACCCGGAAATAGTAGATCCGGTTCGATTCCAGGGACGTGATGGTAGTGCGCGTGGAATCTATGGACACCGGCTGCTCGGAAGGAAGGTCCAGCCCGGGATCCAGCGAGTAGAGGATCGAGCGGGACGACAGCGTTTCCTGCTCCGTCTGGGTGATCCATTCCAGGGTCACGCTGGAGGCGTCCGAGTCCAGTTCGGTGATCAATGACGGCAGGGGCAGGACCTTCAGTTCCTTGATCTTCACGGCCGAGGTGTCGGTGATACAGTCCGTCGCCCTGACGCCGATGTGCTTGGGACCTACGACGCCGTCAAAGGTGTGCGTGAAGACCTGATGTGACCCTTCCTCGTACAGATCCTCCGTCCAGAAAGGCGGATCGCCGTCCGCCCAGTCGATCCAGAACTTCGCGTCGTCGGAGCCGGGGTCGTCGGCCCAGGTCGTCAGCCTGCATTCGCTGCCCCAGTAGATCGTCCCGGGGGAGATGGTCGCCGAGGCCATGATCCCCGTCAGGTTCTCGATGGAGATAGTGTGGGCGTCGGACGCCTCGGACACCATCCAGGCGTCATCGCGGGCCAGAACCGTCACCTCGTAGGAGTCGATCGCCGCATAGGTATGGTACTCGCCCATGGTGACGCCCATCCATGCCGGCCCTATCCAGCCGGAGGAGTCCCCGTCCCCCCAGGCGAACTTGTAGAACACGTTCTCCTCGTCCGGATCGATCGTGACCGCGTTGAACTTCACCCGTTTACCCGGATAGCTGATCTCAGGGGCATCGACGAAGGTCGGTTTGACCGGAGGCTCCCGTTTCCGGATGGTGATCTCGTTGTGCGCGGTGGTGGTGTACCAACCCGTGCTCTCGTTCTCCATCCAGATGGCCGGGATGTAGATGGAGCACTTCTCGGCCTTCTGGTCGGGGTCGAGGGAGTCGACGTCCACGGTGAACACGTCCCGCGTCACCCATTGGCCGGCGGGAACGCTGATGTTGACGACCTTGTTGATCCCGGCCGAATAATCCGGTCCGGTGAGTTCCACGTACGGGTGCAGCCGGTTGGTCTGGCCTCGTCGTCCCAGATGGTGACACTGATCGGCAGCGAACCGATCTGATCGCGGTAGACCGAGCTCTGATCGATGGGATCGTGGATCGCCATCTCGGCGATGGGCTCGAGATTCCGGATCTTGGTGATCTTGAGCTCGGTAAACACGGCGACCACGATGCTCCAGGTCGCCGTCGCGATCCCGACGCCGCTGCCGGTCACCTGGGCGCCGAGAGTCACGGTGATGTGCAGCGCGGGATTCCGGATGGAAATCTTCTTGCTGAAGTGCTCGATGCTGAGCGAGGCCGGGCCGAAGTCGTAGTAGATATCGTCGCTGGTCGTCCAGTTGGACACGTTGTTGTAGATGTCATCGACACCGCTCATGATCTCGCTCGCCCCCGGGACTCCGTACAACTCCATGGCCATGGCGGCTGCGTCCAGCGCCACGGTCTGGTACGGGTTGATGAGCTCCTCCTCGGCCGGCGCGTTCAGGCCCATGTCGTAGTCGACATTCATCTTCAGCCAGCCGCCGTGCATGCCGACGCCCGGTCCGCCGCAGGTGTAGTTCGAGCCGAGGGCCAGGGCGGTCACCTCGAAGAGGTATTCCCCGGGGACATTGATTGTCGCCGGGTCGATCTGGAAGCGAAGGTGCTTGTCGACGCTGGAGGCACCGAAAAAGGCGGAGGCCTCGAAGACGACGACTATCCCTTGATCCACCAGCATGAAGCCTTCCGCGCCGCTGCAGCCGATGGAGACGGGATCGTTGTCGACTTCCCAGGAGCAGTCTCCCCACGGGGGGGCGAAGGTGTATACCTCGTCTTCGGCACGGACGGGCTGGGGGGAAATAACGACACTCGGTAGGAGCAGAGCGAGGAAAGCCAAGATGCGAGTTGATCGTCTGATGAACCCTGGAGCACGACTCTCGCAGAAGATTGGAGAAGGACATCGCATTGTAGCCCCCCTTCGCTACTGGCGCGCAATCACATCAACCGTCCAATCAGATTGTTGGCATTCGCTCTCCTGAATTGAGTTTTCCGTCCTTAGATTATCTGTCTATGAGCCCGGGCAGATTCTGGAGTATTCCTGTGGAGACACACCGCCATTTTCCCACAAGGGAAAGGTAGGGGGAGGCACTCGAACAAAGTATATCAAAATCTTCTGTTCGCCAGCAGGAACACTGAGATTCATGTCTATTGATCGAGCCAAACGCATGACAAACGAGGAGTGATCTACTTGCTTATTTCCCAGGAGGTTATAGCATTAGCGCCCTTGATAGGACGCAGCTTCAACTTACCACGTATCAAGCGGATGTAAATATCACGAGAGACAGGGATATTGGGGAGCAACAGCCGCGATTTCCGGGCAGAGTATACATTTTCTGCAGAATCGCCGGTTCTGTTATGCTAACCTGCCTCGGCCGCCAACAGGGCGGTTTTACCCCCGGCTGATCGTCTGATCTTGAAATTACCAAGGAGACAACCCGTGAAGCTGCGAATCTGGCCCGTCCTGAGCTCCATCGTCCCGGTGCTCCTTGCCGTGATCCCCGCCGCCCAGGCCTGCACCAACATCCTGATCACCAAGGGGGCCTCGGCCGACGGCTCGGTCATGATCACCTATTCCGCGGATTCCGGGGGATCCCTGGCCCACCTCTTCCATCTGCCCGCGGCCGATCACGAGGCCGGCGCATCGGTGGAGCCCGTGAACTGGGAGCAGAGGTACTCCGGCTGCCGGGTAGAACAAGTGGCCCATACCCATGGCGTCGTCAACCTGATGAACGAGCACCAGCTCACCCTCGGCGAGACCACGTACGGCGGACGGGAGGAGCTGCACAACACGGAAGTGGGCTTGAACTACGCCGAGCTGATGTCCCTCGCCCTGCAGCGCTTCACGACCGCGCGCGAGGCGGTCCTGGGCATGGCCGACCTGATGCAGGAGTACGGTTACAGCGACGAGGGCGAAACCTTCTCGGTGGCTGACGAGAACGAGGTCTGGATGATGGACGTCATCGGCAAGGGTCCGGATCGCAAGGGATCGGTCTGGGTCGCCTGCCGCGTGCCTGACGGTCACATCACGGCCCACGCCAACCAGCCTCGCATCTCCACCTTCCCCCTGGACGATCCGGACAACTGGCTGTTCGCGCCGGATGTGATCGACTTCGCCGTGGAGAAGGGCTATTACGATCCCGACTCGGGCGAGCCCTTCAGCTTCAAGCAGACCTACGATCCCCCCTCGCCCTACGCCCTGCGGGTCTGCGCCGGCCGGGTGTGGTCGATCTATCGCCGCGCCGCACCTTCGCAGGACTTCCCGGCCGACTACTACCGAGGCGTCGAGGGTGTCGAGGACTATCCGCTCTTCATCAAGCCGGACGAGAAGCTGACGGTGCGCGCCGTCATGGACCTGATGCGCGATCATTTCGAGGGCACGCCCTACGACATGACTCAGGGCCTCGACGCGGGTCCCTTCAGCAGCCCCTACCGCTGGCGCGACCTGAAGTGGAAGGTGGACGACGTCGAGTACTGCTGGGAACGTCCGATCTCCACTCAACAGGCCGGCTTCGTCATGATAAGCCAGTGCCGCGACTGGCTGCCCGACCCGATCGGCGGCATCTACTGGTACACGCCCGACGATTGCTACACGACCTGCTTCGCCCCCTTCTACGCGGGCATCGGCCGGGCGCCGCGGTCCTTCACCCGGGGCGACGTCGACCGCTTCTCCTGGGATTCGGCCTGGTGGGTCTACAACTTCGTCTCCAACCGCGTCTACAACTGCTACTCGCGCATCATGCCCGACGTGGCCGCGGTACAGCAGGAGATGGAGGACGCCATCTTCGCCATGCAGCCCGCCGTGGAGAGCACCGCCCGGCAGCTTTACGAACAGGACCCCGAGCTGGCGAAAGCCTACCTGACCACCTACAGCGTGAGCACGGCCGAAGGCCTGGTCGAGCGCTGGCGGGAGCTGGGCGAGTTCGTCCTCACCAAGTACAACGACGGGTACGTGCGGGAGGCGGGCGTCAAGTCCGAGGGTGTGGAGTATCCCGAGGCCTGGTTGCGGCGGTTGCTGGCGGAAAAGCCGGAGCAGTTCAGTCTGCCGGCGTGGGGAGAAGAAGCCACGCACTAGATCCAGAAGGGAGGCGGATCGATGGCGACCGGCGAATCCTTCAGAACCCGACTGCTGCGCTGGCGCCTCAACTTCTTCCCGGCCTACCGCAGCACCGGGGCCCGTGTCACCTACATCGCCGACGGCTTCCACGAGGTGCACATCAAGCTGCCGCTCAACTGGAAGACGCGCAACTACGTAGGGACCATCTTCGGCGGCAGCATCTACGCGGCCGTCGATCCCATCTACATGGTGATGTTCATCCACCTGCTCGGACCGGGCTACGTCGTCTGGGACAAGGCGGCGCACGTCGAATTCAAGCGTCCGGGCCGCACGACCCTGACCGCGAGGTTCAAGGTCGAGCCGGCAGAGCTCGCGTCGATCCGAGTGCGGCTCGACGCGGAGGAAAAACTCGACCGGACGTTCCGGATCGAGATCGTGGATGAGGAGGGGACGGTGTGCGCGGTGGTGGAGAAGGTCATTTATTTCAGGAAGAGCGTACCGACGGCTGAAATGTAATAGACTGGCTTTCGGGGACCTCGGAACCCCAGCGACAAGGGGGACACCCATGCGCCCACTCCGAACCATCCTCATCGCCACGATGATCCTACTCGCCTCCGCCGGCCCCGCCCGCGCCGCCACCGTCGTCTACGACGATATCGACAACGGCGTGCTGGATCCGATGCTGCTGCGGTAAGCCGGGCCGGGCAATCCCGATACCTCCCGGCTGCCCGTTGTATCACATTCAAGATGTTGAATACTGGCAGGCAATTACACGTCATGGCCGACGCTCCTGCCGGTACAGGTTCCGTACCCAAGCGTACATTTCTGGCTCTCCTGGTATGATTGTGGGCACATCCACCCCCACCAACGCTACCTAA
>CAYMCR010000059.1:0-16280 GCA_964389015.1 uncultured Fibrobacteraceae bacterium | reverse complement strand
TGCCGGCGGGATCGGAGTGGACGCGGCGGGACAGGGGGAATCGCTCAATTTAGGAGAGTGTAAATACTGGATGCTATTTTCAGCACATTTCCCCCATGTGTACCTATCTCGCTTCCCACGTGTCGGCGCCGTGTTTGGTGGCCGGGGTAATGCCCCAACAGAAAGAACCAACCGCTGGTTACCACCGAATCAGATTCGCCCCCCACGTGAACCCGGACCCGAAAGCCACCAGCACCAGCAGGTCGCCCCGTTTCAGCCGCCCTTCGCGCACCGCTTCGGCCAGGGCGATGGGGATCGAGGCGGCGGTCGTGTTGCCGTATTTCTGGATGTTGGATAACATCTGCTCCGGCGCCAGCTCGAAGCGCTTGGCGACGGCCTCGGTGATGCGCAGGTTGGCCTGATGGGGGATGACCAGGGCGATGTCGTCCCTTGTCGCGCCGCCCTTCTCGAGTACCTCGTCGATGGCCTCGCAGAAACGCCGCACGGCGTGCTTGAAGACAAGACGGCCGTTCATTTTGGGGTATTGCCGGCCCTCGGCGAGGTGCGTCGCGTCGATGCGTCCCGGTACGTGACAGGACGGCATCTCGCACCAGAGGACGTCGTGGAACTCACCCTGGCTGTGTAGCGCGGAAGCCAGCACGTCGCCGCCGTCGTCGTCAGCCTGCAGGACGACCGCGCCGGCGCCGTCGCCGAAGAGCACCGCCATGTCGCGTCCCTGGTCGGAGAGGTCCAGGCCCGTCGATTGTATCTCGGTGCCGACGACCAGGGCCGTGTCGGCCTGCCCCGACTTGATGAAGGCCGTGGCGGTAGCCACGCCGTAGACGAAACCCGTGCACTGGTTGCGCACGTCCAGGGCGGCCACGTGCTCCAGGCCCAGGTCCCGCTGCAGCAGCACGCCGTTGCCCGGGAAGAAGTTGTCGGAGCTGATGGTGGCGCAGACGACGAGATCGACGTCCGGTGGTGTGACGCCGGCCTCGTCGATGGCCATGCGCGCGGCGGCCGCGGCCATGTCGGCGTTGGTCTGGCCGGGCGCGATCCACCTGCGCTCACGGATACCGCTGCGTTCGCGGATCCAGGTGTCGGAGGTGTCCATCAAGCGGGCGAGGTCATCGTTGGTCACGACGCGTTCCGGTAGATAGTAACCGGTTCCCGTGAACGCCACGTTGCGCATGTGAGTCCCCTTGTTCAGCGGTCTGTCGCCCGGACTGTTCACGAACATCCCCGGCTTTAGCGGTGAGTGACGTAGGTGCTCTTGCCGATCTTGTTCGCGTGGGCCGCGGCCCAGGTTTTCGCCGCGGCGTGCGTATCGAAATAGGCGATCCAGACCTTGGTCTGCGAGCCGCCGGTGGTCGATTGCATGGCCGGCGTCTCCACGCGGAAGCCCTTGTTGCGTAATTCACCCGCCAGTTCCAGCGCGTTGGCCCGTGAGCCGAAGGAACCGAGCTGGATGGCCCATTTGCCGTCGGCGCCGGGCTCGCCCGACGAAGCCGCGGCGGTTTCCCGCGGTGGTTGGGTGGCGGGTGGCGGCGTTGATGCCGTGCCGGTCTCGGTCCCCGCACCCGCTTCCTCCGGGACGACCTCGGGCGCTTCCAGGGACAGGTTCACGTCGCTGCTGCGCGGACGCTCGGGTCGGTCGATGTCCACGGCCCCGCTGTCCGTGGCCACCACGGAGAACTGTTCTCCCACCGGCGCCGGCAGGTCGTCGCTTCCGCGCGGCCAGAAGATGAAGACCGCGGCGGCCACGACCACGACGCCGGTCGCGATCATCACCCGGTTCGTACCGCCGCCCACGGCGAGGCCCCGGCGCCGGGGCGCGGGGGGAGTAGCGGTGACTTCTTCGTAGGTCTCCTCGGCGAGCGGCATCTCCTCCTGGACCGCATCGTTCGCCTGGTCATCGCGAGGGGGTTGTTCTGTCATGTCGGCAGGCTCCTTGTTGAGATACTCCAGAGGTTCGTCGTCGCCCAGGCCGGGCAGAAAGGGTTCGTCGTCGCCGGACGCGGGGTGGAATTCGTGCTTGTCGTCGTTCATCGGTCGACCTCTCCCGTCCGGGCTCGATCCGGCCACAACAGACTGAACATCACGGTCGCGGTAAGGGAGAGCGCGAATCCCGGCACCAGTTCGTAGAGCTGGGCTTTCAGGGCCGGGATGTTGTACCAGGCGAGCACCACCACCGTTCCGGTCACCAGTCCTCCGAGCACGCCCGCCCGGCTCGTGCGCCGCCACCACAGGGACAGCAGCAGCGGCGGACCGAAAGCCGAGCCGAGTCCGGCCCAGGCGTAGAGCACCAGCGAATAGACCAGCGCGTCGGCGCGCCAGGCCAGCAGGAACGCGACACAGCCGACCGCGAGCGTGGCCAGGCGGCTGATCAACAGCAGTCGACCCTGGTCGGCGTCGGGCCGCAGCAGTCGGCGGTAGATGTCCTCGCTGACGGCGCTGGCCGAGGAGAGCAATTGGGAATCGGCCGTGGACATCATGGCGGCAATGGCGCCGCAGATCATGATCACCGCCAGCCATTCCGGCATGAACTCGCGGGCCAGCATGGGCATGAGCTGTTCCTGGTCGGCGATCAGACGACCTTCGCCCAGGACCTCCGGGCCGAAGTACGCCAGGCCCGCCAGGCCGACCATCACCGCGCCGACGAAGGCCAGCATCGCCCAGGTGATGGCGATGACGCGGGCCTTGCCGACCTCCTCGGCGGAAGTAATCGCCATGAAGCGCAACACGAGATGGGGTTGTCCCATGTAGCCCAGGCCGATGCCCAGGCTGCCGAGGATGCCGGAGACGGCCAGCCAGCCGGTCTCGCCGGGTGCCATACACAGGTAGCCGTTCCCCGCGGCGCCGAGCCTGGCGGTCAGGCCGGACGGGCCGCCCAGTTCACCGAGCACCGCCAGCGGCAGCACGATCAGGGTGAAGAGCATGATCACGCCCTGCACCAGGTCGGTCCAGGCCACGGCGAAGAGACCGCCGGCCATGGTGTAGAAGAGCACCAGCACCGCGCCGATCAGCATGCCCTGCAGCTGCGTCACTCCCAGGTAGTAGTTGAGCACCTTGCCCGCGGCCAGGAACTGGGCCGCCACGTAGAAGGTGAAGAAGAAGAGGATGATCGAGGTGGCGACCAGGCGTATCGAGCGGGTCGTGTCGCCGTGGCGGGATTCGAAGTAGTCGGCCAGGGTCAGGGAGCCGAGGCGCTCCGTCTCGACGCGCAGCCGGCGCGCGATGGTACACCAGGAGAAGGCGATGCCGCTCACGCAGCCCACGGCGACCCAGAAGGCGGAGTAGCCCGAAACGAAGGCCAGTCCCGGCAGACCGATCAGCAGCCAGGCCGATTCGCCGCTGGCCCGTTCCGAGAAGGCGGCGACCCAGGCGCCGAGCTTGCGGTCGGCCAGCAGGTAGGCGTCCAGGGAGCGGTTCAGGCGCACGGCCGCGAAGCCGACCACCACGGTCATGGCGAAATAGATCAGGAAACCTGCGATCAGGGGGCTCATGGACTCCTTTCCAACCGCCGCCGAGTATAGGGATCGGGCTGCGGGTGGACAACTGCTAAGGCGTAGACGTATGATGCGGGCTTCACTCGGGCCAAGGAGCAGTCATGGGTCGCAAGAAGTACCACGGTCGTCGCGTGTCGGCGCTGATTTTCGATCTCGACGGGACACTCATCGACTCGGGGCTCGACATCGCCCTCGCCGCCAATTTCGCGCGGGGTCACTTCGATCTGCCGGCGCTCGATGAGGCGACGGCGATTTCCTATGTCGGGGACGGCGTGGAGAAGCTCCTGACACGGACCCTGACCTTGGACGGTGTCGCGCCGGAGCCGGAGATGGTCGCCGAGGGACTGGCGGTGTTCCGCGATCATTACGGCCGTCATTGCCTGGACAACACCGCGCTCTATCCGGACGTGCTCGAGACGCTGATGCATTTCCAGCGGCTGCCCCTGATGATCGCCACCAACAAGCCGCGCGTCTTCACCGAGCAGATCCTGGCCGGACTGCACATCGACGGCGCCTTCCGGAGCGTGGTCACGGGCGACGACGTCGCCGCCAAGAAACCCGATCCGGAGTGTCTGACCCGCTGCCTTGCCGACCTGGACACGGACCCGTCCGAGGTCGCCGTCGTGGGTGACAGTCACAACGACGTGCTCGCCGCGCTCGCGCTGGGAGCCGTGTCGGTCGCCTGCACTTATGGCCTGAGTGATCTGGGACGCCTGCGCGCGGCGAGTCCGGATCTCGAGATCGATTCGTTCTCGGAACTGAAGGACCTCTTTCCGTCACGCGATTCTCTTTGACACTGGAAGGACGCGCCGATGCTGTCGCACGCCCCCCTGTTCCACCCCTTGAAGAACGAACCGGAAACCCTCCGTATCACGCCCGATCTGGCACGTGACACTCTCTTGGCCTGGGCCCGGGATTTCAAGCTGGGCACCGCCGGCTACCGCGACCTGCTCGACCCGCAGGACATGCACAACACCGACGTGCCTTTCAACAGCCTGAACGTGGCGGTGATGCTGTACGCGCGGGCACAGCTCGCTCTCGAGGAAGGTCTGGCGCAGCTGCACGTGGGCGGCGAGGTGCGGCCCCACACGCAGGAGTTCATCGATCTGGCGGCGCGCATCTACGCGGGGGCGGGCCTCGGCGTGCGTCTGCGTCCGCCCGGTCAGGACACGACGCCCATCTGGCTCTCGTCCTTCGGCGTGAATTACGAGGAACTGGCCGGCGGCGAGAACTTCACCGCGTCGCACAGCCCCAGCTTCAAGGGCGGCTGGAAACCCATGGACGCCAGCGGCATGCAGTTGCTGGGCCTGGCCGGGCGCATCGCGGATCGGACGCGCGCGCTGGCGCAGCAGGCCGGTGAAGTCGGGCTGGAGATCCCGCTGGCGGCCAGCGACGATCCCCTGATCGAACGCGATTTCGATCCCCTAGAACCGTACACCGCCGGTCTGCGCGCCATCGTGCCCGCGTCCCTGCTGGACGAGCTGCCGGCGGCTCACGAACGTGGTTTCTGCGCCTCCATCTGCACCGAGGGCGGCAGCATGGGCGCCACCGCGCGGCGGGTCTTCGCACAGCTCGGCATCGGCTGCGACGCCGAAGGCCCCGTCTCGTTCACCCACGAGCGGGAATCGAGCGACTATCACGGCCTCGGCGTCGTCGACGGCGTGAATCACGGGGTCGATCCCGGCAAGTGGCAGGTCTACAAGAACGTGGGCGCGCAGGACCGGCTGCGCGACCGCGAGGCCGACGTCGTCTTCATCTGGGATCCCGACGGCGACCGCTTCAACATGGTGACCGTCGCGCCGGCGGCGCGCGCGGAGGCTGCACGCGCGGCCGGTCTCGAAGTGGACCCCCTGGACGCGGACCGTTGCCTGGTCTTCTTCAAGCCCAACCAGATCTACTTCATGCTCACCGCCGTCAGGCTCGAGACCCTGCAGGCGGAAGGCACTCTCGACGACAACGACTGGATCGTGGCCACGACCTGGCCCACCAGCCGCAGCATCGGCGAGCTGGCCGAGGCGTTCAACCGTCTCCACGGCACGTCGCTGAAGACCCATCGTGTGCCGGTCGGCTTCAAGTACTTCGGCAGTCTCGTGGCAGATCTCGAACGGCAGTTGCTGGACGCCGCGGAGGAAGGCCCGCCGCCGACCACGACCGCCGCCGACGCCACCGGCGAGACGGTCGTCTTCGGTCCGCGCCCGCGCCTGGCGATCATGGCGGAGGAGAGCGGCGGCGCGGCCATGGGACCGGACGACTGGATGTCCA
The DNA here is from genome assembly GCA_964389015.1 of uncultured Fibrobacteraceae bacterium. Classification (GTDB taxonomy): domain Bacteria; phylum Krumholzibacteriota; class Krumholzibacteriia; order LZORAL124-64-63; family LZORAL124-64-63; genus JAHIYU01. The sequence continues at coordinate 10,530 of CAYMCR010000059.1, read as the reverse complement.
GCCGCCACGGGGAGCGCGCCACGCTGGCCATCAAGGAGAAGGACGGCATGCAGATCGGCGTCATGTCCCTGGGGCTCGCCGCGCGTCTGCACCGCGAGGGGAGCAGCTTCGCCGAGTTCTACATGGATCGCCTGGACCGCTACGGCATCGTCCACCGCTTCTACGAGCGCCAGGACGTGACCCTCTACGACGAGACGTTGCGCGGGGAGGAGCGCGCCGCGGCGCAGGCCGCCGGCAATCGGCGCAAGGAAGCCACGGTGGCCTTCTTTGCCGGTCTGGAAGGGCGCCCGACCGCCGAGATCGCCGACGCGTTGCGGCAACGTTTGCCCGCGGGTGCGTCCCTGCCGGAGATCGACCGCTGCTTCAACGCCGGCGATGGCACCCTGATCGAGTTCGACGGGCAATGGTTCGAGTTGCGCGCCAGCGGTACCGACGCGGTCCTGCGCTACTACATGGAGGGGAGCGATCCGCAGCGCGTCGGCGGGCTCAACTCGGCCCTCGTCGCGCTGAAAATCTGACTGGCGACCGTCACGACCGCTTGCTGTGATCGACCGCCTTGAGGATCTTCAGGTTCAGCACGATGAATCTGAACAGCTGGAAGAGCTTGTTGTTCATCCAGAACTTGTCCCGCTGTGTGATCTCCATGTCCTGCCCTCCTATTCCGGGATGATCTTCCAGCCGATGCGAGCCTGCAGTTTGTGCATGAAGGTGGTGTGGATCATGCGCTTCATCCAGGCCCCGGCCAGTCCCATCTCCATGTGCGTGACGAACTGGTCGCGACCGTCCTCGTTGGGGAAGCGCCTCATGTCCGGCACCACCGGGTAGACCATGATCACCGTGGCCGAACCGTCCCACATGGAATCGCCCATGGACGCGATGCAGGCCGCCGACATCTCGGTCATGCGCTCGCCGTGGGTCATCCGTCCGTGCTCGACCAGGTCGATGATGTTCAGGGCCACGATGCGCCCGATGATGCCCGAGACCATGCCCGTGCGCGGCGGCGCGGGGCTGATGGGCAGGCCGTTCGGATTGGCGAAGGGCTGCGAGATGGGTCCCGGCGGCGCGAAGGCGATACCGGCGGCGAAGATGTTGTGGTAATTCGGGTTCTGGTAGACCGACGGCCACGCGTCGGGATTCGCGGCGAGCTGCTCGTAGGGCAGGCCGTAGATGCCGTCGACCGTCACCAGCCGCACGGCGTTGACCATCTTGTCGGAGACGTCCTCTCCGTCGGGGCCGAGGTAGGCCATGTCCACGCCCATGAAGCGGGGGATGAGCATGGCGAAATCGAAGGCGGTTTCCCCGGCTCGGCCTTCGCAGTCCTCCCACAGTGCGCGACCCGGTTCGACCGCCGTCACGCTTCGCGACACCTCCGGTTCGATCCCGAAGTCAGCGAAGACGGCGCTGATGAACTCCTCGCCGGAAGTCCGGCGGCCCTTGTGATTGACGTGCAGACCGCGGATGCCGAAGTCGCCGAGGGCGGGTTCGTTGCTCAGGTAGACGAGGTCCGCCTTGTCGCGCACGCCCCGTCGCACCAGATCCTTGTGCACGTTCGTGATGTACTCCAGCGCGGCGCCCTGGCAGGTGGCGCCGCCGTGTCCGGTGCCGATGACGATGCGCTGGCGGTCGCCCGACTCCATGCGCATGATCGCCTCGCGGTACCGGTCGCGGGCCTCGACGGCGTGGGGCGGCGTGCAGATGGACCAGGAGTTGCCGACCTGCGGTCCCAGGCCGGGGGTGGCACCGAAGTCCAACTTGGGACCGGTGGCCAGCACCAGGTAGTCGTAGTCGACGTGGAAGGCCTCGTCGGTGCCGTCTTCCCGGCTGCCGTTGACGAAGTTCTCGTCGGGATGAACCTCGGTCACCCGGCCGTGGATGAAGTTCACGTGGAATTTGTCGTAGACGTCCCGCAGGGGGAAACGGGTCTTCACCACGTCCATGCGGTTGATGCCCACCCAGACCAGCGAGGGGATGTAGACGAAGCGGTCCGAGCGGTTCACCACCGTGACTTCGTGGTTTCGTCCCAGCCTGTCGCCGATGTAGAGCGCCGCGGTGTGCCCCGCGAAGCCGGCGCCGACGATCAAGATCTTCGCCATGGCCCTCTCCGATCCTGAATAGACCCTTCTGCGAGCGGCGGCCGACGATACGACAACCGTCAATATCAGCACTCTATCAGAATCGCGGAGTAAATCAATCCTTTCTTATGCGAATCTGTGCAGGTATGCGTAACGAGCCCGGATCACGCCGATCCGGGCTCGCTCAAGGCGGTGTGTTTTCGTCAATAACGAATCGTGCCGGACAGCTCTACGCCCTCGAACGCGGGCTCGAACTTGCAGACGCCGCCCGCGCAGAGATAACCGCCCAGACGCTTGCCCGCCCACAAGATGAACATGGCCCCGTCGTCGGTCACGTAGCTGATCTGGGCGGCGGGGAAGGGGCCTTCCTCCTCCAGGAAATCGCGCTGGGACTCGTACTTGTTGTTGGTCTCGATAATGGCGGCGATGGTCCAGTTCGGCGCCGTCGAGAACTCGAGGGTCGTGAACTGCTGGTCGTATTCACCGTTGCCGCCGAATTCCGTGCCGGGATCCGTGGCATGCTGGTGCTCGAACTTGAGCGTCAAGGCGTGGCGGGCGTCGGCATACCAGGTGACCTCACCCACGGCGGTGACGTATTCCAGATCGCGGAAGAAATCCGTGTCGTACACTTCGCGCCGGTCGGCGCCGACGCGGCAACGGAAGTCGCCGATCCGGTCCTGCTCCACGTGGGCGTAGTATTCGCGGTAGCTCTGCCGGCCGTTCTGCAGCTCCACGAGACTGGCGTTGCCGACCGCGCTCCAGCCGCCCGGCCCGGCCCAGGCGATCTCGCCCTGCAGACCGCGTTCGTTGTCGGCGTCGCGCAGGTACGGTTGGCGATTCAGCAGCGTGAAGAGATGCTCGCGGGTCAGCGACGGCGGATTGTTGAGCGGCGTGCGCCCGTCCGCCTCATCCAGGATGGTGAAGTCGTCGTAGTCCATGGCCTCGACCGAGAGGCCGAAGGGACCGGCCAGGACCGTGGCGCCGGCGTAAAGCGCGTGTCCCCATTTGGCGAGGAACTCGCCGCCGGGCATCTGCTCCCACCGCTTGCGCCCGCCGTACTCCACGTACAGGTTCCCCACCCGGTGGGCGGCTTCCAGGCGGCCGGACAGGGCGTAGTCGCGCAACAGGGCGCCGTCGCGGATGGGGGTGTCGGGCGCCTGCCAGGTCAGACCCGTGAAACCGACGGACACCCGGTCGTGCAGACTCAGGCTGCCGTCGAGACCGCGTATGTCGAGGTCCAGCGCCGAGGGCGTGCCGCTGAAGGCCGTCGCCTGCCACGGGCCGTGCCCGCCGCGCACCAGGACACCGTCCAGCGAGGTGTCCACGCGGATCGTGCGGTTCTCGTAGGCGGCGAAGAGCAAGCCGCGTCCGAACATCCCGTAGAAATGACCCGCCCGTATCTCGTAGTCGCCGGTGCGCAATTCGACGAAGCGATGCCGGATCTCGTGTTGGCGATCGCCCTCTTCCGCGGGCTGCTGCGAGTTGAGCAGGATGCCGAGCCGGAAGTCGCCGGAGATGAAGTCGGCGTCCAGCCAATTCTCGAAGATCTCGCTCCCGGTGTCCGTGTGATACGAGTACTCGAACTGCTCGGTGGCGTGGATCTCGCCGCCGGTCGTCTCGCCCGCGGTCGTGTCGCGCAGCTTGGCCACTTCCTCCCGCAGTACGAGTTCGTCGCCCTCGCGGTAGCCGACATGGCGGTAGACCTCGTGGCCCCGCGCGTCGAGCAGCATGAGGAAGGGCATGGTGCCGCCGACCTGCAGCTTGCGCTGCACGTCGCCGGCCGTGTCCAGCAGGACCGTGAGGTGATCGTAGCCCTTGGTGGCCACGTAGGACGGCACCTTGTGGACGCTGCGCGGCGAATCGATGTTGATCGCCAGCACGGTGAGTTCGCCCGCCATCTCGGCGGCCAACTCGTCGAGATGCGGCAGCTCCTTGAGACACGGGGCGCACCAGAGGGCCCAGAAGGAGATCAGGACCGGGCCGCGATCCAGCTGGTCGTGCAGACCGACCGGATCGCCCGCGATGTCCTCGAGAGACCAGTCCGACACGGCGTAATCGCCGGCGCCGGCGAGAGTGGGCGTCAGGGCGGCGAGCAGGAACAAGGACCAGGCGATGCTTTTCATGAGCCGACTCCGTTCTATTTCACGAGCGTCATCTTGATGGTTTCGGAAGCGTCACCGGCGCGCAGGATCGCGAGATAGAGGCCGCCGGCGACGGTGGCACCCGTGTCGTCACGGCCGTCCCAGCGTAGTGCGTGCTCGCCGGCGGACAAGCGGCCGGCCGCGATACGGCGCACGCGGCGCCCCTGCACGTCGTGGATGTCGAGGTAGGTCTCGGTGTCACCGTCGCCCTCGAGGGTGAAGGTGAGCCTTGTCGCCGGATTGAAGGGGTTGGGGTGGGCGGCCGCCCCGGACAGGCGCAGCGGCGGGGCGTTGCCCGCGGGGATGCCCACGGTGGTGTCGTCGAACCAGGCCAGCACGGACGCCATCAGGGCGTTGCGGTCGGCCGCCGCCGCGATGCCCTCGAAGCCGAAGCCCAGGGTCACCATGCGCGCGTCGCCCAGGGCGAAACGCACTCCGGCGCTGTTGCCGGGGGAGTAGTCGAGGGCCGAGCGGGCGTTGTCGCGGGGCGAGAGCACGTCGGGGTAATCCTGGTTGCCGGCGCCGTCCCCGCCGGCGAGGGAGAAGGCGAGGCCGTCGCCCACGGGATCTCCCGCCACGCCGGAGACGCTGCTGTCCTGCGCGTCGTCGGCGACGTACACCGCACCGGTGTATTGTTCGTACCACGCGAGGGTGGCGGACGTGTGGTGCGGGCTGAGCGGATCGCAGAGCCCGAAGGCCAGGTCCTGGCCCGACAGCATCAGGTCGCCACTGCCGTCGAGGTAGGCGCCGAGCACGGCGCGGTCCGCGTCCGCCAGGCCGGGTGTGGCTGTTTCGGTATTCCAGACTACCTTCGTGAAGGCGCCGAGGTCGAAGGCGTCGGGTCGGCCCAGCGCCTTCAGGTCCCAGGCCGACCAGGTGGCGCCGGCCGCGGCCAGGGCGTCGGTGAAATAGGGGGCGTAGCCGTTGCCCTCGTCGGCGTCCACGTAGAGCACGTCCGTGCCCGGGGTGATCACCACGAAGGTACGGGTGATTACGATGTCACGGTCGCCCTGGCTGGTCAGGGTCATCGTGACCGTGCCCGTGGCGCCGCTCGTGGAGGGTATGACGTCGATGGAGATCACTTCCTCCTCATCCGGGCCGAGCTCCACGCTGAAGTCCGTGACCCAGGGCGGATAACAGGTCTCGCCTGCGCAGGCGGAGACCTGCCAACCGGGTGCGTCGACATCCATGTGGAAATCGTAGGTGTCGGTCAGCGCGCCGGCGTTCACTACCCAGCCGTCGGAACGGGACAACTCGTCCACGGGCGACACCTTGCCGTAGCGCTCGGCATAGTACGAGGCCGCGTAGGGTGAGCGGGGCGCGGTCGTCGACGCCTGCAGGACCTCCCTGGTGTCGTAGTCCTGGACCCAGGCCACCACGTGCAGGTCGGTGTCCAGCCAGGCGGGGTCCACGGTCGAGGGCAGGGTGAAGGTGAGCGAGTCGCCTTCCTCGATCGTGAAGTCGGTGCCGTTGAAGTTGGGGATCTGATCGCGCATCGTCCAATGGAAGTCCGTCTCGCCGTTGTTGCCGGGCGCTGTTTCGTAATGCTCGTACTCGTCGACCACGGCCACGTGCAGCCAGAGTTCGCCGTCGGGCGGCGTCGCCACGGCCTTGATGCCGACATCGACGGTCAGATCCGTGCCGACGAGTTCGTGTGTCACGACCATGCTCAGGGGCGTGAGGGCATCGCAGTGGTCGTCGATCGCCGTGGTGAGATCGTCGCCGTTGCCGGGGGTGGGCGTGTTGACGCCGGCGGTGATCAGATCGGGCGCGTCGGCGATGTCGTAATAGAAGGCCCGGACGAAATTGTCCGCCGGGTTCGCCGTGTAGAAGGGGTCGGCCGCTTCCGGCCAGTTCAGGTGGAACTGGACGTTGACGACCTCGTGGTTGCTGCGGTCGCCGACGATCTGGCTGGTCACCAGGTTGGCGTCGGCACAGCCCGCGCAGCTGACGTTGGTGAAGGTTTCCAGCAACACGGTGCGCGCCACCGGGTGGGCGGTTGCTGCGAGGGCGTAGCCGAGGACCACGGTCGTCAAGATGATGAGCTTGAGGTGTCTCACGGTTGGTCCTTTTCATGTGTGATCTGTGTGGCGCCGGCCTGCAGCACTGCCAGCGTGACTTCGTTCTGGACGAAGGCGATGGCGAGCAGGTTGTCCGGCACGCCGGACCAGGTGCCCTGCCGCTCGATGGTGATCTCGAAGTGAGCGTGGGTGTCCGGCCCGATGGGCAGCGGCGTGACATCCGCCTGGAGGAATTCGCGGCAGATCCAGTGGAATTCGTCCTCGCCGGCCTCGTTCTGAGGCTCGGCGTACAGGATGGGATTCTCCACGATGGCAACGTTGAGTACGGCGTTGGCGTCGACGACGTCGCGCGTGGCCACGAGATCCACGATCACCGTGAAGTCCGTGACGTCGAAGTCGGTCACGTGCACGTCGACGGCGAAGCCGGGATCGGTCGCGGTCGCGACATCGAGCATCTGCACCAGATCGCCGATCGCGGGATAGCCGTTAGGCTCCACCGGCAGGTCGCCGTCGAAGAATAGGGTGGGCGCGGCCCAGTTCCAGGTCGTGTTGTTCGCGTAGACGGTCATGCGGGCCTGGAGCACGGCCTCGTTGGCCTCGAAGTGCAGATCCGATCCGCCGAAGGGACCGCTGTACTTCAGCCCGAGCATGACGTCGGGCCCGTAGCCCGCGGCTTCCACGTTGGCGAGCATGGTGTTCATGGCCGGGCAGCCCTCGCAGTTCACGCCCGACATGTATTCCAGCAAAACGATCTTGCGCGGCGTCAGCGCGAAGTCGGCGTCGCTCTCGCCGGCCGCCTGTACGACGACCTGCTGCGCCGCCGGCGGGTGGAAGTTGCGGCGGGACACGGACACTTCGTAGGTGCCGGGGATCAGGTCGTCGAAGACGTGCGGCGTGAGCTCGCCGGTGTCGCCGCCGTCCAGGTGTATGGAGGCGCCCGGGGGTGACGAGGTGACCGACAGGGAACCGGGGGTGACGGTGCCCGTCAGGGTGAAATCGGCGGTCGCGTCGGCACCGGCCTCGACCGTGACATCCAGCGACGGCGGGTCGGACGTGTAGCCGCTCTTCTCCACGTGCACGGCGTAGTCGCCGGCGGCCAGCGTGAAGGTGTGGGGAGTGGTCTCGCCCGTATCCGCGTCGTCCAGGAAGACCGCGGCGCCGGCGGGAGTGGAGGTCACGGCCAGGGTGCCGGCGGGCAGCATGTCGAATTCGACGGGCGGCGTGCCGCCGGGGGCGAGGTCGATCGTCTGCTCACCGCCGTCGGCGACATACCCGTCCAGCGCGACGGCGACGGTGTGCGTGCCGACGACGAGCGTGAAGGTGTGCGGCGTCACCTCGCCGCTGTCCTCTCCGTCCAGGATGATCGCGGCGCCGGCGGGCGTCGAGGTGACCGTCAACTCGCCGAGCTCCGCCAGGGTGAAGCTCGCCGGAACGCGTCGGCCGGGCGGCACATTGACGTTGCGGGAAGCCGGTGAGATCAGGAAGCCGGTTTTCGTGACGGCGATAGTGTATGAACCGACAGCGAGCGGCAGTTCCGCAGGCGTCAGGTCGCCGGTCGCTACGCCGTCGATCAGGATCGTCGCACCGGCCGGCTCGGAGACGACCAAAAGCGTACCCAGCGGTTCCAGACGACCGCAGGAAGCGACCAGACCGGCCAAGACCAGGGCCAGGACGACGAACAAGTGCCATTTCCTCATTTAGTTTTCCTGTCCCAGGTTAGCGACGTTCGCAAGGTCCAGCGGGGGAGATGGATCGATTCAGATATGTTACACCACGGATCCCGTGGAGTCAATTAACCGTCAACAGGTTTCGCAACTCTACCATATGATACCCCAGTGCTCAGTAGGGGATTTGCTGCCTGATTGGATCTTGAATGCGGATTGCTTTATTTTACGGTTGGCCACAAACGTGATTGATGACCGATGGCAATCACTGCGATTTCATCGCTGCCACCCCGCCCAGACGCCCTCCGCCACAGGCGTGGGACATTCAAGTGTCCCATAATGAATTAGAATATCATTATTATAATATACCTGTAAAAATAGTGTACATCTATAGTTCAAATCCTGAAAGACTTGTGTTAAAATCGACAATGTTGTGATGTTTGCAATCTGGCAAATCCCCGTCTTGCCGGGTTTTTTCACATGTCCACCAAAGAAAGGATCGTCACGATGCGAGCGAAAGCCATGCTATTGATTCTCGCTGCGTGCGTGTTGGCCGCAAGTACGGCCATCGGCGCGGCGACCAACATTCCGGTCAAGGGCGGCGCGAGCCAGCTTCTGCTGACCTCCGACCGCGACGACGAGATGCGTTTCCGCATCGACGTCGGCGCGTTGTCGGCCCTGGACGTAAGCACCAAGGCTGGAGACTTCACCCGGATCATGATTCCGGGCTTCCACAGCTCGCACGTGGAAGGGGCCCCCGAGTTGCCGATGATGAACGAGCTCGTAGCCATCCCATACGGCGCATCGGCCCGCGTGGAGGTACTCTCCGTACAGAGCCGGACGATCGATCTGGCGGAGCACGGAGTGACCAACCCCTTGTTCCCGGCGCAGCCGCCGATCGCCAAGGACGCGGACCTGGAGAACCTGCCTTTCCTCTACGACCGCGCGGCCTACGCCCAACCCAAGGTTGCGGGCGAGATGATCCGGCTGGTGGAACTGGGTACGCTGCGTTCCCTGGGGATGGGGCGTCTGGAGATCTCCCCCGTGGAGTACCTGCCCCGTGAGAACCAGCTCGTGGTTCACGAGTCGATGGATGTACGTGTGACGTTCGAGGGCGGAGACAAGGCCGCCGGCGACGATCTCATCGCCAGGACCTACAGCCCGTTCTTTGCGCCCGTGTACAGGAATGTGGCGGGAGAGAAGATCAACCACATCGACCATCCGGACCGCGTGGGCGACAAGGTGACGATGGTGATCGTGACCGCTCCGGAGTTCGAATTCCAGCTCGCCGACTTCGTGACCTGGAAGACCGAGCGCGGCTTCAAGGTCATCCTGGCCGTGATCGGCACCCCCGAGGTGGGTTCGACCACGACGACGATCCAGACCTACCTGCACGGCCTGTACAACGACGCGACACCCGCGGATCCCGCGCCGAGCTTCGTGCTCTTCGTGGGCGACGTGGCCCAGTGCCCGACCTTCACCGAGGCCGGCGACGCCACCGACCGCCCCTACTGCGCGGTGGACGGCGATCTGTACCCCGACATGTACTACGGCCGCTTCTCGGCGACCAACAGCGCGCAACTGCAGGCGCAGCTGGACAAGTCGATGATGTACGACCAGTTCACGATGCCCGATCCGAGCTATCTGAGCGACGTGACGCTGATCGCGGGTGTGGACGCCGGCTTCGCGCCGACCCACGGCAACGGTCAGATCAACTACGGTACCGAGCACTACTTCAACGCGGCGCACGGTATCACGAGCAACACGTACCTGTACCCGGCGTCGGACGATCCCGGCGCTTCGGCCGCGATCATCCAGGAATGCAGCAACGGCATCGGGTTCATCAACTACACCGCTCACGGCAGCTCTACGAGCTGGAGCGACCCGAGCTTTACGCAGTCCGACATCAACGGCCTGACCAACAGCGGGAAGTATTTCCTGGCCGTGGGCAACTGCTGTGATACCTCGACCTACGATGTCGGCGAGTGCTTCGGCGAGACCTTCCTGCGCGCGACCGACAAGGGCGCGATCGGCTACATCGGCGGTTCGAACTCGACCTACTGGGACGAGGACTACTGGTGGGGCGTGGGCTTCCACCCCTCCGGCGAGATCGACGGCACGGCCTATCCGTACGAGAGTACGGGCATGGGCGTGTACGACGGCGTGTTCCACGACCACGGTGAGGCCCAGACTCAGTGGTACGTGACCAACGACGCGGTGGTGTTCTCCGGCAACCTGGCCGTGACCGAGGCCGGTTCGACCCGTGAGACCTACTACTGGAACATCTACAACCTGCTGGGCGACCCGTCGCTGAGCACCTATATGGGCGTGCCCGGCGTGAATCCGGTGGCCCATCTGCCGACGCTGTTCACCAACGCGGTGAGCATCGACGTGGACGCGGCCACAGGCAGCTACGTGGGCCTGACCCAGGGCGGCGTGCTGCTGGCCAGCGGCACTGTCGATCCGACCGGCAGGGCGACGTTCGACCTGGACGGCGTGTTGACCCCCGGTTCGGCCAAGCTGGTCGTGACGATGCAGAACTACGAGCCGTACATCACTGACATACCTGTGATCGTACCGGCGACGGTGATCATCGATCCCACGTCGATCGACGCCAACGTGGCGACCGACG
>CAYMCR010000058.1:0-16452 GCA_964389015.1 uncultured Fibrobacteraceae bacterium | reverse complement strand
AAACACCGGGACGATCCCGCAGGCCGCCGGCCCACTCCACCAAGTCATGGTTTACACCGTGTAAAAAGGCGGCGAGGCCGAAGTCGCGGCCCGCAGTCGGTGCCAGCCGCGGTTGTGCAATGCGATGCCCCGACAGGGTGAAACACGCCACTAGCTCAGAACCGCACACCCGCCCCCACCAGGAAGTGCACGCTCACGTCGGTCATCGAAGCGCCGCCGTCGACGACATCTACATCGACATGCGACCAGGAAGCCCGCACATCCCCCGAGAGATAGACCCGCTCACCCAGCTCCAGCCGCCGACCCGCCCCCACGACCACCAAGGGCCCCGACAGATAGTACCCCCAGCCGAACACCCCCCGATGCTGGTCGAAAACACGCCCGCGGACCGTGCTCTCGGTGTGCGTCAGCACCACGCCCGCGCCCGCCATCAGCACATAATCCGCGACACGCCACAGCCGCTGCAGACTCACCATGTTGTAGCCGTGGGTGAACTGGAAGTCCTGGACCTCCGGCGGCGGGTTGTCGAGGATCAGCTTGTTGTGCAGGAAATCCAGCGCCCAGCCGTGGCGGCCGTCCCAGCGGATCAGGCGGAGGTCGTAGTAGAACGGCATCTTGCCCGGTTCGGTGCGCATGCGGGCGTCGATGTGGAGGTCCGGGAAACCCGTCTGGGAGATGTTGACGGTGCGGTCGGGCACCCAGGGCACCCCGCCGTGCATCTCGAAGGTCCAGCCGGCGTGTGCGGGTGTCGCCAGGACGGCGGCTGTGCAAACCGTCAGGGCGATCACGACTCCTGCGTGTGTTCCGCGGATACCGGCCATCCCTCGCGTCCTCCCTGTGGTCCCTCGCCGCCGATCTTGCAGCGTACGGCTGACTCCAGCTTGGACGTGAATCGCGGCGGCCGCAACTTGAAAACGCATAGGCGACGGGAGCGCCGCCGGAACGCCCCCGCTCTGCGCATACCAGCCACCACCCTCAAGGACAAACCGGTGTGATCTCCCAGACCGCTCCCGCAAACCTCCACATCTGACTGCAGAGTTCATCCTCCGGAGTGGGGTTGTCGCAATCGGCGGTGCCGCCGCCGCTGGTCAGGCCGATAATGAACATACCCTCCCGCCGCTCCAGATACTGGGCGCGGATCGTATTATCGTACTCGGATCCGTAGTACCAGGGATCGTTGAAGCCGGTGCCGTGGATCCGGTAGCGGAGTACACCGGGGATCTCCTCGAAGCCGACGACGATCCGGAAGCCTTCGGTGCAGGAGCCGTCGTTGTTCTCGAAGGTCGTGTAGCAGAAGTGATTGGTGAAATACGGTTCGAACCCGCCCACGTCCTCAATGTAGACCTCGGCGGTATCCACCGGCGCCACGACGACGCCGCCGTAATCGATCGACGCGATGCAGGTGACTTGATCGTTGCCACCCGCGGAGTCCACGCGGAAGGTGGCCAGGTTGTCGGTGCTGGTCCAGGGAGGTGCCACCATGCCGGGGCCGCGCAGGAAGCCGTTGGTCCCGCCGCCGTCCCAGGTCCATAGCAGCGTGCCCTCGCCATCGTAGGGCGGGTCGAGGTAGGGCCGCATCTCTATGTAGCCGGAGGGGCAGGTATGCATGGTGTCGGCCAGGACGATGTGCTGGCGGATTACGTGCAGGACGGCCTCCTGGCCAGCCTCCGCGTCATTGATGAAAGTCTGCTCACCGCCCAGTTGCACGTACACCTCACAGGTGAATTCCTCATCGCCCTGGCTGCCGTTCTCGGCGATATACTGCACGAATTCACTGCTGGTGAGGAAATCATTGCTCATATCGGCCATGTCGCGCGGGTTGTACATCACGCCGTGGCGGCCGGTGCAGGTCCAGTGGTAGGCGTAGGACCAGCCCTCGGGATGAGTCCCCGTATCGTCGTCCACGACCATGGTGAGCATCTGGCTGCCCAGGGACATCATGCTCGCCTCGCGCGGTTCGATATGCACCCGCGGGATGGTGACGGCGATCTCCCAGGACTCGGCCGTCTTGCATTCGCCGATGTGGTAGCCGAAAGTCATGTTGTCGAAGAGATTCCCGATGATGTCGACGATGCCGATGGCGGCGAAGAGGCCGTTCACGCCGGACATCACCGCAGTGGATTCCTCGGCTGTGAAGAGCGCGGCCTGCAGACCGTCCTCGACGAGGTCCAGCACCCAGGTCTGCGTGGTGCCCGTCGTGAGCGTCGCGGTCCACAGGTCCAGCAGCGCACCCTGCCAGTTCCCGTTCTGCATCTGGGTGTGGAAGTTCGGCAATGCGGTGCCGACATACGAGATGAAGTCGTTGACCTGGCCGGGAATCACGTCCTCGAAGATACTGCTCGCCACGGTTCCCGCCGCACCCGCGATGTTCAGGAACATGGGTAGAAAGTAGTCGAGACAGATGCACTTCATGGCCATCCATTCGCCCTGCTCCAGTTCCCAGGAGGAGTAGAGGGAAATGTCGTCGGGTTCCTGCATTCCTATGCCCAGCACGTTGAAGCGGAAGTTGGTCTGCACCGACTCCGGGTGATGTTCCATTTGAACAGGGGGCATGGACTTGGGGTTGTAGGCCGTGTTCCCGGTGATATAGCCCAGGATGGTGTTCAGGGCGCCGCTGTAGGCGTCGGTGGGCGGGATCTCCAGAGTGAGGATCGGGTCGTCGTCGTATTCGTGCTCGAAGTCGTTGGTGTCTTCCCAGGATTCGCGCCACATGAAACCGATCGCGCGGCGCCGATAGCTGTTCATGATCGTGATCTTGTTGACGCCGCCCTGGTTCAGCACGTCGATGCCGCTCTGCTGTTCACCGGGCTCGATGATGACGCCCTTGGCGCCCGCCTCGGTGGTCAGCGCCTCGACAAAAATCTGCAGGGCATCGCGGACAGCCGTGTTCTCACCGTCGATCCCACCCGGCTGGGCGGCGACGGCTTCGACCCAGGCCGCCTCAAGGGCCGAGAGATCGGTAGCCGGGTCGGCCAGCAGATCGCGAACCTCGTCGCCCATACCCTCTGGCAATATCCACGCGCCCAAGGCGAACCACGTGAGCACCTCGGCCGTGGTACGGACCGAGATCGTCGGCGTGTCCTCCCCGAACCAGCCCAGTAGCAGAGGATGACCGTCCGGCCCTCTCACCATGGCGAACTGGGGCATGTCTTGATGGACCTTCAATGCGAAGGTCCCGTCGCCACTGCATTCACCCGATTCCAGGCCGTTGAGGACCGTCAGGGCGGATAGATCTCCAGCCCAACCGTCCGGTAGCGCTACGTCTCCAGCCAGATCCTCCGTGGGCACTGGTTCGGGTTCAGGCTCCGGCTCGGGAGCCAAGGGATCGTCGCCGCTGCAGCCGAGCATCAGCGCAATACTCAGAAAAGCTGCCAGCACAATAATTGTCGTCCGTTCCATGTGACGCATGTTCATCCCCTCTCTTGCGACGCGACACGGCCGACCGGGCACGTGTCCAACGCTTGCAGCATAGAGAGAGGGCGTTACGCAGGAATTACGCGGAGGAATTTATTGATCGACAGACAAGTAACTCCGTGGATCAACAGAAGCTACTCGCGAAATAATGAAGCCTGTCAAGCTGTGTCGTGGAGTGCCAGGGCGCCCTTCAGAAAGACATTGGCCTCCTCGGCTCGAGCGCCGAGCCGATAGTTCCTGTCCGACAGGACCCAGTCGGTAGCCAGCTGGTCCAGGACCCCGAACACCAGCTTGGCGGCGAACATGGGCTCCAGATCCGAGCGGAAGACCCTCTCGTTCTGGCCCTGCTTGATCACGCCGGCGATGATCTCGAGATAATCGCGCAGGCGGGTTCGGCTGAACATGTCCAGGAAATGGAGGCTGTGCCGCAGTTCCACCTGCAGGATGACGGCCAGGTCGTGGTCCTCGCCGAGCTGTTCGAGATGCAGGCGCACGATGTCGTACAGTAGCTCGGCGGCGCCGGCCCCGGTATTCATCTCCATGATGCCCTGGCTGATGAAGCGGTCCATGGCCCGGTCGAAGACCGCGACCAGAACGTCTTCCTTGCTCTTGAAGTACAGATAGATGGTGCCGTCGGCCACGCCGGCGCGGCGGGCGATCCTGGCCACGGTCGTGCGATGGTAACCCTGGCGGGCGATCTCCACGATGGCCGCGTCCAGAATGCGTGCGTGCTTGTCGTTGACCTTGCGGGAAGTCTTGCGGGAAGTCACAATGCCTCCGATTGAACCATTGCTCAGCGAATATGCGATATCACGACACCAACCCCCAATTCCCATATCGGACATTATATCCCATCAGTGAGCTAAAATATACGCTAAATGAAATACCAACTCGAACGATGTATTGACAGGCAGCTCCAGCACGTCTACAATAATGAATGACTGTTCATATTTTTCACAATCCGGAGAGTGGTCATGAGCAGATACGTCAAGAAGGTCGCTGTCCTCGGTTCCGGAGTCATGGGCAGCGCCATCGCCGCCCATTTCGCCAATGCCGGCGTGCCCTCGCTGGTGCTGGACATCGTTCCCCCGAACCTGGAAAACGCCGCCGAAGCGGGCCGTGCGGCCCGCAATGCCATCGTCGATGGCGCCGTCAAGGCCATGGTCAAGGCCAGGCCCGCCCCCCTGTTCACCAAGGACCTGCTCTCGTTGATCGAGACGGGCAACTTCGAGGACGACTTCGCGCGCATCGCCGACGCCGACTGGGTGATCGAGGTGGTCAAGGAGGATCTGGCCATCAAGAAGAAGGTGCTGACCGCCGCGGTCGAGCACCTGGGTCCCGACGCCTGGCTCACGAGCAACACCTCGGGTCTGTCCCTGGCCGCCATGGCCGAGGTCCTGCCCGCCGAAATGAAGCCGCGTTTCCTTGGCACCCACTTCTTCAATCCGCCGCGCTACATGAAGCTGCTGGAGCTGATCCCCGCCGCCGACACCGATCCCGAGGTGCTCGCCGCGGTGGCCGACTTCGCCGAGGTCCGCCTCGGCAAGGGCATCGTCATGGCCAAGGATACGCCCAACTTCATCGCGAACCGCATCGGCGTGCACGCCATGATGGTCACCATGCGCGTGATGGACGAGATGGGACTGACCATCGAGGAGGTCGACGCCCTGACCGGTCCCGCCGTGGGCCGCCCCAAGACCGCCACCTTCAAGCTGGCCGACCTCGTCGGGCTCGACACCTTCGTGCACGTGGCCGACAACGTGCGCGAGGCGGTTACCGACGACGAGGCGCGCGACGTCTTCGATCCGCCCCCCTTCCTGCGCACCATGGTCGAGAAGGGCCTGCTGGGACGCAAGAGCGGCGGCGGCTTCTACAAGATGATCAAGCAACCCAAGAAGACGGTCCTCACCCTGGACCTCGAGACCCTCGAATTCCGCGAGAAGCAGAAGGCGAAATTCCCGGAGATCGCGCAGGCCAAGACCATGGACGATCTGGTCGAACGGTTGCGGTTCCTGGTCTTCGGCAAGGGACGCGGCAGCGAGGCGATCTGGAAGATGCTCGCGCCGTCCCTGAGCTACAGCGCCATGCGCCTGGCCGAGATCTGCGACGAGGCTTCGGCCATCGATCGCGCCGTGTGCTGGGGCTTCAACTGGGAACTGGGTCCCTTCGAGACGTGGGACGCGTTGGGCTTCCGCAAGGTCACCGAGCGAATGAGAGAGGACGGCCTGCCGTTGCCGGCCTGGGTCGACGCCCTCTACGACGCGGGCGCCGAGAGCATCTACCGCAGCGAGGATGACGCGCGCCAGGCCCCCACGGCCGAGCCCGGCGCCTTCGTGCCGGTGCCCGTCAACCCGCGCGCCTACGACTTCGAGATCCTGCGCAGCACCGGTGGCGAGATCCGCGGCAACCCCGGTGCCTCGCTGCTGGACCTGGGCGACGGGATCTTCTGCGTCGAGTTCCACTCCAAGCTGAACGCCCTGGGCCAGGATCACATCCAGATGATCACGACCGCCTGCAAAGAGGCCGAGCGCAACGGCCGTGCCCTGGTGGTCGCCAACCAAGGCGAGCACTTCTCGGCCGGCGCCAACCTCATGATGTTGCTGATGGAGGCCATGGAGGGCAACTGGGAGGACATCGACATGATCGTGCGCGCCTTCCAGGGCGTGACCGATCGGCTCGCCTTCTGCCAGGTGCCGGTGGTCACGGCGCCCCACAGCCTCGCCCTGGGCGGCGGCTGCGAGGTGACCATGGGCGGCGATGCGGTACGCGCCGCCGCCGAGACCTACATCGGCCTGGTGGAGTTCGGGGCCGGGCTCGTGCCCGCGGGCGGCGGCTGCGCGCGACTCTACCAGCGCCATGTGGCCCTGTTGCCCGACCGCACCGATCTCTACCCCGCGCTGAAGGACACCTTCGAGACCATCGGCATGGCCAAGGTGGCCACCAGCGCCGCCGAGGGCCGGCAGCTCGGCTTCCTGCGTCCGGGCGACTCCTGGAGCATGAACCGCGACCTGCAGGTGGCCGACGCCAAGGCGATGGCCGTCGCTCTGGCCGAGGACGGCTACGCCCCGCCCGTCCCGGATCCGGTGATCCCGGTGATGGGTCGCAACGGTGTGGCCTTGTGCGAATCCGTGCTCTTCAACATGGAAGAAGCCGGCTACATCAGCGAGCACGACCGCAAGATCGGCGGCTACCTGGCGCGTATCATCAGCGGCGGTGACGTGCCGGGGCCGACCACGGTATCGCATCAGCACCTGCTCGATCTGGAACGCGAGTATTTCCTGAAGCTCTGCGGCGAACGCAAGACGTTGGAACGCATGCAGAGCCTGCTCAAGACCGGCAAGCCCCTGCGGAACTAGGAGGGATAGGACATGAGAGAAGTCGTAGTCGCACTGGCCCTCCGCACACCCGTGGGCAAAGCCAAGCGGGGATCGTTCGCTCAGACACGCCCGGACGACCTGGGCGCCGCCGCGGTGCGCGGTATCATGGAGCACGCTCCCGAACTCGATCCCCTGCGCGTGGGCGACGTGATCATGGGTTGCGCCATGCCCGAGGGCGAGCAGGGCATGAACGTGGGCCGCAACATCGCCCTACTGGCCGGGCTGCCCGACGAAGTACCAGGCATGACCATCAACCGCTTCTGCTCGTCGGGACTGGAGACCGTCAACCTGGGCGCGCTGAAAATCGCCGCGGGCCAGGAGGACGTGATCATCGCCGGCGGCGTGGAGTCCATGACCATGATCCCCATGGGGGGACAGCGCTACCTGCCGAATCCCGGCCTGGTGGCTGCGGACCCCGGCACCTACCTGACCATGGGCCTGACGGCCGAGCGTCTCGCGGAGGAGGACGAACTCACGCGCGAAGCCCAGGACGCCTTCGCCCTGGCCAGCCACCAGAAAGCCCTGGCGGCGATCGCGGACGGCAAGTCCAGGAACGAGATCGTACCCGTGGCGACGCAGCTCGCAAAGCCCGGTCCCGACGGCCGACCGGCCGTAGTCGAGCTGACCGTCGACACCGACGAGGGGCCGCGCGCCGACACCTCGCTGGAGAGCCTGGCCAAGCTGCGCCCGGCCTTCAAGGTGGGCGGTACGGTGACCGCCGGCAACGCCAGCCAGATGAGCGACGGCGGCGCTGCGTTGCTGCTGACCACGCCGGAGATCTGCGCCGAACTCGGCCTGGCGCCGCTGGCGCGCTTCGTCACCTATGCCGTGGCCGGCGTGGAACCGGAGATCATGGGCATCGGACCGGTCGCAGCCGTACCGAAAGCCTTGGCTCAGTCCGGCCTGAAGCTGGACGACATGGACGTCATCGAGTTGAACGAGGCGTTCGCGGCCCAGAGCCTCAGCGTGTTGAAGCGTCTGGAATTGTCACCGGACGACGGACGGATCAACGCCAACGGCGGCGCCATCGCCCTGGGCCATCCCCTGGGCTGCACCGGCGCCAAGCTCACGGCCACTGCGTTGCACGAACTGCAGCGGCGCGGGGGCAAGTACGCCATGGTCACCATGTGTATCGGCACCGGTATGGGCGCCGCGGGAATCTTCGAGAGAATCTGATCCGCCAAAAGGAGTCGTGATGAGCGAGAACAAGACATATCCCACCGGCGGCGAATTCCTGCTGACCGAGACCGCTCCCGCCGACGTCTTCACGCCCGAGGACTTCGACGAGAACCAGCGCATGATCGGACAGGCGGCCACCGATTTCGTGGCACAGAAGATCGAGCCGCGCCGCGAGGAGCTGGAGTACGAGGGCAAGACGGAACTGGGCATGCCCCTGCTCAAGGAGGCGGGTGAAATGGGCCTGCTGATGGTCGACGTCCCCGAACGCTTCGGCGGCATGGGCGCGGACAAGGCGACCGTCATGCTGATCAGCGAAGTCATCACGAACGCGGGCAGTTTCGCGGTGACCCACGGCGCCCAGACGGGCATCGGCACGCTGCCCATCGTCTACTTCGGCACCCAGGCGCAGAAGGAAAAGTACCTGCCGCGACTGGCCACGGGCGAGCTGCTCACTTGTTACGCCCTGACCGAGCCCGGCAGCGGCAGCGACGCCCTGGCGGCCGCCACCACCGCCGTGCTCAACGACGAGGGCACCCATTACGTCCTCAACGGCACCAAGCAGTACATCACCAACGCGGGCTACGCCGAGGTCTTCATCATCTTCGCCAAGGTGGACGGCGAACAGTTCAGCTGCTTCATCGTGGAGAAGGACTTCGGCGGGGTATCGATCGGTCCCGAAGAGAAGAAGATGGGCATCAAGGGCAGCAGCACCTGCCAGGTCATCATGGAAGACTGCAAGGTGCCCGTGGAAAACCTGCTCGGCGAGGTGGGTCGCGGCCACGTGATCGCCTTCAACATTCTCAACGTGGGACGCTTCAAGCTGGGCGCCAGCTCGGTGGGCGGCTGCAAGGCGGCTCTCGCCAGTGCCGTGCCTTACACCTCGCAGCGCCACCAGTTCGGCCAGCCGCTCAATTCCTTCGGCCTGATCCGGCGCAAGATAGCCGACGTGGCGGCCAAGACCTTCATGACCGAGGCCATGCTCTACCGCACGGCGGGACTGCTGGACCGCGCCATCGCCACCCTGGACAAGTCGGCCGACGACTACGACCTGCAGTCGATCCTCAAGGTCGAGGAGTTCAGCATCGAGTGTTCCATGATCAAGGTCTTCGGCACCGAGAGCATGGCGCTGGCCGCCGAGGAAGGCGTACAGATGCTGGGCGGCTACGGCTACTGCTCGGAGTATCCCCTGGAGCGCTTCTACCGCGACGAGCGCATCAACCGCATCTTCGAGGGCACCAACGAGATCAACCGCATGATCATCCCCGGCATGCTGATGCGCAAGGCGCTCAAGGGCGAGCTGGCCCTGCTGCCGGCGGCGCAGGCGGTGGCCGAGGGCCTGCTGGCGATCCCGTCCTTCGGCGACATGGGCGAGCCGGCGTTCATGGAGGAAGAGGCCAAGATCGTAGCCAACCTCAAGAAGATCGCGCTGGCGACGCTGGGCATCGCGGCCCAGAAGTACGGCATGAAGCTCAAGGACCAGCAGGAGATTCTCGCCGACGTGGCCGACATCCTCATGGAGGCCTATGCCTGCGAGAGCGGTCTGCTGCGCACGCTGAAGAAAGCCGAAGCGGACGGCGAGGAAGCCGCCACGCTCATGGCGCGCATGGTCACCTTGTACGTGCACGACGCCGTGGAGCGCTGCGGCACCTGGGGGCGCAACGTACTGGCCGACACCCTCGCGGGCGACGAGCTGCGCACCATGTCCGCCGGCCTGAGGCGCCTGGCCAAGCACGACCCGGTGTCACGCAGCCGGCTGCACGGCGAGATCGCCGAGGCGATGATCGAGGCGGATGGCTACACGGTGGGTTGAGCGGCGACATGCCGGTCGTCGGCAGATCGATGACGAAAGACGCGACACGGCGCCGGCCGACAGACCGGCGCCGTGTCGCGTCTTGATGTGACCGACAAGCCGTTCCTACTTCCGTTGCAGAACCGTCAGATTGCCGGGAACATCGTGCACCCTCAGCTCGAAATGCGTCGAGATCTCGGGATAATCCAGCCAGACCGACACCTGGTGCCAATCCGCGATGTAGTCGATGCGCCGCTGCAAGTCGTCGAATACCTGCGTCGCGACGTATTCCGGCAGCCTGCCGTCGATCTTCGCCGCCAGGGCCACGGGGTTGACCTTGCCGTCCAGATTGACGGTACGATCGTGAAAGAAGCCGACGGTGCCCGACTGCGGTGCGCCCACCCACTGCTCCTCCGCCACGTTTTCCGCGAGCCAGTCCACGACCTGGAAATACTGATGCTCGCACCCCTTGAGATACAGCCGCAGGTTGAGGGCGGCCGCCAGCATCACGACGGACACCAGGATCGTGGCGTACACGACACGCGGCACCAGCGTCAGGATTCTCACGAGAAACACCACAGCGAGCACCGCCATCAGCGGAGAGAGGGGGAACAGGTAGCGACTGACGAAGTAGGGCGCACCGAAATACATGCCGTAATTCGCGACCATGAACGCGGCAAATACGAGCCCGACGTGAATGAAGGCGCTCACGCCCCCGCCCACGCGTCGCGCGACCACGATGGCCGACACGAAGAACGCCAGCGAAAAGATGGCGGTAACGACCACCACTACAGCCCGCGTTTCGAGCGCTGTCGGTACGGGCGCCAGGAGCATGGTGTATTCGAAGAGCTTCGACGGCACCTCGACTAGGTTGCTGGCGAAACCGGTCGACAAGTTCTGCGCCAGGCCGCTGACCGGCACGATATGGCCGAAACCCGCGGTATTGTAGACCAGCCAGGGCGCGGCCAACACGGCGGCCACCGACGCCATGATCAGCGATTCTTTCACTCGCACCGACAGGTCGCCTCTTCGTCCCTGGTATCCGAGCAGCACGTGCCACGCGACGATGGCCGCAACCAGGAACACGGCATCGTTACGCGCCCAGAACGTCAGGCCCGACAGCAAGCCCACGTACACGGACGAAAGGCTGATCTTCATGCGCGGGGCATGGGGCCGATCCGCGTACCAGACATGCAACGTCAGCAGCACCAAGACGACGTACAGACCAGTCTCCAGGCAGTTCATACTGTTGTTGACGACCACCGGACCGACGAACCAGAGCGAGGCGGCCAGGCGGCCGACCGCTGCACGGTCGGCGCGTCCGGCGAGCAGGCGGTTCGTCAGCCGATAGATCAGCCAGGCGCCGAGCAGGGCCAGGGCGATCTCGATGACGAGGACGAGCAGCACGCCGCTCCGCTTGTCGCCGCCGACCAGCAGAAAGGCCAGGGATTGCACGAAAGTGAACAGGGGCTGGACCCCGTTGGTGGGGATCGTACCGGCGGCGGTCGACAGGCCATGGCCGAGCGCCAGGTTGCGCGCGACGGTCGACATCAGGAAACCGTCTTCGGTCGGGAACTGGCGCAGCATGCGTCCCCCCTGATCGAACAGGGGGGCGATCCTGGATACGAGACCGATCAGCAACAGGGACATGCTGCATGCCGAGAGACCGGGCTTTGTCTTGTCGATTCTCATCTGCAGCACCCGTCACTGTGAATCCCATGGCATAGAACGCCTACGAGGATTAACCCGGATCCTCCCCTGCGATCAACAAGTATCGGCATGACAAAAGCGAGCCC
Source organism: uncultured Fibrobacteraceae bacterium (assembly GCA_964389015.1). GTDB lineage: Bacteria > Krumholzibacteriota > Krumholzibacteriia > LZORAL124-64-63 > LZORAL124-64-63 > JAHIYU01. The sequence continues at coordinate 4,897 of CAYMCR010000058.1, read as the reverse complement.
CGGCAATACCGGGGCTCGCATTTCATGGGCTGTGTCGAATGTCTACTTCACGAGCATCAGCTTGGTCGTGTCCACGACCTCGTCGCCCACGAAGCGGGCAAAGTAGACGCCGCTGGCCGCCCGCGTGCCGTCGTTGCCGCGACCGTCCCAGAAGGCCGTGTGCTCGCCGGCCCCCACGTGGCCGTCGACCAGCAGGCGCACCTGCCGCCCGGTCAGGTCGTAGACCGCCAGACTGACGTGGCCGGTGCGGGCTGTCGTGAAGGCGATCTTCGTGCTCGGGTTGAAGGGATTGGGATAGGCGCCCTGCAGCCTGGTGGCCAGGCCGGGCAGGTCGTCCGCGCCGGTGCCGGGATCGGATTCGCGAATACCCTCGACCATGAAGTCGTCGAAGTGGAAGCCGTCCTCGGTGACCGAGCTGTCGCTGACCAGCAGGAAGCGGAAGCGGACGTCGGCTTCACCCAGCCAGGGGGTGAGGTCGCGTTCCTCGTAGACCCACGAGACCTGTGTATTCTCGTAGTAGGGCTCGCCGGCCGTCTGGGCGCCCTGGCCGGAACCGGACGAGGTGCGGGACGAGGCCAGCGGCGTCCAGTCGCTGCCGCCGTCGGTCGAGACCTGGAACTGCACGCCGTCCCAGTTGGATTCGATGTCCCACATACACCAGTAGCTGACCGTGCCGGACATGATGTCGGTCAGGTCGAGAGCTTCGTCGATGGCGATGGGGCTGCTGGTGTAGTTCCCGTATTCACCCGACGGGGAGTCGGTCATGTCCTGTCCCCCGCCGTAGCCCGGCGTGCCGAGACCCCAGTCGCCGGCCCACTGGCCGGCGCCCGACTCGAAGTCGTCGGAGAAGATGTCGACTTCCTCGGCGATGCCCAGCGTCATGTCCGGGGCGGCGACGGTCGCGCCGTCCAGGGTGACGATCTGCTGGTCGGTGAGGTGTCCGGGAGCCGAGTAGACCAGGCGATAGTCCCTGTAGACCAGGTTGGGCACCGTGTAGGCGCCGCCCGAGGCCGCCGCACTGCTGACCACCGCGATGTGCACGTTGAGCGGGTGGGTGTAGGCGTCGATCTGCGCGTCGATGGGCGCGCCGCCCGTCTCGAAGACGTAGCCCGTGATGTCGCCGTGGGCCACGGGGTCGAGCACCACGTCCAGCACCGTGGGCGTGCCCCAGGTGGTCGAGACGCCGGTGATGGTCTGGTCGATATAGCCGTAGGCGTTGAAGGTGATGTCGTAGGTGCCGGTGTCCAGCACCTTGTAGTAGTCGCCGAAGGCGGGATCGGTGTCCACGGTCATGCTGTTGCCCGTGACGGTGACCGTGACGCCCAGGGGCAGACCGGTGTCCGACCCGGTCACGACGCCGTTGACGCCGTAGCGCGCCACCTTGATCCAGTGCATGTAGCTCTCGCGGTTGTCGTCCCAGAAACCGGGCAGCGTGCCGGCCGAGGGCCACTTGGTGTTCGACATCTCGAGAGTGACGTCGATGCAGTCGGTCTGGTCGTAGGACCAGTCCTGGAGGCCGCCGGTGATGATGTACCAGTCGGCGCCGTTGGTGATGCCCTGGGGGAAGGACCCGTCGTACATGGGCAGGTTGTAGGTGCTGTACTCGAGGCTCAACTCGATGAGGGCGTCGTTGTCCGGGGACAGGTCGTAAGTCCAGTCCCACGGGTAGTTGACCACCAGCGCGCCGCCGTGGCCGTTCTGGCTGATCACGAAGTTGTTGGCGTTGGCGTGGTCCATGAAGTGGATGTTCTCGATCTCCTGCGTGGGGTGGGTGCCCGCGGGCTCGGGGAAGTTGCGGTTCAGGTCCACGCTGTTGGCGTTGTAGCGGGTGCCCGCCACGTAGCCGTCGGGATTGTGCAGGGGCATGATGTGGATCTCGTAGTTGTCCACCAGGTTGGTGACGTCCTCGAACCCGGCCACGCCGTAGTTGTCGGTCAGGTAGTGGACCAGGTTCAGGGCCTGGACCATGGGCACAACCTCGTCGCCGTGCATGGTCGAGGAGATGCGCACTTCGGGCTCGGCCTCGCTGCTGGTGACGTCGTCGGAGATGACGATGCCCCACAGCTCGCGGCCCTCCACCGAGCTGCCCCACTGGAAGGTGCGGGCCAGGGTCGGGTAGGCGGTCGCGACGTCGGACAGGATGGTGCCGATCTGCGCGTGGCTGGGATAGTAGTCGTAGGGATCGGCCTTGGTCGGCGACTCGCTCTTGGCGGCCATCTCCGCCCAGACGCGTTCGGCTTCCACGCGCGCGGCGCGCTCCAGGTCGGGCATGCGCACGGGATGGTAGCCGGCGGCGACCAGGGCGTCGATCTCCTGCGCGGTGACGCGCACGTCGATCACGACGTGGTGCGACTTGGGCGTGTCCCAGATGATGGTCAGGTCTTCACGGTCGAATTCCGCCAGGGGCACCCTGTCCAGCATGACGTCCACGGCCGAAACATCGTACAGCTCGATCCGCACGGGCACGTCGTGCCATTCCTTGACCACCCACTGGGGAAGCCCGTTGCGATCGAGGGGAACGGCGTCGGCGGCCGCAAAGGCCGTCGCAATACAAACGGTGAGGATCGCGAGCGACATCCACACGGTCAACGCAAGGGGGCGCCTGGAATTCAACATGTCAAAGCCATCCTTGATGTTCGGATTACAGCGATGCGTTCGGCGGGGATGGGAACGCGAGCAACTTCTACAACCACCTAATTATACATCATTTTCACCCCAAAATACAGCCCCATTCCCCACCCGTTTCCCACCCTGTCCCCCCCCCCCTATCGAACCCGAGAAATGGTGCCGATCAAGCAGGGAATAGAAAAGGGAGAGGGTGGTGTACCCTCTCCCGGAACGCTCCGCGAAGCGCAAGCAAGGCCGCAGGCCGAGCGTGCTGGAGGGAGAGGGTACACCACCCTCTCCCTTTTCGGCCTTCGCTACTTGATAAGCATCATCTTCTCGGTCTGTGAGAACCCGTCGGCCGTGAGACGGTAGTAATACGAGCCGCTCGCCATCTGGCTACCGGACCCGTTGCGACCGTCCCATATCACCGTATGCTCCGTCGCCGCCAGCTCGCCGTCGACCAGGGTCCGCACGTGGCGGCCCGCCAGGTCGTAGACGTCCAGGCTCACGTGGCCGGCCCGCGGCACCGCGAACTTGATGGTCGTCGAGGGATTGAACGGGTTCGGGTAGTTGGCGCCCAGGCGGAAGGTCGCCGGGGCATCGTCGCCGACCGCCGTCGAACCGCCGCCGTAGATGAAGTGCAGGCACCACTCGTTCAGGGTGCCGGTGTCGGCGCCGGCGTTGTCGCTGACGAGCAGCGTCCAGTCCCCGTCCAGATCCTCGCCCGCGAAGGCGCCGAGGTCGCCCTCGGGCGTCAGCTCGGTCGGATACCAGCCGTAGATGTCGTCATCCAGGCTGCCGGTGCGGTTGTGCAACGTCACGGTGGTGCCGGTCGGCGAGGTCAGGGTCACGATGAGATCGCCCCGCCAGGTGTGGGTGATGTCCACGAAGACCTCGACCGAGCTGACCGTCTCCCCGCCGCCGAGCGCCATGGTGATCGCGTCACTCACGCCGGTCGGGTTGTTGTCGGGGATCGCCAGCGCCGGCGCGCTGCATTCGGTGACCTCGCTGACCGGGGTCAGGGTGAAGTCCACGCCCGGGGTGACCACGCCGTCGAGCAGGGTCAGGGTCGTGGCGTCGGTGCTCCACAGGGTCTTGCTCACGCGGATGGTGTACTCGCCGGCGAAGAGACCGCTGAACCCGTACGAGCCGTCGATCCCGGTGACGGTGGTGCCGCCGCCCGGTATCGCCTCGACCAGCACGCCGGAATGATCGCTCTGGCCCTGCAGGGTCACCGTGCCGCTCACGCCGCTGGTGCCCGACTCGGGAGTCAGCAGCCAGACGACGGCGTTCTGCAGCAGATGCTGGGAGCAGGTGCCGGCCAGGGCGCCGTAGTTGAAGGTGAAGAAGACGATCTGGCCGCCCTCGGGCGCCGGGTTGGGATCGTAGCAGATAATGCTGGCGTCGGTCGGGTAAGAGGACCAGGTGCCAACCATCACCGCGTCGGCCAGGGGCACCATGGCATCCTGATCGCCGTAGCCATTGTAGGTCACGCCGTTACCGTTACCGATCACGTTTGGCACCGAGGCCACGTAGTGAGTCGGGTCGGCGATGTCCAGATCGCCGCTCGAGTCGTGGTTCCAGTCGGTGGTGTGCATCACCGTAGTGGCGAACGATGTGTCGCCATAGTGGTCATAGCCCACTTCGCCGCCCTCCAGCAGGACGTGCCCGCCGGCCTCGACGAAGCTGACCAGGGAGTTGCGGAACGCGGCGTCGGCAAGGCTCGAGGTGTTGTCGCCGCTGGTCACCAGGAGCATGTCGTAGCTCCACCAGGTGGCGGGATCCGTCGTCGCCATGGTCTCCACGATGGCGCTGTAACCGAGGTATTCCAGGTCGCTGACCAGGAGGTCCACGGCCTTGGCGCCGCCGGTCCAGTAACCCAGGGCGATCAGGTTGCCCTTGTCGTCGAACTTGTCCGCGACGGCCTTGGCGGCCGCGTGGTCGTCGATGAGCAGGATGTCGCCGTTGGTGGGATCCAGGGCGAAGTTCTTGACCACCACGGGATCGGCGATCTCCACCGATATGTTCACCGGCACGTGGTGATACGCGCGCACCTGGATGATGTAGGTGAAGTACGTCAGGGCTGCGGTGGTGAACTCGCCGGTGACGGCGTCGGAGGTCGTGGTCGTTATCAGGGCGCCGTTGTCGGAGCGATAGACGTTGATCGTCGCCTCGAGCAGCTCGCTCGTCTCGGAGTCCATCACCACGCCAGTGAGCACGCCGTTCGGCGCCGTGGTCAGGGCGATGTCGTGGACGTTGGCGCCGTAGTTCACGAACAGCGGCGTCTCGT
>CAYMCR010000057.1:0-17081 GCA_964389015.1 uncultured Fibrobacteraceae bacterium | reverse complement strand
TCGCCGGAGAGGATGCTACCGGAGATAGGCCGCGGAGTCAACTATTATACGTCAGTGTATATAGGGATCTAGGTACTTAGTTATGCCATCCCGTGTAAAATCGCCCTCGCGTTTCCCTGTCACCTGACCTGCATATCACCCTACCGCTTCAAATGCTGCTGCCGGCCAGGTACAAAGACGCGACCGCCCCCGACCGAGACGATTGAGACCGGACATCCAGCTATGGTAGGATATAGCCGTGAACAGGCTAAGAGGACGGCTACTATGCAGCGGGGATTCCCCTTCCCGGGGACTCGCTTATCGCCGGCCGTGTTGATCATCACAAAAAGAGGTATAGCCCACCCGAGGCGAGCGATCGCGTGAACGAGGTGGAGTAAGACGACATCCCCGTACGACACCGAAAGGATCCATCATGGCGACGCGGAAGCGGTTCATTGCCCGAACTCCCCTGCCGATTCTCGTCTGCCTCCTGCTGGTCTCGATGGCCGCGCCGCCCAGCCACGCCCAGTCCTGGCAAGCCGGCGTGGCCGATAACACGCTGGGGCGTTTCGGTACCTGGCCCGAGTATTCGCCAGCGGACGACAACAAGTACGAGGACAACCTTACCGCCCGCATCCATCCCGACCGCCTGCTGAGAACCGTGGCCGGCGAGTACTACGAACTCGGGTTCGGCGCCCGCGACATCGGCGAGGTCCCGTCCGGCCCCTCGGTCACGATCCTCGAGCGGAACTGGGTCTACAAGCGTATCCACGTCGCCCGCGGCGTCTCCAACTACCGGCTGGCCTACAACAGCCTCTCGCCCGGTTTCTACCTCTCTACCGAGGAGGACGGTTACTATCTCGTCCCGCCCGAGGCCTTCGCCTACTTCACCTACATCGGAGAGGCCGGTCCGATCACCGAGGATCTGAGCGCCATCAGCATCGACGGCGTTTTCTATCGCCGCTCTACCGATGGCGACTGGAGCGAGAACTGGCTGCTCTTGTGGTGTGCCGATGACGCCGCCCTGGGCGTACAGGTGCCGATCCTGCTGGTCTTCTCCGATCACCCGCGCAGCGTCCGCTGGTGGGACGGGGAACTCTTCGTGGAATTCGACAAGACCGCGGGCACCACGACCGACGTGCTCTGCGCCTTCATCGACGGCGTGGGATCCCGCCCGCCCGCCGAGGTCGCCGACTGGGACCTCGCCCTGCCGGCCGAGGTGGAGGACAAGTGCCGGTTGCTGTCCCGTTCCCTGGTGCCCTTTCCGTCGGGCTGCCTGGAGGAGTTCCAACTGGACGAGACGGCCGGGACGGTGACCATCCGCAACAGCTTCAGCTACGAGCCGTGGGACGACGACTGGTCGACGCCGGCGGCCGGCCTGGCCCCCTTGCCGCCGGTGGCCGCCTACGCTCGCGGCCGAGGCTACCCCGTCGACCTCGACACCGCCCCCACCGACCTGGAGCTGCCCACCAAGCTCGGGCCGTATCAAGCCTATCTCGACACGCAGCAGCTGGAGTACACGATCCCGGCGGCGCCGCTCTGGACGGTCAACCTGGTACCGACGGCCGACGGTTCGATCTGGTTCGACCGGGCGCAGCAACAGGTCGAGCTGTGGGCCGCCAGCATCGTCTGGGATTTCGACAATGCGGAGGGCGGCGGCGCCTGGTTCATGGCCAGTGCAAAGGGGATGTACGAGTCGTTGCTGGTCTGCGAGCATCCGTCCCGGAAATTCTTTCTCGATCGCAGCCGGCACACCCTGGAACAGATCATCCTGGATTTCGGGGCCGGCTCTCCCTGGCTGCTGCGTCAGGTCCCCGACACGGACCACGAGTATCATTACCTCATCCACTTCACCGATCACCCCGACTATCCCGGCGACCAGGACTGCGGCGCCGGCGCGCCGCTGGAGTTCGCCTATCAGTACGGTCTGCACTCCGGCGACTGGTACTATCTCGCCGGCGAATGGATCGACATCGAGAAGATCTTCCACTACCTGGAAATCGTCAGCGACTGGGCCTGGATGGCGAGCGCCTGCCGCGATTACGGCGCGGGCGGCGCCTTCATCGACATGTTCCCCTCCCAGTGGATGGGGTACCTGAGCTACGGGAAGATGGCACGGGTCCTGAGCAACCTGCTCGGGCCCAGGCTGGAGGAACAGGCGGATTACGCCCTGTATCTGGCTGCCAAGGGGATGATCCCCTTGACCCAGCGCCTGGACTTCAAGGACGGTTTCGCGGGTCAGTACTGGGACCTCGCTTACGACGAGGTCATCACCGGCTTCGGGGAGTACGAGCCCAAGCCGCACGACGGCATTCCCGGTTTCTGGTGCGGTCCCACCTCCAACACGATCGCCGGATACGCGGCGAAGCTGATTTCCGGGGAAGGCTTCCATCCCCTGCTCGACGAGGCGTACAAGCGCTGGGTGCCGCAGGATTATTACAAGCTGGTCGAGCTGGGCTTCGACGTGAACGGAGGGCTGAGCTACAACCTGGCGGACGCGCCTTATGAATACAACAAGATCTACGCCTTCAACGTCGTGGGCTGGGATGCGGCGGAGATCGACCAGATGTGGTCCGACATGCACATCCAGGACAGTTATTACTGGTGGCTGCTCGGCTACGGTTTCTACGAGCACGCCTTCATGTACGCCTACCAGGACAGCCGCGACCTGCCGCTGTGGGCCGTCGGCAACTGGGAGCCGGGCACGGTGGACGGCGTGGCCTACGATCCCGCGAGCGGGATCCTGGGTTTCGTGCTCACTAACGACGGACAGGTCGCCCAGGACATCACCGCCACCGTGCTCAGCTCGGAGGCCCCGCTGGACGTCCGCGTGGACGGCATGCCGGTAACATACTCCTACGACCCCGACTGGCAGGTGATCGAGTTCACGGTCTCCGGTGCGGGCACCCACCCGGTGGCGGTCCAGGTCCTCGCTGCCGGGAGCAAGCAGCTCGCCACCTCGAAATCAGGCCGCGACTACACGGGCAACCGAGTCGTGAACGGCGGGTTCGAGGAATGCTATGTGCACGAGAACTGGATGCGGCCCTGGCTGGTCTACGATCTCGATACCATCAACAACCCGCGAATCTCGACCAACCCGGTGCACGCCGGCGAATACGCCATGAGGCTTCATTGTGACGGTGAAGAAGACGAGTGCAAGACATTCCAGAATATCTACATCGGGCCGCACAACTCCTACACGATCCGTTTCTGGTACAACATTCCGGTGGCGCTCCAGGCGGACTGGCACTTCCGGGTCGTGAGCCAGGAATACAACGAGGAAAACCCGGCGAGCGAGCGCTGGCGGGTCCTGGATATACCCGGACAACACAGCCCCACGGACGGCTGGGAGTTCGTCGAGGTGCAGATGGATCCCGACCCGCTGCTGCCGGACTGCACCATCGTCCGCCTGCATTTGCGGTTCACCAACGACCAGGGCAACGTCTACATCGACGACGTGGAACTCGTGGTCGATTCGCTGCTCGCCGTGGACGACCCGGGCGACGGCACGCTGCCCGCACCCCCCGCCACGCGGTTGCTCGGCTGCCGGCCCAATCCCTTCAACCCGTCCACGCGCATCGTCCTGACACTCGCCCACGCCGGGCCGCTCAGCCTGGATGTCTACGATGTGCGGGGCAGGCTGATGCGGACCCTGTACGGCGGCCGGCAAGAGCCCGGCGTGCACGAGTTCGTCTGGAACGGGCGGGACGATCTGGGCCGGGAGTGCGCTTCCGGGAACTACCTTGTAAGGATGCGGGCCGGGGTGTATGAAAAGACGCAGAAGATCGTTCTGGTGGAATAACGCGGCGGACCCGACGGAAGAGACACGATGCCAACCTACACTCGAGACATCACCGTCCGTCTCAAGGACACCGACGCCGCGGGCGTCATCTACTTCGCCAGCCAGCTGGTTCTCGCCCACGAGACCTTCGAAGCCTACCTCGACGCGCGCGGCCTGTCCCTCGGCTGTATGTTCGCCGAAGCCGACTATGCGATGCCCGTCGTACATTGCGAGGCGGATTATCGGCGCGCGGTGGGTCTCGGCGACCTGGTGAGCGTGGAGATGGAGGTCGGCGAGGTGGGCGAGTCGTCATTCACCCTGGACTACACGCTCCGCCGGGACGGCGACGAGGTGGGACGCTGCCGCATCGTGCACGCGTCGGTCGACCGGGAGACCCGCCGCTCCGTGCCCCTGCCCGCCGAGGTTCGGGATCAGCTGCTCTCAACGTCCTGAGACGCGAGATAGCTCGTCAGCAGCACCGACCGGTCGATCTTGCCGAGGGCCAGCCGCGGCAGGTCCGCGGCGGCAAAGACGCGGTCGGGTACGAGCAGCTTGGGCAGCCGCGCGTCCAGCCAGTCCCGCAACGCCGTCGGGTCGAGGGCGGCCGGCGTCGCGTAGAGGACCGGCCGCCGGCCCCAGCGTCTGCTCGGCACCGCGATGACGGCGCAATCGTCGAGTCCGTCGTACACACGCGCCACCGACTCGATCTCGGCCGGATGGATATTCTCGCCGCCGGAAACGAAGGTTTCGTCCCGCCGGCCGATGACTTCGAGGCTGCCTGCTGTGTCCAGGCGTCCCAGGTCGCCGGTGTGGAACCAGCCTTCGGCGTCGCTTACGGCGGTCTCGGCGTCAAGGTATCGCGTGAAGACGGCTCGGCCGCGGATCGCGAGCTCACCCCGCTCGCCGACCGGCGACGCGCGGCCGGCGTCATCCAGCACGATCATCTCCATCCCGGGCAGGAGCCGGTCGGCGGTGTAGATCTGCGAAGCCGCCTCGGTCATGCCGTAGGTCGGCAGGACGGGCACGCCCAGACGCCGGCAAGTGTCGAGCAACCGCGGGTCGATCGCACCGCCGCCGAGCAGGATCAACTTGGCGCGCGTGAGAATCCGGGCTTCCGGATCCGCCTCGAGCAGCGATTGCAACATCTCCGGCACACACGACAAGATGGTGACGTTGCCGGCCGCCACCTGGTCCAGCGTCGAACCGGGCGCGAAGCCGTCGCGCACATACACGGCGCTGCCCGCCAGGGCGCAGCGATAGAGGATCGCCAAGCCGCCCACATGGTAGAGAGGCAGATCGGCCAGCCAGCCGTCGGTGACATCGAGGGGTAGATTTACGTTGGATGCCACGGCGCCGGCGAAGAGGTTGCCCGCGGTCAAGACGACGCCCTTGGGCACTCCCCCGCTACCCGATGTGAACACGATCGCCGCCTCGCGAGCGAGATCGATCGCGGCGTCGGTGGGGTCCGGCGCCGCGGTGATCCGGTCGAGCACGAGTGTCGGATATCCGCCGGCGGCATCGCGGTGCGCCTCGTCCACGCAGATCAGTTGCGGGTCGAGCCGGGACAGGGCGCGACGCCAGTGCGCCTCGCCGCGGCGCAGGTTCAGTGGCGCCAGGATCGCGCCGCGGCGCAGGGCGGCGAACACCAGCGCGGCGTAGGCCGGGCAATTGGCGGCAAGCACGGCGACCCGGTCGCCGACCCCGACACCGGCCCGCTTCAGCGCCTCGCCGGCGCCCTCGACTGCGTCGTCGTATTCCCGCCAGGTCCAGGTCAGGGTGTCGCTACGCAAGGCGATGTCGTCGGGCCGTTCGCGCGCGACGCTCCGCACGGGGCAAGTCAGCGTGCCGGGCTTAACCATCCGACTCACCGCCGAAGGTGGCCACGGTCTCCAGGCTGCGGCGATCAAGTCGCACGCCGAGGCCCGACTCCGACGGCACCCGCATTGCGCCGTCCTCGACTTGCGGGTCCTCGACTAGCAGGGTGTCGCTCAGGAAGCGCAAGGTGTCGAGGCCGCAGGGCGCGGTGGCGACGGCTGCAGCAAGGTGCAGACAGGCCGCCGTACCGACGCCCGCTTCGAGGGTCGTGGTGACCACCACCTGCTTGTCGCGCGCGCGCGCGGCTGCGCCCAGGGCCAGCGCCGGGAACAGGCCGCCCAGGAGAGTCGGCTTGAGGACCATCGCGCCGACGGCCTCGCGCCGCAACAGCTCCGCCCAGCGCCGTGGGTCGGCGAGGGTCTCGTCCAGGGCGAAAAGGAGGCCACAGCGGCGGTGCACCTCGTCGAGGTCGTCGAGGTGCGCCGGGACCAGCGGTTCCTCCACGTATTCGATGCGGTCGACGGGCAGCCCCTCCAGCACGGTCAGGGCCTGCCTGGGTGTCCAGGCCCGGTTGGCGTCGAGGCGCAGGCGGACACGCGGCGGCGCCTCTGCGAGCAGTGCTTCGAGCCGACGGCGATCGTCCGCGGGCGCGAGAGCGCCCATCTTCACCTTGAGGACCTCGACGTCCGGCGGGCAGGTCGTCGCGTCGGCCGGGAGCACGGCGTTGTAGGGCACGACGGTCGCGGCGTCCTCCGCCAGAAACCGGGCGAGCGGGCGGCCTGCGGTCTGGGCGGCCAAGTCGGCCAGAGCAGTCTCGAGACCGCAACGGGTCGAGGCGGGGCAGGCGTCCGGCGACGGCAGCGCGGCGCGGATCGCGTCCGGATCGGCTGCGAGTTCGCGCGTGACGAGCTCCGCGCAGTATTGCCGGGCTGCAGTCTCGGCCTCGGTCAGGCTCTCGCTGGACAGACCGGGCAGCGGCGCGGTTTCTCCCAGACCGGTCCGGCCCGCGTCGTCGGTGAGTTCGACGATGAGTCCCTCGCGGTGGGTATGGTGGCTCGCGGCGGTGACGAAGTCCTGCCGCAAGGGGATCGCATAGCGGTGCAACTGCGCGGTGACGATCCTCACAGCAACCAGCCGATCGTGAACAGCAAACCGTAGAGCAACATCAGTCGTCCCGTCGCGGCGAGGGCGCCGTTGAGCACCGGGCCGTCTGTCTCGCGCAGTACCTTGCACGCGGTCGGCCAAGCCGCCGGCAGGACCAGCAGCGTCAACGCGGCCCACGGCCGGCCCGTCTCGCCGAAGGCGAACAGGAGCGGAAACAGCGCGGCGACGACGACCAGCACGATGTACTGCGCCCGCGTGAAGGTGCGGCCGCAGCGCACGGCGAGGGTCCGCTTGCCCGAGCGGCGGTCGCCGTCCACGTCGCGCAGGTTGTTGACCACCAGGACAGCCGTGGCCATCAGGCCCGGCGGGACCGACAGCGCCAGCACCGCGGGCGTGATGTCGAGGGTGACGACGTAGTAGGTGCCGCCCACGGCGACCGGTCCGTAGAAGAGCAGTACGAAGAGGTCGCCGAGCCCCAGATATCCCAGCGGCCGGGGGCCCGCCGTGTAGAACACGCCGCAGAGAATCGACGTCAGCCCGATCGCCACGATCGGCCAGCCGCCGCGCATCACCAGGTAGACGCCGACCAGGATGGCCAGCTTGAAGACGATGAAGATGGCGATCTTCATCTGCGTGGGCGTGACGAGGCCGGCCTGGGTCACACGCAGAGGCCCGATGCGGTCGTCGTCGTCCACGTCCTTGAGATAATCGCAGAGGTCGTTGGTGAAGTTGGTGCCGATCTGGATCAACAAGGCGCCGGTCAGCGCCGCCAGACAGGGCCAGAGCGCGAAGGCACCGGCCTCATAGGCGAGCGTGCCGCCGATCATCACCGGCAGGACGGCCGCCGGCAGGGTCTTGGGCCGGGCGGCCAGGAGCCAGGTGGCGAGTGTGCCGGGACGGGTCGCGTCGCTCATGGCTCAGGGGTGTCGCTTGAATTTGGAGAAATCCGGCTGGCGCTTCTCGTTGTAGGCGTTGCGGCCTTCCTGCCCTTCGGCGGTCTGGTAGAAGAGCAGCGTCGCGTTGCCGGCCAGCTCCTGCAGCCCGGCCTGTCCGTCGCAGTCGGCGTTCAGCGCGGCCTTGAGACAGCGCAGGGCCATGGGACTGTTGGCGAGCATCTCGCGACTCCAGCGGACGGACTCGGCCTCGAGCTCGGCGTAGGGGACGACGCAGTTGACCAATCCCATGTCGAGGGCCTCCTGCGCGTCGTACTGGCGGCAGAGGAACCAGATCTCGCGTGCCTTCTTCTGGCCGACGATCCGCGCCATGTAGCTGGCGCCGTAGCCGCCGTCGAAGGAGCCTACCTTCGGTCCGGTCTGCCCGAAGACCGCGTTGTCGGCGGCGATGGTCAGATCGCACACCAGGTGCAGGATATGCCCGCCGCCGATGGCGTAACCCGCCACCGCGGCGATGACCGGCTTGGGTAGGGTGCGGATCTGCCGCTGCAGATCGAGCACGTTGAGACGCTCGACGCCCGTGTCGTCCTGGTACCCCGCGTCGCCGCGGATGGACTGGTCGCCGCCCGAGCAGAAGGCCTTCTCCCCCTCGCCGGTCAGGATCACGACGCCGATCTGCGCGTCGTCGCGCGCGTCGTCGAAGGCGGCGATCATCTCGGCCACCGTGCGCGGCCGGAAGGCGTTGCGCACCTGCGGCCGGTTGATCGTCACGCGTGCGATGCCCTCGGCCTTCTCGTAGCGGATGTCCTCGAAGTCCGCGTCGCCGACGCGGGCCGAGGTCCAGTTCACCGTCTCCATGGTTGCTCCTGCTTCGGGTTCGGTCTTCATGGTTCTCCCTGGCCGGCTTACCCGGCAAGAAAATCCCGCACGAGGCGCGAGAACGCCTCCGGCTCCTCAAGATGGGCATTATGCCCCGCCCCGGCAACGGTGACCAGTCGCGCGTCCGGGATCAGGTCGGCCATTTCGCTGTTGATGGCCCGGAACTTGTCGTCCAGTTCGCCACATACTAGCAGGACCGGCATTGTCAGGTTCGGCAGCTGTCGCCACAGCGACGGGTAACGTCCGGTGCCGATATTATCGAGCGACCGCGCCAGCCCCTCGGCATCGTCCCGGCGGCGTTGCTTCTTGATGCGCGCCAGCAGTTCCGGCCGGCGGTGCAGCGACGCGAAGAGGGGCAGCTCGAGCCAGGTCTCGACGAAAGCGGCCACGCCCCCGCGACGCAGGGTCTCGGCGCGCTGCCGGTCTTCGTCCCGGCGGCGACGTCTGTCGTCCGCGTCAGCCAGACCCGCCGACCCGCTTTCCAGGACGAGCCGGCCGACTCGCTCAGGGTACTTCAGCGCCGTGTACAGCGCCACGCGACCGCCGAGTGAGTAACCCAGCAGGTCGGTCCGTTCGATCGCCTCTTCGTCCAGGATATCGATCACCGCCGCGGCCGTCGCTTCGACACCGTAAGCCGCGGATAGGGCCGGGCCGAGCGAAGCGCCGTGTCCGGGCAGATCGGGCATGAGGCAGCGGGACCCGATCGCGGCGGCCAGGTCCCGCCAGTCCGCGCCGCGGCCCATGAAGCCGTGCAGCAGAAGCAGTGCGCTGTTCGTGGGTGTTCCCGCGGTGGTCAGGTGAAGCCGCATGACGCGTCGTCCCGCTCAGGATAGTGCTGCGTCGATCGCCTGTTGCAACCGGCGGTGTTCGCTCAGATTTCGCGGTCGGTCGGTCCGGACCTCGATGACCGAACTGCGCTCCGCCTGCAGGCCGTCGGCCAGGGCCGCGTCCAGTTCAGCCAAGGTATCGGGCCGGTGATAGTCGAGACCGAAGGACTCGACCACCGCGCCGAAGTCCAAGCCATGGGCGGCGCCGAAGCACGCCTCGAAACGATCCGTCGCGTCGGCCACCGGCAGGAACGAGAAGATGCCGCCGCCGTCATTGTTCACCAGCACGACGGTCACCGGTCGGCTGTTGTGGGCCAGTAGCGCCAGCGAGTTCAAGTCGTGGAGGAAAGCCAGATCCCCGATCACGAGCACCGTGCGCCGCACCAGGCCGTCGGCGAAACCGGACGCCGTCGCCAGCACGCCGTCGATGCCGCTGACCCCGCGATTGACGCCGATGCAAACGTCGCGCGTGTGCCGCACGCCGCAAGCCTCGGCATCGCGAACCGGCATGCTGTTGCCGAGAAAGAGCCCGCAGCCGGACGGCACCGCACCGATGACCTGATAGGCAATCGCCTCCTCGTTCGCCAGACCCGCCTCCGGTAGCTTCTCCGCCAGTACACGCGCGCAGACCGCGTCGGCGCGCGTGAAGGGCACCAGCAGCGCGGAGTCCTGAGTCGCCGGCGCGACCGCGACCTCTTCACAAAAACGCACGGGATCCATCTCCAGGCGCAGGGTCACCGCGTGGTGGGGATCCTGCCGCCAGGGCGTGCGGTCGACGAGCAGATAGTCGGCGCCGGCCTGGGCCACGTATCGCAGCAGGGCGCTCGAAACCGGCGGACCACCGAGGTGCAGGATGAAATCGGGCAGGTTCGCCGCGACCAGGGCTTCGTGCTTCAGGAAATGATCGTGGTGACCGAGCACCGCGTCGGGCGCCGAAGCGCCGAAACGCAGACCGGAGGCGACGTCGGCCAGCAGCGGCATCCGCAGACGTCGGGCCAGGTCGAGGACGGGCGCGGCAGCGCAGTCGGTCGGCAATCGCCCGGCGACGATTACACCCCGGCGTCCGTCCTGCAGCAGGGCAGCCGCGCGCTCGAGGTCCGCGCGCGCCGGGATGGACTCCGTGATGGCGTAGCGGGTGAACGGCTGACCCGAAGTCTGCCAGCGCCGCAACTTCTCGTCGGGCTCGGGCTCCGAGGCGAGCGACGCCCCGGGCGCCAGCGGCTCCGCGAACTGGCAGTTCAGCTGGACCGGGCCGGCCGGCCGGCGATGGGCGCGGTACACGAGCTGATCGACCGCCGTGAGCACCGAGGCCAACGGCACGTCGGCCCGCGGTGCGGGCAGGTCGAAAGACCAGCGCGCAAAGGAGGAGAAGATGCCGACCTGATCGATGGTCTGGTTCGCGCCGGCGTCGCGCAGCTCGATCGGGCGATCGGCCGAGAGTACGATCAAAGGTGTGGCCGAGCGGCTCGCTTCGACGACGGCGGGCAGGTAGTTGGCCACGGCAGTCCCGGAGGTGCAGACGAGCACGGCGGCCCGCCCGGTCGCGGCGGCCCGTCCGAGAGCCTTGAAGGCGGCACCACGCTCGTCGACCAGAAATTCGCAGTCGGCGCGCTCGTTGGCGTCGGCCGCCAGTACCAGGGGCGTGTTGCGCGATCCGGGTGACAGCAAAAAGTGCGTGCAGCCGCAGCGCACGAGTTCCTCGACGATGGCTTGCGACCAGACCTGGTTGAGGGCTTCGGTGGTCACGTCATGCTCCCGCGAAGGAATCGAGCACGGGCTGGATCTTGCTCTCAAGTTCCTGCCACTCATGGGCCGGCACCGAGCCGGCGACGATCCCCGCCCCGGCGAAGGCCGTCAACTGCTTGTCGGCCACCAGGGCCGAGCGAATCGCCACCGCGAGTTCGACGCGGCGGCAGCTGATCGTGCCCACGATACCGGTATACCAGCCGCGGCCGAAAGGCTCGTTGCGCCGTATCGTCGCCAGGGCCGTCTCGGGTGAGGTGCCGCAGACGGCCGGTGTCGGGTGCAGCGCGGCGACGATTTCGCCGAGCGTCCGGTCCGGGGCCAGCTCACAGCTCAAACCGGCGGCGAGGTGCGCGACATTGCGCAGCTTCATCAGCCGTCGCGGCGTCGGCGCGGCCACGCGGCTGCTGAGCGCGGACAGCCGGTCGACGAGATGATCGAGCACGATGCGATGCTCCCGGCCGTTCTTCTCGCATGCGAGCAGGCCCTGCGCCCCGGCCACCGTTGCGGTACCGGCGACCGCTTCGGTTTCGAGACGGTTGCCCTCCAGACGAAACAGCAGTTCGGGCGAGAGGCCGAGATAGGCCGCTTCGGCCCGCGGTTCGATCAGGTGCACGAAGCACCGCGGATTGGCGAGGGCCAGCGTCTCGAGGCAGGCGACCGGATCGACCGCCTCTTCAAAGTCGAGACGAGTGCGCCGCGTCAGGACCACCTTCTCCACCTCGCCGCGCGTGACCGCGGCCAGGGTGTCGGCAACGCCTGCTTCCCAGTCGCCGCGCCCGGGCAGATCGACGCGCCGGATGCAGGGACCCGTCGCGGCGGCGGCCACCGTCTCACGCGGCAACACCACGCGCTCGAGGCGCGCCGCGAACTCATCGCGTACGTCCACCTCGCGACTCTGTCCGTCGATCGCGACGCACAGGATCAGGCTGACGTCCGCGCCGCGGCGACACAGCATCGTGGTGGGAATCGTGAACTCGAGGACCGGGAAACCGGACCACAGATCGTCGGTCGGCCCGTTCGGATCGAAGGCCTGTCCGCCCATGAATACGACTGCCTCGTCGGCGGTGGCGACGAGTATTTCCTCAATGCGGTCGTAGGCCCGGTCCACACCGCCGGCCGCGTCGCTCCCGACGCGCAGGGCGTCGCCGGTGGCGGCCAGTTCGTACTGCCCGTCGCGTGACGACCAGTAGTAACGGCGTCCTGCCGGCTGCCTGCGCAACCAGGTGAGAAATTGCACCTCGCCGACGGGGACCGAAACCGTCAGCGGCAGGTGTTCGCGTCCGTCACCTAGCTTGCGCTGCAGGGCGTGGAACCGGCGGGAAAAAGCGCCGCTGTCGAGATCGATGGCAGGGGGCGTGCCACCACGGCACCCGGCTCTCATTTCCACGTCACGCGGTCCCCTCACTAGCCGGCCGCAAAGCCGCCAGGCGCTTCAACAACGCGTCGAACTGCTCGAAATCCAGCATCTGTTCGCAATCGGACAGGGCCGTCGACGGCTCCGGATGCAGCTCGACTATCAGACCGTCGGCGCCGGCCGCGACGGCGGCCATGGCGAGCGGCGCGACCAGCTCGCGCCTGCCGGCGGCGTGCGACGGGTCGGCCACCACCGGGTATCCGGACAGATGGCGGACCTGCGCGATGGCGGCGATGTCGAGCATGTTGCGGCTGCGCGTCTCGAAGGTCCGGATCCCGCGCTCACAGAGAATGATGCGATCGTTGCCGCCCCGGGCGATGTACTCCGCGGCCTGGAGCCACTCGTCGATGGTCGCGGCCATCCCCCGCTTGAGCAGCACCGGCTTGTCGACCGCGCCGAGAGCCGTCAGCAGCGAGTAGTTGAACATGCTCCGCGACCCGACCTGCAGGACGTCGGCATGCCGGCAGACCGCGTCGATCTGGGAGCGGTCCATGACCTCGGTGACGATCTTCAAGCCCGCGGGACGGGCACGCTCGGAGATGATGCGTAGTCCCTGCTCGCCGAGACCCTGGAAGGAGTCGGGCGAGGTGCGCGGCTTGAAGGCGCCGCCGCGGATGTAGCGGATGTTGCGCTTGCACAGGTAATCGACGACGGCCGCGATCTGTTCGGCGGATTCGATGGCGCACGGCCCGGCGATCATGACCGGCGCGGTAGCGTCGATGAAATCGGCGTAGAGGTCGGCGCCGGCCGCGGCTGACGGGGTCGACGCGTTGTCCGCTCGGCTCGCGAGAGCCGCGGTCTCCGCATCGAGCTGACCGAAGACCCGCACGACCACGCGGTCCATGGTCTGCACCTCGCAGTCGATGCCCTTGTCCCTGAGAGCGCCCAGGAAACGATCCTTGGCCGGATCCTCGAGTTTGAAGCTATAGATCATCGTCTGTCCCCTCACCCTTGACACCCAGGTAGATCGTCGCGATCGCCCCGCTCAGGGGAATCATGCGTACGCTGTCGAAGCCGCTCCCCCTGACCAGGCGGCAGAATTCGTCGCCGCAGGGAAAGTCTTCCACGGTCCGATTAAGGTAACGATATGCGCGCGAATCTCCAGAAATGACCGCGCCGAGCCAAGGCAACACCCTGCGAAAGTAGAACAGATACAGCGGCCGAAGCAAGCGGTTGGTCGGCAGCGAGAACTCGAGCACCGCCAACGTGCCGCCGGGCCGCAGCACGCGCCGGAATTCGTGCAGGCAGCGCTGCGGCTCCGGCATGTTGCGGATGCCGAAGGCGATAGTGGCGCAATCGACGCTCCCGTCGGCCACGGGCATCCCCTGGCCGTCGCCGCGGGCGAGCGTGAGCCGGTCGGCGAGACCGCGGTCGGCGAGCTTGGCGTTGCCGCGGCGCAACATCTGATGCGCCATGTCGATGCCGAGGCCGTAGCGGAGGCCGGGAGCATGTCGCGCCACGGCCAGGATCTGATCGCCGGTGCCGCAGGCCAGATCCAGCACGACCTCGTGGGGAACCCGCGCCAGCTCTCTTGCCACCCGCCGGCGCCAAAGGATGTCCAGGCCGCAGGAGAGCAGGTGGTTGAGCAAATCGTAGCGCGGGGAGATCCGATCGAAGAGAGCGGGGGACTCCGACTTGGCGGGGAGGCCGCCGGTCTTCAGGACATCTGGATGTGCCGGTGTTTCGGCGTGGCTCATGATCGGTCCGTGGGAAGGGCACAGCATGCGGGTCCGGCCGATCGGTCGTGCGGCCCACTTCGTTTCGGAGACAACTTCGGAGACAATGGAGTCACTAGAATAGCCTTGTGTCGGATTGTGGGCAAGGCCTCGCGCGCGGACGGCCGTGGGGCTGTACCACCGGCCGTCACCGCCTCTCGAATCCCCTCAAAAAGTGAAGACGGTCTGCAGATAGGCATAGGTGGCATCGCCTTCACCGTTGGCGTTCGGAGCGCTGGTCATGAATTCGCCGGCCCAGAGGTGTGCGGCGCCGGTCTCGAGGCGAAGATTCCCGGGCCGGACATCCCAGCGGATCCGGATTTCAGCCTGGTTTCCCACGCAGCGACCCGAGGCGCCGGCCGCGTCCCGGAGACCGCTGGTCGTCCAGGCGTCCCGCTCGGCAGCCAACCAGTAGAACCGGTGGGCGGCCATTACCTCGACATGCCGGCGCGGCTTCACGACGAGACGATATCCGGGCGAGACAAGATTGCCGCGGGCGAACGCGCCGTAGATGCCCGTCGGACCGAAATCGAAACGGCGGGCCCCGTAAAGGGTATCGAAGCGGTTGTTGTCGCCGTCGTCCGGATCCGCGTCGCCGCTGGCGTGATCGAATTGCAGGACCAGGCGGGGCGAACCCGCGGCGTCGAAAGTGTAGCCCGCCGCGAGGTGATGGAAATGCGCGGCGTGATCCAGATCGGTCACGTCCGCGGCGGCCTTCGAGGCGCGGGACACGCCGAACTGCAGCACGAATTCCAGCTCGAAATCGATGTGTTCAGGTTGCGGATTCCGGTAGACCCGCAAGCCCGTCGTGCGGAGGTTGCGGTTGCGCGTGGGCCGCGAGGGACCGTCGTCCTCGTGGAGACCGAACAGGTAGATCTCGCCGGCGATGTGCGAAAACAGCGCGGGCAACGCCGCATGCACCCCCCAGAAACGCACGTCGAAATCCTCCCGGTCGAACTCGACGTCGTTGTCGCGCAGGCTCACCCGGTCCGACGGCAGACGATCCACCGGCAGGACGTAGAACGCGCGCACCGCGGTGCCGGATGACGCCGTCCAGGTGCCGTTGACACCGGTGAAATTGTTGATGGTGTTGCGGTACCGGTTGCGGGCGATCAGCCGACGGCTGCCGACGTCCATTGTGTGGCGGCCCACCAACAGTCGGCCGGCGCTGCCCTCGCCCAGCCTGTCCCCGAGATCGAGGCTCACGTAGCCCTGCAACAGCTCGAGGGTGTTGACCATGCTGGTGCCCAGGGGTGTCCCGTCGTCGGCCAGCGCCTGGCGCGAGTCCATCACCTCGGCCACGAAGTCGACTCCGTCGAGCTTGACTCTCGTCTGCAAGGCCGTGCGCAAGGCGAGTAACTGGTCTCTCCCGGCGAACGCGCTACGGAACTGTCCGTCGAGCGCCTCGTAGCGGGTGCGTTGGTGTCCGCTCAGCTCGAGCCAGGTAGGCAGGACGCGGGCTTCCGCCAGGCGACGGGGCTCGTGTTCGCCAGCCGCCGCGTGAGCTGCCGCGAGCACGATCGTGACCGTCATCAGGCAGATGGCCGGGAATAGTAGTCGGTTCGGGTGAAGCATGCGGAGACCCTACGGCAAGTGCTCGTTCCTGAAAACCGGAAGAATTGCCCAGGCGAGCCGAGCCGAACCAGGGGAAGTCGCCAAGGACGTCGAACACCCAACGGGTGTTCTCAGGAGAGTCCTCAGTTATGAGGCGGTCGCACGGGACGTTTCCCGTCCCGTGAATCAGCGGCGAGGGGATCGGGGCCCGCGAGCCAGGACAGCAACGCCCTGAGGATCTTTTTCAGCATGGTCACTTCTTTCGCTTCAACTGGTGCCGCTCATGTGTGACCTGTGGCGCCGAATCATGACAATATGATTGCAGACGAAGTGAAATGAGTTTAATCGCAGACCCGGCCATCCACGCAGGCCGCAGCATGGTGTCCAGCACGACAGCCTGATGGTGTGATGCAACCTTGCTGGCTTCGCTGAGCCGCCGAGAATGGTTATAAATTTGGTGGAGCGCGGTATTGATTCTTGTGTGGGATTGGGGGCTTTCGGCGCGCATAAATCATGCCCACTAAAGCCCGTAACTCAATATAAAGTTATTAGTTAGCACTTGTCGGGCGAGTGTTTTTCGACTATATTATACTCATTGATTGCTACCGTTTCGACCTCCTACGAAACGCTCGTTTTCTGGGAGGTTTCCTTATGTCCGCCAACGATATTCACGCCCGTCTCGAAGCCGCGCTGCGCGAACTCCAACTTGCTGAGAAGAACGCCGTCCTGTTGTTCGGTGAGATGATGCGCCGCATGCTTTACCAGGACCTCGGTTACTCATCCATACAGACCTATGCCGCCGAGGCTCTTGGTTTCACACCGAGCAAGACCTCGCAGTTCGTGCGGCTGGCGGGGGCGCTCGAGGAGCTGCCGCGATTGCGTCGGTCGGTCGCCGCCGGTGAGCTGGGCTGGACCAAGGCGCGGGAGGTGGCCAAAGTAGCTACGCCTGAGAGTGAAGAAAGATGGATCACCGAAGCAGAGCGCTCGAGCAGTCGTAGTCTGGAAGAGAAAGTCGGACTGCGCGGCAACGGACTCGGCAGGCGGCGCGGGTGGACGATCAGCCGAGGTTGGATCTTGCCGAATCGTCGTTGGACCCGGAACTCGACGATGTGCCGGTCACGGTGAGCACAACGTTCACGTCTGAACAGTACGCTCGCTACGAGGCCCTGCTCGAAACGATACGCAAACGAGCCGGCCGTAGCGGATCGACGGTGCGGGGAATGAACCGCGCCGAGTTGCTGCTCGCCGCGCTGCATGATCTGGCTGAGGACCAAGGTTCAGAAACCTCAGCCGCCGCCAGCCCACCCTACCAAGTCGTAGTTTACACCTTTAACAATGGTCAAGTCATTCTAACCATGGGCCTTGTTTCCTTTC
>CAYMCR010000056.1:0-17954 GCA_964389015.1 uncultured Fibrobacteraceae bacterium | reverse complement strand
GGAGTAAGATTTGTAACCAGTTGTCATTGTTCGAGTAACGCTGGGACAGTAGTGATACTTACTGATTGATCGGCGTGCCGAAAGGAGACACCACATGCATCGCACAATCGGCCTGCTGCTGCTGAGCGCGGCCCTGCTCCTCGCGACGGGTTGCCAGGAGGGACCCGCCCTCGTGGAGCCGGAAATCGTCGCGCCCCGGGAGTTGCCTCCCGTAAACGCGCCTCACGGCGACCACGACTATCACGATCTGCTCAACTCTCTCGAGTACGAGGAAATCGAAGGCGAGCTCAACTACGGCATGAGCGCCATCCTGTACGGCTTCTCGATAACCTGGCCCGTGGAATGCCCCTTCGCCATCTTCATCCCGGCGGATGCGCTGGGCCCACCCTACGAGGAGCCGCCACCGAATCCACCGCCGCCGACAACGTTCTCGCTGCGCTTTCCCACTTACCAGTCATACCTGGCCAATCCGGGTCTGCCGCTCATCCTGCGCCTGCAGCCCGAGGGCCTGCACTTCTATGCGCCCATCACGGTGTCGGCCACCTGGATGCCCTGGGTCGATGAGTTGCCGGCAATGTTCTGGAACGCCGAGCCCGTCTACGATGGGCATGGCCAGATCGTCAATACCGAGTTTAACGAACACGGTTGGGTCACCGTCCTGCCGGTCCCGCAGGGGTGGCAGGTGTCCTTCTCCGTCGATCACTTCTCCGACTGGGAAGTTGGTGACATCCCCGAGGCCCAGGACGAGGGCCCGTATATCGAGATGTGGGACGACCAGAACAGGTAATGAGCCCAGCGCGGATCGCCGTCGCGTAGGCCTTACCGCGGCAAGCGGCATGACAACCAGACGAGAAGGGCGGCCCCGGGGGGCCGTCCTTTTTTCTATTTGCAGAAAACTCGTTAACACGCCGTACTCCGGATGTCGGTATGACAGCGGGCACCACACGAGCCCCCGCTATGCGTTACCCGATAATTCACCAAGAGAGGACCGACAATGAAGAAATTAGCAATCGTCACCTTCACGCTCGCAACCATCGCGATCCTGCTGCCGCTTGCGTCGGCGCAGGCCGCGAAATACGTCGTCGAGTTTCCGGTGGTCGAGAAGGGCCACATCGTGATGCACGAGTGGCAGGATCCCACCTCGCCCGAAGGGCCCGTCTTCGAGCTCAATTCCGGCTCCACGCCCAACTGGGGCCTGAACAACTTCTACGATGCCGAGCAGGACGATTATTTCGTCTCGGAATGGCGTGCCTACCTGGGCTTCGACTTCGGCAACTGGTTGCGTCCGGGCACCAGGGTCGTCTGGGCTCAGCTTTACTATGGCGGTACTTCGTTCGTGACGGGCGGTCCCGGTCTGCCTGACTACTGTGCGCTCGACATCTACGCCGGCCAGGCGGACCCCGCGGCCCTGACGGAGAGCGACTGGGACGCGGGTGAATTCGGTGGACACCACCAGTTCCCGCCGTATCCCGGCCCGGGCTGGATCGCGCTAAATTCCAATTTCATCGCCGCCCTCAACGCATCCAGCAGCGGTGTCAGCGTCGTCCTGCGCGATGCGAGCCATGCTTCCGAAGATGGTTTTTACGGTTCGATCGCCAGCAGGTGTATACTCAAGTTGTGGATCAGCGTGCCCGGCGGGACGCATTACGACATCCACGAGTCGAAAGCCATGAGCGACGAGTCGATGACCTTTGGCCAGGTCAAGGAGCTTTATCGATAGCGAAGCAGGGTCGGGTCCGCGTGGACGCGGGCCCGGCCAGCCCTCTGCGGATGATCCGGAACGGGGAGAAACCCATGTCTCGCGCAACGAGTTTGGTATTGTTGAGCACGGCCCTGGTTTTCGCGGCGGGCTGCCAGGAGGGTCCCACCATCCAGGAACCGGATATCACCGAACTCCGGGTCAAGCCCATCGGCGATCCCCACCACGGCGGTTCAGACCATCATGAATTGCTCGAATCCCTCGAGTATGAGGAGTTCATGGGTTGGATCGAACCCGGTGTGGGCGGCGGGCTCGTGGGTTACTCGGAGACGTGGCCCAGTCGTCATCCTGTGATATTCAGCATCCTCGTGCCGCAGGAGGCTCTGGGCGAGCCGCCCCCGGACCCGCCGCCCGGCGACCCGCCGCCGTTGATAGAATTCTCCCTGCGCGTGCCCACCTACGACTCGTACATGGAGCACCCTGGTCTGCCGTTGATCCTGCGCCTGCAACCCGAGGGTGAGCGATTCCTGGCGCCCATCAAGGTGACGGCCACCTATATGCCCTGGGCCGGCGACCCGCCAAACGTGTTCTGGAACGCGGAGCCCGTGTATGACGAGTACGGAGAGGTGATCGACGTCTTGTTCAACGAATACGGCAACGCCACCGTCTCACCGATACCGGCCGGCTGGCAGATATCCTTCGAGGTCGATCACTTTTCGGATTGGGAAGTGGGTGACATCCCCGAAGCGTCGGATGACCCGTATATCGAGATGTGGGACGACCAGAACAGGTAATGAGCCCAGCGCGGATCGCCGTCGCGTAGCTCCAACTGGGCTTTTCTCAAGGCGGCGGCCACAGTCATTCCGGACAGCCAGTGATCGTAGAACCGCCCGGCCAGGAGCCGGGCGGCTTCGTCGTCGATCCTGACGATCGGCGCTACCACCACGCGCGCGCCGGCGTCCAGGAAGCTGCGGGCCAGCTCCGCGTGCGCCGGGCCCGCGATCCGGGCATACCCCTCCGCGGCCTCACAGCAGGACAGGAAGATCAGGTCCGCATCCAATTCCAGCTCGCGGATCTGCTCCGCGGTCAGCGGCGTCGCGACGGTCCCGGCCAGCAACAGGCTGGTCTGCTGCGGGGATCCCCGGTAGACCACGGCGTGGCTCGCCACGTGAATCGCGTCGTAGGTCGCGAGTTCGTGCGTCGCGATCCCGCCTCCCGCGGCGTCCCTGCCGGTGCGCAGGTCGGCCAGGCCTTCGGGCCAGCGGTCGTGGACTTCGCGCGCCTCCCGCTCGGCATGATGCAGCATGGACAGGCCCGCAGCTTCGGCCTGGGCCGAACCGTCCACACCCAGGGCCAGCAGGCGCCCGCCCGGCCGCAGGCGGCCCATGTCGTCAGACCCGGTCGCGGGCGCGGCCATGACGACCAAGGGGCCGCGATCCAGCCAGGTCGCGCCATCGATGCCCGGCCAGGGCAGGGCGGCCCAGGGGATCGCGTGCAGCGCGCCGTCGGGCACGATCACGAGCGTATCGTCTGCGGGCCAAGTCGTAGGTGCGCCGCCCAGAGCCTCCATCATCGTCTGCATCTCATGGGGCACGAGTGACCGGCCCGGTTGGGCCAGATCCGCCAGGACGGGTGCCAGACGCTCCGTCAACCGGCGCTCGCCGGGCAAGCGTGTCAGGCGTACGTCATCCTCGGACACGGACCAGCGGAAAGAGGCCTGCCGTCCGACGAAGAAGATCAACTGGGGTCGCCTCAGCGACTGCGACATCGTATCCGCCCGGCGCTTCCAGCCGGGGATGATCTCCCGCGCCCTCGCCAGGGCGCGGACGGCTTCGTCTCCGGTGACCGTGCGGTTGTCCGCCGCGACGGCGAGGGACAGCACGGCCTCGGCCAGATCCCGGCGGAGGTCGCCATCGAAGAGTTCCTCCACGTCGGAACGTCGTGTGGCGGCCAGCGTCTCAAGAATGTCCTGTACGCTCCGGTATCTTTGGTGCGCCTCGTCGGAACGCCCGGCGCCGGCGAGGGCGCGTCCGGTCTCCAGGTCGATGGCGGCCACCAGATCTGGTGGCGACCACGGCGAGCAGCTTTGCCGTGCGCGGTCCAGGGTGGCGAGGGCGTCGTCGTAGCGCCCCTCGCACGAGAAGGACATGCCCCGCAGCAGCAGCGACGAAAGAAGGGTGCGGAAGGCGCTGCCGTCGTCGGCCCGGTCGGGGAACAGACGTCGCGCATCCTCGTAGCGCTCGCGCTCCATCAGGACCGACCCCAACAGGAAACGGCTGGACGAGATCCGGTCGGGGTTGCCGATCCGTTCGCTCAAGGCAAGACAGGTGTTGAACGCGTTCTCGGCGCTGCGCAGGTCGCCGCGTCGGCGCGCCAGGGTTCCCCGCGTCCGCTCCAGCTTCCATCTGCGGTCCGGATCGTCTTTACGCTCGAGAGCCTCTGCTGCCCGCGCCAGGGCCGCCGTCGCCTGCGCGAACCGACCCTGTCTGGTGAGGAAGGCGGCGTTGTACAGATCCAGGTCCAGGGTCACGTGTCGATCGGCCAGGGAGTCGCCCAGGCGCCCGCGCAGGGAGTCCAGCACGCTGAAGGAGCGATAAGCCAGTTCAGGGCGGCCCCGCTCCACTCCCTCCTTGATGAAGCGGAGATGAAACTCCGCCAGGGCCTGCACGGTGGTCTGGTTCGGCTTCATGTTCACTGCCGCGGTGAACAACGAGTCCACCGTCGCGTAGTCGCCGATCTGGGCATAGTACTCCGCCTGCATCAGCGGCATGCGGGCCCGGAGACTCGAATTGGGATAGGCCTCGACCCAGCGCTCGGCGCGACGCTGGTAGACGAGACACGAATCGAGTCGGCCCAGCAGATTGTGCCGCCGAGCGAGGTTCATCAGGTGCTTGGGTATGTTGAGCGAGTCGCGGTCGGCCAGGGCGATGGCCAGGCTCTGGTGATAGAGACGCAGGCCCAATTCAAAATCGCCCGTGGCGGATGTGAGTATGCCCGCCCGATTCAGGCCCTTGGCCGCAACGAAGAGCATGTCCAGCGCGAGGGCGGTATCGGCACAGGCCACGTAGAGGTCAAGCGCGGCGGCCTTTTCCCGGCGTGAGGCCAGGACGTCGGCGTGCAGCAGGTGTGCGTTCAAGACCTGATAGACGTTCCCGTTCTCCGCTGACGCCGACACGGCCAGATCCTCGGCCAGGATCACGGCGTGGAGGGCATCGTCCAGGCGATTACCCTGCTTGAGCGCGCGGGCGGCTTCGATCCAGACGAACATCTCCGCCCGGTGGCCGCCCAGTTCCCGCGCCGCCGGCAGGGCTCCCAGCGCCAGTCGGGTCGCTGCAGCGGCGTTGCCGGCAAGCCTTTCGATCCAGGCCGTCTTCAAATCGAGCCAGAAGCGTTGCAGGGGATCGAGCGTGTCGCGAAGCTCCCGTGCCCTGCGGATGTCACCGCCGTCGTTGGCGTAGAAGACGGTGCGCCAGCCGCTCATGTAGAGGCCGACGGCGGTGGTCGTGTCGGCCAGGGCGGGGTACGCGAACATGCTGTCCAGGTCCGCCTTGCGGGGGAGTAGCGACTTGTTGCGGACGGCCAGTTCCGGCCACAGGAAATGCCCTGGATGCTCCCGCCACTCCGCAAGGATTCGGTCCGCCGCGCCGGCGCGCGTGTCCGGGACATAGAGCGATTGCTGCAGGTCGACGAACATGTCGAGATCCCGCTTGACGCTTGCGTCGCCGGTGTCGGGATCCTTCAACGCGTGTCGCGCGTCCTCGACCAGCGGTCTCAGCTCGTCGGAGAGCGGCACGCCGGCCAGTTCTTGGCGGGTAGTGTCCGCGCCGCAGCCGCCGCTCGCCGCGGCTAGGGCGATCGACAGCGCCATGGCGACAAGTGACGGCGCGACGAGCGGGGGTGGACACGACCGCCTCCACTTACGTATCATGCACCATTGACGATCTCGTCGGCGCGCGCGGCGCATTATCGGCTCCCAGCGACTGTAGGGCATATCCGGATCATGACGGCGGACCACTCGGAATTGAAACAGGACATCGTCGCTTACGTCGCCGGAGATGATGCGGCAGGCGACCGTGTTTGCGCAACCCTGGACCGGGCGGTGCGCGAAGCCGTTTGCGGTTTTTTCCCACCCCAGGACGCCGATCGCGAGGACATCATCCAGGATTCACTCCTGGCCATGCTCGAGTACCTGCGCCGGGCAGAGGATTGTCCCGACAACCCCGAAGCCTTCGCCGTGACGATCGCGCTGAACCGCTGCCGCAACCTGCATCAGTGGCGCAAGCGTCGACCGACCATCGATATCGACGACGCGGCGCCCTGGCTACCCGGCGACGCCGAGAACCCGCTGGACCGGCTGCACGACGAGCAGGTCCGCGCCATGCTCGCCGACGCCTTCGCGCGCCTGGACGACGAATGCCGCGAGTTGCTGTTCGCCATCTACCTGGAGGAGCGATCCGTCGAGGAACTGCGGCGCGAGGCGGGGCTCGCCTCCGTGCAGGGCATCTACCACCGCAAGAACATCTGTTTCAAAAAAGTAACTCAGCTCTTCAATCGGAGCTGGTTCAGCGGTCGGTACAGCAGGAGGGGCAAACGATGAGCCCCGCGGCACTCGCCACCAAAGGAATGGGCCGATGACGAACCACACCGACACGACCTTCGCCTGTATTGATCCCGACGTGGGTGACCGGATCTGGCAACTCGACCGCCCCGCGCTCGATGCGAAGCTGCGGAGCAAGCTGGAAGCGCACGTGGCCGCCTGCCACGCCTGCCGCCTGCATCGCGAGCTGGACGCGCGGGCCCGCGAACTGGTGTGTGCCGGTGAGATCGAAGAGGACGGAGCGGCGGCAACCCGCACCGGCAAACTCGCCGTCTACCGCCGCGTGGGACTCGTCGCCGCCCTGGCCGTGGCCGCGTCCCTGGCGTTCGCCATGTTGACGACGCCGCGGCCGGCCAAGATCGACGTGGCCATCCGCGGCGAGGACGATGTACGCTTCACCCGCCCGGTCGAGGGCGAGGTCGTCGCGGTCGAGAGCTCCCGCTTGAGCTGGACCGAGGTACCGGGAGCCACCGGCTATCGTGTGAGGGTCAGCAGTCTCGACGGCTCGTTCACCTGGGAGGGTGACACGGATCACGCCGCCCTCACCCTGCCGGACGAGGTGGCTCTCGAAGCGGGCTCATCGTACAAGGCGCTGCTCTCGACACAGCCCGCCGACCTGCTGCCGCCCTGGCGCACGAGCGTGGCCTTCGAGGCCGGCTCGACTTGGCGCGTGGCCGCGCACCGGTTGTTGCGGGCGCAGCGGTGGGTTCATGGGCTGGGTGTAGCGGGGCTGGCCTTGTTTGGTTTCGTGGCTTTTCGCCGCCGCACGTTCTAGGGTCGTCCCAGCTGATCCCACAGTATCTCCGCCACCAACCGCATGCCCAACCCCACCGCTCTCTCGTCGGGGTCAAAATCCGGACTATGCAGGGTCATGGGCCGGTCCGGCCGCCCCACGCCCAGCCGGAACTGGAAGCCCGGCACCTCGCGTCCGTACCGCGAGAAATCCTCGCCCCCCATGCCCGGCGCATAGGTGACGACGTTCCCCTCACCCAGCACGCGCGCCGCCGTCTCGCTCACCTGGGCGACCAGCAGCGGATCGTTGTAGCCGGACGGCGTGCCCAGCTCGAAGACCAGGTCGGGCTTGGGCGCGCCCGCCGCTTCGGCCAAGCCGTACACGGTGCGTTCGATTCCCGCTTTCACCTGGGCCTGCGTCGCGTCGTCCAGGGTGCGCACGGTGGCCTGCAGGACCACCGCATCGGGGATGACGTTGTTTTTCGCACCCCCATGTATGCTGCCCACGGAGATCACCGCCGGTGTCTGGACGTCGATCTCGCGCGCTACTAGGTCGTTTAGAGACAGTATGATGCGGGCGGCGAGGCTCACGGGGTCGATCGCATGGTGGGGATAGGCGCCGTGTCCGCCGCGGCCGTGCACGGTCAGATCGAAACCGTCCACGTTGCCCGAGGCATAGCCGGGGCAAACGCCGATCTTGCCGTACTCGACGGTCGGATGGTCGTGCAGGGCGAGGACGCATTTCGGCTTGCGCCCCTCGGCGAAGACGTCCGCCGCGAGCATGGCGGCGGCTCCCTTGCCCGTCTCCTCGGCCGGCTGGATGATCCACAGGATATCCCCCGCCATCTCCCCGCGCAGGTCGGACAGGATGCGCATGGCGCCTAAGGCCACGCTCATGTGGATGTCGTGGCCGCAGGCGTGCGCGACGCCCGTCTCGCGTCCGGCGATGGTGTCGCGGCGTGTCGAGGCGAAGGAGAGGCCGGTCGTCTCGGTCAGGGGCAGGCCGTCGATGTCGGCGCGCCAGGCGATCAACGGTCCGGCGTGGGCGCCGCGCAGGATGGCCACCAGGCCGGTGCCCCAGTCGCCGTCGATCAACTCGAAGCCCGGCAGCTCGGCCAGGCGCTCGCGCAGGTAGGTCTGGGTCTCGTACTCGCGGCCGGAGAGTTCGGGACAGGTGTGAAGGTGGCGGCGGTCGGCGACGGTGGTGGCTTCGTGCTTGTCGGCGAGGGCGGCGAAGTCGGGGGCGGCGGTGCCGGGATTTGCCAGAGCCATGCCGGCCAACAAGATCATGGCGATGGCGATGCGGTTTAGATGTCTGGACATGACCGCGCTCCGATCGTTTAAGGTAGGTCACTATTCCCGGTCCCGGCTTGACCCGTCAACCCCGTTTGACCTCGCCGGCGCGAGCGTATACCCTGCTTCCATGACAAACGTGGTCGAGTTTCTGTTCGTCGGGGATCATTTCGGCCGCGTGACCGAGCGGGGCTTCCCATCCGTGATACCGAGAAGCGTTATGGGAGCGAGTGAATGAACCGCCCTGGTCCGGCATATCGAACGGTCACATGAAAGTCACGAAAGGAACCCTCATGCGGATGGATTCACTTGCGCCGATCGTGGCGCTGTTGTGCGTGTGGACGGCCATCGCGACGGTCTCGTCGCCGGCGCTGTCCGAACCTCCGGCACCGCTGTCGCCGGACTACCCGCCGCTCTTCGATCAGGTGGAGGAGTTTCGGTTGGACAACGGCATGCTCTTCCTGCTGCTGCCGCGCCATGACGTGCCCATGGTGTCCGGCACCATCGTCGTGAAGGTCGGCAACGTGGACAACCCACCCGGTGCCACCGGTCTCGCGCACATGTTCGAGCACATGGCCTTCAAGGGGACCGATCGCATCGGCACCCGTGACGCAGCCGCCGAAAAGGCGATCGGCGATACCATCGCTGTTGTTGGGAGTGAATTGGCCGGACTGCTACGCGGCGGCGCGGATGCGGACACGACGCGGATCGCGGTATTGCACGATGAGGTTGCCAGCCTCGAAGAGCGCGCGGCCGAGTTCGTCGTTCCCATGGAGTTCCCTCGCGTCTACGACGGCTATACATATGACTTCAACGCCTATACGAGCCAGGACTTCACCGTCTACCTGGCCACCTTGCCGGCGAACAACCTGGAAGTATGGATGCTCATGGAGAGTGAGCGCCTACAGCACCCGGTCTTCCGCGAGTTCTACGCGGAGCTCGAAGTCGTCAAGGAGGAGCGGCGGAAGCGCGCTGATGATAATCCGGAAGGCATGGCCGGCGAGCTCCTGAAATCACTCGCTTTTTCCGAACATCCCTATCGTTTCCCGACCATCGGATACATGGATGATCTCGAGACCCTTGACCCACAACAGAGCTACGTTTTCTGGCGCGACTATTACGTGCCCGGCAATATGGTGGCGGCGTTGGTGGGTGACTTCGACACCGCGGAAGCCAAGCTCATGATCGAAGACTACTTCGGGGACATACCGCTACGTCCGTCGCCCAGAGGGCCAAAAACGAGCGAACCGGAGCAGACGGCGGGACGGAGCGGTACGCATCGGCAAGGTACCGAGCGACGACTGCTGATGGCGTTCCCGGGCTTCTCGCCAGAGGATCCGCGCCGCCTCGCCGCCGACCTCCTGTCTAGTGCACTGACGCGCGACAAGACTAGCCGGCTGGTGCGACGCCTCGATCTGGCAGAAGGCGTTGCGCGCAGAGTCTACTCGTCGGCCGCGGGCGGTTACCAGCGCTACGCGGGTCTTTTCACCATCACGGTGGATCTTATGGAAGATGCGACGAACGAACAGGCGGAACAACTGGTCTGGGAAGAACTGAACAAGTTGCAGACCGAGCCGGTCACACCGGATAAGCTGGACGAGATCCGCGCCTCCTATCGCAAAGGCTTCGTTTTCCAGCTGCAAACCAACAACGAGCTGTCGAAGATGCTGGCCACCAAACAAGCATCCAAGGGTGACTGGCGTTGGATATATCGCCGCTTCAACGACTACGACAGGATCACCGTCGACGAGATCACAACCCTGGCCGGAAACCTCTTCAGACCAGAAAGAGCTTCGATCGTGTACCTGGAGCCCGCAGCCGAGGCTGCTACGACGGAAGGAGGTCGGCCATGAGCAGGTTGCTGTTGCTAGCTGGTGCATTACTCGTCATGGCGAGCGCCTCGCCGGCGGGAACACCACGCCACCCGGACGAGTTGTCGCCGCCGGATCTCGAGTTTGTCATGCCCGAAGCCGACGAGACGTTTCTCGCGAACGGGATCAGGGTCCTGTTGTTCGAGAATCACGACCTGCCGCTGGTCAACCTTTCGGCGTACCTGTCCATGGGCGACCGCTTCCTGCCGCCTGAACGTTACACCGCCGACCGCATCTTGGGCCGGGTCTGGGATGAGGGCGGGATCGGTGATCTCTCGCCGGAGGAGGTAGATGCCAAGGTTGCTTCATTGAGTATGTCCCTGAGCGCAGGTGTCGGGCACGCGCGGGCGTACGTGCAAGCCTCCATGGTGCGCGAGGATCTGTCCGCGGGCGCGGCCCTGTGGTGCGACCTGCTGCTGCGCCCCCGCTTCGACGCGGAACGTCTGGAGCGAGCCAAGGCGCGGTTGCTAAAGGACGTCCAGGGCATCAACGACGATCCGAGCCGCCTGGCCGAGACCTGGT
The DNA here is from genome assembly GCA_964389015.1 of uncultured Fibrobacteraceae bacterium. Taxonomy (GTDB): domain Bacteria; phylum Krumholzibacteriota; class Krumholzibacteriia; order LZORAL124-64-63; family LZORAL124-64-63; genus JAHIYU01. The sequence goes on along the minus strand of CAYMCR010000056.1, from coordinate 7,240 downwards.
TTTACCGCCTGTTGGCCGGTGAGAATTCGCCCGAGGGCAGCGTGCACACGCGTGCGGGGATCGAGGCGGTGACCCGCGACGACGTGCTGGCCCTGTACGACATGTTCGTACGTCCGGAGCGGGTCGTCGTGGGCGTCAGCGGCGACATTGAAATGGCGGAGGCCGTCGCGTTGCTGGAATCCCTGCTCGGCGACTGGCGATGCGAAGCCGTGGCGTCTTCCCCAGAGCTGTACGTTTGGGAGCGTACTCCGCGACCGGGCGTGTTCCTGTTGCCCGGCGACTACGAGCAATGCCATCTGCGCATGGGGTGCGGCGTGCCGGAGCTGACCGAACTGTCGGCGGATTATCCCGAGACGAAGCTGCTGGACTTCGGTGTCGGCTATCTGCGGATCTATTACCGCGCGCGTGGCGAAGGCCTGTCGTACGGCACCTCCACGCGTCTGACGGCCGATGCTAACCGCGGCAAGTTCTGGTCCTTCGGCAGCACGCGCCCGGGTAAAATCGTTGATCTGATCGACCTCGTCCGCGAGGAGGTGACAGGCCTGTCCGCGCGCCCGCTGGACGATGGCGAGGTCGCCACAGCGCGTACCTTTATTCTCGGTTCGCAGATTCGCCGCCTGGAAACGGCCCGCGACGTCGTGAGCATGCGGCTCGACGAGATCATCACTGGCCTGCCGGACGGCTACACAGCGAATCTCATCGCCGGTCTGCAAGCGACCACCGTAGAGAGCATGGCGGCCGCTGCAGCGAGTTATGTGGGCTTCGGTGACGCATCGGTGGTACTGGTCGTCGGAGATCCCGAAGGCGGCGTCGAATCGCTGGAAGCACTGGGAATGGGGCCGGTGACGGTGCTGGAGCCGGTGGAATTCGGGCGATAGAACTCGAGACAAGAGCGGCGCTCCGGGTGGGCGCCGCTCTTCTTTACGAGGTTCGTATCACTCCTCGAACACCACCTCGTCCCGAAATTCCTCCGGATACCCCAGCCCCTCCCAGTCCAGCACCGAATCCGGTCCGTGGCAATCGCCACACATGAGCGCCCCCTCGAGCCGCACGCCGTGGCTGATCTCGAGCATGGCGTCGGTTGGCAGCCACCGAGCCTCCACGCGACGCCCGTTGCGAACTTCCTCGTACGACCCGGTATCCCAGCCGTCGATGTCCATGTAGGACATGAAGCGGTCCAGCATGTGGACCTTGAACAGCCAGCCGTACATCATGCCCATCATGGACTTGTCCATCTCGAGGCGGGCGGCGATGCCCGGCTCGCCGTAGCGGTAGTAGTGCGGCAGGTTGTAGGGCACGAACATCCCCCCGAACGGCCCGATGTTCTGGAGGTCGACGTGCTGGCGTCCGTTGAATCGCTTCATGGCGTAGAGCTTGGAGGGGCGGCGCGCGGCGATCGGCCGCATGACCCGCTCGTACCAGCCTTCGTAGTCGAAATCCGCGAACTCGGGCCAGCGGTGGGCCGCGTCGTAGAAGCTGTAGCGTCCGCCGCCGTCGGGATGGTCGCCGATGGGGTTGCCCAGGAACGTGCAGTCGCCGTTCCACCAGACATAAGCGATCCCGTCGCCCGGGCTGTGCCGCTTCTCCGTGTCGTGATAGATGTGGATGCCCGGCTCGGCCTCCCATTCGGTCTCGCCGAAATCGCGACGCGTCACGTTGTCCGGATGCAGCGACGGGATGTGGCAGGTCGTGCAGGCCACCATCGCCAGGTGGTCGTTGAGCTTGTCGGCCTCGGCGTCGCCCGCTGCGTGGGGCGGATCGTCATGACAGTCGAGGCACGCCACCTCGACGCCGGGCAGGTCGTTGGCCATCAGGGTCGTGGTGTGGGTGCCGCGGGCGATGCGGTGGCCCTCGGTGGCGTGGCACTCCAGGCAGGACATCCCCGCGGCGGCGTGCACGTCCCAGGTGGGAGAGTACGGCGTGCCGCGCTTTGATCCCGGGTGACGGACGCGGGGCCAGCGATCTCCCACATCGCGCAGGCTCTCCATGTAGGACGGATCGGCGGGGTCGATGTACAGGTCGCCGCCGAAGTTGTGCTGATGGCAGCGCAGGCAGGCCTGGGCGCTGGGCGTGGTCACCGTCAACGCAGCTTTCAGAGAACGGTCCTGCCCCCAGCGCAGGCGGCCGTTCTCGTCGCGGACGACCTGCTTGCGGTTCATGTCGTAGGCCGTGGCATGGCAGATCAGGCAGTCGATGGCGTCGGTCTCGCGCGGCAGGGTCTTGTACAGCGGCATCATCTCGCCCAGAGGCGCCTGGTACTGGCCGCCTACGTGGCACTGGCCGCAGCCCTCGCTCAGGGTGTCGCCCTGCTGGGTGACGACCAGTTCCGCCCACGCGGTCATGGCGAAGGAGCCGGGCTTGGGGCAGGGGCGGTTGAGCTTGCCCATGGCGAAGTCATCGGCGAGTTCGCCGTTGAAACCCCAGACGTTGTCGTGGTCGGTGGTGAAGAACCGGTAGTGGGCCGAGCCGGTCAGGTTGTCGAGCAGGTCTTCGTGGTGGGCGCCGCCGTCGCGATCCTCGTACGCGAGATCCTCGTGGCAGTCGAGACAGGTCGAGGGTCCCGCGTAGGAAAGCAGGCCGGCCTCGCGGAAGTACTCCACGTGGGAGAAGTCGTCGCCGAGTTCGCCGGCGAGGGCCTCGAAGCCGGCGGCAGTGGTCTGCGTGACGGCGATGTCGATCACGCCGGGGCGGCTGTCCGCCGGCATCATGGCGTTGATCAGATGCGACCAGGCGTGCAGTCGCCAGGCGGCGTAGACCAGCAGGACGATGAGCAACAGGATCCAGCGGGCTTTGCTGCGCGCTATCATGGCGTACCTCCGCTCGAGATCATCCCACAGAGTGGCGGGTCATTCCAAGCGTTCAAGCCATGTTTCGTTGTCATCCGGAGCGGACCTGCTAGAATCGGTATGATCGCCACATCCACCCGCAGCGGAGGTCTACGATGCTGTCCTATACCCTGCGCGATTATATGAAGACCCCCCTCAGATTCATCAAGATCATATGGCTGGCGTTCCAGGCGGCGGCGGCCCTCTACTACGTCATCGCCCGGATCATGGCCCAGAACTGGGGACCCGAGGACAAGCTCGACCTCGCCTACACGCCGGTATTCTACGCGGTGGCCGCGGCGTTGGCGGTGGTGTCGATCTACTACAATCGCTGGGCATTTTCGGACGCGCGGATCGCCGCGAGCCCCGCGGCGATGGACCGCAAGGGCGCGGTAGCCAGCCCCGGCCTGACCGAGACCGAGCAATACACTACTCTCGACGAGAACGACAGACGGCTCATCGACGTTTTCGCCTACGCGCAGAAATCCTACATCATCACCTGGGCCATGCAGGAGACCATCGCGATCCTGGGCCTGGTGATGACGATCGTGACCCAGGATGTTTCGCAGACCGTGTTCTTCAGTCTGGCGGCCTTCCTCCTGCTGGCGTTCACCAGGCCCCGTCCCCTGGAGATCATGGAGCGCGCGTCCATGATACCCGGCCGCGGACGATGAGGACCCATTCACACCGCCGTCCGAATTAATCCGGTCCGACTCTTGCGTAATGGCCGGCTAGGGATTATCTAATCGGCCCCGCTCGAAACGGCGCCGGCCTTGCCTGCTACGATTCGCATTGGAGAGCGTCAATTGGACAACGGATTGTCTCGTAACGGCATCGGCCGGCGCCAGTTTCTACATCTCTGCGGCGTGACGGCGGCGGGCTGCCTGCTCCCGGCCCCGGCGCAGGCCCTGATGTCCAGTGTACAGCCCCGCGAGAAGACGATTTCCCTGCTCAATATCCACACGGGCGAGACGCTGGATCGCGTGTATCACGCCGACGGCGCCTACTTGACCGACACCCTGTCGGCCATCGACAGGTTGTTGCGCGACCACCGCACCGACGAGATCAAGCCCATCGACCCCCGTCTGGTCGACCAGTTGCACGCGATCGCCGCCAGGCTCGACGCTCCGTCGGCCTTCCACGTCGTCTCGGGATATCGCTCCGCGCGTACCAACGACATGCTGCGCCGCGACGGTCACGCCGCCGCCAAACGCAGCTTCCATCTGAGCGGCCAGGCCGTCGACGTGCGCCTGCCCGACGTCGCGCGGGCCGACCTGCGTCGCGCCGCGCAGTCCCTGCGGGCCGGCGGTGTCGGCGACTACCCCGGCCCCGGTTTCGTCCACCTGGACTCCGGGCCGGTGCGTTACTGGTGATCCTCCGATCGATTGAATATAAGCAGTCCAGCGTGTAACATGTATGCAGGCCGTCGGCTCGACGGCCATGATGTTCCAGACAAGCAGAGAGGGAGACCGTCGTGACGACCATGGACCTGCAAGCCATCGAACACCTCATGATGAGCACCAAATCCGACGATCTGCACCAAGGATTGGCGCTGATCCGGGAGGAGATCACACGGGTCGGCTCCGACGAGGCAAAACCGCTCTTCGAGATGGTCTCGGCGATCTTCTATATCGATCCCCTGGACAGGCCCGAGCTCGCGCCTATCCGGGAAGAAGCAATCGCGCTCGTCGTCGGCTTCGGCAAGTGGGTCATCCCGGCCCTGATCCGGAACCTCGACGACGGCGACCTCAAGGCGCAGATGACGAGCGCGGACGCCCTGGGCCGCATCGGCGCCGACGCCATCGAGCCGCTCGTGGAGAAGTATGCGTCCACGGAAGAACCAGCCACCCGGACGTTCATCCTGTATGCCCTGGGCAAGATCAAGTCGCCGAAGATCGCCCGGGCGGCCGATCTCGCGATCGAGGCGGCGCAGTCGCCCGACCTTGAACTCCGCGACACGGCGACGCGGGCGATCGGCCTTTTTATCGAGGCCATCCCCGCCGCGGAGCTGCCCGGCGAGGTGCGCCAGGCGTTCCACGACCGGCTGCGCGACAATCTCACCGGCCCCAACAAGGGCATTCGCGCCAAGGCGGTGCGCAGTCTGGGCAAGATGGCCCGGTGCGGGCATCTCGACGAGGGGGAGCGGGACCGCCTGAAGGCCACGCTGGAATCATATCTGGGTTTGGATGAGAACCATAATTGGGACCGCGCCTACGTCGTCCGCAAAGAGGCGACCGAGGCGCTCGAATATGTCTGATGATTGTTCGCCGGTGTCGCTTCAGCGCGCAGCCAGCACGTCGCTCAACACCTCGTCGTATCCATACACGTCGTCGCGGAAGTGCGTGACCCCCTCCCGATCGACCCAAGCCGTGAAATAGACCAGATGCACCGGCACTGATTCCGGCAGCCCTAGCTTGGCGTTTTCCAGCGAGTCGACCGCGGCCATGAGATCGTCGCCGGGGGAATCGTCGCCGCGCAGCAGGTAGGATGCCAGGGTCAACGGACTCTCCACCCGCACGCAGCCGGACGAGTAGCAACGCCGGCGACTGGTGAACTTCTCGCGGTTCGGCGTGTCGTGGATGTACACGCTGTAGGGGTTGGCGAACATGAACTTGACCCGCCCCAGCGCATTCAGCGGTCCGGGTTCCTGACGCAGCCTGTAGGCCAGACCCCGCTCCCCGATGCCCTCCCAGTCGACGGCGTGCGGCTCGAGTTCCCTGGCCTCCGGACGCCAGTTCTCGTATACGCGGATGTTGTGCGCCGAGAGGTAGCCGGGATCACTTCGCACGAGCGGCAATACGTCGTGGCGGGCGATCTTCTGGGGGATGTTCCAGTAGGGGTTGACTTCCAGGTAGGTCACCTTGCCTGACAGGATGGGCGTGGGCCGATCCGCGCGACCGACCACGGCGCGCATGCACAGCTTGGTCTCGCCGTCCTCCACGACTTCCAGCTTGAACTCGGGGATGTTGATGCGGATGTGCCGGTCGCCGGGATCGTGCGGCAGCCAGCGTAGGCGCGCGAGATTGACGGCGATCTGCGCAACGCGCGCGCGCGCCGGGACGTCGAGAGCCGCCCGGGTGGCTGGTCCCACCACGCCGTCGCTGACGAGGCCGTGCCGGGTCTGGAACACGCTGACCGCCCGGGCCAACGCATTATCGAAGCTGTCGGATCCAAGTGCGCCGGCATAGCCCTCGGCCGCCAGTCGCGCGCACAGTGCCGTGACGCGGGGGCCGGTATCGCCTGGATGCAGCGCCGGGCCAGCGGACAGAGTTACCCAGCCGCCGGCCGCCTCCCACGTGCGGTAGCGCGCGAGCGATTCGCGCAGCCCGGAGTAGCCCGGGTCGTCCGGGCGCAACGCGTCGAGCGTCTCGAACAGGCCGCGACCGCCATCCAGCGCGGCGGTCAGCGGCGCCACGAAATCCGTATCCCGCGACGGCGTCGACCACTTCTCGTACAGTGCGCCGGGATCGATATGCGCGCCCGCGAACTGCCGGCCCAGCGTGAAGACGGCGTCGGTCAGCAGGAGATCGCGGCGGGCCAAGTCGTCGGGAGAAAGACGCCGGTCGTGCAGGTGAGCCAGAGCGGTCAACTCGTCGGTGTGGAAGCCGCCGGGCTCGAGTCCCTCGGCGCGGACGCCGTCCAGATAATGCAGCACGGAATGGATGAGTGCGCTCGCCGGCTGGTCGATCGTCCAGACCGGGATCCAGTCGCGGCTCGCGTAGAATTCGGACACCTGCGAGCGGCTCGTCAGCTCGTCGCTCGACAGGCGTGCGAGCAGTTGCTCGCGGATGGCGCCGTTGTCGTTGCCGGCGGACGACGATCCGATAATGCCGGCGACCATGATCGCGGTCGCAGCTCGTTTTCCTGGCCAACCCTGCCTCATGCTCGACACGCTCCGTCATGAATGACCCGGCCGAGATGATTTATTATACAATTATACCACATTTCATCACCTCGTTTCGTCACAGATAGGCCTACTATTGCCTTGATACTGCTGCCTTCCTGGGGAAGAATCCCCACCGGGAGGACAACATGAACCTGTTCGACGTCGTTGCTATCTTGCTGACCCTGGCCGCCATCTTCGGCTACCTCAACAGCCGCTTCCTGAAGTTGGAGCCCTCGGTGGGGCTGCTGATAATCAGTCTGGTGAGTGCGCTGGGCGTGATGCTGCTCTCGAAGCTGGCCCCCGATCTCGAGCTGGTGACCGTCATCCGCGGCTACGTGGGCAACATCGACTTCAACGAGGCCCTGATGCACGGCATGCTCGGCTTCCTGCTCTTCGCGGGCGCCCTGCACGCCGACCTGGACTACTTCGCCAAGAAGCGCTGGACCATCTCCCTGCTGGCCACTGTCGGCCTGTTGATCAGCACGGTCCTGGTGGCGGTCATGAGCAAGCTGGTCTTCGGTTGGCTGGG
>CAYMCR010000055.1:0-18551 GCA_964389015.1 uncultured Fibrobacteraceae bacterium | reverse complement strand
CGGCGATCCCCAACCTGCTGGTCAACGGCGCCGACGGCATCGCGGTCGGCATGGCCACCAAGATTCCGCCCCACAACCTGACCGAGATCTGCGACGGCCTGATCGCCCTGCTGGACGAGCCCGAGCTCGAGGTCGACGACCTGATGGCGTACGTGTCGGGGCCCGACTTTCCCACCGGCGGCATCATCCAGGGGCGGCGCGGCATCGTCGACTACCTCAACACCGGCCGCGGTCGCGTGGTGGTGCGCGGGCGCACGGACATCGACGAGGACGACAAGGGTCGCGCGCACATCGTCATCAGCGAGCTGCCGTACCAGGTGAACAAGGCGAACCTGGTCGAGAAGATCGCCCAGCTCGTGCGCGGGGGACAGATCGAGGGCATCTCCGATCTGCGCGACGAATCGGACCGCGACGGCATGCGTGTGGTCGTCGTGCTCAAGAAGGACGCCTATCCACAGGTCGTGCTCAACAAGCTCTTCGCCCACACCCAGCTGCAGCAGACCTTCGGTGTCATCAACCTGGCGCTGGTGAACAACCGGCCCAAGGTGATGTCCCTGAAGGAGACCATGGTGGAGTATCTCAGGTTCCGCGAGGAGGTCGTGGTACGGCGCACGCGCTACGATCTGAACAAGGCAGAGGAGAGGGCGCACATCCTCGAGGGCTACCGCATCGCCCTGGACAACATCGACGAGATCGTGGAGCTGATCAAGACCAGCGACTCGCCCGACGCCGCGCGCTCCGGACTCATCGAGCGCTTCGCCCTGAGCGAAAAGCAGGCCCAAGCCATTCTCGACCTGCGCCTGGCGCGTCTGACCGGCCTGGAGAGGCAGAAGATCGAGGACGAGTACAACGACCTGATCCAGCTCATCGCCGAGCTCAAGGAGATCCTGGACAACCGCGACCGGCAGCTGCAGATCATCCGCGAAGAGGTGGCGGAGGTGCGCGACAAGTACGGCGACGAGCGCCGCACCACCATCGAGATCGACGAGGGCGACCTCGACCTCGAGGACCTCATCGCCGACGAGGAAGTGGTGGTGACCATTTCCCACGCCGGCTACGTCAAGCGCATCCCGCTGGACACCTATCGCACCCAGGGCCGCGGCGGCAAGGGCATCACCGCCATGGGCACCAAGGAAGAGGACTGGGTCGAACATCTCTTCGTGGCCAGTACCCATCAGAGCCTGCTGGTCCTGACCGAGCGCGGGCAATGCTACTGGCTGAAGACGTACCAGGTGCCCAACGCCAACCGCACCGCCAAGGGGCGGCCGATCGTCAACATGGTCGACATCGCGCAGAACGACAAGATCCACGCGGTGGTACCGGTGCGTGAGTTCAGCGAGGACCACTACCTGCTGATGTCCACCGACCGGGGCGTGGTCAAGAAGACGCCCTTGACGGACTTCAGCCGACCCCGCCGCGCCGGCATCCGCGCCATCAGCCTGCTCGACGACGAGCGTCTGGTCGCGGTGAAGATCACCGACGGCGACCAGGACGTCCTGTTGGCCACCAGCGACGGCATGGCGATACGCTTCCACGAGCAGGACATCAGGCCCATGGGTCGCAACGCCCGCGGCGTCAAGGGCATTACCCTCGGCGAGGACGTGAGTGTGATCGGCACGGTTGTGCTGCACGGGGGCGAGACGCTGTTCGCGATCACCGAGAACGGCTACGGCAAGCGCACGCCAACTTCGGCGTACCGCACGCAGCGGCGCGGCGGACGCGGCCTGATCACCATCAAGTGCAACGAACGCAACGGCAGGGTGGTGGAGATCAAGGAGGTGGCCGACAACCAGGAGTTGATGGTCATCACCCGCAATGGCATTATCATCCGCATGGCGGTTGCAGACGTTTCCACCATGGGGCGCATCACCCAGGGCGTGAACATCATCAGCCTCAAGGGCGACGACAAGGTCATCGGCGTGGCTCGTATCGAGAGCGACGAAGAAGATGTCGAAACCGGGGACTGAGGGCATGACCTCACCAATACGTGACCGTTCGGCGCGACCTCGCTCCAGGCGAGGCGCGCTGATCTGCTTCACCTGTCTGTTGTCGGCCGCCGTCCTGGTGCCGTGGGCGGCGACGGCTGCGACGACGGCGGAACCCATCCAGAGCCACGAACTGGCGGCGGGCGCCCGGGCCGAGATCCTCGCCGACGGCACCGTGTGGGTGCGTTCGCCCGCGGGCGCCGTCGACCAGAACCTGTTGAAGATGGCCACCACCCTGCGCACGTCGCGTCCCTTGCGGCGCTCCGAGGATTGGGTATACACCACCCAGCGGCGCGAGGGGGACGAGGGCGGCCACCGCGGCTTCTCCCCACACGCCGACGACGACGGCGACGGACGCGTCGACGAGGAGCGTCTGGACGGACGCGACAACGACGGCGATGGGCGCATCGACGAGGATTACGCCGCCATCGGCGACGGCATGACCGCGGTCGGCAACATGCACGGCGGCCGCGCCCTTTTCCTCGAAACCTACCACTGGGATTACCCACACCTGCGCGAGACCCTGGTCACGTCGTGGCGTCGCGAAGGGCGCGACGGAGAACCCCAGCGCGACCACGTGACGCTGGAGCTTCCCTTCGGGATCTGGCAGGAGATGACGGTGGGCTGGGATGCGTCACGCCACGCGGAAGCCGGCGCGGGAGCGGCTAGTGAGATGATGATGGTCGCGTCGCTGCCGCGCGACGGGGGGCGCTGGTGGATCGGCGTCACGGTGCTGGCGATGGATAGTGGCGACCCGCCCCGCGTCGACGGCCGCCGGCTCGAGTTGCCTTGCAACGGCACGTTGGTCTGCGCGGTCAGCGTGACCACGACCTTGTCGCAGCTTCGCCACCAGCAGGCCACCGCTCACGCCGTGCACGCCGGCGCGCCGGCCGTACCGGGTCAGCCGGCTGTGCCCTGGATCGTGCCGCCCCTGCCCCAGGTCGGCGCCGGCGAGGAGCCGCTGTTCGCCACCTGGGAACACGAGCACGTACAAGAGAGCGACGGCTGGCGGCTGTCGCTGGATATTCCGGCGGGCTGTTCGCCGCTGATCGATCCCGAGTCCATGTGTGCCGACATGGCGCAGCCCGGCACCCCGACGCACGTGTCCTGGCGCGGCCAGGGAACGGACGCGGACGATGCCTGGGATGAGCCCTGGCCCAGTCCCGACCACGCGGAACTCTGGCGCGCCGACGCGTCGCCCCACCCTTTCCGCACACATCTGACAGACTTGAGATCGCGCACCGGCGGCACGCTGACCTTCCATTATGCGGGCACCGCGATGCTCGGCGAGAAGGCGTCGCTGACATGCCGTACGATATGGGGACAGGACGTTCGGATCGAGGTGGCGCGCGCAGCCGATCCGTCGTCCGGATCAAACTCTCCCGCAAAGGGCAAGAGCTCGATCGAGGCGTCCGACGAGAGCGTTGCGAAGGAACGTGAAAGCCGCGTCCGACCCCCGTCGCTCTCACCCGCTCTGCTCGACAACTTTCCCAATCCCTTCCACGACCAGACACGCCTGCGCTACAAGATTCCCGCCACCGTCGGCGAGGGATTCGTCTGGGACGAGGGCCAGGAGCCCACGCTCAAGGCCGATGATCCGATCCCGTATCAGAGCGATTCGCCGTCGGTGTCCTTGAAGGTTTATACGGTTGCCGGACACGAAGTCGTAGCTCTTTTTGATGGAATATGCCCAATTGGGACATATCAAACGACCTGGGATGGCAACGACCAAGATGGCCGCCCCGTGGCGGTCGGCACCTATTTCTGTAAGCTGCAGATAGAGAACTGGTCGGTCACCAAACGGGTTGCGCTACTGCGTTGAAATTAACGTCGGTTATTTGAGTCAAAAAATACGTCGGCCCGGTTTACGGAGCCGCTATATATCTTCTGCGATGCGTGTGTGTTTACGGGGATGATTATTTTCTTGTTCAAGTGAGGATGTTCCTCTATACTCGTCTCATAATAGTTCAAGTCGTTGCACAGACATCTGTGGATCCGCATACGAAGGAGCGTCTTTGTCCGAGGGGGACAGTCGTGAGAGAGAGACTGGAACCGATTGAAGGAGCTTGGAACAGTTTCATCGTCGAATTCCCATCATATCCCAAGCTATTGAGTTCGGGACGGGAAGAGTATCAAAAGGTTCTGTTCCTGTGCGCAGCGGCGGAAAACAATCCCGCCGAGCTTTGCTTTGCTTTCTTTGGGCCCCAGATCCTGTTGCATCAGCTCCGCGCCGGCGAGGATGGAAGCCTCGTCGATGGAGCCCGTCTGATCTTCGTCTATGCCGCGGAGATCCCAGGTAACCTGAAGGCCTCCCTGGATCATTTCCAGGAGCGTTACAATGCACCGGTCCTCGTATCGCAGAGGGCCAACGTGCAGAAGTCCGCCCAGCACGTGCTCGAGTTCCTGCAGGGCACGCGCGCCGACGAGTCCGCGCGCGACGGCGATGAACACTCGTCGGCTCACCCCGCTCATCTGGATCAGGGATTGGCGCCGCTACCGAGCGACGTCGGGCTGTGGTCCGACCCCTTGCCCGAGGTCAAGCTCGACGCGACCGGCGGCAACGGCGAGCAGACGGGGGCCACGACGGACATCCAGGACTATCGCGCGGAGTACGCCTGTCGCTACGTCCTGAAGAACTTCAAGCAGGGCATCAACCGCGACAAGATGGCCGAGATGGTACATCTCTCCCCGGGATATTTTTCGAATCTGTTCCGGGTGGAGATCGGCATGAGCTTCAGCGACTACCTGATCCAGGTCAGGATCGACAACGCGAAGAAGCTGCTGCGCCGGTTCGATCTCTCGGTCGAGGAAGTCTCGAAGGAGTGCGGCTTCAACAGCCTCGCGCACTTCTCGCGGACCTTCAAGGACCGTTGCGGCATGCCGCCACTCAAGTACCGCAAGACGCCGAACCCCGTCGCTTGACGGGAGTCGCCGCCGCGGAGACGAACGATGCACGGGGCCCCTCAGTCCTTGGGGGGTCCCGTTTCGCGCATGCCCCGGGCCCGGTGCCGACATGTCCCTGATATCCCTCCAGAACGTCAACTTCGACTATGGACGCGAGACGATCCTGCGCGACGCTTCGCTCAGCCTGCAATCGGGTGAGCGTTGCGCTCTCGTCGGCGCCAACGGCGCGGGCAAGTCCACGCTCATGACCCTGTTGGCGGGAGAACTGCAACCCCTGTCCGGCGCGGTCCAGGGTTCGAGCGGCGCCACCGTCGTCTACCTGCGGCAGGAGAGGGCCTGCGAGGACGCGCCGCTGTCGTCCCTCTACGACACGGTGGCGGCCGAGGCCTTCGCCGAGGAACTGAGGATCGAAGCGGAGCTGGCCCGCCTGGCGGTCGCGATCGCCGAAGCCCCCGCGAGTGTGGTGGACGCCCTCGCGCGCGAGCAGGGCGACCTGCAGTCCGCCTACGAGCGGCGCGAGGGATACGCCTGGCGCGCCCGGCTCGAAGCGGTCCTGGCCGGCCTGGGACTCGGCAGCGAGTTGTGGGACCTGACGCCCGGCAAGCTCTCCGGTGGCGAGCGCAGGCGCGCGGCCCTGGCGGCGGCGCTGCTCGCCGGCGGCGACGTCCTGCTGCTCGACGAGCCCACCAACCATCTCGATCTCGAAGCGCGCGAATGGCTGGAGGAACGCCTGCCCCGCCTGTCCGCCGCGCAGGTGATCATCTCCCACGACCGGCACTTCCTGGACCGGGTCACCACCCGCACCTTGCACCTGTCCCGCGGGCGCCTGACCTCGTGGTCCGGCAACTACACCTTCTACCTGCGCGCCTCGGCCGAGACGCGCGCGCGCGAGGAGACGTCCTGGCGCCGTCAACAGGAGCGTATCGCGCGCACCGAGGATTTCATCCAGCGCAACATCGTGGGACAGAAGACCAAGCAGGCCCAGTCGCGACGCAAGCAGCTGGCGCGCGAGACGCGGCTGGAGCGCCCCGAGCTCGCGTCCCGGGGGTTCGATTTCAAGCTCACGCCGGATCGCACGAGCGGCGCCATGGTCCTGGAAGCGCGGGACCTGACCAAGGGCTTCGGCGGCGAACCTCTCTTCCGCGACCTGTCCCTGAACGTGGCGCGGGGGGACCGCATCGGCATCATCGGGCCCAATGGTTGCGGCAAGAGCACGTTGCTGTCGGTGCTGTCCGGGCGGACCCTGCCCGAGCGCGGGCGCGTCGGGCCGGGGCACAACGTGGACCTTGGTTACTACGACCAGCAGCTTCTCAACGTGAGCGACACGAACACCGTATTGGAGGAGCTGGCGTCGGTCTGGACCGGCGCCACCCTCGGCGAGTTGCGCTCCTTCGCCGGCGCCTTCGGTTTCGGCGCGGACATGATCGACCGCGGCGTGGGCCGTCTCTCCGGCGGCGAGCGCGGGCGGCTGTCGTTGATGCGTCTCATTCGCGAAGGGCACAACACGCTGCTGCTGGACGAGCCCACCAACCACCTGGACATGCAGGGGCGCGAGTCGCTGGAAGCCGCGCTGCTGGACTTCGACGGCACACTGATCATGGTGTCCCACGACCGGCGCCTGCTGGACCGGCTCGTGCAGAAGCTGATCGTCTTCGAGCCCGGCGCGGACGGCCGGATGAACGCAGCGATGCACCCGGGAAACTACTCCGACCTGGTCGTCCGACGCGCCGGGCTGCAGGTCGAAGCGGCGGCCGTGGCGCCTGCGCGCGAGAAGCCGGCGCGTGACACGAGAACAAAACGCGCGGGTCTGAGCAAGAACGAGATCCGTCGCCGCGAGGAGCTGATCGCGGCGACGGAACGGGAGATCGAGGCGCTGGAAGAGGAGAAGCGTGTGTTGCTGGAGAAGCTCGCCGCGCCCGACCTCGCGCCCGCGGACAGGCTGGAAGTTTCCCAGCGCTTCGCCGCGGTGGACGGCGAACTGGCGGCCAAGCTGAAGCAATGGGAAATCTGGCTCGACGAGATCTCGTCCGCGTGACCGCCTCGAAAAGCCTGCCGTTCATAGGTGGAAGAGTTTACCTTTAGGCCCGGGTTATTACGTACGGGATCTTCGGGAGGTAGGAACACTGGCCGACATGTATGATACGAGCGCCGGCAAGGGCGAACTGCACGAGCGCACGGTGCTGGTGGGCGTCGATCTGCCCGAGGTCTTCGGGCGCGGCGCGGGTCAATGCGATCTGACAGAACTCGCGCGGCTGGTGGATACCGCCGGTGGCGTGGTGGTCGGCGCGCTGCGCCAGCGTCGCATGCGGCCCACGCCCGCAACCTTCATCGGCAAGGGCAAGGTCACGGAACTCGAGGCGCTGGTCAAATCAACCGACGCCACGCTCGTGGTCTGCGACAACGACCTCTCGCCGGCCCAGGGGCGCAATATCGAGACGAAGTTGAACGAAGACGCCGCCGAAGGCGATGCGGGACGCGTGTCGGTCATCGACCGCACGGAACTCATCCTCGACATCTTCGCCAGCCACGCCCGCACGCGGCAGGCCCGGCTGCAGGTCGAACTGGCCCAGCTCCAGTACATGCTGCCGCGCCTGATCAAGCTCTGGTCCCACCTCGAGCGCCAGGAAGGCGGTATCGGTACGCGCGGCCCCGGCGAGACGCAGCTCGAGACCGACCGTCGCATCATCGGACAGCGCCTGGCGCGCCTGAAGAAGGAACTGGCCGACATCGCCGCCGATCGCGGCGTGCAGACGAAGCGACGCAGGGACAGCTTCAAGGTCTCGCTGGTGGGATACACCAACGCCGGCAAGTCCACGCTGATGCGCGCCATCACCGGCGCCGACGTGCTCGTGGAGGACCAGCTTTTCGCCACCCTCGACGCCACGACGCGGCGGGTGGAAGTGGACGAACGCCGGCAGTTCCTGCTGTCGGACACGGTCGGTTTCATTCGCCGATTGCCGCACAACCTGGTCGCCTCCTTCCGCGCCACCCTGCAGGAAGTGACGGACGCGGACCTGTTGCTGCACGTGGTCGACGCGTCCAGCGAGGATCCCGACCAGCAGATCGCCTCGGTCAACGAGGTGCTCGCCGGTCTCGTGCCCGAGGAGCGCGACACGATCATGGTCTTCAACAAGATGGACCTGCTCGCGCCGGAGCAGGCGGTAGCGCTCGGCAACCGCTACGCAAACCGTCACGCCGGCGCGCTTTTCGTCTCCGCCCTTGAAGAAGAAGGCCCGATCGCGGTACGATCGGCCGTGGTGGAAAGGTTGCTCGGCCGCGAACAGGTCGTGCGCCTGCAGGTGCCGCTGACCCGCATGGACCTGGTGGCGGTGTTCCACCGCACCGGCTCGGTGCTCGAGGAGGAGCATGACGTCCGGCATTGCCGCCTGGCGGTCCGCCTGCGCGAACGCGAGCTCAAGAAACTGCTGGGACGCGAGCCGGATATCGAGGTGTTGTCTTAGGAAGACAGCGCCCAGGCGGGCAAGGACGCCCGCACCCGAAGGGACGGACACCCGTGAAACAACTTCTCGCCAACCGCAACTTCATGGCGGTCTGGGCCGCGTCCTTCGTGTCCGGCCTGGGCGACAAGATCGCCATCCTCGCCTTTTTCTCGCTCGTCTACAACCGCACCGGCGACGTGGCCAGCCTCGGCCTGCTTGTCGCCGTCCAGGTATTGCCGGGCGTGGTGCTGGGACCCTTCGCCGGCGTGCTGATCGACCGCTGGAGCCGCCGCGGCGTGATGGTGGCCAGCGACCTGCTGAGCGTCGTGACCGTCTGCGTGATCCCCCTGGTGGACAGCCTGGTACTGGTCTACGGCCTGGCTGCGCTGTTGGCTGTCGGGCGGCATCTGAGCGGACCCGCCCGCCTGGCCCTGATCCCGGACCTGGTGCCCAACGACCAGCTGAATCGCAGCAACGCCCTGATCATGGTGTCCCAGAACGTGATCCTCCTGGTGGGCATGGCGGCCGGCGGTGTGATCGTGGCCGGACTGGGCACCGCGGTGGCCTTCTGGGTGGACGGCGGCACCTTCGCCATGTCGGCCGCGCTGCTGATGCTGCCCCGTCTGCAGGGGCTGGCCGTCGGCGTCGGAGAGGCGGTCGATCGCGTGCGCTGGCACGATATCCGCCACGGCGCGGTCTGGCTGTGGGGACGCCCGCGTCTGCGCTACGCGGTACTCTTCCTCGCCCTGGTGACCATGATCACCGCCATGCAGCCGCCCCTGGTCTACGAGTTCATCACGCGCCTGCTCGGTCGCAGCGAACGCGAACTGGGCCTGATCTTCGCCACGGCGGGGCTGGGCGGGTTGCTCGGCGCCGGCGTCGCCTCGGTCTTCCGCGGCACGCATCATCCCCTGCGCATGGTGGGTTGGCAGGTGGCCGCCGACGGCGCCTTGCTGGCACTCTTCGCCATCAACCGCAACCTCGCGGTGGCGCTGGTGCTCTTCGCCCTGTTCGGGGCCATCAGCACCGGCATCCAGATCAACCTGGCGACCTTCCTGCAGCGCGAGACGCCACAGGAGAAGCGCGGACGCGTCTTCGGCTGGCTGTCGCCGCTGCTCGGACCGGTGACCCTGCTGTCGGTGCTGGCGGGACCGGTGGCGGCGGGCTGGGCGGGCGTGGTGGCCGTCCTGGCGGCGGCCGGCGGGTGCGAGGTGCTGCTCGGCGTGGCCGGGGCCCTCTCGGCGCCCAAGCCGGACAGGTTGGCGGAGGGGGCAAAAGCGCGGGAACCCGGTGCGTCCGTGAACGACGCCGAACCGCTGGACGACGAGCTGAATACCATGACGGGAGAGGCCTGAGTTCCGCCTTCAGAACGACTTGCAAACGCATACACGCGAAATCTATGCTATCTTCCTTCTCTAGACAGCGCAATTACCCCGGAAATTGCTGGTAGCCTTGCTTTTTGACCCCCGGTGAACGACGATTTGGGCAGGACGCGGCAGGGTATCGCGCCCCCGGCAATGCGAACAGGAGGGCCATCATGGATATCAAGATCACCAAGAACCCCAATCCGCCAAGCCCGCCCACGGGCGAATTCGGCTTCGGGGCCCTGTTCACGCCCCACATGTTCATGCTCGACTACAAGGACGGGGCCTGGAACAACCCGCGCATCGAGCCCTATCACGACCTGAGCCTCGATCCGGCCGCCAAGGTGCTGCATTACGGGCAGGAGATCTTCGAGGGCATGAAGGCCTACGCCAACAACGACGACGGGTCGGTGCACATGTTCCGTCCCGACATGAACATCGAGCGCTTCAACATCTCGGCGCACCGCGTCTGCATGCCCACCGTGGATCCCGAACTGTTCATGACGGCCCTCAAGCGCCTGATCGACCTGGACCGCGACTGGGTGCCCGAATCGCCGGACGCCCTCTACATCCGACCCACGCTGTTCTCCAACCAGGCGGGCCTGGGCGTCAAGTCGGGCACGGAGTTCCTGTTCTACATCATCGTCGGTCCGGTGGGCAGTTACTTCGCCGGCGGCATCAAGCCCCTGCGCCTCAAGGTCGAGGAGAAATATGTGCGCTCGGCCCCGGGCGGCACGGGCTACGCCAAAACCGGCGGCAACTACGCCGCGGCGCTACTGCCCATCCAGCTGGCCCAGCAAGAAGGCTACGACAACATCATCTGGCTGGACGCCCTGACCAAGAGCACCGTGGAGGAGATGGGCGCCATGAACATCGCCTTCGTCTACGAGGACAGGATCATCACCGCTCCGGTCGGCGACACCATCCTCAACGGCGTGACGCGTGATTCGACCGGGCACCTCTGCGCCGACTTCGGCTACAACTGGGTCGAGGTTCCGCCGGCCATCGCCGAGGTCTGTGCCGACGCCGAGAGCGGCAAGCTGCTCGAGGCCTTCGCCTGCGGCACCGCGGCCGTGATCACGCCCATCGGCGTGATGCACTACCAGGGCAAGGACTACCAGGTGGCCGACGGGCAGGAGGGCGTCGTCACCAAGAGGCTGCGCGAGTCGCTCTGCGAGATCCACACCGGAAGCAGCGAGCTGCACCCGGAATGGCTCGAACGCGTCCAGAAGTTCGAGTACGCGAAGTAAACGCGGCGAGGGCCGAAACATGAAAAATGTGACACTCGAACGCCCCCTGGTCTGCTTCGACCTGGAGACCACCGGCGTCAGCATCGACCGCGACCGCATCGTGGAGATCGGCCTGGTGCGCGTGGAGACCGACGGCACGCGCCGCGACTACCGCACCCTGATCAACCCCGAAATGCCCATCCCGCCCGCGGCTTCGGCGGTGCACGGCATCCACGACGCCGACGTGCGCGACGCCCCGGTCCTGGCAGCCGTCGCGCGGGAGATCATCGACCTGTTCGAGGGCGCCGACCTGGCCGGCTTCAACTCGATCAACTTCGACACACCGCTGCTGGAGAACGAGCTGCGCCGCGTGGGGGCCGACTTCTCGCTGGCGGACCGCCGCCACCTGGACGCCATGCGCATCTTCCACCGCATGGAGCCCCGCACCCTGGTGGCCGCCTACCAGAAATACTGTGGCAAGGACCTGACCGAGGCCCACGCCGCCCTGGCCGACGTGGAGGCCACCCTCGAGGTGCTCGACGCCATGGTCGAGTGCTACGACGAACTCAGCGGCGACGTCTCCGAACTGCACAAGCTCAGCAACCCCAACGAGGGCAAGTGGGTGGACCGCAGCCGCAAGTTCGAATGGGACGACGAAGACAATGCTGTCTTCACCTTCGGCAAGCACAGCGGCAAGCCCCTCGCGGAGGTCGCCCGCCAGTATCCCGACTATCTGGAATGGATGCTGGGGAAGGACTTCAGCGACGAGGTGAGCGGTATTCTGCGTGGGGCGCTGAAGGGGGAGTTTCCGGAGAAGGGATGAGGATCGTTGGCGGCTCGTCTACCCCCGCCGGCTCCATGGGCTGATTCAACCTGACCGCGCTCGTCGCCAGCCCGCCCTACCAAATCATGGTTTACGCGTGTAAAAATTACGGCGCGGCCGACACCTTTTTGACGGTTGCAGATTAATTCTCACATGATTATTGTAGGAGCTATGTTCATCTTGTGTAAAAATCGCCCAGGGACGTGGTTGCTGGCCCCAGTTCTGATCCTGTCCTTTTTGTATTTCTACCAGGTAGTTCCGCACGGACATCACGTTCCTGTGCATGCCGAGCCTAATTCCGCGCCGATCCAGCACGCGAATCACTCGCATTCTCACCATGAACACTCCGAACACGCGACTGGTCTGCCCCAGCAAGGGCATCATCATCACACGTTTACCCAACACCTCGATTTTCATTTCCTCCGAACGCTGCCCCAGAGACCGAACTCTGTTCTCAGCCCTGTGATTCAAGTTTCGCCTCTTCGTCTCGACGTTGAGGACGTGCCGATTTACGCAGAATACAGAGATTACGAGGATTTGATCCCGGATTCGATACCGCTTGCTCCCTTCGCCCCCCGGGGCCCCCCGCAACTGACCTGATCTGCTCACGAAGCCAGTCCCAAGTTCATCTAAATCTCAATAAGGGATGACGTTTATGTTCCACCGTACCAAACGGTCGACCGTCAAGGTGTTGTGCGCCTGGGGAGTAGTGATCGCGGGTTTCTCCGGACCGGGAACCCCCACCTCAGCACTGGCGAACGACCTCTCTATCCGCTTCGACAAACTCGAAGCCTATGCGCAGGCCGAAAGCCCGCGGGTGCGGATCTTTGCGCAGGAACTCGTGAAGCTACAGGCCGAACGAGACAAGGCCCTGCGGTGGTCCAATCCCGAACTTGGTTATAACCATGAGGAGGGTGCGAACATTCGGGAATGGCAGATCACGTTGCGTAAGCGTCTCGTGATGCCATTCTCTCAGCCGCAACGCAAAGACGGCTGGGCAGACCAGGTCCGGTCGGCTGAATTCCGCCTCGATCAGGCAACTTCGAATCTTCTGGCCGATCTCAAGACTGGATACGTTCATCTGCGCCTGTTGGACGCATTCCTTACCCATCTCGACCAGCTGGGTGATATCGTAACGGAAGCTTCCACTACGGCGGAAGCTCGACACAGCGAAGGCAACCTCTCGGGTATTGAAAGCCATCTGATTCAGTTTGCGGCCCTTTCTCTCGACGCCAGCCGCCGTAATGCTCTGCAGGAACGGGGGGAAATCGCCGCCCTCTGGTACGCCGAAATGGGGGTTTCACCCGGCAACAGTGCGGATCTTGTTACGCCGGTCGTCTTCCAGCCGGTCGAACTCGCTTCGTCTTCCGAGTATGTAAACCTGCTGGAGGGTCGTCCCGGCATTCAATCACAGGTGGCTCTTCAGCGGGCCCTGGGAAAACAAGCCGCAGCCGCACAACCCAGCTTGGTGCCGGGAATCGACGTTTATGCCGGCTTCAAGCGATTCGAGGCGGAGAATGACGGATTCGTGGCCGGCGTTGCGCTGAGTTTACCGGTTTTCGATCGCAATGCGGCGGTGGCGAGACGGCACGCGGCGGAACAACGGATCGTGGAGAATAAACTCGATCTCCTGCGGGTCCGGATCACCGGCGAGATCGAAGCCCTCGTCAACCTGATCGAAGACGCGCAGCGGGTCCTTTCAACCATCCCCGTTAGCCTCGATCACGATCCCCCGGTGATGATCAACCTGCTCTACTCCTACCAGGACGGCCAACTCACTCTCGACGTGTTTCTCAACGCGATTCAGATCGAAGTGAACGGCCTCCGGGATTACTACGACCAGCTCAACACCTACTACCGGAACATTTTCCGACTAGAAGCGATCACGGGCAGCTCAATCGTTTCTTTTGAGCGATAGGAGAATAAAATGAAGAGAATTCTGCGAATCAGCACTGTAATGCTAATGACCCTGGTTTTCTCGGCCTTCGCCGGCGGAGAGGCGGAACACGGGAGCGACGTCCACGACCATGGCGAAGCTGGTCACGAAGACCATGGTAATGCAGAAGAAACACCCAGCGTCGCGGTTACCCAGTGGACCGACAAGATGGAACTCTTCATGGAGCACCCGGTGCTCCTGACGGGCCGGCCCGGTCGCTTCATCATCCACCTGACCTTTCTTGATGGCTTTCAACCAGTTCACGATGGCCGCGTCACCCTGCACTTCGAGGGTCCTGCAGGAAAGACGCACGAGGTCGTGGCCAAAGAACTTCTGCGCGAGGGCATTTTTGCACCGACCGTACAGCTATCCCAGCCAGGATCGTACAAATTCGTACTGTCCTACCGAGGGCCAGAATTGAGCGACGTCTTCCACATTCAGAACTTCGTGGTCTATCAAGCTGTCGGGGCGATCCCGGCGGAGGCGATGGAAGAACCGTCCGGCGAGATCGGCTTTCTCAAGGAACAGCAGTGGAAGATCCCGTTTGCGACGGCCAAAGCAGAGGTCCGGGACATCAAGCGTGCGGTCTGGGCCATCGGTGAAGTACTGCCAAGCCCGAGCGCCTACGCTGAGATAATTGCTCCAGTCGATGGCGTTGTCCAGGTCGCCGCCGACGGTAGCCTGGCGCTGCCGGGTTCCATGGTCAATCAAGGGGACGATTTGGTCTCGATTTCTCCCCCTGCCCTGATTGACGGTTGGACCGCATCTCGCCTGGCGTTCGAGCAGGCCGAGCGGAACTACGAGCGTGCGAAGCGTCTCAAGGAGCGTGAGGCCATATCCCAGCGTGAGCTCGAACAGGCCCAAACCGAGTTCTTGGCCAGGAAAGCGGGATTCGATGTTCTTTCCGGCGAGGGCGATTTTCCCGACCTGATCCTCAAAGCCCCCATCAGTGGTCAAATCATCGAGTGGCAGGTGCGCCCCGGCCGGCGTGTCGCCACCGGGGACAAGTTGATGGCGGTCGTCGACCCAACGGTCGTTTGGCTGAAGGTCAACGTGTACGAGAACGATTTCCGGAATCTGGGGCGTCCCGTGGGCGCATATATCAACACCGACGGCGCCCTGGGTGGGTGGTCGATTCCAGAGGACGACATGCGGGTGCTTACGACCGGTGGCGCTCTCGACCCCGCGACCCGGACCATCCCGGTTCTCATCGAGGTCGACAACAGCGGGGGACATTTGTCCATCAACGAGACCAGCCCGGTCGAACTATACACAAGTGACGGAGTATCGGCGGTCACCGTGCCGAGAACCGCCGTCTATGAAGACAACGGTCTGGATGCGGTTTTCGTACAGGTGGGCGGTGAGTCCTTCGAGAAACGACAGGTAACTCCCGGTCCTCACTACTCCGGATGGGTCAGCATCATTGAGGGACTCCACCCTGGTGATCGCGTCGTTACCCTCGGGGGCTATCACGTCAAACTCGCGTCCACCTCTGCGGAAATCGGTCACGGGCACGCCCACTGACCCGCAGATCGTATGAAAGGCTGAAACATGTTGGACAAATTGATGCAGGCCAGCCTGCGTAACCGTTTGATCGTCGTGCTGGCGGCGTTGGGAGTTTTTGTCGCCGGCACAATCGTCACCTTAGAGATGCCCATCGATGTCTTCCCGGACCTCACCGCCCCGACGGTCACGATCATGACGGAGGCCCATGGTATGGCGCCCGAGGAGGTCGAGAATCTGGTGACCTTCCCCATCGAAACGGTAGTCAACGGCGCCTCCGGTGTCCGGCGGGTACGGTCGAATTCCATCCAGGGGCTATCGACAGTCTGGGTCGAGTTCGACTGGGGAACGGACATTTATATTGCCAGGCAGATCGTCAATGAAAAACTCCAAATCATGAGAAACACGCTGCCCGAGAGCGTGGACCAGCCGGTATTGGCCCCGATTACATCGATCATGGGCGAGATCATGCTCGTGGGCCTGACCGCCGAGCAAACCACCGCCATGGAATTGCGCACGTTGGCAAATTTCACGGTGGCCCGACGGATCCAGTCGGTCCCCGGTGTCTCACAGGTTCTGGTCTACGGTGGCGAAAACCAGCAATACCAGGTCCAGGTCGACCCGTACAAGATCGCGGCGAGGGGCCTTTCTCTGGACCAAGTGCTGAGGGCAGTCTCCGAGTCGAACATCAACGCCACCGGTGGCATTTTCGTCGATTCCGGTCAGGAGTATCTCATTCGTGGACTCGGCCGCGTGCACAACATCGAGGAGATCGCACGTACCGTGGTCAGCCTCCATGACGGGGTCCCTGTTCTCGTGGGAGACGTGGCGGAGGTCGTGATCGCTCCCGCGTTCAAGCTCGGCACCGCTTCGATCAACAACGAAGACGGCGTCCTGCTCGTGATCGCCAAACAGCCGGAAACCAACACACTGGTCCTGACCGAGGAGATCCTCACCATTTTGGACCAGCTGCGCGGATCCCTGCCCCAAGACATCGTCATGCACACGGAGATCTTCCGGCAAGCGGATTTCATCCAGACGGCGGTGGACAACGTGGTCCATGCGTTGGTGGTCGGCGCGATCCTGGTCATCATCATCCTCTTCCTGTTCCTTCTCAATGTGCGCACCACGGTCATCTCCGTGTTGGCCATTCCGCTGTCCCTCGTCATCGCTTTCCTGGCCTTGAAATTTCTGGGCTTCTCGGTCAACACCATGACCCTCGGCGGCATGGCGATCGCTATCGGCGTGCTCGTCGACGATGCGATCATCTATGTGGAAAACGTGTACCGTCGAGTGCGCCAGAATGCGGCGAGGCCGGAGTCCGAACGCAAATCCTTCAAAGAAGTCGTGGCGGCGGCGTCGAGCGAGATCCGTTCACCAATCGCCATGGCCACACTCATCGTCATTGTCGTCTTCATCCCCCTGTTCTTCCTCAGCGGGATTGAAGGCCGCATGCTCAAGCCGCTCGGCGTCGCCTACGTCATCTCGATCCTCGCTTCGCTGCTCGTCGCCGTCACGGTAACCCCGGCCCTAGGCTCATACCTGCTGCGCAACGCAGCCAAGCAGGAGCGGCAACGGGAGAGTTTGGTGGTGCAGAAGCTGAAGGCGCTCTATGAGCCCAGCCTGCGCTACTTCTTGAGGCACCGCGGAATCGTCATCGGGGCTGCCTCGCTCCTTGTGATCGGCGCACTCACGATCCTGCCCTTCTTTGGACGATCGTTCCTGCCTGAATTCAACGAAGGGACGTTCAACATCTCCCTGGCGACCCTGCCAGGCACGTCTCTCAAGGAGTCGGACGAACTTGGCAGCATGGTGGAAGAGATCCTTTTGGCCAACCCCGCGGTGGTTTCGACGGCCAGACGTACGGGTCGTACCGAGCTGGACGAACACTCCCTCGGTTCCCACGCGCACGAGCTGGAGGTCAAGCTCGATCTGTCCCGCACCACCAAGGCAGAACTCCTGGAGGAGCTGCGAAACGATCTGGCGCTCGTCCCGGGCTCCAACATCACGATCGGTCAGCCCATCTCACACCGGATCGATCATATGCTTTCAGGGACGAGGGCCGCCATCGCGGTCAAGCTTTACGGTCCTGATCTGCACCAGCTGCGTCGTTACGCGGAGCAGATCAGGCAGGAGATGGATGAGATCGAGGGACTGGTCGATCTTTTCGTCGATCAGCAGACCGACGTGCCCCAGGTGCGGATTTCGGCCGATCGGGAGCGGATGGCCGTGTATGGACTGCGTCCGGCGGACATCGACGAGCTGATCGATGTGGCGTTTCTCGGGGCCACGACCTCGCAGGTCTACGAGGGAGAGCACCGCTATGATCTCGTGGTGCGGTATGCCGAGCAGTATCGTGGCGATCTGGATTCGATCCGCAAGACCCTCATTGATACACCCGTTGGTAGTGCGATTCCCCTGGAAATGGTCGCCAATATCCGGGTTGATCGCGGGCCGAACTACATCAGTCGGGAGAATGTGCGGCGCAAGATCGTCATCCAGGCGAACGTCGCCGGTGGTGATCTACGCAGTGCCATCGAGTTGATCCGGGAAAAGATCGAAGGCAATCTCACGCTTCCCCCCGGCTACTTCGTCGAATACGGCGGGCAGTTCGAGAGCGAAGAGAGGGCGACGCGAACCGTGACCCTGCTGAGCATCATCTCGATCATCGCCATCTTCGTCCTGCTTTACCTGGAGTTCGGCAGCTTTCGACAGGCGACGCTCGTGATGGTCAATCTTCCCCTGGCCCTCATCGGCGGCATTGTGGCCATCCTCTTCACCGACGGGATCATCTCGATCGCTTCGCTGGTGGGGTTCATCACGTTGTTCGGGATCGCGGTGCGGTGCGGAATCCTCATGGTTTCGCATTACAACCACTTGATCGATCAGGAAAACAAACCTCTGTACGAAGCCGTGATCCAGGGTTCGCTGGAACGACTGAGCCCAATCCTCATGACGACGATGACCACGGGACTGGCGTTGGTGCCGCTGGCACTTGCGGTCGATCAACCCGGCTCGGAATTGCAGTCACCGATGGCCATCGTGATTCTTGGTGGGCTCATTACGGCGACCTTCCTGAACCTCATTGTTGTGCCGGTGCTGTTCGTGAAGTGGGGAAGGAGGGAACGGGTAGCTTGATCAACTGATGGGGCATGATGGCTCACTCTTACAAGAGTGAGCCATCTCCCGCCCAATGCAGTTCTGCCGGGCCAAAAAACGCAATTCCAACGTGACAGGCCATGCGCAATAGGCCATCAACGACACATTATCAAGCAAGTGAGCCATCGGGCCTTCATCTGACCAGCGTAACCCGCTTTTCCACCAGCCCCCCGCCGGCCTCGATCCGCACCAGGTAGACGCTACTAGG
>CAYMCR010000054.1:0-18565 GCA_964389015.1 uncultured Fibrobacteraceae bacterium | reverse complement strand
CGGCGACTGCTCGACGGGCCAGTTGCCCCTGAGCGGACGCCCCCGCGCCGGAAACACCAGATGCGAGTACTTGCCGTAGTGGCTGAGACGTCCGGCCAGCCGCTCCAGGCGCGGCGCCGACCGGCAGATCACCACCAGCCAGGTCACACCCGGCTCGTCCGGCGCCGCGACGGCCAGCGCCGCGTCGGCATCCTTCAGATCGTGCCGCTGTCCCGCCAGGAACAGCAGGCTGCCGCTGACCACGGCCTCGGCCGGCAGCAACGCCGCCAACGTGGCGGCCTCCGGGTTGAGCAGGATACGGGCGTGCCCGTCAGCCGGCGCGTCCGCCGCCACGATCACCGGATCGTCGCTCTCCAGCCAGTCCTCGGCGAAGGTGCGGCCCGCCGCGGCGAGCAGTCCCTGCGGCATCACGAAGTGCGGCTCCGGGTCGCCCAGGACCAGGCTGAGGGTCGGTTCGATCTCCTGCGGATGCAGGCGACGGAAAACATGGTAGTCGGGGTCGACGTGAACCGCCGTCGCGCCGGGCGCCTCGATCGATACCGACACTTCCGGACCTTCGAGAGTCACAACGTGCTCGACCTCGCCGGCGCGCGTCGCGACGACCACCGGCACGTCCGTCCGCCAGCTCGGGTCCGCCTGGGTCAGGGTCAGCCGCACCGTCTCGTCGTCCGCCTCGGCCGCGGCCAGACTGATCAACGGCGCGCCTTCGCGGGTCAGCCACTGCTCGACGAACCCACCCAAGTCGACGTCCCCGTGACGCCCGAAAGAATCCATGAAATCGCTCCAGGCCACGGGCTGGTACATGTGTGACGACCACACCTCGCGCAAGGCGTCCAGAAAGGCCTCGCGCCCGATCAGGCGGTCGACCATGTGGAAGACCATCATCGCCTTCCCGTAGCCGATGGCCCGCGTGGCCCCGCTGTGGCGCTCGCGGAACTCGTTGAGCGGCATGTCGCGGTCGTCCCGCACGTACGCCACGTAGTCCTTGAGCAGGTTGCGGCGGTACTCGCGGGCGGCGGTGTCGGATTCGAGCTGCTTGTAGTAGTAGTCGGCGCAGTAGACCGTGAGCCCCTCGCACCAGTTGCCCTCCGCATCGTCGACGAAGGCCGAGTTGCCCCACCAGTTGTGCGCGATCTCGTGGCCGAAACTCGTCGTGGGGATGAAGGGCAGGCGTAGCACCGTGCCGCCCAGCAGCGTCCACGACGGCATCCCATAGCCCGTCGGAAACCAGTTCTCCACCGTGGCGAACTTGGCATAGGGGTACGGACCGATCATCTCGCCGTACATCTCGAGGTAGCGCTCGGTGTGACCCATGTACGTCTCGACCAGCTTGGGTTCGTCCGCCAGGAAGTAGGTGTAGGCGGTAACGTCGCCGAACTGGCGTTCGGTGACGTGGTACTTGTTGGCGACGAGGATCAGGCCGTCGGAGGGTTGCAACGCCTCCCAGACGGTTATCAGTTCGTTTCCGACAACTTCGTGCCGAGTCCGCCGGCCTTGAGTTACGGGTTCCCAGCCAACTGGCGTGTGGATGGTGAGCTTGTGCGTGGCTTGAACGCCTTCGATGTAGGGCAGCCAGCCCTCCATGGCCAAGTAGATACCCTCCTCGCTGACGGTGCCTTCGATTTCGCGGCCGACGTTTTCACGGGAGAAGACAACGTCGTTGGTGGATTCGTGAAACCACCCCGTGTATGCCACTTCCATATCGAAGTACGAATCCGGTTTGGGCTCATACCGACCCAAGACTACCGGAAACGCCGTGGATGAATCAGACGGACTTCCGGGATCGCGCGGTATGACTTGCGGTGAAATCGATTGATAGGCATCGGACAACTGGGGCCGCGAAATCCTGCTGATCTGAAATGCGTTGTTGAGACTCAGGGAGTCGACGTTCGAAAGGAGGATATTGTCGACGATCGTGACCCTGTGAGAATCGATCTCGAATCTGATTGTCGCCCTGTGATGTATCTCCGGCGTAGTTTCAGCAGATGCGTTGACCGCACCTACTAACAACACAAACATGCAAACTGCAGTCTTCATCAGTCCACCACCACCGTAACCAGCGGCAGCCCGCTGAGATACTTCCCACCCACGCGCACCAGATCCGTCAGCTCGACATCCTGATAAACGTCCAACCCTCCCAGATACCCCTGTACATCCCCATCTAACTCCGCCATCGCCAGGTAATACGCCTGACTGATACTCGAAAGCCGCCGCATCATCAGTCGGCCGCGCCGCGCACTACGCGCCGCGTCCAGCTCGTCCTGCGTGACCGTCGCCGCATCAAAACCGTGTACCGCCTCCTGCAATGCGGCCTCCCCCTCGACCAACCGCGGCGTAGGCGGATTGAGCCAGGCGGTGAAGGACGCCTCGCCGCCGTTGATGCCCAGCGAAGCTCCCGCGCTGTAGGACAGGCCACGCGTCTCGCGCAGGTCCATGCCCAGGCGATCGCTGAGCACCGCTACGAGCATCTCCAGGGCGGGCGCGTCGTCCGGCGCCACGCTCAACAGCGCGCCGGTGCGGATGGCCGCCATCTGGCCGCCGATGGTCTCGGTCAGGCGGAGCGACTCGGTCGTTACCGGCAACGGCGGCAGGCCCGGATTGGGCGAGCCGCGTCCCGGCAACTGCTCCTCGATCAGGGCCGCCTGCTGTTCGTGCGACAGGGGCGACGCCACCGCGATCACCAGGTTCGACGGCGCGAAGGCCTTGCGGTAGACGCGCCGCAGGACGTCGTAGGTCATGCCCTCGAGAGAGCCGAGATTGCCCGCGGGCGGGTTCGCCAGGGGGTGGTCGCCATACAGCGCTTCGGCAAACATGCGGTTGGCCCGGCCGCGCGCGCTGTGGGATCCGCGTCCCAGCAACTCGGTCTGGGCGACGAGTTCCTCGGCGTGATCGTCCGCGGTGAAGCTCGCGTGCTGGATCATGTCCATCAGCAGGACCAGGGACTCGATACCGTTGGCCGCCGCCGTTTCCAGCCTGATGAAGGAGAAACGGCCGTTGGTGTAGTAGTCGTCCATGGGAAAGCGCGGATCGTCCACCAGCTTCACTTCGGCGCCCAGGTTACCGAGCTTGTGCGAGACGCAGGCCTCGTCGCAGCCGCCGATGCCGTGCAGCAGCAGACGGTGCACCATGTTCAGGGCGCCGGGACGGTCGCCGTCGATCTCGGCGCGGTTGCGCACCGTCAGGTGAGCGGCGTACAGGGTCGAGGCAGGATTCTGCAGGGTCACCAGCACCGCGCCGTTGGACAACTCCGAGCGCTTGAGGACGACCTCGGCGCCGGCGTCGGCGTCCTCGTCGGCCGACTGCGGCAGCACGTGCACCGCCAGGTGCGGACTGCCCACCAGGTAGGCGCCCAGCACGCGCGTCACCTCTTCGGCCGCCACGGCGCCCAGATCGCTAAGGAAGTTGAGGAAGAAATCGACACCGCCGTTGGCGATGGATTCGGACGACATGATGGCCAGGTGACGCAGCTGCTCCCGCTCGATCAGCGTCTCGGTCTCCTGCATGCGGACGACCTCGTTCACGTCTTCCGGGGTCACGCCCCAGGCCACGCTGCGGGCCAGACCTTCGCTCACCAGGCGGTGATAACGCGCCGGATCGGCGTCCGCGGGCAGCCGCAGCTCGATCATGAGCCGGCCGAAGCCGGCCGAGCGCTCCCACCAGCTGCCGACGTCGGCGCGCTCGTCGGGCGGCAGGCCATCCATGACCCGGGTGAGGATGCCGTTGACCGGTGCGTCGAGCAGATGCGTGAGCACCAGGAAGGGGAAGAAGTCGGGCGAGCCGTAGGTCGGCGCTTCGAAGGCCAACGCCAGGACGTGGGCGTCGCCGCCGCGCCGGGTGATCGCGCGGGAACGGTCGAGGTAGCTGGCCGTCTTGAGTTCGGGACGCGTCACGGTGCCCGGCGGCACTTCGCCGTAGTGTTCGCGCAGCAGCGCGAGGGCCTCGTCACGGTCGAAGTTGCCGGCGACGGTCGTGATCATGTTGTTGGGCACGTAGTGGTGCCGGTAGAAGTCGTAGACGTCGTCGCGCTGCAGGTGCTCGATGGTGCTCAGGGTGCCGAGGGTCGGCATGCCCAGGCTACTGCCGCCGAACAGCGCCTCGCGCAGGGCCTCGTCGGCAAAATCGCCGCCCCGGTCGCGTCCCTGCACGATCTCCCCGATGACGATGCCCCGCTCCTTCTCGAACTTCGCGGGCGGCAGCAGCGAATGGAAGAGCATCTGCGCCTGCAGATCGATGCCGGTCGCGAGGTTTTCCGCCGGTACGATCATGATGTAGTTCGTGTAGAAATCGGTCGTGTGCGCGTTGTTCCAGGCGCCGATGCGGTCGGCCAACTCGTACTGCTCTTCCTGCGTGTACTTGTCGCTGCCGTTGAACAACAGATGCTCGAGCATGTGGCTCATGCCGCTGGTCCTGAAATCCTCGTGGGCCGAGCCGACCAGTACCTGGGTCGTGACGCTGACCATGGGCTGGCCGGGGTTGCGCAGGAAAAGGACCTGCAGGCCGTTCTCCAGACGCAGCACCTCGGCGCCGGTGGGCAACCCCGGAAAACGGGGCGTCTCGGCGCTGGGAGGCGCGGTGGCGGCGCTCCAGCCCTCGCGTTCCAGCATCTGCTCGGCCGCGGCCCGGACATCGACGGCCGTCAGGTTCACCGCCACGGCGCACGTCAACGCCAGGGCGAGGCGTATTGCGAGACCCTTGGTCATCCGACTCGTCATGATCCAACCTGCCTTGTTGTGTGACATCAGGCCACGGCCTGCGCGCAGCGAACGATGCCCAGAAAATCGTCGGCTTTCAGACTGGCGCCGCCGATCAACCCGCCGTCGATATCTGCGCGCCCGAAGAGATCCTCGGCGTTGCCCGGCTTGACGCTGCCCCCGTAGAGGATGCGCAACGCGGCGGCCGCCTCGCCACCCAGCATGCCGGCCACCAACTCGCGCGAGACGGCGTGGATGTCCTGGGCCTGCTCCGGCGTGGCCGTCTCGCCGGTACCGATGGCCCAGACCGGTTCGTAGGCCAGTACCAGGTTCGCCGGTGTGGGCGACGCCAGACGCGGCAGGACACCCTCGAGCTGGGCCTGGACCACTTCGCGCTCACGTCCGGCCTTGCGCTCGTCGAGCAGCTCGCCGTAGCAGAAAATAGCGGTCAGGCCCGCGGCGTGGGCAAGATCGATCTTGCGCACGTAGTCGTCGTCGGTCTCCCCGTAATAGGCCCGCCGCTCCGAGTGGGCCACGATGACGTGGCTGCAGCCGGCCTCGGCCAGCATGTCCGCACCCACCTCGCCCGTGTAGGCGCCGGCGTCGGTGGCGCTGCAGTTCTGGGCCCCCAACAACAGCTTCTCGCTCTTGACGACGTCGGCGACCGCCGGGATCGAAACGGCCGGCGGACACACCAGGGCCTCGCCCGTCATGTCCAGTCCCAGCAGACCCATGGACACCTGGCGGGCCAGCTTGGCCGCCTCGACGGGTCCCAGGTTCTGCTTCCAGTTGCCAGCCACGAGATAGGAACGCATGTCTTTCTCCGTTCGATCAGCGACGTCCGCGCAACAGGATCAAGCGGACGAGTTGTAACACGGCC
Source organism: uncultured Fibrobacteraceae bacterium (assembly GCA_964389015.1). Lineage (GTDB taxonomy): Bacteria > Krumholzibacteriota > Krumholzibacteriia > LZORAL124-64-63 > LZORAL124-64-63 > JAHIYU01. The sequence goes on along the minus strand of CAYMCR010000054.1, from coordinate 12,994 downwards.
ATCAGGGCGGACGCCACGTAAGTCAACGCCGCCGCGTCGAGCACAGCCTTGTCGTGCCCCGATTCCTCCGGCGTCACGATGCCGGCCGGTTCAGCAGCAAGAAGGTGGCGTCCCAGAACACGCGTTCCTCCCCGGATCGATGGCGGCGGTCAGGCGTCCAGACGCGGCAGGAAGGCCAGCAGCAGCTTGGCCATGCGATCGCGGACCATCAGGCCGGCCTCCACGACGTCCTGATGGGACAGTTGCGGCTGCCCCACCTCCCGCGCCGGATTGGTGATGCAGGAGAGACCGGCCACGCGCACGCCCAGGGTGCTGAGCAGCATGACCTCGGGGGCGGTGGACATGCCGACCGCGTCGCAGCCGAGCTTGCGCAGCATGCCGATCTCGGCCTTGGTCTCATAGGCGGGGCCCCACATGCTCGCGTAGACGCCGTCGTGCAGGGAAACGCCCGCACCGGCGCCGCATTCGAGCATCAGACGAGCCAGCTCGACGTCGTAGACGGCCGACGGCCGGGCGCCGCGTCCGGGCGCCGCGTCCGGCGGCAAGGCATCGACCAGGAGGGCGCGCAGGGGATCATTCAGATGCATGTCCAGGTGATCGCGGATGACCATGAGGTCGCCGGGCACGTAGTGGGCATTGAGGCCGCCGGCGGCGTTGGTCACCACGGCTTCGTCGATCCCGAGGCACGCGAGCACGGCGGTGGGCAGCAGCATGGTCTCGGCGGGCATGCCCTCGTACGGATGCAGGCGACCCTGCATGACCAGCACCCGCCGGCCGGCCGCGTCGCCGGCGACCAGACGTCCCTTGTGCTCGGCGACCGAGGTCTTGGTGAAACCCGGGATCTCGGCATAGTCGACGGCTTCGGCATTTGCGAGCGTCTCGACGAAGTTGCCCAGGCCACTGCCCAGGATCAGACCCGTACGCCCCGTGAAACCGCGCGCGTCTAGCCACGCGACGGCTTCGCTCACCGTCTCGCGCCACGCCGGCTGGAGCCTCGCCAGCCTGTCGTTCATGCGGTCTCCATCTCGTCCAGCGCGAATTTGTCGCGCAATGAGACCACGGTGGCCACCGCCTCGCGGATCAGGTCCGATTTTTCCCCCTGGGACAGGAAAGCGCTCTTGATCCCGTTCAGCACGAGCGTCTCGGTCTCCAGCAGATTGAGATCGAAGGTGTCGACCGCCAGTCTCAACTCGCGGTACGGGGAGGTGCGGGCAAAGAGCGTGTTGTCCGTGTTCAGCGTCACACGCAGGCCGAGATCGAGATAGCGGCGCAGAGGATGCTCGTCCAGCGAGGGCACCACGCCGGTCAGCGTGTTGCTGCTGAGCGACATCTCCAGCGGGATGCGCAGGTCGTTCACGTAGGCGAGCAGATCGGGGTCCTCGTGCAGGCGCGTCCCGTGCCCGATGCGGTTGGTGCCGCAGTAGTGCAGCGCCTGGTGGATCGACTCCGGCCCGAAGCCCTCCCCCGCGTGGATGGTCGAACACATGTTGTGGTTCATGATGTAGTAGAAGGCCTCGCGGTGCAGCTTGGCCGGGTAGTCCTTCTCACGGCCGGCCAGGTCGAAGGCCACCACGCCCCTGCCCTTCCAGCTCACCGCCAACTCCGCCAGACCCAGCGACAGTTCGGGACTGATGGTGCGGATGCCGGTGATGATGATGCCGGTGCGGATGCCGCATTCCTGTTCCGCCTCCGCCAGACCTGCGTGCACGGCGGCGACCGTCTCGTCCAGGGTCATGCCGTCCTGCTGGTGGCGCAGCGGGCAGAATCTCACTTCGAGATACCAGCAGCCTTCCGCGGCCTCGTCCAGGGCCAGCTCGCGCGCCACGCGCGCCAGACTGTCCGGCGTCTGCATGACCGCGGTCGTACGCTCGAAGAAGCCCGCGAAGTGCTGCTGACAGCTCTCGGGATCCACGGGGAAGAAGTGCGCGAGGGCCTCGCCGTCGTCGTCCGGAACGTCGATGCCGCTGGCGGTCGCCAGCTCGCGGAAGGTGTCGAGGCGCAGGCTGCCGTCGAGGTGACAGAGCAGGTCCGTCTTGGGCATGGCGCGCAGCACGTCGTCCGGAATGCGGGGGCCCCGCAACATGTCGCTCCGGCGACGTCCGCCGCCGATCATGCCCCGCCTCCGGCGGACATGACGCGGCGCTTGCGCTCGTGCAACTCGCCGATGTAGTCGAGCAGCTCCCGCTGCGCCGCGGGATCGTCGCGCAGGTTGACCTTCTCGGTGTCGATGATGCGGACGGGACAGATCTCCTCGGCCCGCACGATCCAGTCCTCGTAGGCGTCGTGCAGGTTCTGGATGAAGTCGCGCGGTATGCCCGTCTCGCAGTCGCGCCCGCGCTCGCCGATGCGGGACATGGAAGCGTCGACGCTGGCGCGCAGGTAGAGCACCAGGTCCGGCGGGCGCAGGAACGAGACCATGTTGCGGAAGACCTCGCGGTAGTTCTCGTAATCGCGGTCGTCCATGGCGCCGCGCTGGTTCAGCACCTTGGCGAAGATATCGACGTCCTCGTAGATGGTGCGGTCCTGCACGGCCGAGCAGCCGAGATCGATGATCTCCTTCTGCACCTCGAAGCGCTTGCTCAGAAAGTAGATCTGCAGGTGGAAGGACCAGCGGCGCATGTCCTTGTAGTAGTCGGCGATGTAGGGATTGTTATCGACAGGCTCGTAGTAGGTGGGCCAGCCGAGGGCTTCGCCCACCATCGCGCAGACGGTCGACTTGCCCACGCCGATGTTGCCGGAGATGGATAGGTAGAAGGGTATGTCTCGAGCGCCTGTCATTGACCGTGCTCCTTTATTCCTCCGGCGGCGGGCCGGTATTCGTATCCGTGTATTCATCGTGCGAGATGAACTTATGCACCTGACCCGAGGTCGCGGACACCACGAAGATGAAGGCGCCGTAGTTGGTGTTGCTGCCGATGGTGTTGTCCGCCACGCCGATGCTGACGGGCGCCGGGGTCAGGCTCTCGTGGCCGAACACCAGGTCCACGAGACCCTCGGGAGTGAAGATCTGGATACGGTCGTTGGCGTGGTCGGCCACGAAGTAGCGGCCGCTGCCGTCGGTGGTCGCAGCCAGCGGCAGATTGAAAACGCCGGGGTCGTCGCCGGGGCCGCCGGTCCACTCCGACTCGCCGCATTCGCGCGCGTCGCCCAGGACATAATCCCCCGCGGGGGGTTCCACACAGTTGGCTTCGTGGACGAAGACGGCAAGACCTCGCCAGGGATCCTGGTCGTCGGGCTCCCCTGTAATATCCGTGAGATCGGGTGTCGGATCGAAACGATTCACCCAGTGACGGTTGGTGTCGGCATCGCAGACCCAGAGCCGCCCTTCGAGATCGCGGAACATGCCCGCCGGGACGTTCACGTAGCGAGCCGACTCGATCTCTCCGCTTCGGCACAGGATGCCCATGGGGATCATGGTGCCGTCCAGGTAGTAGGCGTAACGGTGGACCACGCCGGAATCGGGATCCGCCAGGTAGACGAAGGTATGCGCGCTCGCGTCCACGACCTCCACGCCGGTGCGGCAGGCCGCCAGGTGTGTCGCCGATTGCACCTCGGGCAAGGCGACGCTGTGGAGCGGGGCCAGACTACCGGCTGCGAAGACGCTCAGCGCGCCGAGGCCGGCTTCCCATACGAAGATCAGTTCTGAGTCGTCGTCGTTGCAAAGCGCCCTGGGATCCGCCAGGCCATCGTATCGTTCGCGCTCGTCGTACTTCTGGCTGCGTTTGACCAGGGAGCCGTCCGTACCCACCACGTACAGCAGGCCGTTGACCACCGCGAGCTGATGGGCGTGCGGATCGTCGTACTGGTCGATGGGATAGTACGCGTTGACCGAGAAAAGACCCACCGGCTCGGGGATGGCGATCTTCTCGCCGCAGCCCGCCAGGGACGCCGCGAGTGCGGCGGCGACAAACGTCAACAGGTACCGGCGACGCATCACGGCGACCTCCTCGCCCGGCGCAGCGGCGCCAGATCCAGCGAGAGGTGATGGATCGTACCGAAGGCGCCCATGTCGCTCATGGCGTAGTCGAGGCGCACGTTCCAGCCGTCGCGGGCGAGCTGCACGCCGAAGCCGGCGGCCAGCCCCCCCTCGTCCCGGTTGGTCTCGAAGCCACCGCGCAGGTAGAGGCGTTCCGCCAGTCCCAGCTCGAGGCCCGTGCGAAAGCTCTCGCTGTAGTCGGTGGGGTGATGGAAGTCCGTCGTGGTCAGCAAATCGACCTGCGGCGCGAGACGCCAGGTGTAGGCGACGCCGAAGGAGCCGGAGGTCGGTGCGGAGAAGCTCTGGAATTCCGAGCTCGCGGTGTAACCGGGACCGATGGGCGGTGGCGTACCGTCCGGCCGCATCTCGGGCCCGAAGTTCCGCACTGCGAAACCGACGCGCAGGTCGCCCACGCCGACAAAATAGAGCACGCCGAGGTCCATCAACACCGAACGCACTACGAACTCGTCCAGGTTTTCCTGGTAATAGCGGCCCGTGAAGCCGAAGGAGAAACGGTCCGTCATCGCCCTCGCCACGCTGAAGCCAAGCTGATACTGGTCGGCGCGGAAGGTGTGACCAGTGCCCTCCTGATGGAATTCGTCCGTGCGCGGGATCTCTCCCGAGCGCAGCATGCCGGCGCTGAAACCGAACCCGAAGTTCTGACGGTGCCAGTGGTAGGACGCGAATTCCAGATCGATGTCCACGGCGTATTCCGTGTGACAGAAGAACAGGTTGCGTCGGCTCTCGGCGCGCATGATGCCCGCCGGGTTCCAAAAGGTCGTCGCGCCGTCGAAGGCGTTGGCCACGTAGGACTGCCCCAGCGCAATGGCGCGGGCGCCCACGGGGATGCGCAGGAACTGGGCGCCGGCGGTGCCCACATTCTCGCCGCCGTAGAGGTCGAGTATGCCGCCCGCCCGCGCGGCGGCGGACGCCGACAGCAACGCGCACGCGAGCAGCAGCGTGAACCACCGGCCCGGTCGCCGGACGAAATCGCGGAGATGAGCCAGGATTACCACGAGTAGCTCACCCCCATCAGGATCATGCGCGGATTCTCGGTGTAGCTCGGATTCACATGCCTCTTGGCGTAATCCTCGGAATCCGTGGTCAGCGGGAAGGGACCCTCGTCGGCATGGGGCCCGTCGGGATCGTAGTAGTCCCCGTATCGATTGTCCCATTCCGGGTTGAAGTCACCCACCTGGTAGCCGTCACCGGTCCACCTGTTCACGCGTCGGAAATTCTTGTGGTCGAGGATGTTGCGCGCTTCGACGTAGAAGGTCAGCCGCTGTTTGCGCGACAAGTTCCAGTATTTGTTGAAACGCACGTTCAGTGAACTCTTGGCGGGACCGAGACTCGAGTAGGCGTCGCCGTAGACGACGCCCCCCACCACGGAGCCGTCCGGACCCTCGAAGCCGATAGGAGTGTAGCGCTGGCCGGACTCGGCGCTGAGAAGCAGATTGAAGCTCCAGTTGGGCGGTAGGGTCACCCCGAGCAGGCGGGGCCGCTCCTTCTCGAAAACCGAGAAGTCCAGGTTCATGGACACCCGCCAGGGCTTGTCCCAGAGCAGCGGCGAGCGGGACAGACCGCCGAGGTTCGCGCCTTCGGTGCTGCCTTCGCCGTAGACCGCTTCCAGGTAACCCCGATCGGCGTTGCTGTTCGTGCCCGTGCTGCTGGACAGCTCGAAGCTGGCCGAGCCGGATAGGAAACGCGTCGTGCGCTTGATCACCGTGAGCTCGACGCCCAGGCTGCGCGCCGAGTCGCCGTTGAAATAGCGCACCGGTTCGATGGTCACGGTGCCCTCGTCGTTGGGATCGGGCGTGTCGGCGGCGCCGATGTCCACCGTGTTCATGCGCACCGACTTGGCGTAACCGAAGATGTCACGGTTGAAGAAGGTGACGCCCACGCTCCACAGACCGGGGAATTCGTGCTGGATGCCCGTCTCGTACTCCACGGTGATCTTGGGATCCAGGTTGGGATTGCCCAGCAGCTGGATCTCGCTGGCGGATTGGGCCTGCAGCTGCGGATAGACGTACGCGTAGCGCGGCCACTGGGAGAAGTGTCCGTAGTTGAAGAAGAACTTGTCCTTCTCGGTGACCGGGAAACTTACGCCGAGGCGCGGCGAGACACGCATCTTCCAGCTGCGCAGCCAGAACTCCACCGTGTTGTCGTAGAACTCCTCCTTCATCTCGGGCGTGATGAAGAGATACTGCGAGTTCTGATCCATCACCTGTTCGACTTCGCGGCCGGGCGCCCAGGCGTCCAGGCGCAGGCCGGCGTTCACGACCATGCCCCGGTAGTTGACGGTATCCTGGAAGTAGGCCGCCCCCACGACGGGATGAACCTTGAAGATGTCCTCGTTGAAGGCCAGCTTGCCCGACGGCGGAATCCGGAGATTCGTCTGCAGGTCGATCAGCTGCATCTCGGTGAACGAGAGTTCCAGACCCGTCTTGAGCTGGTTGGTCTCGCTGGCGACCCAGGCGTATGAACTCTTGAACGTCCAGGACTCCGCATAGTGGTCGTGCCAGCGGTCGCTGCTGCCGTTTGCCAGAGCGCCGGGCGAAGGCGGCGAGTCGTACTCGGGGTAGGTGGTGAAGTCGTCGTTGCCGATCAGGTTGGCGTGCATGCGGCTGAAGTTGCGTCCCAGGCTGACCTCGAAAAAGTCCTTCTCACCCATGACCCAGCGATAGTAGAGCTGATTGAGAACGTTCTCGTTGGTGAAGACCAGGGCATTGTCCAGGCTGTCGATGAACGGACGTGGATAGCCCTCGCCCGCCAGCCGGAAACCCTGGCTGACCGCCAGCTGACGGGTGGCATTGAAGTTGATCTTGTGGCGCGGGTCGATGTTCCACGTCCACTTGGCCATTCCGTTCCAATCGTTCTGCTGGCGAGGCGACACCCAGTCGGCGTCGTAGAGCGGCGTTTCCAGCCGCCTGGTGCGCGAGTAGATGGGCAGATAGCCGTCGCGCACGTCCATCGAGCCGCTCAACAGCAGGTACTGGGTGCCGGGCAAGCCGAGACCTAGGATGTCCAGGACACCGCTGAGGGGATCCGGTCCGGAAAGCGAGAGCTTCACGATGTCGATGTTCTGCGCCCGGTTGTAGTTGGAGAGATCGTGGTAGTTGGGCTCGGTCCCGACAGCGGCCTCCTCGCCGAGGGCCATGGACAGCGGCGGTAGGGCCAGGGCCGCCAGCGCACCCGTGCCGAAGCCCCCTTCACGGCCGTAGAAATGATCCCGCTTCCAGCTCGTCTTGCCGCTCCAACGATCGCCGCCCTCTTTCGTCGAAACGTTGACGATGCCGGATACCGCCTGGCCGTACTCCGCGTTGAAGCCGCCGGTGAGCACTTCGATCTCGTTGATGATCGAGGGGTCGATGGCGTAGCCGTAACCGCCGCCGGCCAGGGGATCGTTGACGGAGATGCCGTCTACGATGAACTGCGTGTCGTCGGCGCGTCCGCCGCGGATGTGGATCTCGTTGTCCTGCAGCGTGACGCCGGGCTGATGGGCGATCATCTCCACGATGTTGTCCAGCGGCATGGCCTCCATCTGGTCCGCGGTCAAGCGATGCGCGCTGCCGGTGAGCTCGATCTCGATCAGACGCCGTTCGGCCGACACCTCGATGGGATCGGTGTAGATGACTTCCACGTCCAGCAGGAACTCGATCTCGGCCACTTCCCCGGCGGCCACCGTCACGGTCTCCAAGCCGAGCGCATAGGAGATGTAGGAGGCCCGAACCGTGTAGGTCCCGGGACGCAATCCGGCCAGGTAGAAATTGCCGTCCTGCAGGGCGATCGTCCCCAGGCTCGTACCCGCGATGTAGACGTTGGTGTAGGGCAGTACCTCGCCGCTCTCGGCGTCGCGTACCTGGCCCTTGATCATCGCCGGCTGCGCCGCCGGGGGCTCGGGTACCTGTCCCCTCGCCTCGGGTACGAACGCCGCGAACAACGTCAGCGCTGTCGCGCACAGCAGACTGGTGACGAGCGATCCGCGTCTCACGGCAACGCCACCCCCATTTCGTTCTCCAGCATACCCCGCACGGCGGCCAGGCCTTCGGTCGGGTTCACGTATTCAAACTGTAGGGCGACCAGCACCGAGCGAGCGAACTCGCCGCTGTCGGAGTGGGGACGGCGCACGCCCACGATCGGGTCGTAGGGTTCACGAGGCGGAGTATTCCAGTTCCGCCAGTACTCCATCTGGTAGAGCACCTCGCTCCCCTCGTCTATCGGCGCCAGGCCGATCCCGGCGCTGAAGCTGTTGGTGAAGTGGAGATCCGGCAGACGCCCCGTTGGGACTGCGAAGCAGGTCTTGTCCTGGGGGATGTAGAACGTCCCCAGGGTGGGTGTACGTACGACGCCCAGCGTGGTCTGCACGAAAAAAGGTGGCAATTGGGCGGTCCCGCCGATGACGCCCTTGGCGATCAGCAGCAGACGGCCGGGATCTCCCGACGGCCCTACCGAATCGTACAGGTACTCATGGATCTCGGCTGCCAGCGCACCCAGGTTCGACGACGTGGAGCTGCCCGTATACCAGAACACGGCGTCGAACTGCTTGAAGGTCTCGAGCATGATCCAGGTCCGGTCGGGCAAGCCCCCGGACAGGTCGTAGAGCGACCACTGACCGGCGCCGAAGATGGAGTCCATGCTGCCGTGATAGAACGGTGCGTCGATGTCGCCCAGCATGTCGTCGACCAGCAGTACCGGGCTGAGCACGGGCAGCACCTCCCAGGTCCAGCTGAAATTGGTGGTGGCATCGGCCTCGTCGCCGATCTCCACGTTCAAGGTTCGCGTTCCCGCTTCCTGGATATGATGCAGATCCACGTCGAAGACACCGGCGTCCGGGTCGTCGAGAGGCTTGATGACCGGACGCAGGTTGGGATCGGCGTCCGGCTCCCCTTCCAGCACCGGCGCCAGGTTGGTGTCGGCGGTGTCGAGGTAATAGACAACCGAATCGTCCATGGTGACGTTGCCGTCCAGGTCGAGCGCGAAGAAGCGGAAGTTGGTCGCGGCGTAACTCCAGGTGACGGTGTCGTAGTCGGCAACGAAGTTGATCACCGGCGGGAAATTGCGCAGCGGGATGAACTGGCTGATCGTGTCGCTCACGGCGCCGTCGTCGTCGCGGCAGGCCACACGGATCAGGGCCTGCGCCTCGCCCAGGTCGTCGGTGGTGAAGGTCAACGTGGTGTCGGTGCGCAGGGTAGTGGCCCATGGCGCCGCGACGCCGGCCTCCATCTCGATCGAGACGTAGTACTCGATCACGAAGCCATCCTCATCGGTGCCGCTCCAGTAGAAGGTCCGCTCGTAGTAGCTGGTGGGACTCAGCTCGTCGCCGGGTGCCGGCGTGACGAAGATGCGCGCCACCGGACGGCTGTTGAGCACCGTGGACGGGTCGAAGGGATCGTTGGTGCAACCCGCGAGGTACGCGGCGCAGGCACAGGCCGCCACCGCGGCCAACAGGACCGCCGCTCGCGCGGAGTCCGGGATCATGCCGTACCACCCACGCCTCATTTGATCACCACCAGTTTGCCGCGCTGGATACTGCCGTCGGCCGAGTTCTCGACCACATAGACGTACAGGCCGGTCGCGATGGCGCGCACGGGATCGCTGAGGATGTCCCAGGGTTCCATGCCCGAGGCGGGGTCGTCGTGGTACAACGTCTGCACCAGGTCGCCGGCCAGGTTGAAGACCTTGATGGTGCACCGTACCGGCAGACCCGTGAACCAGATCTTGCGGTTGAGTTCACGATGGCCGTACTGCCCGTCAAAGTACGATCCGGCGCGGTAGGGATTGGGAAAGACCCCCACGCCACGCTCGCTGCCTGCGGGAACCGGCGCCGGTCCTGGATAGATCTTGAGGCCGTTCTCGTAGAAGCCGCTCTGGAAGGACGGCAAGCCCTCACTGAGATCGGGGGCCGAGAAGGAGACCACGGAATACCAGTAGGCGAAACCATCGAGCAGACCGGTGTCGGTGAAGCTGCGCCGGCCTTCGGCGTCCAACGGCGGCAGGCCCGTGTCGAAGCCGAAGCCGTCGAGCCTGTCGTACTCCGCCACCAGCGTGGACTGCAGGTTGGGATCGCCGGTGAAGCCCTCGCCCAGGTATCTGTAGATCCGGTAACCCTGGAAATCCTCGCGGCCGGTGACGACGCTGATGTGGTGCTCTGGCGAGCGACGTGGGTCGTCGGGAAGCAGCGGGTACGGGTCGTCCTGGCCGTCGTAGCCCAGCGAATCCCCGGGCACCCAGGACAGGATCACTGAATTATCCGCGTAATCGACCTCCAGACGCGGCGAGGGCGGCCCCGCGGCGATCTGGAAGCCGGTGTCGTAGGCCACCTGGGCCACGTGGGAGTTGGCCAGCAGGGACAGGGAATCGGCGCCGCAGGTCAAGGCGAAGGTCACGTGGATGGTGTCGTCGGGTGCCATATACGGGAACGGGCCGGTGGACAGCAGGGCGATCCAGTCGTGCGGACGTGTGAAATCCTCGTGCTCCTGTTCGCCCACATCGAACTCGCCGTTGCTCATGAGCTGGTACTTGCCGGGATACTCGTCGAGGGTGTCCGGATCGATGTAGGTGTCGTCCTCGGCCGGCACGTCGCGGAAGCCCCAGGCGTTGTACGATACCGGCGGCACACCGTCAGCCGGCTCCACCTCCGGCATGGTGCCCAGCAAACGATTGCCGACCCACGAGGTGGCCAGTCCGTCGTCGCCGTCGTCGTCGTGCTCGTACATCATCCAGATGTCGGCATCGCCCTCGACATCACCGGGCCGCCAGGCGCCGTTGGCGTCGTCGTAGTAGTTCCAGGGTGAGCCCTGCGAAGAATCGTAGGGATTGTTGATCAAGGTGTTGCCGACCGTCGTGTCGTTCCAGAAGCCCACGTAGATGTCGCTCAGCTCGGTGCCCGAAACGTTGATGATGGTGTAGTCGAGGATCACGAAATCGTCGGCGTAGGGACTGCCCCAGGCCAGGGCGCGCAGGATCACCTTCAACCCCATGGGCACGTGGGTGCCCGATTCGGGATTCGTGTCGTCGTCGAAGATGCACTCGATGTGCTGCGTGGCCAGGGCCGCCGGGTCATAATTGTCGCTGTTCTGGCTATTGGACCATTGCCAGACGAAATCGTTGTCCGGGTCCAGGGGGTCCTCGAGGTTCTCGAACTCGCGCATGTTGTCGCCGGCCACCAGGTTTGACACATCCTGCGCACCGGTGGTGACCCGGATGGTCCCGTCGGCCGTCATCGCACCGACCCAGAGCCCACCCAGGAAGAGATGCTCCACGTGGCTGTTCAGAGGATACTCGCAGGAGGGCTGTCCAGGATCGGACAGTCCATTGCCGATGTAGCCCAGGTTGGTGATCGTCAGGCCGATGATGCCGGCCCGGGCCACCATGTCCTTGCGAGGACCGGCGGAAACGTCCGTGGCGCGCGGCAGGAGCGCCGCCAGCATGACGGTGAATACGATGGTGCGAAAAGACCGTTGTCCGTCGAGGCGCAAGCAGTTCCTCCAATAGCTCAGGCCGGACTCTCCCGGAAAAGACGTAGACGACGAAAGTAGCCTCCCCGCGACCCACCTGTCAACAGCCCCTGCTCGGCCCCGCGTTTCGGGTCTTGGAAGGCGGCGCTATCGGCCTTATCATGTTCCGGTATACTCCGCTCACTCAACGGAAGTGACGCCTTGACAAGACGCTTGCGCACCGCCGCCATCGTACTGCTCTCCGCCGTAACCGCGCTGTTGCTGTGTGAGATCTTCGTGAGATACCTGCAGGACACCATTCCGGCCCGCGCAAGCACGCCCTATATGTCCGATCCCGACTGCGTCTACACCCTGCGCCCGAGCGCGCCGGGGGAATTCGACCAGTTCGACGACCGCCATGTGAACGCCCTCGGCTTCCGCGACCGCGAGCACCCGCTCGCCAAGCCGGACGGCATACGGCGCATCGTGGGCCTGGGCGACTCGTTCGTGTACGGGGACGTACCCATCGCCCACAATTTCCTGCGGCTGCTGGAAGCCGAACTCCGGGCCGAGAGCCCGCCCGGCGCGACGCCCGAGGTGATCATCGCCGGCCTGCCCGGCTGGGACGTGCGCAATGCGGTGGGCCTGATACGCGGCAAAGGACCGGACCTGCGCCCGGACCTGGCCGTACTCTGCTTTTCGGTGGGCAGCGACGTGACCGGCATCCCCATCCCCGGCGCCGTCTACCAGGGCAACCTGCATTTCGTGGGCTCGCAGCGCCCGCTACTGAACCTGCTGCGCAAGAGCCGTCTCTTCGTACTCGCCGAGCAACTCTACCTGGTACGCCTCACGAACACGCTCCGGCGCCTGCAGACAAAAGCGCGCTTCGGCGGCGGCGCGCAGGCCGTGGCCGCCACCGACGAGCACGACGCGCCTACCAACGACGAACCGCCCCTGCCCGAGGGCGCCCCCTACTTTCCCGGCATGTGGGGTGAACCCGACGACCCTGAAGCCCGCACGCCCTGCAGCCCCGACTTCCTGCGCCGCCAGGTACGCAATCTGCGTCTCTACACCGACAATCCGGACGCGGAGGTGGAAAGCTGGTGGGCCCAGGCCGAACGCCAGCTGCTGGACTTCGACGCCGCCTGCCGCGCGACCGGCGCCGACTGGCTGCTGCTGATCGCCCCGGCGGAGATCCAGGTCGACCCGCGCACCATGGAACAGGTGCTGGCCCACGCGCCCCAGTCCGCCGCAGCCTACGATTTCGAGGCGCCCTCGCGCCGTCTGGCCGCTTTCGCCGCCGCACACGACTTGCCCTATATCGATCCCCTCGACGAACTGCGCGCTGCCCACACGGCGGGCGGCGTGCGCCTTTACATCCCCAACAACGGGCACTGGAGCGTGCCGGGGAACGGGTTGATGGCGCGGGTGGTTTCTAAGCGGATAAGCGGCGGGGAGCTATCTCGATAAGACGACCTGCGCATCGTCCAGATTATACACGGTGTAGTCATGACAATTCTGCGCCCGGTTTACACCTTTAACTTTGGTCAAGTCATTCTAACCATGGGCCTTGTTTCCTTTC
>CAYMCR010000053.1:0-18588 GCA_964389015.1 uncultured Fibrobacteraceae bacterium | reverse complement strand
CGCGGAAACCCGGCCTCAGTTCAGGTGGGCAATTAGGGAATCGCTCAATTTAGGTGAATGGGAATTTCCAGGCCCCCGTCTTCAGCCCCCCCTGGACAACGAACGCGCCTGCGGGGGCTCTCGACGCCCCCCCCCAAGTCGTCTTCATGGGACTCGGCGGCAACAAGGTCGCCATCGTGGGCAATATGCCGATGGGCGGAGGTCCGGCCGACAATGACGGCATCGAGGACTCCGCTTTCTGGCAGCATTTCGACTGCCAGTTCGGCGGTTTCCCCGACCCCACGAAGTGGTGCACCGTCACCTTCGACGAGTGGCTGGTGCCCTTTGGGGCTGCCGAAGTCGCTACGGTCACGGTCACCAACAACAACGGCGGACGCGTCGGCCACCTATTTCCGCGCGCCGGCGGAGGGCTCATCACCCGTTCCATTTCCATCCCCGGTTGCCTTTCGCCCACCCTCGTCGAATTCCGCCTCGCCTCCGCCGTCGGCGACCCGGGGGGGGGCGGGATTGCAGAATGTGTTCATAATCGACAACGTGGATTGTCACTGCGACGACGGCGACAACACCTCGCCAGGATTCACGATCTACGATGTCCCCGAGCTGCGCCCCAACGTGTGGCCGGAGAACGATCCAGGAGTCGATGACGATGATCTGGTGGATTACGGTGGCACCATGGTGGCTTGCTGCCTACCCAACGGCGGCTGCGGGCTCCTGACCCTGGAAGCCTGCGAGATCGCCGGCGGAACAGCCCGGACGGGTGAAACCTGCGATCCGTCCCAGTGCAGTCCTGTGCCCACCGAGAAACGGGACTGGAGTGAGATCAAGAGCTGGTACAAGTAGCAGCTCTCAATACACACGTTGAGCCAACTTCCGTGCTGCCGGCACGGACATGACCCCACGTCCGAACGGCCATCGCCGAAGACTCCGTCCAGGGGCCTTCGGCGATGGTCAGGTGCGAGAGGAATCGCTTCGCAAGGGCCATTTTCCGCACTTGGACGCCAGCCCCGAGCCGTGAGATCAGTGCTATTCGGATTGTTGTTTCGTCCGAAATCCGGGACGGCCGTCTCAGTTTTCCGTCATCTGTTTAAGAGCTATCCCCCCAGCCTCTCCTGCACCCCCGCCACCGCCGCGTCCGCCTCGTCCACCAACTGCTGCAGGATCTCGCGCATGGGCTGGATCTTGTCGACCAGGCCGACGGACTGGCCGGCCATCAGCGAGCCCTTGACCACGTCGCCGTCGACGGCGCCGTCGCGCAGGCTGCCCACCCAGTATTTCTCCACTTCGTACTGGGCTTCGACGCGGTTGATGTCGCCCTCGGCCAGCTTGTCCAGCAACTCCATCTGCAGCTCACCGAACTTGTCCATGGCCTTGTTCCTCAGGGCGCGCACGGCGACCACGGGCAGCTTCGAACTGTACTGGGGCGTGGATATGGCCTCGCGGGCGCGGGCCTTGATGAAGGCCTGCTTGAAATTGGGGTGGGCCTGGCATTCCTCGGCCAACACGAACCGTGTGCCGAGCTGGGCGCCGGCCGCCCCCATCAGGCACAGGTGGCCGATCATGGCGCCCTGGGCGATGCCGCCGGCCACGAAGATGGGCAGCTGGTCGGCGTGGTCGAAGAGGATGTCCTGCAACAACACGGCCGTGGACACGTGGCCGATGTGGCCGCCCGCCTCGCTGCCCTCCAGGACCAGGGCGTCGGCGCCGAAGCGGATCATGCGCTTGGCCATGGACGCCGTCGAAGCGAAGCAGATCACCTTGGCGCCGCTGTCCTTGGCCTGCTGCACTTCGCTCTGGCGCGGGATGGAGCCGGCGAAGACGATGTGGCTCATCTTTTTCTCGCAGCAGATCTCCAGGTGATCGCGGTAGTTGGGCGCGATGACGATGATGTTGGCCGAGAAGGGCCGGTCGGACAGCGTACGGGTCTCGTCGATCACGTCGGCGAACATCTCCGGTGGCATGTTGCCGCCGGCCAGGGACGCGAAGCCACCCATGTTGCCGACCGTCGAGACCAGCTGCGGGTCGGAGATCCAGGTCATGGCACCGCACATGATGGGCACTTCGCAGCCCAGAAACTCCTGACCTCTAGCCCAGAGCTTGTCGAGTAGAGGGGTCGACTTCACTGGTTCGTAGCTCGCCATCACTGCCTCCAGGGTGGGAAAACCGCCCCTCGAAGCGAGGGGCGGTCATATCATACTGTGACGATCTTGATTTGCAAGTTCAATCAGCCAGCGACCGCTCCACCATCTCGGCCAGGTCCAGCGCCCGCATCTGCTCCTCACGTTCGGTCTCCTTGATGCCGTCGCCGATCATGGTCAGGCAGAAGGGGCAGGCGGTGCAGACCTCGGCGGCGCCCGTAGCGGCGGCCTCGTCCACGCGGTGGTGGTTGATGCGGGTGCCCTCGGACTCCTCCATCCACATCCGCGCGCCGCCGGCGCCGCAGCAGAAGCCGTCGCGGTCGTGGCGGGGCATCTCCACGCGGGCCGCGCCCAGGGCGTCGACTACCCGGCGCGGCGCCTCGTAGACGTCGTTGTGACGGCCCAGGTAGCAGCTGTCGTGATAAGTCACCTTGACGTCGGCGCCCGCGTTGACCTTCAGCTTGCCGTCGTGGATCAACTCCGCGAGCAACTGCGAGTGGTGGATCACGTCGGCCGCCTGCCAGTCGAACTGGGGATACTCGTTGCGGATCATGCTGAAGCAGTGGGGGCAAGCGGTGATGACCTGCTTGACCTCGTACTTCTTGAACGTCTCGACGTTCTGCTGGGCCTGCATCTGGAAGAGGTATTCATGACCGGACCGCCGGGCCGGATCGCCGCAACACCCCTCGTCGGTGCCCAGGACGGCGAAGTCGACTCCGGCCTTGAGCAGCAGGCGGCACAGGGCGCGCAACACGTCCTTGTTGCGTTCGTCGTACGAACCGGCGCAGCCCACGAAGAGCAGGTACTCGGCGGTACCCTTGTCGCGCAGGCGCGGTACCGGCAGGTCGCCTAGCCAGTCCTCGCGCGCGGCGGCGCCCACGTTCCAGGGATTGGAGTTGGTCTCGAGACCCTTGATGGCCGTGGCGAACTCGGTCGGCATGCGGGCTTCCATCATCATCAGGTGACGGCGCATATCGACGATGTGGTCGATGTGCTCGATGGACACCGGACAGACCGTCTGGCAGTAGCCGCAGGTCGTACAGGCCCACAGCGCGTCGTCGCCGATGACGCCGCCGGCCAGCGGTTCGCGCACGATGGCCGCCGACGCCGCGGCCGCCTCTGCGGTGCGACCGGCGTGCTTCTGCTTGCCCACGAACTCGATCTGCTTGGCCAGCGCATACAGCTCGTCGCGCTGAGCGGTGATCAGTTCACGGGGCTGCAGGGCCTTGCCGGTGGTGGCGGTGGGACAGTGGACGGTGCAGCGCCCGCATTCGGTGCAGGTGAACATGTCCAACAGACGGCGCCAGTTGTGGTCCTCGAGCTTGCCGACGCCGAAACTCTCGCGTCCCTCGAACTCCATCCGCTGCACGACCGCCGCCGGCTCCAGCTTCATGGTGAAGACGTTGAACAGGGCGGTGAGCACGTGGAAGTGCTTGCCGAAGGGCAGGTAGTTCAGGAATGCCATCAACAGCAGGATGTGCACCCAGTACATCCAGACGTACCAGGCGTGGGCCGCCGCCTGCGTCCAGCCGACCCAGGCGCTCAGGGCGGTGCCGACGAAGGCCCAGCCGAGCTCCGGATGACCGGGGCGCAGGACGAAGAGCGCCGCGTCGCCGAGCAGGTCCGTGACCATCAGGGCGCCGATCCACAGCAGGACGACGATTCCCTCGAGGCTCAGATGCAGGCGCGCCGGCCTCTGGAACAGCCGCCGCCACACGGCGAAGAGCACCGCGGCGAGCACGACCACCTCGAAGACGTCCTTGATCAGTGCGTAGGCCAGACCGAGGCCGCCGCCCAGCAACGGCAGATGGAAATCGGAATCGTAGCCGCGGCCGACCAGGGTGCAGGTGCGCGTGAACACCACCAGAAAACCGAAGAAGATCCACAGGTGCATCCAGCCGGCGGTCTTCTCGTACAGCAGACGCCGCTGCCCGAAACCGATCACCAGCAGGTTGCGCAGACGCGCGCCGAGATGCCGCCAGCGGGACTCGCCCTCGGCGGCCTTGAGCAGCCACATGCGTCCGGTCAGGGTATCGATGAAGAAGGCGACCGACATCAACATCAGCACGGTCATCACGACGGGATTCATGGCGCCATCCTTTACAGTGCCAAATCATTAACAGGATACACCAGCCGAAAATAACAACGCGCAGGCCGGCGGGGAAGCTGAAAATGCCCGGCCGGCCGAATCAGGTCGCGCGTCTAGTGCTGGACAGACAGCGCCTTCGTCGTTAAAGTCTACGGGCTGTCGAGATAGCGACGGGATCCGGTGGGACGGGCCCGTTTTTTCTTGGCCGGGGAGCATGCTATGAACGATTCCGGTGGAACCCCTTTTGCCGACGGCACGTCGGACGAGCGCGTGGCGGAGATCCTGCGCGGCATGAAGCGCGTGGCGGTGGTCGGCATTTCCGACAAGCCCGAGCGCGCGAGCCACGGCATCACGAAATTTCTCGTGGGCCTGGGCGTCGAAGTGGTCGGTGTGAATCCCATGTTGCAGGAGGTCCTGGGGGTCAAGGTCTACCCGAACCTGGCCGATGTACCGGGATCGATCGACGTGGTGGACGTCTTCCGCCGCAGCGAAACCGTGCCGCCGATCGTCGACGAAGCCGTCGCCGTGAACGCCCGCACCGTCTGGATGCAGGAGGGCGTCGTCAACGAGGAGGCGGCCGAGACCGCCCGCGAGGCCGGCCTGGACGTGATCATGGACCGCTGCATCTACAAGGAATGGCTGCGCCTGCTCAACGGTTGAGCAAACGGCGGGAGGGGTCGACCATGGAAAAGGTACTGGTCACCGGCGCCAACGGTTTCGTGGGCTGCTGGCTGGTCGCGGACCTGCTGCGGGACGGCTGCGAAGTACTGGGCGTGGGCCGCGTGCCGGACCCCGCGTCTCCCCCGGCCCAGCTCGGCGCGTTCGCCTTGGCGGACGTGGACCGCGACGGCACGGCCACCTACACGGGCGAGGGCGGCGCCTGGCGCTGCCGGGACCTGGATCTCGCCGGGGACGGCGCGGCCGCCGCGTCGCTCGAGACGTTTCGCCCCGACGCGGTCTACCACCTGGCCGCCCAGAGTTCGGCCGCGCTCTCGTTCGAGGATCCTCATCTGACCTTCGACGTGAACGTCACGGGTTCGTTGAGGCTGCTGGAGGCCCTGCGCGCGCTGCCCGCGACGGACCGCCCGCGGCTGTTGGCGGTCGGGTCGTCGGAGGAATACGGCCCTGCCGAAGCCGGGACCCCGCTGGACGAATCGACGCCCCTGAATCCCATCTCGCCCTACGGCGTCACCAAAGTGACCCAGACGCTGCTTTGCCGGCAGTACGCGCGGTCCTTCGACCTGCCGGTGGTGATGGCGCGCCCCTTCGCCCACACCGGCCCGGGCCAATCGACCGTCTTCGCCTACCCGTCCTTCGCCCGTCAGATCGTCGCGATCGAGCGCGGCGAGCAGGAGCCGGTGTTGCGCGTGGGCGACCTGTCCCCACTGCGCGACTATCTCCACGTCAGGGACGTAGTCGGCGCCTACCGGCTGCTGCGCGATAAGGGCGAACCAGGCGAGATCTACAACATCGCCTCGGGCGTGGGCGTGTCCATGCAAAAGGGGCTGGACATCCTGCTCGCGGCATCGGAATCTGAGATCCGGGTCGAACCCGACCCCGCACGTTTCCGTCCCTCGAACGTCCCCTATATGGTGGGCGACTGCGACAAACTCACGAGCGCCACCGGCTGGCAGCCGTCAAGCGCACTAGAAGCCACGCTGCACGAGCTGCTGCAGTGGGCCAGGGAGTATGCTGAATGAGTCGAATCTGCATGATAGGAACCGGTTACGTAGGGCTGGTATCGGGCGCCTGCCTGGCCGATTTCGGCCACGAGGTCTGGTGCGTAGACATCAACGACAAGCGCATCGCCGACCTGCACGCGGGTGAGATGCCCATCTACGAGCCCGGACTGGACCGGCTGGTCGCCAAGAGCGTCGACGGCGAGCGTCTCTTCTTCACCACCTCCCTGGCCGAGGCCATGGAACAGACCGACGTCATCTTCATCGCCGTGCAGACGCCCATGTCCGACACCGGCGAAGCCGATCTCACCTTCGTCCTCAAGGTGGCGGAGGAAATCGGCAAGCTGATGAAGAAACACTACGTGATCGTGACCAAGAGCACCGTGCCGGTGGGCACGTCGCGCAAGGTGAAGCGCGCCATCCGCGACGCCCAGTCGGAACCCGTCGCCTTCGACATGGCCAGCAACCCCGAGTTCCTGCGCGAGGGATCGAGCATCGAGGACTTCATGCGTCCCGACCGCGTGGTCATCGGCACCGAGAGCGCGCAAGCCGAGAAGATCATGCGCGAGATCTACCGCCCCCTGTACCTGCTCGAGACGCCCATCGTGCACGGCAGCATCGAGTCGGCCGAGCTGATCAAGTACGCCTGCAACGCCTTCCTGGCCGTGAAGATCTCCTACATCAACGAAATCGCCCAGCTCGCCGACCTGGTAGGCGCCGACGTCTCGCTGGTCGCGCGAGCCATGGGGCTGGACAAGCGGGTCGGGTCCAAGTTCCTGCACGCCGGTCTGGGCTTCGGCGGCTCCTGCCTGCCCAAGGACACCAACGCCATCGTGCACATCGCCAAGGAGGCCGGTGGCGACATGTCCATCGTGCGCGCGGCCATCGCCGTCAACTCCGCCCTGCCGGACATTGCCATGGCCAAGACCAGCGAGATGATCCCTGACCTGCAGGGCAAGACGGTGGCCCTGCTGGGCCTGAGTTTCAAGCCGAACACCGACGACATCCGCGACGCGCCGGCGCTCCGTCTGGTGGATCTGATGCACCAGGCGGGCGCGACCCTGCGCGTGCACGACCCGGTGGCCATGGACAACTTCCGTGAGGTCCATCCCGATCTGATGTACTGCGACGGTCCCTATCACGCCGTCGAGGGCACCGACCTGACCATCCTCGTGACCGAATGGAACGAGTACCGCCAGCTCGACCTGCCGCGTACAGCTTCCCTGATGACCGGCAAGCGCTTCCTGGATTGCCGGAACGTCTACAACCACGAGATGATGGCCGAACACGACATCGACTACCGTTCCTTCGGCCGCCCGCGGGGCGGGAGCTCGTCATGAAAGAGGCAACGATGCAGCGCGTCGAACGATATGACCTGGTCTCCCCCATGATGCCCTGCAAGGCGGAGATCCTCGCCGGCGTGGATCGTATCCTGTCCACTGGCAGCTACATCCTGGGCGAAGAGGTCCACGCTCTGGAATGCGAGATGGCCGAGGCCTGCGGATGCGCCGACGCGGTTGGTGTGGCCTCCGGCTCCGCGGCGCTCTACCTGGCGCTGCAGCTGTCTGGCGTCGGACCGGGCGTGGAAGTCATCACTACACCCTATACCTTCGTGGCCACCATCGAGGCGGTGGTCCGCCTGGGCGGCACACCGGTCTTCGTGGACATCGGCCCCGACGACCTCAACCTCCAGCCCGCCCTGGTGGCCGACGCGGTGACCGACCGCACGCGTGTGATCCTGCCGGTTCACATCTTCGGCGTGCCTTGTGACATGGAGCCCCTGCTGGCGACCGCCGCGCAGCACGACCTGGACGTGGTGGAGGACATGTGCCAGGCCTTCGGCTCTCTCTACCAGGGACGGCCCTGCGGCTCCTTCGGCCGCATGTCCTGCCTCAGCTTCTACCCGACCAAGAACCTGCCCGGCATCGGCGACGGCGGTCTGGTGGTCTGTCGCGAGACCGAAGACGCCAAGCTCATCCGCAAGCTGCGCGGGCACGAGACCGTGCGCATCGACGGCAAGCTCTGCGCGGGTTGGAACAGCCGTATCGACGAGATCCAGGCCCTGGCCATCCGCATCCGGCTGGCCCGTTTCACCGACGAGCAGTCCGACCGCGACCGGGCCGCCGCCATCTACGACGAGGCCATCCCGGCAACCAATCGTTTCTCCGGTTATGCGCCCGGCGGCGGATTGCGCGTCACGCACCATCAGTACTGGATTCGTGTGCCCGAACGTGGCAAACTCGCAGCGCAGTTGAAGGCGGTCGGCATCGACTACGGCATCTACTACGCGCCGCCCCTGCAACGTCACGAGCTGGCGGAGTACTGCCGCGTTCACGGCGAGATGCGCCACGCCGATGCGGCCGGGGAGCAGATCCTGACGCTGCCCATCTATCCCGCCCTGTCCGTGACCGACGCGCAGAGGATCGGCGAACTGGTGAGAACGCACCTGGAAGATTGCGGCGCCTGAGCCGAGCGCCGCACCAATCGAGAGAGTGGTTAGTGAAGAGCACAGACACATTCACCCTCGGCACCCTCGACGGCCGGCTCAACCGGGCCCAGACGCAGATCGTCATCGAGAAGCTGCACCGCGCGCATCCCAAGGCCATCTTCGACATGGTCACCGTGGCCGATCCCTCGGCCCATCGCGGCAGGGCCACGGAGTTCTACAGCACCCACTCGCCCGCGGAAGTCTCCTTCCTGCAGGCACAGTTGCTGGCAGGCACGTACCAGATCGTCGACCTCTGCGCCGAGGATCTGAGAGTCCCCTTGCCCGACGGTCTGACCGTCGCCGCCGTCCTGGAAAGGGACACGCCCTACGACGCCTTGCTGCACAAGGAGGGCACCATCGCCGACGACTTGCCGGAAGGCACACGCGTCGGCGTCCTCAGCCACCGCTCCCAGTCACAGATCTCCGCGCTCTGGCCGCACCTCAAGTCCGTGCTGCTGCAAGGCGGCACCGTCAACGCGCTGACGACCTTCCTGCAGCAGGACGAGGTGGAATGCCTGGTCATCCCCGCGGCGGTCGGCGAAAGACTGGGCGTGCAGGACCTGGTCTCGGAGATCTTCTTCCCGGAGATGATGCTGCCCGGGGCCGGTCAGGGCCTGATCGCCCTGCTGACGCGCACGGACGACATGCACACCATCGCCATGGTCGCCGCCGTCGATTCGCCCCCCTCGCACCAGGAGATGCTGGGCGAGCTGGCCTTCCGCGAGAGGATCCGCTCCGACCAGGATTGCGCCGTCGGCGTGCTCGCCCAGGCCAACGACGACAACCTGATCCTCACCGGGGCCATCGGTTCGCGTTCCGGCTGCGCGCCTACCCAGGCCGTGGTCAAGGGTGACGCCGCGACCGCGACCGACCTGGGCGTACGCTTGGCCGAGGAGTTGTTGCAGAACACTTCTTCGTTGATCGATCTGCTGGAAGCGGATTTCCCGGACGGCCTGCCCGAGGATCAAGCCGACCCCCGGAGCCAGGAACAGGAACCGACCCTCAAGGAGGGTGTGCTCGACGAGTTGGAGCCCTCCGACGACGAAGACGACACGGACGAATACGCCCTGCCTCGGGACGATCTTTAGTCCTCAGCGCAGAGCTGCGGCGATGGCCGTCGCGGCGAAGGGGTTGTTCATCTGCGCGGTCCCCACCTGCACCGCCACCGCACCCACCGCGAAGAACTTCAGCGCGTCGTCGAGTCTGCGGACCCCACCCACGCCTATCACCGGCAGTCCCGTCTCCTGCACGATCTCGTCCACCTTGGCCAGGGCCACCGGCAAGAGCGCCGGCCCGCTGTAGCCGCCGCGGCGGCGCGGCAACACGGGTTGCCCCGTGGCGAGGTCGATATCCATGCCGACCAGGGTGTTGATGGCCGTCACGCCGTGGGCGCCGCCGTCGGCCGCAGCCAGCGCCAGCTCGGCGATGCTGGCCACGTTGGGCGTTAGCTTGGCCAGCAGGGCACGGTCACCCGTCTCGCCGGCGGCCGCCTCCACGCAGGCCCGCACCATCGCGGGATCGCGTCCGAAATCGATACCGCCCTCGGCCACGTTGGGACAGCTCAGATTCAATTCCACGCCGTGCCAGTGCGCGAATCCGGCCGCCGCTTCGCGCAGGCGGCACGTCATCTCGCTGAATTGCGCCGGTGCGGTGCCGGCGATGCTGACCACGAAAGGCACGGCTCGCGCGTCCAGGGCGGGGGCGATCTCGTCCAGGAAGCGATCGAGCCCCACGTTTTCCAGTCCGATGGAATTCAGCGCGCCGTGGCCGGCGTCCCAGATGCGCGGCGGCGGGTTGCCGTGGCGGGGCGCCAGGGTGATCGTCTTGGTGACGACCGCGCCGATGTCGTCCAGGGGCGTACCGCCGTCCGGCGAAACGATGTCGTGACCGTTCAGTCCGTAGCCGAAACATCCGGAAGCGGTCCAGACACGGCCGGGGAAGACCCGCGGTCCGAGACGGAACTCGCCGCGAGGATCGCAGGGCAGCCATGCGGGCAAAGTGTTCACGACTCATCCTCCCCCGCCTCGCAGCCGCAGTCGGTTGCCACCGCCTCTGCCCGGCCGAAGCTTGCCCAGTCCACGGCCGCGGCGTCGATCACCGGGCCGTCCTGGCAGGCGGTGACGTAACCATCGCCAGCGACCCGGGGCACCACACAGCCGCGGCAGACACCATAGCCGCAGCCCATACGCTCCTCGACTGACACGAGACATTCCCAACCACGCTCGCGCGCCAGGCCGGCCGCGGCGCGCAGCAGGGGCAACGGCCCGCAAGCCAGCATGCGACGGGGTGCGGCATCGGTGTCAAGCACGCTCCCGGCCAGATCGATCACCGTGCCGACGAACGTTTCCCGGTCGGCCGGTACGCCGTCGTGGCGATCCACACTGCACTGCCAGCCGTCGGACAGCAGCCTCCAGGGGACATCGCCGCCGTCGCGGCCACCGAAGAGGTTGAGATCGGCGTCGCCACCCCAGCGCCGATGCCAGGCCAGCAGTGGCGGCAGGCCGACACCCCCCGCGAGCAGCAGATGCGGCCGATCGTCGGTCGGGGGCAGGAACGGTCGTCCCAAAGGACCCAGACAGGCCACCGGCGCGCCGGGTTCGCAGACGGCCATGAGACGGGTTCCCGCGCCGACCACCTTGAAGAGCAGGCTCAGCCGCGGGCCGTCGGTGTGCAGGATCGAGAAAGGGCGCGACAGGACCATCTCGCGGTCGCCGCCCAGGTTGAGCATGCAGAACTGGCCCGGCAGGAAAGCAACCGGCCGTTCTAGGGAGAGGGTCATCTCGTACATGGAAGTCGAGAGGCGATCCAGGGCGACCACCTGACCGGTCAACCGGCTGGCCTGCGGCAGCTCGCTCACGAATTACGCCTCAGCTTGCGTTCACGCCAGCGTGAAAAGCGGGCGCCGGGCTCGCGTTCTTCGACAGCGATCGGCGCAACGATTTCCCCCGCTTCCTCCTCAGTCGGCTCGATACTCTCCGCGAGACGTATCTCCTGGGCCAACCGCTCCTGTTCCATCAGGAAGGCGTAGAGGTCGTGATCACCTTCCGGGTCGAGCATGTGGGCCTGGGGGGAATCGGGAAACCCGCTCCTGATCCGGTCGTACATGACGGTCGCCGAGTCCGGCAAGGCCAGCCGGTCACGATAGACGACCGCGGCTCCGTAGAGGCCACGGACCGCCGAGGTCGAGTCGATCTCGGCGGTCGACGCGATATCGAGGTACAGTTCGAGCGCCAAAGACGGCCGCTCCAGGTGGAACAGCAGGATGTTGGCCTTGATCAGCTTGTACTTCGGCACCTCGGTTTCGGCCACTCCGTCCAGCCGCTGCTCGGCGTTCAAGTACTCGTTGAGAGCCGAGTTGATGCGCTGGCAGCGCTCGGGATCCTCCAGGATGCGCGGATTGCGCACGGCGTCGCGGTACTTCTCCTGGGCGCTCTCGAGTTCCCACTGGTACAGGTATACCTCCCCGAGCAGTTCGCCGAGACGCGGTTTCACCTCGCCGGCCAGCCATTCTTCGGGCATGTTTTCCAGCAGGGGCGCCGCGTCCTCGTACCGCTCCTGGTTGAGCAGATCCTCGGCCTGCGCCAGTACCAGCAGCCCCTGGGACGTATGGACCTCGGCCTCGGGCGTGAGCTCATCCGACAGGGAGACCGCTTCCTCGTGACGCCCCAGACGCGACAGGCAGCGGACCCGCAACAGACGGGCTTGAAACAGGAGCTTGTGGTCCGAGGGTTCACCGGCGATCGCGGCTTCCAGGCGGTCGTGGGCCGCCTGGTACTCCTGCAGCATCCAGTGGCAATGGGCAAGATTATAGCTGGCCTGGGGGGCGTTTTCGTCATCGGAGTACGACTCGAGGAACTGGATGTAGCTGTCCCGCGCCTGCTCCCAACGCGCCAGGGAGAAAGCATTGTCGCCGCCTACACGCAGGACTTCAGCCTGGTACTTGCTGTCGGGGAACTGCTGCTGCAACTGGATGAGGTACTCGTTGGAGCCCTTCACGTCGCCGATGAACATGTGGTTGGCCGCCTGCAGGAACAGGGCCTCCTCCATGAACTTGTTGGCGGGGTAGTTCTGGAAAAGCAGGTCGAGCTTGGAGATGGACATGCGGTGGGACTGCATGCGGTGGTACGACTTGGCCATCAGGAACAGGGCGTCGTCGGTCAAACCATGGCCTGGATACAATTCCAGCAGCTTCTGGCACTTCTTGACGGCGAGCTGGTAGTCGCTGGTCTGACTGGAAGTGGGCTGGCTCACGTCTTCGCCCTTCTTCAGCCTCTGCTCGCGCACCTGCTCGGCGGTTTCGAAGGCCTTGCGCGCATTGTAGAAGGTGTTGTACTTGGCGCAGCCGATGGTCACCACGGCGCTCAGCAGCACGATCCAGATCACGAGCCTGCCCATCAAAACTCCTCGTGGTGAGTCAACCGGCCCCGCAGGAAGGTGGCCTTCACGCGACCGGTCAGTTTTACGCCGCCGTACGGTGTGTTCTTGCTCTTCGAACGCAGCTTCTCGGCATCGACGGTCCAGACCTCATCCGGAGCGAACAGCATGAAGTCGGCCTCACCGCCTTCTTCCAACCTGCCGACGGGCAGGTTGTAGACCGCGGCCGCCTGCTCACTCATGCGCGCGATCAGCTGTCCCAGATCGAGCTTGTCCTCCTGGACAAGATAGGTGTTGCAGACGGCCAACGCCGTTTCCAGTCCGACCACGCCGAAGGGCGCCTGGTCGAGCATCAGCTCCTTCTCCATGACCGTGTGGGGCGCATGATCGGTGGCCACGCAATCGATCACGCCGTCGGCGAGACCCTGGGCCAGGGCCTCGATGTCCTCCTCCTCGCGCAGGGGCGGATTCATCTTGAACAAGGGCGAGAAATCCCGGCAGCGGGAATGGTCCAGGGAGATGTGATGCGGCGTGACCTCGGCCGTCACGCGCGCGCCGTCCGCCTTGGCGCGGCGGATGATGTCCACCGCGCCCTTGGTGGACACGTGTGCCACGTGCAGGTGGCCGCCGGTGGCCTTGGCCAGTTCCACGTCGCGGAATATCATGGTGTCTTCCGCCACCCGCGGGATACCCGCCAGGCCCAGCTTGGT
This sequence comes from uncultured Fibrobacteraceae bacterium, assembly GCA_964389015.1. GTDB lineage: Bacteria > Krumholzibacteriota > Krumholzibacteriia > LZORAL124-64-63 > LZORAL124-64-63 > JAHIYU01. The sequence goes on along the minus strand of CAYMCR010000053.1, from coordinate 5,113 downwards.
GGACCAGTAACCGGCGTGCATCACCCCCTTGCCCGCGAGATTGCAGTCCTCGGCGTGGGTCGTCACGGGTACGCCCAGCATCCGGGAATACTGCAGGGCGAACTGCATTAGCTTGCCGTGCATCACGGGCCGCCCGTCGTCGGTGAAGCCCACGGCGCCCGCCGCGACGAGATCGCCGAACTCGGTCAGGGTCTCGCCGCCCTGTCCCTTGGAGATGGCGGCGGTCGGAAAGACGCGGCACCTGCCGGCTTCGTTGGCGCGGTCGAGGATGTAGCGCACCAGGGGCGCGCTATCGACCGGCGGCGAGGTGTTGGGCATGGTCACCACCGAAGTGAAGCCCCCCGCGGCCGCCGCGCGGGCCCCGGTGGCGATGGTCTCCTTCTCCTCCTGTCCCGGCTCGCGGAAGTGCACGTGCACGTCGACCAGTCCGGGGCCGCAGACCAGGCCCTGGCCGTCCAGCACCGGCACGCCCTCGCGCGCCGGCGAGCCGACGCCCAGTCCCTCGATCCTGCCCTTCATCACGTGCAGAAAACCGCTGCGCTTCGACAGCTTGCCGCCGCGGCACAGCTTGACGTTCGTGACGAGATATTCGGCGGGAATCCGCTTCCAGTTCCAATCCATCGTCGCTCTCCCGTGTATGTCGTCAGGCCGCCGGTGCGCCGAGCTGCCCCGGATCGCCGCCGGACAGCAGGTAGATCACCGCCATACGGACGGCGACACCGTTGGTCACCTGTTCCAGAATCACCTGCCGCGGCCCGTCGGCCACCTCGGAACTGATCTCCACATCCCGGTTCATGGGACCGGGGTGCATGACGAAGCAATCGGGCTTGGTATGGCGCAGCACATCGTTGGTGATGCCGAAGAGCAGATGGTATTCGCGATTGCTCGGAAAGACCATCTGGCTCTGGCGCTCGAGCTGGATGCGCAGGATGTTGAGCACGTCGGCGTCCGCCACGGCCCGCTTCAGGTCGTGCTCGACGCGCGCGCCCAGCTTGGTCATGGCGCCCGGCACCATGGTCGGCGGACCGCAGACGGTCACCTCGGCGCCGAGCTTGGTCAGTCCGTAGATGTTCGACCGCGCCACGCGTGAATGGGAGATGTCACCGAGGATGGTGACCTTCTTCCCCTCCAGGTTCCCCAGTCGCTGGCGCATGGTCATGATGTCGAGCAGGCCCTGCGTGGGGTGCTCGTGCGCGCCGTCGCCGGCGTTGATCACGCTGGCGTCGAGCACGCGCGACAGATACGCGGCCGCCCCGGGTGACGAGTGGCGCATGACGATCATGTCGACCTTCATGGCCTCGATGTTCTGGGCGGTATCCCGGAGCGTCTCGCCCTTCTTGAGGGACGAGCTGGCGGCGGAGAAGTTGACGATGTCTGCCGACAGGCGCTTCTCGGCCAGTTCGAAACTGATGCGCGTGCGCGTGCTGGGCTCGAAGAAGAGGTTGACGACCGTCTTGCCGCGCATGATCGGCACACTGCGCACCGGTCGGTCGAACACCGAGCGGAACGCCTCGGCGGTGTCGAGAATGGCGAGAATCTCCTCCTGCGACAGATCCTCCAGACCGATGAGGTCCTTGCCCTGGCGTGTCATCAGTCCTGCACCTCCCCGACGACGACTTCCTCCGAGCCGTCGAATGGTTCCACGCGCACCTTGATGATCTCCCGCTGGGACGTGGGCACGTTCTTGCCGACGAAGTCGGGACGGATGGGCAGTTCGCGATGCCCGCGGTCGACGAGCACGGCGAGGCGGATGGCGCGCGGCCGGCCCCAGTCCATGATCACGCCGATGGCCGCGCGCACGGTGCGCCCGGTAAAGAGCACGTCGTCGACCAGGATGACGATCTTGTCGGTGACGTCCAAGGGTACGTTGGTCTCGTTGATGCGCGGCGCGGGCCCGATGGTCGACAGGTCGTCGCGATAGAAGGTGATGTCGATGGCGCCCTGCGGCACCTCCGCCCCCTCGACCCGCTGGATGGCCTCGGCGATCATGCCCGCCAACGGCACGCCCCGTCGCTGCACGCCCAGCAGCACCAGGTCCTCGATGCCCTTGTTGGCTTCGAGGATCTCGTGGGCGATGCGCGTCATCGCCCGCCGGACCTCCTTGCCGTTCATGATGGTGGTCTTCTCGACAAAGGTCATGAAGTCGATCCCTCCTGGCGGCTCGGGCGCGGGGCACAAAAAAAGGGCAGGGCGTCAACGCACCCGTACCCGTTCTGTTCCCTTTCACGCCTCCTTTGGACCTCACAGGGTCGGTTTAAAGGATGCTACAGTGTCTCTCTGGCGGATAAAGTAGCAAATCTGGAGAAACGAGGCAAGCGATCAGTTCTCACGCAACAACTTCAACTGCTCCCGCGCCCGCACCGCCCAAGCCGACTCGCCGTCCAACCGTAAATAATCTTCCCAGGCGGTGATGGCCGACTCGACCATGCCCGCCTCGGTCAGCGCGCGGGCCAGGCCGTAGGCGCCCTGCCGGTTCTGAGGTTCGAGACCCAGCAGTTCACGGAAGACGGCGATCGCCTCCGCGAAACGGGTCTGGTAGAAGAGGCTGTTGGCCAGGGCGGCGAGCACGTCCCGGTCGTCGGGGCGGCGCGAGCGCAGGTCGACGAGCAGGGCCTCGGCCGCCTCGTTGCGGCCGCGCCGCAACTGCACCAACGCCTGGTTGTAGCGGGCGTCGTCGAAGGACGTATCGATCGCCAGGGCCTCGTCGAAGGCCCGCTCGGCCTCGCCCAACCGTCCGGACGCCAGGGCCGTCACCCCGCGGTTGTAGGGCTGCCGCGCCAGATAACGCCGCTCGGCGCCCGCCCACTCGTCCTCGCTGAAGATCAGCAGCAGATCGTCACCCACGGACAGGTGATCAGGATCGGTCAGACCGTTGGCCGTCGCGATCTCCCCGGCCCGGGCCGGGTCGCCGTAGTAGAGATCGGCCACGGTGCGCAGGGTCTCCCCCCGCGCCACGGTGTGGACCAGGGTGTACTGTTCGTGCGTGCGCAGAGTGTCTAGGCGCACCGGCTGGAGCGTCGGCCGCTTGTCGCAACCGGGCGCCGCCGCCAGCGCGCCGAGCAACACCACCAGGGCCAGCCTGCGTTTCATGATCGGTCCTCCGGTTCATCGAGAGAGCGGCCTTCGACCTCACGGCGAATCTCCGCCAGGGCGGCCAGCATGTCGATCCCGTTGTCCGTCGCGAAGAGCCGGCGACGGATCGCCGCCGCGCCCGGGAAACCGCGAAAATAGCGCGCCACGTGCTTTCTTACCAGGTACGAGCCAGTGCGTTCCCCGCGCAGGTGGCAATCCTCCCCGATGTGCCATTTCGCCAGGTCCAGGATGTCCACCAGGGTGGGTGGTTCGTAATCGCAGAGGCCTTCGGCCGCATCCATCTGCCTGAAGAGCCAGGGATTCCCCATGGCGCCGCGGCCCACCATCACGGCGTGGCAGCGCGTCTGACGCACCATCTCGGCGTAGCTCTCGCCGTCGACGACGTCGCCGTTGCCGATGACCGGTATCGCGAGGGTCGCCACGAGGTCGGCAATGCGGTCCCAGTCAGCCCGGCCGGAGTACTTCTGGGCGCGGGTGCGGCCGTGCATGGTGACCCAGACGCAACCCGCCTCCTGCAGGACCAGGCCCACCTCGCGGTAATTGACCGACTCTTCGTCCCAGCCCGTGCGGATCTTCGCGCTGACCGGCACCGGGCTGTCCGCGACCACGGCCCGGGTCACCGCGTCCAGCAGCGGCACGTCGGCCAGCAGGGCGCTGCCGCCGCATTTGCGGACGACCTTCTTGGCGGGACAGCCGAAGTTGAGATCCAGAACGTCCAGACGCCGATTCCTCATCATGCGCGCCGCGCCGGCCATCGACTCCGGATCGTTGCCGAAGATCTGCACACCGATCGGCGCGCGTTCACCCTCGGTGTCGATCAGTTGCCAGGTCTTCTCGCTCTGATGGGTCAGACCCTGGGCGGCGGTGAACTCGCAAAAGGCCATGCCCGCGCCGTGGTCGCGGCAGATGTCGCGAAAGGCCCGGTCGGTCACGCCGGACATGGGCGACAGGGCGGTGCGCACGTCGGCGAACCACGGCGTGTCGGGTGAAATGCGTACTGTCTTGCGTTCGAACATCCGTCTGCTCCGGTAAGGGCCACACACAGGATGTGAGCAATTTGCGGATGGGTCAAGAACAGGGGCGCAAGAAAAGGAGCCGGCCCCGAGGCCGGCTCCTGACTAACGATATCGACGAGATGTCGATGACTCCGGGATCAGATCACCTGTAGATCGTCTTGAGAGTACCCCAGTCCATCGAATCGTCGTGCGGCAGGCTCTTGCCCGCTTCCTCTTCTTCGCACCCTAGCTCGTTGTAGCCCGCCAGCTCGTTCTTAATGCCGATCGCCTCGCCTTTCAGCGCGCCGCTGGGGCGGCTGCCCAGGCCATGATCGTCGAGGAACTGGTTGCCGTCGTCGATGGCGCCCTGGATGTAGTCGTCGGACCCGCCCATGACATTCAGCATGGCCGCGATCAGGTGGTGAGCCAGGATGACTGTGGCGTCGCCGCGCACGGGGCGCTGCAAGATCTCGATCAGCTCGGACTGGACATAGTCCTCGCCGCCAACCGCGAAGTCCGCCATGGGCCAGTCCTCGGGATGGTTCTTCCAGTAGCCCGGCGTGAAGTTGCAGGCTTCACCCGGTTCGTCGCATTCGCAGGTGAACATCACCTCGAAGGCGCGCATCGGGTCGCCGCCGATGTCGTCAGCTACGATGGTGAAGACACCGATGGCGGTGAAGTCGCCGCACAGCTCGCCGCTCCAGGACCCCATGGCATCCACGTTCGAGGGTCCGGTCTGATCGAAGGGAACGGAACCGTTGTGTTCCTCCACGGTCATACCGCCCTGGGACAGGGTCACCGTGTAGTCGATGTGGCCGGAAATGCCCAGGTTGCCGACGACGATGACGCCGGTCATGCTCCAGCCTTCGCAATCGGCCATGCCGCTGAAGTCTTCCCAGTGGGTTGCGAGAGCTGGGGCCGCCAGCAGAGTCGCAGCCAGGATTGTGAGCAGTAGGGTCGTCTTTCGCATTATGGGGCTATGCACTTGACTCTCCCCGGTACAAGATGTAGTGTTTCTCGCCGTG
>CAYMCR010000052.1:0-18610 GCA_964389015.1 uncultured Fibrobacteraceae bacterium | reverse complement strand
CCCATGTCGAAGCATCCGCGTCTGCCCATCATCATGTCCATGCTGGCGCCCATGCTCGTCTTTGCCGTCCTGTCCGCCGCCCCGACCCACGCTGCCGACACCGATGCCGCGCCCCTGCCCACCCGCTGGATGGCCCCCCCGGGAGTGGAACGCACTCTGCACGAGGTCTGGCAACCCACCGGCGCGTTCACCCTGCGCGAGTTCGACACGATATCGAGCCGAGCCAAGGTGGAGGCGGGCCGGATCGCCGTCATCGTGGAAAACGCCCTCTACGGCGACATCACCGCCGCGCTCGTCCAGTACCAGAGCGACCTGGCGGACTACGGCTACGCGTCCGTCGTCTCCCTCGTCGACGGCGGCACGCCCGCCGACCTGCGCGCCTATCTGATCGGGCTCTACGGCGAACCCGAGGGGCTGGTGGGTACGTTGCTCGTCGGTGATGTTCCCTACATCATCTACGAACTCATGCAGGACTGGGACGGTGCGGGCGGGGATCCTCCCGAGTACGAGGATTTCCCGTGCGATATCTTCTTCATGGACATGGACGGCGTCTGGACGGATGACGGCGCCGGCGGGACGGTCGACCCCGGCAACGGCAAGTACGACGGCTGGTCGGCGGCGGACATCGAGATCTGGGCGGGTCGCCTGAAGGTGGACACGCTCTCGCCCATGGGCGCGCCGGCGGACATCCTGAACAACTACTTCGCCAAGAACCATCTCTACCGGACGGGGCAGCTCATTCCCGGCGGCCTGCCCGCCACCGGGCTGGTCTATGTGGACGACGACTGGGGCAACATGGTCGACGGCTTCGGCGGCGACCAGTGGTGCGTCGAGCAGATCTACGGGGCCGGCAACGTGACGAGCGTCTACGACGAGGGCGATCCCGGCGACAACGCGACCGCCGGCGATTACATCGGCACTCAAATGTCAGAGACCTACCAGTTCGTCCAGCTCCGTTCGCACGGCTATCCCGGGGGGCACGGCTTCTACGAGAACTCCCGCGCCCAGTTCGAGTACGTCTTCAACCTCGACTATCGCACCAACGACCCGGCGGGCCTCTTCTACTCGCTCTTCGTCTGCTCCGGTTGCGATTACACGGCCGAGTACGGCGCCTACGGCAGCTATCTCGGCGGGACGGTCGCCCTCAACGACGACTACGGACTGCTGGCCTGGGGGTCGACCAAGACCGGCGGCATGTGGAACGACAACGATTTCTTCAACATCCTGGGCGAGCCCAACGCGTTCGGACCGGCGTTCGTGAACTGGTTCAACGTGACCTGCGCCGTCTACCCCAGCCTCGCGCCGTCGTGGTGGTACGGGATGGTGATGATCGGGGATCCCGCCCTGATTCCGGACAACTACATCTCACCGCTCGTATCCGTCTGCGACGTCGTGCCCGCCTGGCCCGCGCAGCTCGACTTCTATCCGGACGGGGACCACGAGCTCGGCATCGTGACGCGCGAGATCACCATCGCCAATCTCGGGGTGCCCACGTTCGGCGCGACCCTGGGTTCCGAGACCGGCATCCTGTCCTTCGACCCGCCGGGCTACCTGCTCGCGACCGGCGAGTCGGAAGTAATCACCGTCTCGTACGAGATCACCGGTTGCGGCGGCGCCGACTTCTACGAACGCATCTACACCGGCACGGAGTGCGACAGCATCCACGCCTTCATCCAGGACGATTTCTACGTCCTCGAGGCGCTCCAGGACACGCTCCGCTTCGACGTGTCCGAAGTCGGTCAGTACCAGGACCTCAAGATCGGGATCCAGAACCACGGCTGCGGGGACGCCGGCTGCTACCTGCACGTGCCCGGCGAGCCCGAGTTCTCCGGCAACACCCCCTTCACCCCGTATCACGGACTCAACGAGCTGACGATCACCTACAGCCCCCAGGACGCCGGCAACGACACGGTGACCGCTTGCGTCGATATCGAGATCTCCATGTCCGGCGGGCGGGTTATCAGTTCCCTGGAGATCGTCTGCATCGGTCTCGGCCCGCACCAGAGTGTCTGGCACGTCGCAGTCGACGGGGACGACGTGACCGGGACGGGCGAGCCGGGGAACCCCTTCGCCACCATCCAGCACGGGCTCGACACCGCGGCCCCGGGCGACACCGTGCTCGTCGCGGACGGCGCCTACACCGGCGACGGCAACCGCGACCTCGACTTCGGGGGCAAGGCCGTCCTGCTGTCTTCGTCCGCGGGCGACCCGTCCCTCTGCACGATCGACTGCGCGGGCTCCGTCGCCGACCCGCACCGCGGCTTCTTCTTCACCAACGGCGAAGACAGCCTGTCGGTGGTTCAGGGCTTCACGATCACCAACGGATACGACGACAACGGCGCCGGGATCCTCTGTCTCGCCAACGACGGCGACATGTATCCCGAGCTGCCCCTGGGGTCGGGCGGCGCGCCGAAGTTCATCGACTGCGACATCATCGGCAACACCGGCGATGGCGTCGCCACAATGGGCTATTGCGCGGGTCCCGTCCTGCTGGACTGCCACGTCGACGGCAATACCGGACACGGTGCGATCTGGTCGATCTGGTCGGCCATGGCCTACGTTGCCGGCTGCACCTTCAACGACAACGGCGGCAGCGGGCTGGACATCTCCAGCGCCCATCCGGGAGTGGGTCCGGGCAACACGGTTCTTTACTGCGAAATGTCCGGGAATACCGACGACGGTATCACGGTGGGGGACCCGTGGGGGTTTTCCTATCACCTGACCGGCTGCGACATCATCGGCAACGGGGGCTGGGGTATCCGGGACGACGGCAACGCGGAACTCGGTCTCACGGTCGATGATTCGACGATCCGCGAGAACCACCTGGGAGGCCTGTATCACTCGGGCTGGTCTGCGGGCTCAATACACGTCGCGGGAACCGATGTCGTCGACAACGAAGGGATCGGGATCTTCAGTCTTTCGAGCCTTCCCGCCTCGATCTCGACGACGCTCATCGCCGGCAACGACAGCACGGGCGTGCATTTCACGGGCAACGTGTTGACCATCTCGTTCGTCACCGTCGTCGACAACGGCGCGGGCCTGGTGCTCGGCGAGGACGACGGGAACCCGCAACCCGACGAGTTGCTGATCGAGCGCACCACCATCGCCGGCAACGGCGGCGTCGGCCTCACCTTCACGGGCGACGGCACGGCCGACGTGGTCGAGACCATCATCGCCGGCAACGCTGCGCCGGCCTGCGACCTGCCCGGCGCCACCGTGCCGGACTTCGCCTGCTGCGATCTCGACGGCAACACCGGCGGCAACTGGTCCGGCCCCCACGCCGACCAGTTCGGCGTCGACGGCAACTTCCGGCTCGACCCCCTGTTCTGCGATCCCGCCGCCGGCGACTACACCCTGATGTCCACCTCACCGTGCCTCGACGGCAACCACGACGCCTGCGGTTCGATCGGCGCCCAGGAGCCAGGCTGTTCGCCGCCGGTGCTCGCCATCGCCGAGGTCAAGCATTACGACCCGGCCACCGGCCTACCCGACTCGCCGTACGCCGGTGAACTGGTCACGGTCGAGGGTGTGGTCTTCGTGGACAGCGGCACCTACAGCGAGGGGGGCATGTATCTGGCCGACGCGACGGGCGGTCTCAACTTCTACAACAACCGGGCGGTGCTCGACGTCGTCGTCGGCGACCAGGTCCGCATCACCGGCCCGCTCATCTACGACGAGAACCACGAGCTGTACCTGGGCTGGCCCGGCATGATGCCCGTGGCCCACGTGGGGGAGCCGGCGCCGACGCCGTATTCCATTCCCAACCTGCTCGCCGACTACGAACACCTCGGCGACTTCGTGTCGGTCTTCGGCGAAGTGACGGTCACGGCGGCGGACACGTTCACCCTGCAGCAGGGCGGGCAGACCATCGACGTGATCATCGACCCCGATACGGGCGTGGACATCGCCGCGGTCGACGTCGGCGAGGTCTGGCGCGTGGTCGGTCCCTGCTTCAACGCCTCCGGCGTGATGTGGCTGTCGCCGCGCAGCCAGGAAGATCTCGTGCTGCTGGACGGCTCTGCGCCCACCGACGTCGACGACACGCCCCTGGCCTACCGTCTGCACGGGTGCGTACCCAATCCCTTCAATCCCGCGACGACGCTCGGCTACGACCTGCCCGCTGCCTCGCGCGTCAGCCTGCGGATCTACGACCTGACCGGGCGTCTGGTGCGCAGCCTCGTGAACACGCACCAGGACGCGGGACGCCACGCAGTGCGCTGGGACGGGAGATCCGACGCGGGCCGCCTCGTCGCCGCGGGAGCGTACGTCTGCCGTCTGACCGCCGGGTCGTTCACGGCCACGCAGCGCATGCTTCTGGTCAAATGACCGTTTCGGCCGCCGGAGTCCCGTGGGGCTCCGGTGGCTAATCCCCGCTGGTTTTTTGGCGATTTCGGGCTTATTCTGGCGCTTGATCTTCTCGATTTCGGACTTCTGAATGAATCCCCGTCACGGCTTGGAATCCGCGGGGCATTCCTCTTCCCTGGAGAATCGCATGGCGCACAGGAAACTCGTCTACCTCATCGCGGCGGCGCGGCCGAATTTCATGAAGATCGCACCGATCTGGCACGAAATGCAGAATCACCTGGATCGCTGCGAGCCCGTGCTGGTCCACACCGGCCAGCATTACGACGTGAACATGTCGGATGTGTTTTTCACGGATCTCGAGTTGCCCGAGCCCCAGGTCCATCTGGGCGTCGGCGCGGGAACCCACGCGGAGCAGACGGGCCGCGTGATGATAGCCTTCGAACAGGTGTGCGCAGAGAGACGACCGGACCTGGTCGTGGTCGTCGGGGACGTGAACTCGACGCTGGCCTGCAGCATCACCGCGAAAAAAATGTGGATCCCCGTCGCCCACGTCGAAGCGGGTCTGCGCAGTCGCGACTGGCAGATGCCGGAAGAGGTCAACCGCATCGTCACGGATTCCGTGAGCGACCTGCTGTTGACCCCTTCGCGAGACGCGGTCGAAACTCTCCGCGCCGAGGGGGTGGCGCCGGAGCGGATCCGTTTCGTGGGCAACATCATGATCGACAGCCTGACCCGGACCATCGCCAAGGTCGAAGAGCGCGCCGTGTACGAGCGATTCGGCCTGGGGCCGTCCACCTACGGCCTGGTCACGCTGCACCGGCCGCGCAACGTCGATGACCCCGAAAACCTGAAACGGATCCTCGACGCACTCCGTGACGTGCCGGCCCCCGTCATCTTCCCGGTTCACCCACGCACGCGCAAGGTCATGGAAAACCACGGCCTTGGCGAGGGATTGACCGAGGGCGAGCACCCGGTGCACCTGACGGATCCACTCCCTTACAACGACTTCGTGTGTCTGACCATGCACGCCCGCTTCGTGCTGACCGACTCGGGTGGAATCCAGGAGGAGACGACCTGTCTGGGCATACCCTGCCTGACCCTGCGTCCGAACACTGAACGTCCCATCACCATCACCGAGGGGACCAACGAGCTGGCGACCCTCACCTCGCTTCCCGAGCAGATGGGGCGGATCATGGCGGGCGAATGGAAGCAAGGCAGCGTGCCGGAGTTCTGGGATGGACACACCGCGGAACGCATCGTGGCGGCTCTGCTCGACGACGAGGGGGGCCGGTAGGGGAATCCCGGGAACAGGAGACGACAATCCCGACTGGCTTTTTCACCTGTCGAGGTATACCCTGCTTTCGCGTCGATAATCCGTAAGTCCCACAATTTCACGCACTCCGCTGACTGGTGGTGCTGGCCCGTGCCCGAGCAAATCAAGAGCGCCCTGCGCAACCTCAGCCCCACGATGCAAGGTCCACTCACGTTACTGGTCCGCCGCCACCGCCTGCTCTTCTTCGTGCTTTTCTTCGGCACGATCGCAGCGCTGTCGGTGACGGTCTCGTTCCTGGCCCGCTTCGAATTGTCGTGGCTCAAGAAGGTTCCGAGCTGGCCCGAATGGTGGCGCACCATGCTCGTGGTCGCGGTGCCGGTGCGGCTGGTGGTGTTCTACGCGTTCGGCATGCACCGGGTCTCGTGGCGCTTCGCCGGTCTGCGCGACATGGCGCCGCTGGTCTATGCCACCCTCGTGGGCTCGGTCATCGACGCCGTGGCGTTGATGTGGTCGCACCAGGGCGCGTTCCCGCGCTCGGTGCTGATCATCGATACCGTGGTGTGTCTGGCGCTGACGGGGATCGGCCGCTACGCCTACCGCATCCTCGATTTCCTGTCGCGTCGGGTGAGCCCCGGGCCACAGACGCGCGTGGTGATCGTGGGCGCCGGCACGGCCGCTAACCTGGTGCTCGAGGCCATGATGACGCCGCGTCTGAACGACTACAAGCCCGTCGCCCTGGTGGACGACGATAAGCTTAAACAGGGTATTACCATGCACGGCATACCCGTCACCTGTCCCATCGACAGGATCGGCGAGGTGGCGCGCAAGCATCGCGCCGAGGCGATCATCCTGGCCCTGCCCTCGGCCCCCACGTCCCAGCTCTACCGCATCCTCAAGCTGTGCCGCGCCACCGGCCTGCCCCTGAAGACCACGCCCGACATCTGGCAGATCCTCCAAAGCAGCGAGGCGGTCACGCGCATCCAGGACTTCAGCCTGGACGACCTGCTCACGCGTCGCGTGGTGCGCACCGACGTGCCGGAGATCAGCTCCCTGATCGGCGGCGCCAGGGTGTTGGTCACCGGCGCCGCCGGCAGCATCGGTTCGGAGCTGTGCCGCCAGATCGTCGACCAGGGGGCCGCGCTGCTGGTCTGCCTGGACAAGGACGAGAACGGCCTGTTCCGCCTGGAGCAGGAACTGCGCTCGCGGCGCCCGGACGCGGATCTGGCCTTCTTCCTGGGCGACATCAAGGACGAGTCGCGCATGGACGTGCTCTTCTCGCGCTACAAGCCCGGGCTCGTGTTCCACGCGGCGGCCTACAAGCACGTGCCCATCCTGCAATACCACCCCGTCGAGGCCATCCGCAACAACGTGGGCGGCACGCGCAACATGGCGCGCCTGGCCCAGAAGTACGGCGTGAAGCGTTTCGTGATGATCTCCACCGACAAGGCCGTCCGTCCCAGCAGTGTGATGGGTGCCACCAAGCAGATCGCCGAACGCGTGATCCGCACCCAGGGCGAACAGGAGTCCGGCGGCACACGCTACTCGACGATTCGTTTCGGCAACGTGCTGGGGTCGGCCGGCAGCGTCGTGGAGCTGTTCCTGAAGCAGATCCGCCAGGGCGGGCCGGTGACGATCACCGACAAGCGCATGACCCGGTACTTCATGACCATCGCGGAGGCCGTGCACCTGGTGCTCTACGCCGCGGGCCTGGGCGAGGGTGACGAGGTCTTCATCCTGGACATGGGCGAGCCGGTCAAGATCGACAACCTGGCGCGGCAGATGATCCAGCTCGCCGGGCTCACGCCAGAGGTGGACGTGCCCATCGTCTACACCGGATTGCGGCCGGGCGAGAAGCTCTCCGAGGAGCTGTGGACACCGGACGAGGAGCCGCAGCCCACGCAGCACCCCGGCATCCGGGTGGCGACCAGCCGGCGCATCACCGAGGGGGCCGCCGAGACGGTCGACGACCTGCTGGCCGCCGCCGAGACGGGCAACATGCGCGAATGCTGGGAGCATCTCCTGCGCCTGGCGCCGGATTATCTGGGTGACGGGAATACGCAACCGGGAGAGGAATCAGTTCAACCTGACTGACGGGAATTACCAACTCGATTCTGCGAATGGTGAAATCTATGGCAGGTACCAAGGTTACTGGCATTTTGCGATCGTTGCGCATGAGGCTCCGCGGTACGGGATTGGGCGCGGCCTTTCGCAGAATCGGAGTGACGGACATTGCGCGGCGTGTGTATGAAAGGCGTGTGCTCTCGGTCGGCGTCCACGAGACAGTCCTGCTCGGCGAGCCCCTGCGTTTCGCCGTCAAAACGAAGCGCGAGATCACGCGCATCGATTCACTGGTCGGTGAAGAGGAATTCATCACCCGTCTCCTCGAAGCGATTCAGCCCGGCGATGTGTGCTACGATGTAGGGGCGAACATCGGAATGGTGACGATCTTGATCGCAGCGCGACATCGCGACGCGAGAGTCGTCGTGCACGCCTTTGAGCCGGAACCACGGCACGCAGCCGAATTGAGCACCAACGCGGCACTGAACAATCTGAGCGACATTCACGTCCACGAGATCGCATTAGGGGCCGATCCGGGCAAGTTGGAGCTGTTCGTCGATGCCGATCTAGGGTCCGGTGGGCACTCGCTGGTCCAGGGGCACACTCCAGCAGCGGAGGCACATGAAGTGGACGTGCAGCGAGGTTGTGACTTCGCTCGGGACCATGGTGTGGAGCCGGATGTAGTTAAGATCGACGTCGAAGGCTGGGAATTCGACACGCTGACCGGCATGGACGAGTTGTTCGCCAGCGGGCGGATCCGCGAGTTGCTCGTCGAACTCCATCCGCACACGCTCAATCAACGCGGCCAGTCCCCCGAGTCTATTCGCACATGGCTCGCCGATCGTGGATATCATTCGGTCTGGACGAAAGACCGGAATCACCAAGTGCACGAGCACTATCGTCGACAGTAACGACCGGTTGGCTTGAGCTGGGCACGTCCCGGGCGTACAAGTGGAACGGAAGACCGACTCCCATGAACGAGACGGGACGTACAGCGGGTACCGGCGTGGGCGGCGCGATCTTCAAGTACGCGCCGTCGCGCTTCGTGGAACCCCTGCTCGGTTTTCTGGCCATCCCCGTGCTCACACGCTCACTCGGCGCGTCGGCCTACGGCGACCTCTCGGTAGTGCTGCTGACCGCCGGACTGCTGCGTACCCTCGGCTTCGACTGGATCAGCAACTGCGCCCTGCGCTTTCGCACGCCCATGGCGAACGAGCTGGACCGGTTCTACAGCAACCAGCTGGCCGGCTTGATCGCCGCCACGGGCGTGACTGCGCTGCTGGTGTTCGGCGGCGGCGATCTGCTGCCCGCGCGGGTGAGGTCGGCCGTCGGCGCACTGCTGGTCTGGACGTTGATCGACGCCGTCATCTCGGCCTTCGGTTACAGCGGCGAGATGGTGCTGCGCGCCACCCATCGCCCCGTGGCGTTCACGGTCGCGCGGTCGTTGCAGGGAGTGTCGCGACACGTGCTCGGGGTGGGTGGCCTGCTGTTGGTCTCGCGCGATATACCCACCTACTTCATGTTCCGCGTCGCGGGCCTCGTCCTGGTGGCGCTATGGTCGTGGACGACCATCGGCGCCTGGCGGCATATGCGTTGGGGCGGTGTCTCGTCGCGCGTCCTGAAACAGTACTTCTTCTTCGGCGCACCCCTGGCGGTCACCCTGCTCGCCACGTCGTTGCGCATCGTGGGCAACCGCTATGTCGTGCTGTCACTGGCGGGCTCGGAGGCGACGGGGTTGTTCTCGGCCGCGGTCAACATCGGGGCGGCACCCTTGATGATCTTCGAGCAGATCGTGATGCTCGGTCTCTATCCCCTGGCCATCGACCGCTGGGAGGCGGGCGTCGACATCCGGCCGGTAGTGCGCGACGGCCTGCGCTGGTTCGCACTGGTCGGCCTGCCGGCGGCGGCGGGCTTGGCGCTCCTCGCGCGGCCGGTGCTGGCGATGGTCGCGGGACCGGAATACGCCGAGGCCTGGCCGGTGCTGGCTCTGCTCGCGGTCGCCACCTTCATCTACGGCGTAAGCCAGTACTTCTCGCTGCGCTTCATGGTGGCCAAGGAGACGCAGAAGATGGCGGCCATCGGTCTCGGGGTCGGCTTGATCAACATCGGACTGTCCATCGTGCTCGTGCCGAAGCACGGCTATGCAGTGGCGGCCGTCTCGACCCTGGTCGCCAACCTGCTGCTTTGCGCGGGGACGATGATCTGGGGCATACGACCGGGTCGCGAGGTGGTGCCGTGGCGTGCCATCTTCAAGGCGCTGGCGGCAGCCGCGGGTATGGCCGTGGTCGTGGGCGGGCTGCAGCGCCAGCTTGTGATCGACAACCTGCCGCGCCTGCTGCTGGTAATTGCCTGCGGCATCCTGACCTATGCGCTGGTGCTGTGGCGCACCGGTGAGATAGACGGCGAACTGACCCTGATTCGGGAGCGGTTGCGATGATGGCTGTTGCGATGCTTGGGATCATCGGCGTCATTATCGCCACGTTCATCATCTCGGCAAGAATGCGCTGGCGGGACTTGCCGATCATGGTCTTCCTCTTTTCCATCAGTTTCTTCCTGTCGAGGTTCGACGTGCTGGTGAAGGTGGACCTGTTTGGCCGCCCGCTGCTGGGTTTACATCTCTACCTGGCCGGTTGCGCAGTCCTGCTGTTGGTCCTGCGCGGCTTCGAGAACCGCCTCTACATCCCGGCCACGATCCATGTCTTCCGCCTGTTCTGGCTGGTAGCGATCCTGGCCTTGTTCAGCGGGGTCGTGAATGGCGGCGCTTCAGGCGTCGGTGCTGCGCTCCAGATCCTCATCATCGTACTTGCTCCCGCGATCGTGGCGGCCATGCTCGTGGAATTGGTGCCTCTGGTACGTGACGAGTCCCACCAGATCAGGAAGGTCTTCATCCTTTTCGGTGGCGTCATCACACCGATCATCCTGGTCATGACGGCGCTTCTGCCCTCAGTCTTCGCCAACTCTTTCGGTTGGCAGCCCTTGCGGGATGAAGCGCAGGCCGGGTTCATACGAGGCTGGTCGCCGCTCGGCAGCACCATCGCCACGGGCGCCGTTGTGATTCTCGCCTATGCCCTGGCGATGCACGAAGTGGTGACAAAGCGCCGCCGGTTGTACCTGTTCGTCTGCATACTCAGTGGGTTCTCCCTCATGTTCACTCTCGCCCGCTCGGTTCTGGTAGTGTTCATGGTCTTCCATGTTTACTACTGGATCTCGTTCGCCAGGCGGCGGCGCAGACACGGCGTCATATTCTGGCCGGCCTGTCTGGCGATCATCGGCATCATCGTGGCGACCGTGGTGGGCGGGTACGATTTCGGTCGCTTCGTGGAGACCGACGACTTCAGCATGGATATCAGAGGTACGAGTGCGAGGGTGGCGCTCTCGGAAAGCATGAGCGCGCCGTTACTGGGTCGTGGCCCGGGTCTGTTGTATGAGGATGTCAGGACCACCTGGCTGGTCAACCCGGACAATGAGGAGAAGTCGAAGATCATCTCGGTCGAAGGGGAGATGAGCGCCCAGGAACCCCACAACCTCTATCTATGGCTGGCGGCCGAACACGGCTGGCCGGTGGTATTCGTGTTCCTTCTCATCTTCGTGTCCCTGTGGAGAGGGTTGGGCAGAGCCAGGGATCTGCCCAACGACGCTTCGGTTTCGCTGTTGTCGATCTACAGGGCCACTTGGCTCGGATTCGGCTTGTTCTTCCTGTCGCATAGCGGCCCCTTGGTAAATCCGCAGTTTTCACTGTTTTTCTGGCTTTGGGCCTTCAGCGGCGTTCATTGGGCCGAGTCGGTACGCCGCTCATGAGATGACGGGATGGGAACAGGAGTAGCAATCAATGGCTGATCGCCTGGACGTGTTGGAAATCATCAGGACCATGGGTGTCCAGTACGATGACCGTCTGCGCAAGGAATGCGTGACGCTTGCCGAGGTCGGCAAGACCCTCGCGGTCTCGGTGCTCGAGGACGCCAATCAATACGCCGAGGGAGATGTCTGTCCCGGCGTGCCATTCTACGCCTTTCCCCTGACGACACGAAAGCTGCTGCCCCACAAACACGGCCTGGCTCTCAAGCTCCTCGAGATGTACTCGCGGTTTCTCGTGGCGATCCTCAGGCATCGGCCGCGTACCGTCTGGCTGCACAACATGGAGATGGCGGGTTTCGTGCCCACGGTCTGGATCCTCAAGAAGGTCGGTCTCATACACCGCCTCGTCTGGGATCAGCACGAGTTGCCCCCCGGCGCCTTCTTCACGAGGCCGTTGTTGCGGGCGGTCTTCCGCAGGCTGCTGCTCATGAGCGACGTCGTGATTTCCGCCAACAGTGAACGACGGGACCTGCTCACGGAAAAGATGGGCGGCGATCTGACGCCGCGCTTCGGGGTCATCGACAATTTCGTGGATGCGACCTTCGCGGCACTGCCCGTCACGCCGCTCCCGGAGGCGCTGGCCGCGTGGCTCGATGGCGCTCCCTATATCCTGGCCCAGGGCGGGGCCAACCCAGACCGGTACATCTGGAACCTGGTCGAGGCGTCCCTGGGAATTCCTGCCGCGAAGCTCGTCGTTGTGGGGCCTTATCTGCAATCGGAGTTCGAAGAGCTCCGTGAGCATTTTGGCCCGGTTTTCACCGAGCGCGTCCACTTCACCGGCTCGGTGCCCCAGATGGAGCTGGTGCGCTACATAGACCACGCCCTGGCCAGCATCGTCATGTATGACCACGCCACGGACAACTGTCGGCTCTGCGCGCCGAACCGCCTCTACCAGGCGATAAACCGCGGCGTTCCCGTGGTCGTCGGCTGCAATCCGCCCATGGCCAGTATCGTGAACCGCTATCGCTGCGGTGTTGTCCTGAAGACAGACGGCGCGGACAAGGAGGACCTGGGTGACGGCCTCGCGCGGGTCGTTAGCGACAACGGGGTCTTCCGCTCGCGGATGGGCGAAGCCGGCGGCGGTGTGAGCTGGGAAACCCAGCGTGACACGCTTGTCTGGGCTGCGGATTAGACGCCGAGCGCCTGCAGTGTTTTGACAATGATCCGGCTGGTGGCGTCGGGAGACAGGATGCCGGCGCACGCCCGGCGAGCCCCCTCCCGGTAGGCGTCGTTTCGCGCGGGGTCGAGGACCCTGGCGCAGGCTTCCGCCATGGCGGTTGCGTCTCCCACCGGCACCATCTCGCCGCTTTCGCCCGGCAGGACCATTTCCGACAATCCACCGACGTCCGTTGCCACCACCGGAAGTCCGGCGCCGGCGGCCAGGGCGATGACGCTGCTCTGGGTCGCCCAGGCGTACGGTGTCAACACACACCAGCTCGCGGCGAGGAAGGCGGCGAGTTCTTCGTGCGAGTACGGACCGGCGTGGATGTAGAGCGCCGCCGGATCGAAACCCGCGGCGGCGAAGCGGGCGCGCAGGTCCTCCGCCTGGCGGGAACTCATGTTGGACTGGACACACAGCAGGCGGCTGTCCGGCGATATACGCCGCAGGTGAGGCAGGGCTTCGAGCATGTTGCCGAAACCATGCTCCATATTGGCGTTGGAAAGCAGGGACAGCACGGGCGTCTTGCCGGCCCAGGCCCGTAGCGACTCCAGGAGAACCGGGTCGGCCGTGTAGTCCCCCATGAATTCCCCGAAGTGGGGTAATGGAGCGATCACGAACTTCTCGACCGGCAATCCGAAGTAGGACATGAAGAGGTCGCGTGCGTACTCCGTCAGGACGACGATGCGGGACGCCGCCTCGTAGAAGGGGCGAAAACCGTCAGCGGTGCGCGTGTCGTGACGCTCGAAGTACCCGGGGTGGGGCTTGTGGGCGATGACCACGGTTTCGACACCGGCGCGGCGCAAGGCGCGATGGGCCATGATATCGATCTTCCGCAAGCGCATCGAGACGGTCAAGAGCACGGCATCGGCGCGGGTGTCGCGCACCCAGGAAAGGGCCCTCAGCCAATCGAAAGGGTACGTGGCCGCGATGGCATAGCGCAACGGGTGTCGGTCGATCCTCTGGGGGTACGGTCGGACGCTCGAAAAGTCGTGCCACGCGACCGCCGGATGGACGGGGAAATTCCGGCGGCGGTTCGACCGGATCAGCAAGTCGTGTCCGCGATCCACGAAGACATGCGTCAGCATGTTCATGAACTGTGCGTCCGTGTTGACTGGGTCCAACCAGCAAATTCGCATGGCGCCTCGGTGAATGTTCCATCCGGAGTGATCGTGGAGGTCGAATATAATAGATTCCCTCGCCCGACTCATGGTGTATTTTTAGCAACGCTCGTCCAGCCCGCCGTTCGAATGATGAACTTCCGATCACGTTGGTTGAACGGAAAGGCCTGTATGAAGATTCTTTACCTGCACCAGTACTTCACGACCCCGGCCGGCAGCGTCGGCACGCGCTCCTACGAGATGGCGCGGCGACTGGTCCTGGCCGGGCACGAGGTAACCGTCCTGACCTCGTCGGCCTACCTGGACGATACGTGGGCGCCCGGTCCCGGCTGGCACGAGCACGGGATCGAGGGCGTGCGCGTGGAGGTCTACCGCCTGCCCTATTCCAATCGCGACACCTTTCCCGCGCGTATCCGCAAGTTCCTGGCCTTCATGTGGGCCTGCACGCGCCGGGTGCGCAAACACGAAGCGGACGTGATCTTCGCCACCAGTACGCCCCTGACCATCGCCGTGCCGGGTTTGCTGGCGAAGGGCAAGCTGAAAGCGCCGCTGGTCTTCGAGGTGCGAGACCTCTGGCCGGAATTGCCCATCGCGGCGGGTGCCTTGCGCAACCCCCTGCTGATCGCCGCCGCGCGCTGGCTGGAGCGGCGGGCCTATCACGGCAGCGCCCGCGTGGTGGCCCTGTCGCCCGGCATGGCCGACGGTGTGACCGCGACGGGCTATCCGCGGGACCAGGTGTCGATCATTCCCAATTCCTGCGACCTGGACCTCTTCCGCGCGACCGACGACGATGCGGCCCGCTTCCGCGCCCGCTTCCCGTGGCTGGGCGACCGCCCGCTGGTGGTCTACACCGGTGCGCTGGGGCTGATAAACGGAGTTTGCTACCTGGCTGAGCTGGCGGCCGCCGTCCGGCGACGCGATCCCGAGGTGCGATTCCTGGTGCTGGGTGACGGCATGGAGCGCGAGAAGGTGGCGGCGTGCGCCCGGGAGCTGGGCGTGTGGGAGGATAATTTCTTCATGGTGCCACCGGTGCCCAAACGCGAGATGCCGGCCGTGCTGCGCGCCGCTGACCTGGCGACCTCGCTGTTCCTACCCATCGAGGCCGGGTGGCACAATTCGGCCAACAAGTTCTTCGACGCCCTGGCCGCCGGCCGCCCACCCGCCATCAATTATGGTGGCTGGCAGGCCGACCTGCTGCGCGAGACCGGTGCCGGCCTGGTCCTCGATCCGCACGACCGGGAGGCCGCCGCCGCCGCGCTGGCGGACGCCCTGGGGGACCGCGCCGCCTTGCGGGCCATGGGCGAGGTGGCCCGGCGCCTGGCCCGCGAACGCTTCGCACGAGATGAACTGGCCGAACAACTGGAAACGGTGTTACGCGCGGCCGTGGATGGCCAAGGGGGCACGCCGTGATCCGTGTCCTCACGCTCGACATGAAGCGCATCTTCGACCCCATCTGGGCCCTGATCGGTCTGATCGTCCTGTCGCCCTTGCTGCTGTTGATCGTGTTGTTGTTGCGCTGGCGCATCGGCCGCCCCGTCTTCTTCCGTCAGGTGCGTCCCGGTCAGAACGGCGAACCGTTCACCATCCTCAAATACCGCACCATGACCGAGGCGCGGGACGCGACAGGCGCGCTGCTACCGGACGTGGAGCGCATGACGACGTTAGGGCGCTGGCTGCGCAGGACCAGCCTCGACGAACTGCCCGAGTTGATCAACGTCCTGCGCGGCGACATGTGTTTCGTGGGACCGCGTCCCCTGCTCACGGAATACCTCGCCCGCTACGACGCGCACCAGATGCGGCGGCACGAGGTCAAGCCGGGCATCACCGGCTGGGCCCAGGTCAACGGACGCAACGCCATCGACTGGGAGACCAAGTTCGCACTGGACTCCTGGTACGTGGATCACGTATCGCTCTGGCTCGACTTCAGGATCCTGCTGATGACCGTGGCCCACGTGTTGTGGCGGCGCGACATCAGTCATGACGGATACGCCACCATGCCCGAGTTCCTGGGCAACGGCGACGACAACCAAGCACACCGGGAGGAATGACGTTGATGGATCTGGTGATCTACGGGGCGGGTGGGCTGGCCCGCGAGATAGCGTTTCTGGTACGCGAGATCAACTCTGCCGCAGACGCGCCACGCTTCGAGCTGCTGGGCTACATAGACGACGATTCCACCAGCATGGGCCGGGAGCTCGGCGGCCTGCCCGTCCTGGGCGACGGCAGCTGGTTCGAGACCCGTACCGAGCCGGTGGGCTGCGCGATCGGCATCGGCACGCCCAGGACCCTGGCGGCGATCAGCACACGCCTGAAAGTGTATGACCACGTGAACTTCCCCAACCTGGTGCATCCCGGCGTGATCTGGGACGAGAGCCGCATCGAGATCGGCGAGGGCAACGTCATCACCTCGGGCAACATCTTCACCACCGACATCGTGATCGGCTCGTTCAACATCTTCAACCTCGCCTGCACCTACGGCCACGACGACGTGATCGGCGACTGCTGCGTGATCAATCCCGGCTGCTCGATCTCCGGCAGCGTGACGTTGGAGGGGGAGAACCTGATCGGCACGCACGCGGCCGTCCTGCAGATGCTCACGATCGGACGCGGCGCCACGGTGGGCTCGGGCGCAGTGGCCACCAAGGACGTGGTGGCGGGGGCGGTGGTGGTCGGGATTCCGGCCAAGCCGCTACAGGGGAAGTAGCGTGGATCAGCGGTCGGAGGCGTGCTGCTTGCGCGCCGCGGCCGCCGTTTCATGCAGTGCCGCGCAGACCTCGTCGATCTCGTTCTCCTTCAGGTTGCTGAAGAACGGCAGGGCGATGGTCCGGTCGGCCACGCGTTCGGTGACGGGGTAGTCGCCCTCCCGTGTGCCGAGACGCTCCTCGATGAACGGCTGCAGGTGGATGGGCGAGAAGTAGTTGCTGCAGCCGATTTCTTTCTCCTTCAGACCGGCCAGGATAGCGTCGCGTTCGCGGCGCCCGAATGATGCGTCCAGCTCCACCACGTAGACGAACCAGCTCTTGGTGGCGCCGTCGGGTATCGCCTGTCCGCGGAGCCAGTTGCAGTCGGAAAGGCGCTCGTCATACCAGCGCGCGACCTGTGTGCGCTTGGGCAGGATTTCGTCGATGCGTGAGAGCTGTGCCAAGCCCAGGGCAGCCTGGATGTCGCTCATGCGGTAGTTGTAGCCGAGACGTTCGTGGCTTAGCCAGCCTCCGCCCGGGACGCGACCCTGGTTGTGGACGGAGCGCATGACCGCGGCGAGGTCTTCGTCGTCGGTGAGCACCATGCCGCCCTCGCCGGTAGTGAGCTGCTTGTTGGGATAGAAGGCGAGCACGGCGATGTCGGATTCGCTGCCGGCGAGGGTATCGCGCGAGTAGGCACCGAGGGCCTCGCAGGCGTCCTCGACGACCCACAGGTCGTGCGCGGCGGCGAACTCGCGGATCGCTTTCATGTCGCAAGGCAGCCCGAAGACGTGTACCGGCAGGATGCCGCGGGTGCGCGGGGTGACGACGGTCTCCATCTGCGCGATATCGAGGTTCCAGGTGTCCGGGTCGATGTCCACGAAGCGGGGCGTGCCGTTCTCGTAGAGGATGCAATTGGTCGAGGCCACGAAGGAGAAGGGTGTGGTGATCACCTCGTCGTCCGGCTCCAGGCCGAGGGCGATCATGGCCAGATGCAGTCCACTGGTGCCGCTGTTGACAGCGACGGCGTGCTTGCGGCCATGGTAGTCGGCCATGGCCCGTTCGAACTCGAGCAGCCTGGGTCCCAACGCCAGGTTGGGCGTACGCAGGACCTGCATGACGGCCTGGCGTTCGAGGTCGGTGATGTCGGGTCTGGAAAGCGGGATGCCCAAACTGGGTCCTCCGGATGGCGTCTGGCTTATTCTCACACGGGATCAAAGGATTATAGATTACGACGGTCGCGAGCGCCAGTCCCACCGACAATTAACTTGCCGCACCACGGGCAAATGCTAGGATGGCCCCACAGAGCGGCGGTGGCGACAAAGCGACCGCTGTGCCTTGCCGTACCCTTAGGATGCTGATGGAGTCGACGCCATGCGGAACGGATGCCACACCGCGATCACCAGCGCGGTTCTCTGCCTGATCCTACTCTCGGCCTTGCCGACAACAGCGATCTCCGCCCCCCGGGAGCTGTCGCAGGACCTCCTTGACCAAGCCTCCCGCCAGACCGGCCTCAGCCGCGAGGAACTGCTGCGGCGCTACGAGGAGCAGACCGGCACCGAGTTCGACGACACGACGGTCCCCCCGGGTCTCACCGAACTTCCCGGCGGGGGCGAACAGACGACTCATCCAAGCGTCATCCTGCCCTTCGATCTCGACCTGACCGAGGCGCGCGAGGACACCGCCGCCTGCCCGCAACCCGTCACCGTCCTGCCCGACAGCATTTTCGGGTCCAGCTTCTTCCGCCTCGACGCAGGCGTCTTCGCGCCGGCGACCTTCGGTCCCGTGCCCGAGGGCTATCAGCTCGGCGTCGGCGACGAGGTCTTCGTCGATGTCTGGGGCGAGGTGGAATTCCGCCTCGAGCGCGTGGTCGACCGCGACGGCGCGATCATCCTGCCCAAGGGCGGCAAGGTCCGGTGCGCCGGCCGCACCCTGGGCCAGGTCGCGGGCACGATACGCAAGAAGCTCTCCGCCTCCTACTCCGGCATCGATGCCGGGGGGGAGGGCGGCACGACCTTCGTGGAGGTGAGCCTGGGCCGCCTGCGCGCCATACGCGTCTTCGTCGTCGGCGAGGCCGCCCAGCCCGGCGCCTACGAGGTGAGTTCGGTGGCGACGGTCTTCACGGCCCTCTACGCGGCCGGCGGCCCCGGCGCCCAGG
>CAYMCR010000051.1:0-19585 GCA_964389015.1 uncultured Fibrobacteraceae bacterium | reverse complement strand
CGAGGGCCTCGTCGATGGAGTTGTCCACCACCTCGTAGACCAGGTGGTGCAGGCCGCGCACCCCGGTGTCGCCGATGTACATGGCGGGACGTTTGCGGACGGCCTCGAGGCCCTTGAGGACCTGGATGCCGTCGGCCGTGTATTCCTGTGCTGCGCTCATCTTAACTTCCTTATCCATGTTTAAAGCGCCGGGGCTTCCCTGCTCCGGCGTGACTGTCTTCCGGCGTTGTCGTGCAGGCTTCATCGGGTCCCTCCGCGTCGCCAGCGAATCTCGCGCACGGTTCCCTCACCGTGGCGCTCGTTGTACTTCTTGATGATGGCGGGAAAGAGCAGTGTAAGCTCCTGCCGCCAGGCCGCGTGGTCGGCCTCGATGGTCAACACCCCGTCCAGGATGTCCACCGCGCGCGTGTGCGCGGCCGCCTTGTCGCCCACGACTTCCGCCCACGCCTCGAGCACGGTTCGTTCCCGCGCCCGCGCGGCGAGTCCGGTACCGTCGAGCATGGACTCGAGGATCGTGTCCACGCGTTCGGGTCTCGACTTGCGGTGTTTGTCGTTCATCACTCGGTTTCGATCCCGCCGGCGCGGACCACCCATCTCTTTGTCTGACCGGGATACCACTCCTGAACGTCTTCGGCGCGAGCGGTCGCGATGAAGATTTGATGGTCGCGTGCGGTCATGTCCTGGAGCTGCCGGGAGCGTTCCTTGTCCAGCTCGCTGAAGATGTCGTCGAAAAAAAGAATGGGCCTTGTCCGGCGCTTCCGGAAGACCAGCTCACCTTGGGCAAGTTTCAGGGCGATCGCCGCGGAGCGGGTCTCGCCCTGTGATCCGAAAGTACGTAGACACACCCCTTGGAGTCTTATTTCTACATCGTCGGCATGGGGGCCAGCGAGGCTGCGCCCCCGTTTGATCTCATCCTCTATAATATAATCAAAAACACGCAAAATTTCCGCTCTTAAATCGTCCTCGGCGTGGTCTTTTTGGTCAATATCAATCCCTTGGGAATAAACGAGTTGCAGGCCCGATTCGCCGCCCGTGAACTCCCCGTGGACCTGTGCCGCCACCGACGCCAGTTCCCGCACGTAGAGAGCCCTCGCGGAGAGCAGCGGCACGGCGTGTTCGGCCATCTCCTTGTTCCAGATATCCAGGTCCGCGCGCAGTCCCGGCGCGGGGCGGTAGCCGCCTCTCAGATCGCGCAACAGGCGTAGCTTGTGGCGCAGTGCGCGGCGGTAGCAACGGAGATGATGGAGGTATTCGCGATCGAGGCCGCTCAGGCCGGCGTCCAGGAAACGGCGTCTGTTGTCGGGACCGCCGCGCACCAGTTCGACCGTCTGCGGGTCATAGACGACCGTGGCGAGTCGTCCCACCAGATGATGCTTGCGACGCAGCACCTCGCCGTCAACGCGGAAACGGCGGCCGCCGTCGCGCTGCAGGGCGAACTCGAAGCTTCGCCCGGTGTCGCCCGTCGCCTCCGCCTCGATCCTGACCCGGGTCGTCTGTCGGTCGAAGGCGATGAGATCCTTGTCCGACGAGCCGCGATACGAGCGGCCGAGCGCGGGGTAGTTCAGCGCCTCGAGCAGGTTGCTCTTACCTTGCCCGTTGTCGCCCACGAAGATGTTCACGCCGGGGGAAAAAACGAGCTGGACCTCCGCAAGGTTGCGGAAGTCCAGCAGACTTGCTTCTCGTAGCCTCATCTAATCCGAGGTCAAGCGCAGGGGCATCAACAGGCAAAGCAGATCGTCCCCGTCTTTTCCCTTGTCGATGGGCGAGACCAGCGCCGCGCTCTGGGGATCCTTCAAGGTCAGCTGTACCGAATTCGATTCGATGTTCTTCAACACGTCGAGCAGGTAGTTGTAGTTGAAGCCGATCTCCATGGCGTCGCCGTCGTAGGCGATCGGCAACTCGTCCTCGGCCCGGCTGCCGTCGGTGCCGGTGGCGGTCAACTCGAGACGTCCGTCCTCGATGCCCAGCCGGATCTGGCTCGTGACGCGGTCCGCGGTGATCGACACACGCCGCACCGCGTTCATGAAAGCCTCGCGATCGACGGTCATGGCCATGTTGTTCGACTTGGGAATGACCGCCGTGTAGTCGGGGAACGGTCCCTCCAACAGGCGCGTGTGCAGGACGGTTTCACCGACGCGGAAACTCAGCTGGTTGTCAGTGAAGAAGACCTCGGATTTTTCCACTCCCTCGGCCAGACGCGCAAACTGCAGCAACCCCTGGGTGTCGGTGATCAGGCTCACGACATCCTTGATACCCCAATCGGCTTTATGCACGATACGCGCCAGGCGGTGCGCGTCGGTCGCCACCATGGTCAGGGACGTGGGTTTGAGCTCCCAGAGTATGCCCATCAAGGCGGGACGCGTCTCGTCACGCGAAACGGCGTAGGCGGTGGACTTTATCATGTTGACGAGATCGCTCGTCTCCACCTCCAGCCCTTTGTTTCCATCCAGGACCGGCAGCGCGGGAAACTTCTCCGCATTCATGCTGGACTCGCTGAGACTGGCCTTGCCGGCCACCACGCTCACGCGCCTGTCTTTTTCCGTGATCTCGACTTCGCCGGCCGAGAGACTACGCACGAACGAGACGAATTTCACCGCCGGCACGGCGATCCTGCCGTCGCGCTTCACGTTAACGTTGCCTGTACTTGTCGTCACTGACATGTCGAGGTTGGTCGCCGAGACGATCAACTTACCGTCTTCGGTTTCGAACAACACACAGGTCAGGATCGGCATGGTCGTCTTGCCGGGAACCACGTTGGCGACAATGCTCAGGGCTTTCTGTAGATCCGCCTGCTGGATCGTGAACTTCAAGAGCGGTCCTCCGGTCAGGGTTTCGAGCGGGTCGGTCGGTCCCGCGTGGCAAAAGACGACTATGATAACAAGGGACGCCTATGATAAGGAGTCACCTCTCACGCATCAAGTCTTATGAAATAAATAGGAGGAGTTGTAGAGCCTGTGGATGGTGTGGATATACCCCGGGAACGTGCTTATTCGGTGCTCAATCAGGGTAGTGGCGCGGGTCCGAAATGTGCAATGCCGGAGCATTGAACGTGGAAGACTCGGGCTGTATCCACGGACAGACTCTGGATCCCCCTTTCATGCACGTGTCATACACGCCTTTTTCCACAGCCGCCGACCGGCGGACCGAGACGAAAATCCTAGGACATCCCCGCGATCAAATCCTTCAAGGTGCCCCTGAAGAGAGGATCGTCCCGACGTAGCTTGTTGATCTTCTTGCAGGCGTGCATGACGGTCGTATGGTCGCGGCCGCCGAAGGCGCGGCCGATCTGGGTGAGGGTGGCGCCGACATTTTCCCTGGCGATATACATGGCGACCTGACGTGCCAGAGCGAGGTCCTGGGTGCGCCTTTTGGACTTGAGCTGATCGACCGTGACGCGGTAGTGCTCGCACACCACCTTCATTGCGCCAGCGATCGTAGCCGCTCTGGACGGCGAGGCCTGGATGATGGAGGAGAGAACCTCCGAGGCCATTTCCAGGTTGATCTCGCTGCCGGTCAGACTTGCAAACGCCAGAAGCTTTATCAGCGCCCCCTCTAGATTGCGGATGTTGTTGGTGACGTTGTCGGCGATGTACTCGATGACATCGTCGGAGATGTAGATGTTGTTCGTCTCGACCTTCTTCTTGAGGATCGCGATGCGCGTCTCGAGATCGGGCGGCTGGATGTCCACGATCAGCCCCCACTCGAATCTGGAGCGCAGGCGCTCCTCGAGCGTCGGTATCTCCTTGGGGGGACGGTCCGAGGTCAGGACTATCTGCCTGTTGTCGTGATAGAGCGTGTTGAAGGTGTGGAAGAACTCCTCCTGCGTGGACTCCTTGCCGGCCAGGAAGGCGACATCATCCACCAGCAACAGGTCGACGTTGCGGTACTCGCTCTTGAACTCGTAGGTCCGGTTGCGCTGGATGGACCAGATGAGGTCGTTCATGAACTGCTCGGCCGTCACGTAACAGACCTTCTTGTCCGGACTGGACGCAGTCACGGCGTTGCCGATGGCGTGCATCAGGTGGGTCTTGCCAAGGCCCACGCCGCCGTGGATGAACAGGGGATTGTAACTGGTGCCGAGTTTCTCGCTGACGGCGACGGAAGCGGCCGAAGCCAGCTTGGAACCCGATCCGATCACGAAATTATGGAAGGTGTAGTCCTTGTTCAGGTACACGCGACCAGGGGATTTCCCCGTTTCGTTGCGCGAGGTGGTCGTTCCCTGTACGGGTAGCTCGGAACTCTCCACCAGGGCGGCCGAGAAATCGAAGAGGTCCCCTTTTTGTACGCCGGACTCCTTCTCCACTTGGAAGGTGCAGCGTATGGGACGCCCGAAGTGGTTGGTCATGGTGCGGCAGAGGGTGTCGGTATGATGTTCACAGAACCAGTCCTGGAAGAAGCGGTCCGGGCAGATCAGATGGACACAGTCGTCGTCCCAATGCTTGGGCTTGAGGGGAAGAAACCACGTCTCGAAGGTTTGCCGGGAAACCTGCTGACGAATCGTATCGAGGATCACATCCCAGTAATCGACCAAGGTGGCTAACTCCACTTCAGGAACCACTCTCTTTTTTAACAGACATCCCCATCCGGGTGTGAGATATTCACATCTCACAAAACCACACAACACAAGCATTAGCAATTGGTTATGAAATCGACACCTGGTTGTTTGGTTTGTTATCCACAAGCGATGCGAAATGTGGACAACCCGAGCGCCCCTTGCCGTCGTTTTCAACACCTGTGAAGAGCAACCTAGCATGGTGAAAAAACGGCTGCAAGTATTTTCTTCAAGCAACTTTTATTTTATTGTATCTTGTTGGAAACAATGCAATTGAATACGCCCACGGCAACGCTGTGTGATATGTGGATGAAATCGTGGATTATCCACGTCGTGTTGAAGTTTCAATACAACCGCTCACGCACAAAATGAGTTAACTTGCGGATCTACCTTGACAGGAGGGGGTTGTATACATAATCTTTTCCGGTTCATTTATGGAACCCCGTTCAGGAGGATTGGTCCGTTGAAGAGGACATTTCAGCCCAGCAATTTGAAGCGGGCCAGGAAGCACGGTTTTCGCAAGCGCATGTCGACCAAGGCGGGACGTCTGATCCTGAAGCGTCGGCGAGCCAAGGGCCGCAAAAGATTGGGCGTATGAAGCATCGGCCGGGCGTCCAAACAGCCATGGTGTCTGCATACGTAACCAACCCGGAGGCCGAGCGTGAAGCCGAGATCGCTCACACGCCGATCCGAGTTCTCTGAGATATACGAGAATGGACACAAACTGGTCGGCCGGTCGTGCGTGCTGTTTCTGTTGCCCGCGACCGACAACGCCCGCGCCGTGGTGGCCAGCCGCAAGGTAGGTGGCGCCGTGCAGCGCAACCGGGCAAAGCGCTTGCTCAGGAACATGATCCAAGTGGTTTTCTTCCCAGAGTCCGATGCTTTGGCGAAGACGGCCGCCTCGCTCTTGGTGGGACGCGGCCTTACGAGAGCCGCGCCAGACAACGGGACAGGACTCTGGGTGGTCGCGGTCGCGCGCAGGCGAATCCTCGACCTCGACATCCACGCCGTCGTGGCGGAGGCCGGCAAGCTGCTGGCTGATTTTATTCTCGACGCAGGTCACGACACGGCCGGGTCCTCGAGCTTAGGCTCTGTCTGAAACATGCCGACAGGGCCTGACCTGGATTCTTCACGGATGATCCGGGTCATGAATGCCGATGCGCCGCTGATTCCGTCGAAGTCCAGGCGCTAGGCCGCGGTTGGTGTCAGAGGAATGTGGCGATTTCCCTACCTGCTGGTCCGTCTCTATCAACGGCTGCTCTCGCCGCTGTTGCCCTCGACGTGCCGCTTTGATCCAACCTGTTCCGATTACGCCGCGGAGTCGTTGCGATCGCATGGTCTGTTGCGCGGCACCGTCTTGACCCTGCGGCGCATCGCGCGCTGCCACCCGTTCAATCCCGGCGGCCACGATCCGGTGCCGGCAACACCCGGCCCCTCGCAGCATCCACACGATGGAGATGATTGTCATGGATAGACGCACCGTCCTGGCCATGGTCCTTTTCCTGGCCATCTTTCTGACCTGGACCAAGGTCATGGAGCGCAACTATACGCCGGAGACCGGTGCCGCCGCGGACAGCCTCGCCGCCATCCACGCGGCCGAGACCACCGAGCCGTACTCGGCGACGTACGACGAGCGCGCTCCCCTGGAGGAGACGCCAGTGGCGGCCACGATGGACGAAACCGCCGCGGCTCCGACCTCGACCGCGCCGCTGGCCTTTCCGCCCGCGGGGGGCGGGGAATTCGAGGCCAGCACTGATCTCTATACGGTGACCATGGCCGAAGCGGGTGGCGTCATAACCAGCTGGCGGGGGCATGCGTTCAAGGGCCTGGACGACGGTCCCGTCGAGCTCGTTCCCGAGCGGGGAGAACTCGATCCGCCGCGCGCCGGCGACACTCTGATGTTCGAGCGGGGCGGGCTGGATCTGGCCGGTATGTCATTCCTTCCGGTCGGTCTGCAGACACTCAGGCTCAACGCCGGGGACTCGCCGCGCGATCTGGTCCTGAGGGCCGAATCGGCGGAGGGTCTCATCATCGAGAAGACGCTCACCTTCACGCCGGGCATCTACGCCATCGGCATCCGTTACGAGGTTCTGGCGGAGAGCGACCAGGCGCGGGCGGCCGTCGCCGACGCCCTCGGGGATCCTGTCTCCGTGCGCTTCGCGTGGAACCAGGGCATCGCCGTCACGGAAAAACACGTCGAGGCCATGATGCGCCACGACACCAGCAGCCGCTCTTTCGGCATGGTCGGCGAGGAGCTGCAATTCCGTAAGCAGGGGGATCTGGGCAAGAGCAACGGCAAGGGCAACGGCGCCTTCCGCGGCTCGGTGCGTTTCGCCGGCCTCCAGAACAAGTACTTCTCGATCCTGGGCTTTCTCCCGGACGCACTCGAATCGGTGACCGAGGGACGTATCCGTCTCGGCGGCGACAGTGAAACCATGCACCAGTCCTGGGAACTCGAACTGCCGTTGCGCGGCAACACGCGCCGCTCCGGCGCCGCCCTGTCGATGTACATGGGCCCGAGCGACTACTACCGCTTCCGGGCCTACGGGATCTCGCTGGAGCAGGTGGTCAATCTGGGCTGGAAGTGGATCCAGCCCATCTCCGAAATCGTACTCAAACTGATGAACTGGCTGCACAAGTTCATCCCCAATTACGGCTGGGTCATCGTCATCATCTCCATCCTGAGCAAGCTGATCTTCTACCCGCTGACCGCCCGCGGTACGCGCTCCATGAAGAAGATGCAGGAGTCCCAGGCGCGACTCAAACCCAAGCTGGACGCGATCAAGAAGAAGTACGCCGGCGACGCCCAGCGCCTCAACAAGGAGACGATGCAGCTCTACAAGGATGAGGGGGTGAATCCCATGGCGGGCATGGCCGGCTGTATGCCGATGCTGATCCAGATGCCGGTCTTCCTCGCCCTGTACCAGGTCCTCTACAATATGGTCGACCTGCGCATGGCGCCCTGGGGTCTCTGGATCAACGATCTCTCCCAGCCCGACGCCCTCTTCACCTTGCCTTTCTCCGTGCCTCTGATGGGCTCGTACTTCAACCTGTTGCCGTTGATCATGGCGGCGGCCACCTATCTCCAGACCAAGCTGACGCCCCAAGCCGGGGCAGGAGGTCAGATGGCGGCCATGACCACCCTCATGCCCATCATGATGCTCTTCTTCCTCTATAACATGCCATCCGGGTTGGTGATCTACTGGACCATCAACACCGCAGTGACGGCGTACCAGAGCTGGCGCGTGCACACGAGCGCGCCGGCCGCAGGAGGTGCTGAAGCCTGATGCAGGACAACAACAAACCGGAACAGATAGAGAGTCGCGCGGCCACCGTCGAGGAGGCCATCTCCGAGGCTCTGTTGAGGCTCGGCGCGCGACGCGACGAGGTTGAGATCACTGTAGTCGAGGAGGGCAAAGCTGGTGTGCTGGGCGTGTTTGGACGACGCCAGGCCCGCGTCCTCGCGACCCGCAAGAAACGGCGTTCGCGTGGTCGCCGCGGCGGCCGTCGCCGCGGCGGTAAGCGCCCACCCGCCCAGCCCGAGGCGCGTCGTGACGACAACGCCGCCCGCCAAGCGAAGGCTCCCGCGAGGAAATCCGGCGACCGCCCCGAAACCACCGGCCGGGATGCTGCTCGTTCCAACCGGGGCGAAGATCGCCCCAGGCGTAGCCGCTCTCCCCGCACCAGACCGGATCGCGCGGCGCCCCCCGCTCAGCGCCGCTCAGCCGATCAACCGTCGAGACCCACCCGGCCCAGCGGCGAGCAAGAGAACGTTCGTCCCAGGGCGGAAGCCAGGAGGCGGCCCAGTCCGCCGGCGTCCGGTCCCAGTGACAAGGAACAGGCACGATCCATCGGTGAGCCCCTGGCCGCGGCCGAGCTGGTCGCACCGACCCGCGGGCTCTCGCTCGACGACGCGGCGGAGGTCCAGCGCGGGATCGCCGAGGAGGTGATGCGTCGCGCCGGCTTCACCAGCCGCTGCACCGTCATCGAGGGCGAGTACAACCAGGTTAAGATCACCGTCGATCCCGACAGCGCGGCCGTGTTGATCGGCCGACACGGGAGCACCATCGACTCGGTCGAGCACCTCGTCGAGCGGATGGCCAAACAAGCGGTCGGTGATCATGCCCACATGAACCTGGACATCAACAACTACCGGCAGCGCCGCGAAGGCCAGCTGGTGAACAACGCCCAGGAAGCCGCGCGTCAGATGCTTGCGACCGACAAAGACGTGCACACGCCGCCGCTGTGCGCGCGCGAACGTCGCATCGTCCACCTCACGATCGAGAAGATGGACGGCGTGACAACCAACACCGCCGGCTTCGGGCCCGATCGTCACGTGGTGATCACGCGCGAAGACAAGGATGGCGCCGAAGCCGCGCCAAAAGAGAGCGAACAGGACGTCGACGTCCGGATGGATCCGTCCCCGGACGCAGCGGTGGAAAAGGACGAGGCGGGGGAAGAGCTGTAGCCCGGACCGCCAGCACGGAATGACGGGGCGGCGCACTAGTGCTTTGTCGAACCTAAAATGACGGGTTAGACTGTTCACGAGTGGTCAGATGCAAGGCGCGCGAACGCAGGACTAGCCGTGGCTAATTCAAGCGAGTGCAACGCGGCAGATGGCCTCTTGTGGACTGCCTAACCCGTCATTTTAGGTTCGACAAAGCACTAGGTGTACCGCCCCGTCTTGCGATGGAAGGTGACCTTGTTGAGAGAGGCTCACGACAGCGAGACCACGGAGACCGGTCCGGATACTACTCCGGATACTATAGCGGCGGTGGCGACTCCCGAAGGGGAGGGCGGCCTGGCTGTGGTGCGCCTGAGTGGGCCGCGCGCGCTGGAGTTCGCGACCACCCTGCTCTCGGACGAAGGCAAGCGCGCTGAACTGCGGTCACACCAGGCGTTTCTGGGCGTGCCGCGCTGTCCGCGCAGCCGCGACGAACTCGACGAGGCGCTGGTACTACCCATGGTGGCGCCCGGTTCGTACACCGGCGAAGACACCGTGGAATTCTACTGCCACGGCGGCCTGCTGCCCGCCCGCCTGGTGACCGAAGCCTGCCTCGAACTCGGCGCGAGACCGGCCGGTCCCGGTGAATTCACCCGACGCGCCTTTCTGAACGGACGGTTGAGCCTGGAGCAGGCCGAAGCCGTCGCCGACTTGATCGGCGCCGAGAACCGCCTGGCCGCCAAGGGCGCCCTGCGCCAGCTCCGTGGCGGTTTCAAGCGACGCATGACATCGCTCGAGAAACCCCTGCTGGAGCTCCTCGCCAAGCTGGAGGGCGGCCTGGAGTTTGGCGAGGAAGCCGAACTGGCGGTGCCGGGCGAGAGGATCGCGGCCGCTCTCGACGACGCGCTGGACCGCGTGGACCGCCTGCTCGCGCACGCCAAGGCGGGACGTCAACTGCGCGAGGGCGTACAGGTGACCTTCGTCGGCGAACCCAACGCCGGCAAGAGCTCCTTGTTCAACGCCCTGCTGGGCGAACCACGAGCGCTGGTGGACA
Organism: uncultured Fibrobacteraceae bacterium; assembly: GCA_964389015.1. Classification (GTDB taxonomy): domain Bacteria; phylum Krumholzibacteriota; class Krumholzibacteriia; order LZORAL124-64-63; family LZORAL124-64-63; genus JAHIYU01. The sequence goes on along the minus strand of CAYMCR010000051.1, from coordinate 9,535 downwards.
ACGAACCGGGTACCACAAGGGATATCGTCGAAGCGCAGATCCGCCATCGCGGCTGCACGTTCAGTCTGCACGACACGGCGGGCTTGCGCGACGATGGCGGACGCGTCGAAGCCATGGGCGTGGCACGCGCCCGTGACGCCGCCGCCGCGGCGGACCTAGTGGTGCAGGTGGTTGATCTCGCATCCGGGGCGCGCGACGCAGATCCGCCTTTGGAGCGAGAAGCGTCGGTCCTGGTCGTGGGCGCCAAGGCGGACCTCGTTACGGAAGCCGAACTGCAACGCGTCGCAGACTCCGTCTTCGTCACCTCCGCCCGCGACGGTCGGGGTGTGGAGGCGCTTAAGGACGCCCTGCACGCGGCGGCGGCGGCCGAGCGTCTCGACGCGGCGGCGTCCCTGGGGGTCGTCCTCAACCGGCGGCACGTCCATCGCCTGACGGCCTTTCGCGGGAACCTCCAGGAGCTGCGCGCGAACGCTGGAACCGGGACGGCACAGGAAGTAGTCTGCTCGATGTTGCACGCCGCCCTCTGCGACCTCGGCGAGATCACAGGCCGGGTGTTCACGGAGAAGCTGCTGGGTGAGATCTTTGGCCGCTTTTGTGTTGGTAAATGATTGAAACACAACAAGATACAATGACAACAGCGTTTGATATCATCGTCGTCGGCGGCGGACACGCGGGGGTCGAAGCATCCCTCGCGGCTGCCCGTCTCGGTGCGCGCACCGCGCTGGTCACCCACGATCGGCTCGAGATCGGACGCATGCCTTGCAACCCCGCCATCGGCGGACTCGGCAAGGGGCATCTGGTCAAGGAGATCGATGCGCTGGGCGGCGAGATGGGCCGCGCCATCGATCGTGTCGGCATCCATTTCCGCATCCTGAATCGAAGCAAGGGGCCCGCGGTCCAGGCGCCGCGGGCGCAGGCGGACAAGCGCGCCTACCAGTCGCTGATGTGCGACGTCGTATCCGCCCAGAAGGACCTCGAGGTGATCGAGGCCGACGTGGCGGGACTGCTCTGGGAAGGCGGCGCGGGGGGACGTCGCGTACTCGGCGTGGCGCTGGACGGGGCCCGTGAGCTTGGCGCCGCACGCGTCGTGCTCTGCACCGGCACCTTCCTGGGTGGGTTGATGCACGTGGGTGACGAACGTGTCTCGGGAGGACGCGAAGGCGCCGCCGCCTCGCTCGGCCTCGGCGCCTCGCTCGCCGCCGCCGGCTTGACAATGGTGCGCCTCAAGACCGGCACGCCGCCAAGGCTGCATCGCGACTCCATAGACTACGACCGAGTCGCGCGTCAACAGGGGGACGCCGAACCAGCGCCGTTCTCGTTCCGCACCAAGGATTTCGATCCGGACCAGATCGACTGCCACGTCACGCACACCAACCCCCGCACACACGAGATCATCGGCAACAATCTCGCGCGATCGCCCCTCTACGGCGGCGTCATCGAGGGCACGGGACCGCGCTACTGCCCGTCGATCGAGGACAAGGTCGTCCGGTTCGCGGACAAGACGCGCCATTTCGTCTTCCTGGAACTCGAGGGGCGCGATACCGACGAAGTCTATGTGAACGGGTTGTCCACGAGTCTGCCTCGTGACGTCCAGGAGGAGATGGTCCACAGCATCGTCGGTCTCGAAGCAGCGGAGTTGACTCGTTACGGCTACGCGGTGGAATACGACAGCGTGCCGTCCTGGCAAGTGGAGGCCTCACTAGAGACCAAGCCGATGGCCGGGCTTTATCTGGCGGGACAGATCCTCGGCACTTCGGGCTACGAGGAAGCCGCCGCACAAGGACTCGCGGCCGGCGTGAACGCCGCGCGCGGTCTCATGGGCGCGGCGCCGATCGTGTTTCCGCGCGAGCAGTCCTACATGGGCGTCCTGCTGGACGACCTGGTGACCAAGGAAATCACCGAGCCGTATCGCATGTTCACCTCGCGGGCCGAGAGCCGGCTCTACCTCAGATGCGACAACGTGGCTGAACGCATGCTGCCCCTGGCGTGTGAAATCGGTCTGCTCGACACCGCAGAGCTCGCGCATCTGAATGCGCGCAACGAGGTTGCGCGGCATACTTTGACTTACCTGAAGTCAGCCCGGGCGATCGACGAGCTGACCGGCGGGAAGGCTCCGGCGGCGGATTTGTTGAAAAGACCGGAAAATGACATCCAATCTCTTCTGCATAGTGATTCATTTCTGCGCGCCGAACTCGACGCAATCCATGCATCAATAAGTAGCGGGACAGGACTCTCTGCATTCGATCTGCGGGAAGCTGAGTCTCAAGCCGCCCACGATATCCGCTATGAAGGATATATCTCTCGACAGAACAAGATGTTACGGAATAGAAGGCATCTCGACCGCTTGCGGTTGCCGTCCGATCTGGATTATACCTCGATTTCGGCCCTGAGCAACGAAGCCCGCGAGAAGCTCGCTGACATGCGCCCGTCGACCCTGGGTCAGGCGAGCCGAATCGATGGTGTGCGTCAATCCGATCTGGCGGTATTGAGTGTGACGGTGAAACGATTGAAGAAGAATGATGGTTGATCTCCCCGACAGGATCACGTCAACCCTGCAGAGCTACAGGGATGAAGTGCTGCGCTGGAATGCCAGCTTCGGCCTGGTCTCCAGGGTCGACACGGCCAACCGCGTCACGGATCTCATCGAAGAGAGCGTGTCTTCCTATAAGACGCTGACAGAGTCGGTGCTTCCTGCGGTTGCGTCATCATCCCTGGATCTCGTGGCCGCTCTCCATTATCTCGATCTCGGCTCCGGCGCGGGGATCCCCGGTCTCATTTGGCACCTGCTCGCGGGCGAGCTGGGATTCGGCGGCAGCAAACACATGGGATCGACCCTGGTTGAGCCGCGGCACAAGCGGGCCTGGTTCCTCGAGAGAGCAGCCGAGATCATGGGTCTGCGCGAACTCCGTGTCGGTGAAGATCAATGGGGCCAAAGAACGGCCCTGAGCGGCGACAGTCTGCCTGAGAGATTAACAGGTATGATCAGCCTGAAGGCTCTGCATCTCACGGATGACGACATTATCGCCGGCTGGCGTCGTTACAGAAGGAGCGCCGAGGCGGCCGATGATTCTCTCATCATCTGCCGGCTTCATGGACAACCCGATAGTCTTGATGAGGAGCTGCGCGATAAACTTCACCTGCCGGACGCGGGTCCGGGTGGTGATGCGGGAACACCGTGGGTGTGTCTGTTTCCAGTCGGCGACAGCTCGCGTCCCTGGAGTCTTCTGGTCTCGATCTACCCCCGCCTTTGAGTCCCGCCTGTTCCACGTGGAACACGACACCAATTGACCCGAATCTGTTCCACGTGGAACAAGACCACCAGACACCACGCAGTTATCCACAGAAAACACCACAACATTGTGCATAGATCGAGAAATCGGCTGGACACTCGTCTGGTTTTCTGGTTATCTTCCCACTTCGACCCTCCATATTCAGGAGAAAGCAGACACGGAGGCGGCATGGGCAAGATCATTTCCATTTCCAATCAGAAAGGCGGCGTAGGTAAGACAACCACCGCCGTCAACCTATGCGCCAGCCTGGCGGCGGCCGAAAGACGCACGCTTTTACTGGACCTGGACCCACAGGGCAACGCCACGAGCGGTTGCGGTCTGACAGACTTCAAGCTGACCAGCTATGAGCTCTTGCTCGGCACGGCCGACCTGAAGGACTGCGCCCAAGAGACGAAAATTCCATTTCTCGATCTTGTGCCTAGCGATCGCCGCTTAGCCGGCGCGGAGATCGAACTGGTGGCCCAGGTGTCGCGCGAGAAATTCCTGTCGAGCGCCCTCCAGGACGCGCACGCGGCCTACGACTACTTGATCATCGACACTCCACCCAGTCTGGGGCTCTTGACCCTAAACGCCCTGACCGCCGCCGACTCCGTGCTCATTCCCATCCAGTGCGAATATTATGCCCTGGAGGGCTTGAGCCAATTGTTGAGCACGGTGCAGATCGTGCAGAAGAGTCTGAACAAATCGCTCCGCATCGAGGGTGTCTTGCTGACCATGTTCGACCGGCGTCTCAAATTATCCAACCAGGTGGCCGAAGAGGCGATCAGCTATTTCGACGACACGGTCTTCGAAACCAAGATCCCCAGGAATGTTCGGCTGAGCGAGGCCCCCTCGTTCGGCAAGCCGATCCTGCTCTACGACGTGGAGTGCCAGGGCTCACATAGTTACATGGATCTCGCCGGCGAGGTTATCGCCAGGAACAAAGGCATGGCCGAGGCGCAGGCCTGAGGAGGCATAATATGAATCCGAGACAAGACCGTGTGCTCGGGCGTGGGTTGTCGGCGCTCATTTCCGGGGCGACAGCCGAATCCGGGAGCGGCCTCGGTGACCGCGAGGCGCGGTTGGTGCCACTCCAGGCTATTGGACTCAACCCCGCCCAGCCGCGTAAAATATTTAAAGACAACACGTTGCGCGAGTTGGCGGATTCCATTCGCCAGGTCGGCGTCCTGCAGCCGATCCTCGTGCGCCGCCTGCAAGATGACGAAGCGCAGCCCTTGAGCCTGAGCGACCGCCTGGATCCGAGCGGCGGCGATAAAACGGACGGCGATGATCTCGAGTTTTGTCTGGTCGCCGGCGAGCGCCGTCTGCGCGCCGCCCAGATCGCCGGGGTTGCGGAGATCCCGGCCCTGATCTGCTCGTACGCTGAGACCGAGGCGCTCAAGATCGCCCTGCTCGAGAACATCCAGCGCGAGGACCTCAACCCCATTGAGGAAGCCTCCGCCTACCAGCGCCTTCTCGACGAATACGGCGCCACGCAGGAGGAGCTGGCGGTCATGCTCGGCAAGAGTCGCAGCGGTGTGGCCAACACGCTGCGCCTGCTCTCGCTCGAGGTCGAGATACAGGAGATGCTCCAGGACGAACGCATATCACGGGGCCACGCCAAGGTCTTGCTGGGCGTGACCGATTCGGGAGCCAGGCTCCGGCTGGCGCGCCTCTGTCGCAACCGCGGGCTCTCGGTGCGCGAATGCGAGAAGCGCGTGCGCAACATGTTGACCGGCGGAGTCAACTTGCCCAAGAAGCGTAGCAAGCACACGCCGGTCGAGGAGACGCGCGAAGTGCGCGTCCTGCGCGAGAGGACGGAGGCCCACTACGGCGCCCCCGTGCAGATCGAGCGCGACAAGGACGGGCGCGGCACTCTGTCTGTGCGCTTCTACACGGACGATGATTTTCTGCGCGTCCTGTCCCTGATGGGCGTCGACACGGATTTGTCTTGAGCCGAGACACCGCCACAGAGGTAACTCACTGCAATACTATAAGTTAAAGAATAACACCCGATCGTATACCCGCTTCGATCCCTTGCTGGTGCTGCTGGCCATCGCGACCGGCGCGTTGCTGGTGGCCGTGGTGCTCGGCTGTGCCCAGCTCGTGGCGCATCTGCGCGCTGGACTGCCGCTCTTCTCCACGCCCCCGTCGGGCGGGCTCGGCCTCTTCTCGCAGATCTGGTCCATCGTGTCCATGCTCCTCTTCGTGGTCGTCGGCTGGGGTTTCTGGGCCATCTTTCGTCGCCGCCTGTACGACGAGCTGCGCCTGCGGCGCTCGGAGCGCAAGTACCGCGACATCATCAACCACGCCGGCGAAGCCATCTTCCTGCTCGACGGATCGGGCTGCGTGCTCGAGTGGAACAAGGCGGCAGAATCGCTCTTCGCCGCGCCGCGTCGCAACGTGCTGGGAAAGCCGTTCCGCGACATCCATATCTGCTACGGGGTCGAGATCGAAAGGGCCATGGGCGACTCGGTGCGCCTCAGTCGCAGCATCCATTTCGAATTTCCGTTGCGGCGGCGCGGCCGGCAGGAAATCGGACAACTGGCGATGACGGTGTCGCACATCGCGGCCGGCCATGTCCGTAGCGGCGGCAAGGGTGCACAGGCCTTCGTCGTGATCGCCAGGGACATCACCTCCGAAAAGAAACTGGAAGCGCGCATGAGCGAGACCGAGAAGCTGGCCGGCATCGGCCAGTTCGCGGCCGGCATCGCGCACCAGCTCAACACGCCGCTCGGCTCCATCCTGCTCTCGGCGCAGATGCTGGAAGAGTCGGTCTCCTCGGACGACGACACCGAAGACGTGCAGCGCATCATCCGGCAGACGGAGCAATGCCGGACGATCATCAAGGGTCTGCTGAACTTCGCGCGGCCTTCGGGCGGCGAGCGCGGGCGCCTGGACCTGGCCGAGGTCGTGCGCGACACGGTCTTTCTCATGGAGAAGCCGATCAGGTTGCAGAACGTGGAAGTGGCGGTCGACAACCGCGACGCCGGCACGATCATCGGGAACCGCAACGAGATCGAGCAGGTCGTCTTCAACCTGCTCGCCAACTCGCTCGACGCCATGCCCAAAGGCGGCGAGATCAACATCAAGATCGACCGGGGCGACGCCGGCGAGGTGGAGATGATCTTCGCCGACAACGGCGAGGGTGTACCTGATGAATACATCAGCGACATCTTCCTGCCGTTTTTCACCACCAAGGAGTACGGCAAGGGCACCGGTCTCGGCCTGACCATCGTCGCGCGGATCATCCACGAGCACGGCGGCCGTATCGAACTGGCACAAGGTGACGGCGCCCGCTTCCACATGGCTTTTCCCGTCTACAGGCCCGGCGCCGCGTCGCTGAGCGCATCCCTGATCGAGAGTGACGAACACGACCCCGCGCATGATGGCGACCGCGCCGGACAGGAGGAGTGAATCTTGCTGCTGCGTTTCCCGCCGCACACCCGGATCATCGTGATCCCCAGCGACGACCAGAGCACCAACGAATTCAGCATCAGCCGGCGCCTGCTCGTGGCTTTGACGTTGATGTTGGTGCTCGTGACAATCCTGTTCCTGGTGGTGGTCCTGTCCTATTCGACCCTGTTGCAGCAGGCTCGCCAGGTGCCGCGGCTGCAGGGCCGCCTGGTGGTCGCCAACGCCCAACTCGTGCGGGTCCAGGAACTCAACCACGAACTCGAGCAGATGCGCGACATGCAGGAACGCGTACTCACCATGCTCGGCGCGGACCGGATGCTCGCCGACGAGACGAGCGACTCCGCGGAGCAAGCGGCCGACCCCGCGCGCAACAGGCTCGGCGAGGTGGCGGGCGTGATCATGACGCCGCCGCCCGACGTGTGGCCCCTCGACGGTTACGTGACGCGGGAATTCGAAGCCGGCAATCTGGTCAACGGCGTGCCGCCCCATTACGGCATCGACCTGGTCGCGCCGCTCGACACCGAGCTGCGCGCCGCGGGCCGGGGCATCGTGCAGAGCGCGGGCTGGGACGACGATCTGGGAAACTATGTTGAAATTCGCCACGGATTCGGTTACGTAACCATCTATGGGCACTGCAGTCGCCTGGTCGTGCAGACGGGCGACCGCGTCGAGCCCGGCCAAGTCGTCGCCGCGCTGGGCGGCACGGGCCGCGCCTCGGCGCCCCATCTGCATTTCGAGATCTGGCGCGACGGCGAGGCAGTCGACCCGAGGATCGTGATACCGGGAAATCCCGGAGAGTGATACAATGTGAGCGGCGACGGGCGAGTGATCCGTCGCGAGACCGGAATGGAGACCGGGAAATCCGTATCGTACGCGCTGGACGTACCGGGCACACCGGATGTACCAGATGCGGCGGTCCATAAGGAGGTTTAAAAGATGTTCGGTAAGGATCCAGAGAACAACGACACCGACAATCGGCAGACATCGATCCTGGCCCAGGGTTGCAAGTTCGACGGCAAGGTCACGGCCATGGGCACCTTCCGCATCGAAGGCGACTTCAAGGGCGACATCGCGACGCCCGAGAACCTGATCATCGGCAAGACCGGTACGGTCAACGCTTCGGTGAAGGTCAAGAACGCCATCATCGGCGGCCAGCTCTTCGGCAACATCGTCGCCGAGAACAAGATCGAACTGCAGAGCGGATCGCACGTCGAGGGCGACATCAAGACCAAGCGTCTGGTCATCGACGAGGGTGTGTTCTTCGAGGGCAACTGCAGCATGGGCGGCCCGAGCCCAACCTCCGCGAAACCGCCCGCGGCCACGCCGGCCGCGCAGCCTGCAGGACAGCCCGGGGTGGGCGCGGGGAAATAAAGACAACCGGTCGCAACAAGACCGTTTAGCGTCTTGATGCGCCCTGTTATTTGTTTGACTTTCAAAGGCGCGGTTCATTTATTTGTGCCGGTTTTCGGATCGAGTCGAAGACCGGCACATTTATGTTCCGCCAGGCTTCGTTCGACTGGAGCGCCCTGTGATGAATGGGCCCGGGAACAAGGATCGCGGTCGCCGGATGCGGGACGTGGGGATCTACACCACCATCCCCACCATGCTCGTGGTCGGACCGGTGCTGGGCTACCTGCTGGGGCACTGGGCGGCGGGCCGCTGGGGACACGACGCGGCCTTCGAGACCGGCGGCGTGGTACTCGGCCTTCTCGCGGCGTTCAGGCAGGTCTGGTTGCTGCTGAAGCTGCAAGGGGGCCGCAAATGAACGCGACGGTCCTGGGAAAAACGCGGTTATGGACCCTTGTCGCCGCGGTCGTCATTTCGCTGGGCCTGGGCTGGTTCGTGGACACGCGCTTCGCGTTCGGCTTTCTCGGCTCGGCCGTCTGGGCCGTGAGCGGATTCTGGCTCGTGGAGGCGTTGATTCGCCAGGCGCTGGTACCGGCGACGGCCGGGCGCAACCGCGGCGCCATCGCGCTGCTGGTGGCAGGCAAGTTGGCGCTCTACGCCCTGGCGATGTGGATCCTGTTGAGCGGGATCGTGCCGGTGATGAGTTGCCTCTACGGCTTCTCGTTGATTCTGATCGTACTGGTGGTAACCGTGCTGGTGATCCGACCGACTCTCGCACCGGAGAGGCTCTCGGAACGGGGAGACCATGACTAGATTCTCGCCCCTGCTCATCCTCCTCGCCGCCGCCGCCCTGGTGGCCGGCGCGGCGTTCGCGGATCCAGACACTCCAAAGACACGCGCAGACGTCTCCCATGGCGACACGCACGCCCAGCCGGCGCACGCCGAGGAAACACACGCTGTCGACGAACACGCGGCCGACGCGCACGGCGAAGAGGCCCACGGCGAGCATGGCGACGGTCATGCCGACGAGCACGCCCACGACCCCTATCATCTTCCGAACTTCATCAGCATGTTTTTCGGCCAGTATCTAGAGGGCGACAAGGCGGGATACCTGGACCCGTTGTTCTCGCTGCTCGCCGTCGTATTGATAGTGTCGCTGATGGCCGGCTCCATGAAGCGCCGCGGCGACGGTCCGCCGACCCGTTTCCAGGTCGCGGTCGAGATGCTGGTGGGCGGCCTCTACAGCCTCTTCGAAGGCGCCATCGGACCCACCGCGCGCCGCTACACACCGTATTTGGGTACACTGTTCCTCTTCATCCTGATCAACAACTTCATGGGACTCGTACCCTTCCTTCATTCGTCCACCTCGAGCATAAACACCACCGCGGCGCTGGCGGTCTGCACCTTCCTGTACGTGCAGTTCACCGGCCTCAAGGAGAACGGCCCCCTGGGCTACCTGCATCACATGGCGGGCTCGCCCCGCAGCGCGGTGGAGTGGATCT
>CAYMCR010000050.1:0-19710 GCA_964389015.1 uncultured Fibrobacteraceae bacterium | reverse complement strand
GGTTAGAATGACTTGACCAAAGTTAAAGGTGTAAACTACGACTTGGTAGGGTGGGGCGGCGGCGGCCCCGGTTTCTGAACCCTGGTCGAGGTTCTCCGCCAGGTCATTCAGCGCGGCGAGCAGCAATTCGGCACGGTTGGCCCCCCGCACCGTCGAACCGCTGCGACCAGCCCGCTTGCGTATCGTCTCGAGCAGGGCCTCGTAGCGGGCGTACTGCTCGGACGTGAAAGTTGTGCTCACCGTGACCGGCACATCAGCGGGCTCAGGGTCCGATGGCAAATCGGCAAGTTCCAACATCGGCTGATCATCCACCTGCGCCGCCCGGCGAGCCCGCTGCCGCGCTACCCGCACTTTCTCTTCCAGACTGCGACTACTCGAGCGCCCTGCTTCGGTGATCCACTGCTCTTCGCTGTCGGGTGTAGCTACTTTGGCCACCTCCCGCGCCTTGGTCCAGCCCAGCTCACCGGCGGCGACCGACCGACGCAATCGCGGCAGCTCCTCGAGCGCCCCCGCCAGCCGCACGAACTGCGAGGTCTTGCTCGGTGTGAAACCAAGAGCCTCGGCGGCATAGGTCTGTATGGATGAGTAACCGAGGTCCTGGTACAGCTTGCGGCGCAACATCTCACCGAACAACAGGACGGCGTTCTTCTCGGCACGCTGGAGTTCGCGCAGCGCGGCTTCGAGACGAGTGTGAATATCGTTGGCGGACATAAAGAAACCTCCCAGGAAACGAGCGTTTCGTGGGAGGTCGAAACGGTTGCAATCGATGGGTACAATATAGTCGGAAAGCACCCGCCCGTCAAGAGCTAACTTATGTATATATAACGAGATACGTGCCTCAGTGGGCATGCTTTATGCTCACCGAAAACCCCCAATCCCGCACAGGAATCGACGCCGCGCACTACCAAAAATCGGAACGTTCTCGACAGCTCAGCGGATCCAGTAAGTGCAGGATGATGCCCACAACTTTTACATCACACCACTAGCAAACAGAGACGACAACATCGTCAATAAAACGCTCCGCCCAGCGAAGAGGCCGGGCGGAGCGAGGCGAATGCCGTCTTGCCTACGACTCGGTCCGCTCGACAGCCTTGCGGGCCTCGCTAGTCTTCTGCTCGAAGGCGGCTTTGGTCTCCTCGGCGCTACGGCCGCAGCAACCCTTGCCGGCCTCGAGGGCCTCGACGCAACACTTGTGCATGTCGGCCTTGGCCGCGAGCTGGGCCCGGGCCTCGTCGATTTTCTCGTCGAAGGCGGCTTTGGTCTCCTCGGCACTACTGCCGCAACAGCCCTTGCCCTTCGCGGCGGCGGCGGCACAACACTTGTGCATGTCGGCCTTGGCGATCTTACAGGCCTGGTGGTCCGTGTAAGCAGCCTTGACGGCTTCGGCGCTCTGGCCGCAGCAACCCTCGCCCGCTTCGGCGGCGGCGATGCAGCACTTGCCCATGGCGGTCTTGGCGGACGCTGTGCAGGCGCTGGCCTTGGCCTGGGCCTTGCCGGCGCTGCACTTGGGACCGCCGGCGACGGCAAGGCCGGAGAAGGCGGTCACGGCCACGACGAGCATCAAAAAGGTAGTCAGCTTCTTCATGATCAGGATCCTTTCTGGTCCGATTAATCCCTCGCGCCGGAACCGGCCCGGCGTTGCTGGAGCGTAAATGTCAGAGTAATCCAGTATAATTTTATTACACGAAATCTGCAAGAACCTCGACGCCCCCAAACGAGAACGCCTATCCGTTTAATCTCGTTCCATTAAGGAAGTTACGAATCAGAGCCGCACGGGGGCCGGGAAAGTCGCCATGAGACACGCCTACCCGAGTTCGATTCCCACCGGACAATGGTCGGAGCCATGGACTTCGGGTTGGATCCAGGCGCTTCGCAGGCGCGGACGCAACGCCGCGGAGACGAGGAAGTAGTCCAGTCGCCAACCGATGTTGCGCTGGCGCGCATTCAGGCGGTAGGTCCACCAGGTGTAATGACCGCCGCCACTCTCGAACTCGCGGAAGGTATCCACGAAGCCGGCTGCGACCAGGGCGTCGAAACCGGCGCGCTCCTCGTCCGTGAAACCGGCGTTGCGCTGGTTGGCCCGGGGACGGGCCAGATCGATGGGCTTGTGCGAGACGTTGAAATCCCCGCAGGTGACCACGGGCTTGGATTCTTCCAGACACCGGAGAAAGGTCAGGAAGTCGGCGTCCCAACGCTGGCGGTAAGCGAGCCGGGCCAGTTCGCGCTGTGAGTTGGGCGTGTAGACGTTGACCAGGTAATGGTCGTCGAACTCGAGGGTCAGCACGCGGCCCTCGTCGTCGTGCTCCGACGACCCAATGCCATTTTGCAAGCCCACGGGTTCGCGTCGAGTGAGCGTGACGACGCCGGAGTAGCCCTTGCGCGCGGCCGGATTCCAATAAGCGTGATACCCATCCGCGGGGAGCTCCACCTGCTCGGGCAGCACTCTACTCTCCTGCAAACAAAGGACATCCGGGCTTGTAGCCGCAAAGAAGTCGACGAAGCCCTTGGTCATGGCCGCCCGGATCCCGTTGACGTTCCACGATAGATATCGCATCGCCAGGTACACCTTCCGTCACGGCTCGCTTCTTGCTGTCCGCATGAACAGAAGACGCTACACGAAGCAATCCGAGACCTCACGAGGAGCGTCAGGTCACGATCGGTTCACCCGGGAAACGATAGCGACCACGAACAATCGGGAAGGTTGCCATGGGAGCATGCAAAAGGCACGCAGCTAAATTCGTCATCATCGTCATCATGCTTGCCGCCGTCTCCGCCGCAGCCAACGAAGCCCTGCTGTCAGGCACCATCATGGCTACGGCGGCCGACCCCGGCGCGCCGGGCGCATGGCGATACGAGATGCGCGTGACCTGGGAGAACAACTCCCCGTACGCGCTGAGTCATTTCAACCTGAAGCTCGACGAAAGCAACAACTGCACCTACGAGGACATCCGTTCCTACCTGATCTGGGATTCGCCGGCGGGAGAAGCCCATTGCTTCGGCGTCAACGCCGCGGTCTACTTCGACGCGGAGCTCGAGATGGGGGGCGACCCCTCGCTCGATATCTACGTGCCCCTGATCAAGTACGAACCCAACGACATGAGCGAGGTGCGTCCCGGCCCGAACGGAGTGGGCGTGTTCGTGTTCTGGTCGAATCTGCGGCCGTGGCCGATCGACTCGCCCAATCAGCTGCTCAGTGAAAAACACGGGCAAGAGCACAGTTTTGGGCAGATAGACGGCGTCTTCCCGGCGCTGCCCTGCAACCCGATCGCCAGGGAACAGAGTAGCTGGGGCGCAGTTAAGGCGGGATACGGTCGCTAGCGGGCTGCGGGCCGCCCACGCGATCAAACGGGAGAGACGGCTTCAGGTCGTTTCTTTCGTTTGTCGGCAGACCGGCACCTCGGAATCTCAAATAATCCGGCAAATTATCTGGCAACTTGAATATTCCAATGAAATAGTGTAAACTCCCCCTAGATCACAGGTCTTTTTTCGCGGAACCACAAGACGCTGTTCTGAGGGCGTCTTTTTCCCCGCCGGTTCCACGTGTCTGCCACAACCAGGGAGATTCACTCAATGAAGCACCAACGATCCTGTCATCGCACCACACTGGTCCTGCTGTCGATGCTGCTCGTGTTGTCGTCGGTGGCGCTCGCCCATGACGACAGAGCCTTCAACCCCGACCGCAGAGCGGACGCCCCGGCCTACGAGCCGTCCCGCCTCGACCTGCTGACAGAGAGCTTCGAGATCGCCGTGCCGCCCGCGGGGTGGGCCATGCTGAGTCTGGGCAACGCGGATGAAGAGTGGTACCAAACCAACGCCGCCGCCCATTCCGGCCTCTATAGCGCCAGACTGGATTATTGTCCCGCAAACGAGACCATGGACGAGTGGCTGATCACCCCCGCCCTGGACTTCTCGACTCTGACGGACATCACGCTCGAGTTCTACGAGGATGAGAACTACTGGGCTGACTACGGTGACCATCATTATGTCATGGTCAGCACCACCAGCCAGACCGACACCGGCACCTTCTCCATCGTCTCCGACATGACCCCCGGAACCCACAATGTCAGTGGTTTCACCGGCGCAGCGGTCAGCGTCGACCTGTCGGCCTACGCCGGCGAATCCACGGTCTACGTGGCACTGCGCTATACCGGTTCCGACGCGGACATCTGGCTCGTGGACGACGTGCGCATCTTCGAGCCCTGGCTGCACGACCTGGCCGTCGCGGACATCGCCCCCGATGATTGGCAGTTCGCCGGCGGGACGACCATCCCCATCCAGGTCATCGTCAAGAACATCGGCCGCAGCACCGAGGACTACGACGTGATGGCGACGGTGTACGAGGACGGCGTCCAGATCTACCAGGAGACGGTCAACAGGACCGGATTGGTTCCCGGTTCCTCGATCGTCGTGATGCTGCCCACGCTGACACTCGGCTCCGGCAAGTACTACGACGTGGTCGCCGAGGCCCAATTGGCATCTGACATGGACACGTCCAACAACCAGGGTACCGCCTTCTTCGACACGTACACCCTGCCGCACGTGCCGCTGGGCATGATGAACACCCAGTCGGACTGCTCCGGTTGCCCTCAGGCCAACGTGGCGCTCGACGCCTACATCCCGGGCCAGGGCAACGAAGTGGCCATCCTGCGCGTCCACGTCTGGTGGCCCGGCACCGACGCCCTCTACGACGCCAACATCCCGCAGAACAACTTCCTGGCCAACGGCGCCGGCGCCGACTACGCGCCGCACCTGCGCATAGACCAGGTCGTGGACGCCGGTTCCAACGGCACCGGCTTCGAGGCACTTTACAATAACCGCAAGGCCTATCACAGTCCCCTGAACATAGCGCACCACTGGGATCCGGTCACCGAGATCATCACGGTCGATGTCGAGGTCGTGCAGTACATGTCCCCTGCATGGGACCTGAGACTGCGCGTGGCGTTCACCGAGGACGACGTGTTCGAGGACGGCACATACGGCTCGAGTTACCACAACCAGGTGTTCCGCTACATGTATCCCGACACCGACGGCTTCGTGGTACCCACGGCCCCCGGCGTTTACCGCTTCACGGCCCACTGCCCCGTCAGCGGTGAGGCCTGGGACTACGACAAACTGCGCGCGGTGGTCTACGTGCAGGACAACGACACCTGGAAGGTCCACAACGCGGCCACCGGTTTCCTGGCCGATCTGGCCACCGTGGCGGTCGACGACCATGAGGCGCCCGCCCTGTTGAAGGTCAAGGGCAACCACCCCAACCCGTTCAACCCCGAGACCACGATCAAGTACGAGCTGGCCTCGGAACGTCAGGTTCGCGTGTACGTCTACGACGTGGACGGCAGTCTCGTGGCGACCCTGTTCGACGGCCTGCAGGCGGCCGGACCCCAAAGCGTGGTTTGGGACGGGCGTGACGCCAACGGCCAGTCCCTGGCCTCCGGGACCTACTTCTATCGCATCGATGCGGACGGCTTCAGCGAGACCCGCAAGATGGTGATGGTGAAATAGGGTTCTACTCGATTGCTGGTGCGGGAGTGGCTGTTTGGCCGCGACCGCAGGGACACTTGCCGGCCGCCCTTCAGGGGCGGCCGGCTTTGTTCGATTTGCTACGCCCTGCGGTCGCGGCCAAACAGCCACCCCCGCACCGGCGTCGGTGAAGCCTATTCCGCCCACGCAGTGGAATCGTACTCGACCCTGTTCACTCAGCCCGGAACACCTTCATGACCTCGTCCCCCAAATGATTGATCACCTTGACTGCTATGCGTCCCGAGGCAGGTTTGGCAAAGGGACGTGAAGTGTCGCTGTGCAGAGTATCCCAGGCTTCGGGATCCACTTCGGCCTTGAGGGTGGTCTTGAGCGACTTGTAGGGGTCGCTGGCGCCCAGGAAATAGGCGTGGCGGACGAAGAAGCTCTCCTCGTTGTAGTCGGTGTCGATGAACCAGCAGGCGATGCCTTCAGCACCGTCGCTGCGGATCTCGCCGGTCTGGGGGTGGAAGACGTCCACGCCGTTGACCTTGATCCGGATTCGGTCGTCCTCGTCGGGTAGGATATCTATGTCTGGCTCGCCAAAGACCACGAAGAGGTTGCCGGCGCCGGTGTTCTTGAGCTCGTCGGCCATGTGCAGGTCGGCGTTCATGCGAGCCTTGAGCACTGGGATGCGGCCCAGCTTGCTGAACTCGGTGGCGTGAGCCTCGTAGTTGAAGGCGCAGGCGATGAGCACGTCGAAGTCGGCGTCGCCAGCCTCGCGGGCCGCCGCCACTAGGTCGGGGCGCGACACGGTGCCGAACTCTGGGCCGAGGAAAACGGCGGCGCGCTTCAGGCGTGCGGACGCCTTGCCGCCTTCGTGGTATTGCCCCTCCGCGCAGATGAAGTCGCCCGGCCAGGGGACGAGGGACGTGAAGGTGATCCGGTCCTCCTTATGGGCCTGCTGCACGCCGGCAGTGCGGAGGTTGTCCAGGATCAGCGAAGCGAAGTCCTGCTGCCCCCCGTAGCCGACACGGGACTCGGCCGCCATGTCGACCAGCTCGTCATCCTCGTTCACGACCATCATGCGGTGAGGCGACAGGCTTTCCGCGGTGAACGGCCCGGCCACCCGCACCGTCGTCTTGTCCTCGTGGGGCTTGTCGAAGAGATATTCGTACTCGGCCCTGGCGGCGATGGAGCCATCGATCTCCTTCTGGCGGGCGATGCGCTGCTCCCACCACTGGGCGTGCAGCTTTTTCGCCTTGGCTGACCAGCCGGTGTCGGCTTCCCGCGGGATCTCCCATTCCTCCCATTTCTGTTTCAGCGCCGTGTTTAGCTTCTTGCGCAGGGGTTCGAGTGTCTCCTGGAACTGCTCCCAGATGACATCGATCTCGGCGTTGTTGGCTATGGACTTCAGGGTGATATGCGGCACCCGCTCGTAGACGAAGCCCTGCCGGATGTCGCCGTGGACGGGAGCTGTAGAAGCCTCGGTGCGCGCGAGCTCGGCTTCCTTGAGCTGGCCCTCGCGGCTGTCGGCCAGCAGGTAGTAGGGATAGCGGGCACCCATGATGCGAGCGCGCGCTAGGGCCAAAGCCACACGGGACGTGTCGACGGTGATCCAGCGGCGGCCCCACTGCTCGGCGACATAGGCTGTGGTGCCGGAGCCGCAAGTGGGGTCCAGGACCAGGTCGCCGGGGTCGGTGGCCATTAGGAGGCAGCGTTCTATGACTTTTGTATTGGTCTGGACTACGTAAACCTTCTCATCGGTGAACGCACCTGTTTGAGTATCAATCCATACATTACTAAACTTCGACACCGCAAAATCTTTGAGAAATCTCACGTATTGAATTGATCTTGTTGTTGGGCAAGCAATCCTTTCAGCCCGAATTAGTCGCTGCATGCCTGTTTGATTTGTTTTCCAGTAACCCCGACCTGGACGAAAGTTATGTCCTTGATCACTGCTGTCCTAGACAATTGGGGCTTGGGCGGATTGGCTAGTAAAACCGAGGTTTAGGACGGGTTTTGAGCCAGTTTGCGGGTTTCTCAGGAACAGGTCTGCTGTCTAGCGCAATAACCTGTCCTAAAGCACCGAGGGGGCCCAGGAATACCAAATAAGGCGTAATTGCCTCCGTGAAAGGTCGTTCTGGCAGTTGGCATCGCCAGGGACGGTCAGTGGAACTCGGATTCAGCTGTCCAAGAAAAGCCGTTTAGGACAAGAGTGGTCCTTGATAATTCACATTGAATGCAGATTTATCGCCCCCACTTTGTGAGGTTAGATTATCGTTCCTGAAGACTAATGCGCCAGGCGGTAGACGTACCGTCCCAGATCGCTCGTCAGCCATCATCGGGCGAATGTCAAAAGGACCAAGTTGAAGACGCCTGTAACGCGCCCCAATATCATCGGCCAATCCTTTTGGTCTGAATACTTCACGGTACTTCATCTGTGCAATATTCTTGGAAAACCAAAGCAAGTAATTACAAGACGAGTCTAAAAACCGATCTCCAAGCCCGGTTGTTGTACGAAATGAAATCAATGATACGAAGTTACTTTCCCCAAATGCCTCTTCCAAAACCCCCCGCACCCGATGCACATTCTCATCCCCGATCTGCACGAAGATCGACCCCGATTCCGTCAACAGATCCCGCGCCACAGTCAGCCGGTCCCGCAGATAAGTCAGATAAGAATGAATCCCATCCCGCCAAGTATCCCGAAAGGCTTTCACCTGCTCCGGCTCGCGGGTGATGTGGTCGGCCTTGCCGTCCTTGACATCGCGGCTGGTCGTCGACCATTGGAAGTTGGAGTTGAACTTGATGCCGTAGGGTGGGTCGAGGTAGATGCACTGCACCTTGCCGCGCAGGCCCTCGCGCTCAGCCAGGGAGGCCATCACCTGCAGGCTGTCGCCCAGGATCATGCGGTTGGTCCAGTTGGCGTCATGCTGGTAGAACTCGGTGCGGGCGTCGTCGTCTGGCAGGCCGTTGAAGTCGGCGAAGAGGTCGGGCTGAAAGCCCTCTTGGGCAGCCTCTTCCTCGGCTCGGGCGCTCTGAGTGCGGCGCAATAGGTCGTCGATCAGCACCTTGGGGTGGACCTTCTCCTGGATAAACAGGGGTGGCGCCTGCACCACGAGGTCTGACCAATCCTGCACGTCCTTGCCGCGCCAGACGAGCTGGGGGTCCAGATCGCGGTTGCGGCGCGCGTAGGCCACCTGCAGTGGGTCCTCAGTGCCCTTGGCCAGGACCGACTGATACTCGGCCGTGGGGATGTTGGCACGGAAAGCCTCGGTGTGGGTGAGGGCCTCGACTTGTTTCTGTGTCTTTTTTTGTCTTTTCTTGGCCATAGTCCGTCCCCATCTCCGCTAGTTCACTACTCCGTAAGCGCCCTAGTTTACTTAATTTCAACACCTTAAATGTTCAAGCGATTCTCAATGATGTCCCCTTTGGCCCATTGACGGCGCCATTACTATTTATGTCCCCTTTGGCCCCTTTATGACCCCTTTGACAAGCCGATAATACACGCCTCTCCCAGTGGTTCCGGTTTTCTTTACGATCTCTTTTCCGACCAGATCATCTAGATCTCGGGAAGCTGTGCGTTTTGATATGTCGAACTCGTGTTGATATAACGTGTTGGTTATCTGATAATTAACCTTGAGGTAGTCTATGGCTTTTAGCTGCCGATAATTCAGATCCAGCTTGGCAACATTCTCTGTAGTGAGCCAGTCTCGCCACAGCGTCACTAGGAAGCTCCCGACGAGCACATCAAAGTCTGGCTCGGGAAGTAAAGCCTTGCGACACCAGTCGATCATCGCCAGTGTACCGGATCCCGCTTTCTCGATGTACCCGGCCAAGTAAAGCGATTCCGCGATCAGCGGATTGGACGGTATAGATGGATGGCATTGGCGCAAGCTCGCAGGTGTCAAAACCTCAGGAAGGGCACCAGGGTTCCAAACCTCTAGGCGATCCGCGTATAATCGTATTTCCACTGATGCGTTACTATAGTAATCACGGTGGGCAACTGCATTGACAATGGCTTCACGTACCGCATCGGGGGGGAGTTCGAAACGAACAGGAGCATCAATGCTCTCCGTGCGAGTTCCAACAGCGCGATCGATCCTCGAAAGGACAAACTCCACCGCCTGGTCTACAAGAACGAACAGATCCCCTTCATAACGCTGCTGGGAAGTAAATGGACGTTTGAATTCTGTACCGAGGCAGTGCACGCACTTGATTTCCGAAGGACGATGATAACGTTGAGGTGCCGCGCCGAACAGCATTACAGCAGCGTTTGTCGGCCTATCGCCGTCCAAGAGGCTGAGATGATGCAACAGTGAAGAAGTCGGTGTCTTGATCGGTAATCGGAAATTACGGATATCGTGCGCCATGTGCAGGAACCAGTCGATGCGTTTTCGGGATAGATTTCTCTGAGAGGCACCCTCGCAAGCTGTTCGATCGAACGGGGGAATTCGTAGAACACCAAGCTGATCGAGATGATCCACAAGACTGGCGTAGACTTCACTGGTCAAAGCGTTGATATCATTAACTCTTCGACGGATGAGCTCATTGCTGGCCTTCCGAATCAGACTCTTCATCTTGGGACTTCGGCGCTTCTCATCCGAGCCCCAAACAAAGATTAGCCTCGTCGAATCACAGGCTGTCGCGTGGTCGTACTCCCGTTCAGTCGGTGAGACACCATCTGCGTTCTCCGAACCGTATTCATAGCCAAATAGACCTAAGTAAATGTCGCAGCGCCCTACCTCATGCAGGTAAACCTCATCGGCATGTTGATCACGGGCTGGTATGTCTTCAAATAGAAATACTTCGCTGACAAATCGCCTAAGCATGGCATCGCCTAAAAGATATGCCTTCAGATCCGCCCGTTCCTTAGCAAACTCCCCCTGCACGCTACTGACGAATATCCGGAGCCGGGTTGGAGGCATGTCTCAATCTCGTTTCCAGGAGGAACAATCGATTATCTGCTCGAATTGCGCCGCGATTTTAGCCTCGAAATCGGCCTCAATCTCAAAGACGTCCGTGAATTCCACGAAGCCCCAGCGCCCATGAGTGCCCAGGTTGTTGACCCCCGGCACCCAGTAGGTTTCCATGGTCCGTTTTTTCTCCTTGGCGTCCTCGCATCGATAACCCTTGATCTCGACCACAAGGCGTAGCAGGTCCGCGTCGCCGCATCCATCGTCGATCAGGACGATGAAGTCGGGTCGATAACGTCGGGTCGACGATCTGAATCGGTACGGCACTTCGAGGCCCAGGCTGTGATTCTTGACATAGGCGCATACACGCGGGTGGGATTCGACCACGCGGCAGAACTCGGCCTCCCAGTCACTATCGTAGACGACCCAGTTCACGTGACAGCGATCGACGGCTGTCCGCCACAGGCTCTGGCGGGACGTGTTGAAATTCACGTGGCGCGTGGATCCCGTCGGGTTGTAGGGATCGAGAATGGCCTTGACTGGCTTCTCCCCCATATAGCTAGACATGATGCCACGCTTGATTTTCTCGCAGGCCATGTCCGCCAGCTCCGCATACAAGAGCTGCGCTGGCATCGTCCCGCCCTTGCAGACCAAGTGTTTATCCAGCCATTGCTCGGTGATGCGCTTAAGCTGTCCGAACAGATGCAGCTTGGGCTCGCCCCCCGGATCACGAAATTTGGATTCTAGCAACCGTTTCGTCAGGTGGTACAGAAGCGTCGCTCGCCGCACCATGTCGAGGTGCTTCACGTCCAGATCCACGCCCTCACCGATAATGCCCTCGTTGCGTGTGCGTGACGGACCGACCAACATCGACGTGAGTTCGAGGCCGTCGTCGTCGTCGAATTCGACGGTTAGGTGCTCGTCCGGCAGCTCCACTCTGTAGCCCTCAACGCAGGGAAAGACGATCTCGCAGGCGTCCCGTTCCGGTCGGACGGCTCGAACCTGAACCGTCTGACGGGGCGGTTGGGGCGGTGCCACGACCGGCTTGGCCGTGAAGTCGAAAGGAATGCCCAGGACGTCGGCGTATTCCACGTCGAACACGCCCTCGTCATTCAACTCGTAGGACTGGCGGCGCAACGCCCGGCCGATGACCTGCTCGCACAGGAGCTGCGTGCCGAAGGCGCGCACGCCCAGCACGTGGGTCACCGTGTTGGCGTCCCAGCCCTCGGTGAGCATGGAAACCGAGACGACGCAGCGGATCGACTCCCCCAGCCGATCCTGCTTACCGACGGTGTTCATCACCTCGCGCAACAGATCCTGATCGGTGATGTTTTCGGCCTGTTTGTAATCGCGCGTGCGTTCGATGATCTCGCGCCGGAAGCGCTCGATCTCGTCGGCGGCCATGGCGCGGAAGTTCTTGTCCAGGGCATCGCCCGACTCCAGCTGCTCGCTATCGATCAGCAGAGTGCGGGGACGTGCCATGTGGCTGCCTGTCGCGTCATCGAAATTACGGAACAGCGGTAAGCGGCCCTGAGTAACACTCCGGGTACCGTCCTCATGCTCCCGCTCGTAGCCGGCGATGTAGTCGTAGAGCAGCTTCGACGTGGCGGTGTTGTTGCAGACGACAATGAAACAGGGTGGCACGTCGATCCCGGCCTCGTGCCAGAGATCGTATGTCTTGGCGTAGTGCCCGTAGAGGGAATCAAGGGCGGTTTCCAGTTCGACAGGTATGCTCTGCGGATCCAGTGCGCCGCTCTTGCGGACCCCTTTCTTGGGCATCTTCTTGCCGATATGCTCCCACAGGTTGCGCAGCTTGGGCATGTCCTCGCCCGGCACGTTGTCTGCCACTGGCACGCGGGGCAGCTTGACGATCCCGCACTCGATGGCGTCCATCAGCGAGAAGTCGCTCATCGTCCACGGGAACAGCGTCCCCTCCGCATAGCCAGACCCCCGCAGGAAAAAGGGCGTCGCCGACAGATCCACTACGCGCTGCAGGCCGAGCTTCCGGTTCACGATCTCCAGACCGCTGATCCAGAGCCGCGCCGCCTCGCGGTTCTTGACAGCCTCCTTGCGATCATCGCCCTTCAGATCACCTTCTTCATCGTCGCCGACCTTCTCACGATAGCAATGGTGTGCCTCGTCGTTGAAAACCATGACATTCTTGAGGTTCATCAGGTTGGGCATGACCCGCTGCAGCATCTGCCCTTCGGTTTCGACCGTCCGGATGTCTGGCCCTCGTCCCCGTAGAAGTGAGCGACCACCCTTCGACAAGGACAGTGTCTCGCGCAGCTTGAACGCATGGAAATTGGTGATGACGATCTCGACCCGTCCCAGATCGCTCAACATGTCGTTCGGCAACAACTCGCGACTGCGGTAGTAGCTGTCCGGATCGTTGGGCAGCAACACGCGCAACCGGTCGCGAATGGTGATGCCGGGCGCCACGACCAAAAAACCACGTGTAAACCTCTTGCTGCCGGGATGCCGCACGGCATTGACCGCCTGCCAGGCAATGATCATGGCCATGACGGTTGTTTTGCCGGCCCCGGTGGCGAGCTTGAGCGCCAGCCGTGGGAGATCAGGATTCGCAGCCTCGCTGGCAGCCTCGAGATGGTCCAGAAAGATACGACCCTCTCGGCCCGACTGAGGCGCGACCTCGGTCAACCAGATCAGCGTCTCGATGGCCTCGATCTGACAGAAGAAGGGACGAATTCCGCTGAATTCATAATGACGCCAATGATGAAGCAAACGCGCCGTCTCCGGAGTGACTCGCCACTTCGTCGGATCCGGTATCATCCGCCACTTGTCGACGCGCTCCCGAAGCTGATTGATGATCGGAGTCGGATCATACAGCTGGTTTTCGGTCGACAGACCCGTACCGGCGTCGAGAACCATCTCCCGTTGCGCTGTCCTGCGTTTCTTGGGCTTGGGGATGGGCGTAATGAATTCCGCGCGGCGCCGCCGGTTGATGATTTTGTTGGTGGGCTGACCATCGGCATCGAGCTCCCAGTAGTGATCGGGATAATCGTAGGGGGAGTTCAGTACCGGTTTTGCGAAGAAATCGTTCGTCATGCTGGTCACAATTCGCTCTAGGCCGTATTGAATCGTCAATGTGTCTGAACATCACGATCGGAGCGGCAACTATATCACGATCCAAGAAACATGAATGCAGAATATACCTGGAGCTAATACCTACCAAGCGGCGTTGGGGATGCCCCCCCTGTGTCGTCCTCTCATCCTGCCCGTCAGCGATGCGTCAACACCATAGCTAAGGCCCGAGGCGCGAACCTCTCTCCCGTCCGGCGCGGCGCCGAATCGCAGGCCATGCGCACTACACGCAGACCGGCCTCCTCGGCCATCATCAACACTTCGCTCTCGTGATGGAATTCGAAGACGTGATCGCGTTGGGGAGATTCCAGGGCGGTGGAGACGAAAGCCAGTCCCCCGGGCGCGAGGAAGCGGGCGACCGAGTCGAACAGGGGGCACGGGTCGACCAGATGCTCGGCCAGCATGGCGGCTATGACGCCGTCGTGACGACCTTCCGCCAGGTCCAACTCGAGCACGTCGCGGACGACGAAGCGCGCGCGTCCCGCGTGGGGAGAGGCGGCGGCGAGACGGTTGGCGATGCGGATCGCCGGCGGGCTGATGTCGTAACCCAGCAGCGTGGCGTCGGGGCGGTGCTCGAGCGAGACCAGCCCCATGGCGCCATGGCCGCAGGCCAGCTCGATAATCCTGGGCGCCGCCGTGAGGCGATCCAGGAACGCGTCGCGGAAGAGCGCCAGATGGGCGGTCATGCTGGGCCAGAAGGCATAGATCAGCACTGCGGCCCACATGTAGGGCGTCATCACGTCGTCGTCCTCGTAGACCTTGTCGATGATCATGGGCAACTCGTCGGGCATGTATCGCCCCGCCTTCTCGTAGGCGTGTTTTGCCTGGGCCACATGGAGACAGTACTCGGCGTAGCCGCGGGCGGCGGCGGCGAAAACTTCCTCCCCGTAGGCGTCGCGGGCCCAGCGGGCGAGGGGATCGCACAGCCAGGAGCAGACTTCCTGATTCGCCTCGTAGGCGCCTCGGGCGGAAGCTGCGAAGAGCTTGGCGACGGACGGCAGGGCGTCCAGGAAATCTGCGCCGGATACGGTTTCGACTGTCTTGACGGTCATCTCATGCCTCACAGGAAGACGAGTGGCGAACGATGCGTGTGAAAGGGCGGACCAGGTCGCGCCCGTCCCAGGGCGAATCGAAGACGTGCATGGCGCCGAGCCTCACCAGACGATCGACGCCGCGGGCGGCGGCGGCCGTCACCAGCCGGCGTTCGGCTTCGGCGTCGGTGAAGGCCAGGCCGACGGTCTGGACGTCGCCGTCGCAGAGAGCGGCAGCGTCTGCTGCGTCGCGCACCGGCAGGACGTGCAGCGTGCGGCCCTGCGCGGGACGCGGCCGCGACGGACAGACACCGGCTTCGGGTGCGGGATGCAACAGGATCGACCAGTGCGGCGCCGCCGGGAAGCGTGCGCCGGCGCGTGGGTCGCCCAGCAGATGCTCGGCGCGGGCGCGCGCCGCCGCGAGCACGCGGTCCGGTGACAACGACTCACGCGGATGGAGATCCTGCTCGCGATTGAAAGCCTCGGTCAGCGCATCGACCAGCGGCGTCAGATCGTCGCCCGGGTGCGTCTCGACGCACAGGGTCTGCGGCGAGGAGCACGCCCGTTGATCGAACTGCCACACGTCGCGGGCCAGGCGGATGCACCAGCGGCCACGGTCGTCTTCATCCTGCCACGCCTCGCGGTCCATGACGGCCAGGGACGTGCGGGGCCCGAACACCGCCAGTCTCGCCCAGTGCGCGAACGGCAGCGACCGTACGGCGGTCACGGCCTCGGCGCCGCCCCAGATCATCGCGCCGTCCACGTTGCGGGCCATGGTCTCGTGGCAGCGGTGATCGGTTCCCTCGTAGGAGACCAGCGACAGAAGCCGCGACAATCGGCCGTCGGGATCTATCCGTGCCAGAGGCGCCAGAAGCGCCTCGACGTCATCGACGAGGGCGGGCGGCACACGCACCAGTGCCGCGTTGCCGCCGAGCAGGGCACACACCGCCGACAGCAGCGGCTGGATCTCGACGTTGGCAGCGGGCCAGTGGCCCACCACGCCGACGGGATGGGAGCGCAGTCTCGCACGGCCTTCGTGACGCCAGGAGCCGGCGAGGTGATCGTCACCGAACTCGCGGCACAGCAGGGCCTCGAGCGAGCCACGCTTGAGCCAGAGGGAGAGGAAGACGGTGCCGGGCACCTCGCGCGCCGGTTCGTCGAGTATGGCGCGGGACCACAGGTCGCAGACGGACAGGATCGCGTCGACGTCCATCGTCTCGCTGGCGAGGGCTCGGCGCAACGCGCGGGCCGCGCCGCGCACATCGTCGCGGGTCGCATGGCGCATTACCTGCGGATGCGTAGCCGTCGGGATTTGGGTCGCAACACTCATGCCGTCGTTACCTCCAGGGGATGCGGACGCCGGGCGTCCACGTTGCCGCAGCCCCGCGTCTCGGTGCGCGGAGCACGGCCGGCGAAACGGAAAGCGAGACCGGGACGGCCGCAGGGACAGCCGTCGTGCATCTTGACGGTGGCGAGATCCTCGGTGAGCAACAGATGGCCGGGAAAGCTCTCGGGCAGCACGCTGCACACCTGCAACAGGCCCGTCTCCCCCTCGCCCACGGGCGCCAGGGTGAGCGGATCGCGCACGATCACCTCGCCGGTGACCGGCGCGTGCTTGTTGCCGAACTGACAATCGGGATAGACGATGCCGAGATTCTCCACCATGCCGTAGTAATCGATCACGCGGTCGGGCGCGCAGCCGAACACCGACGCCGTGGCCGAGGTGAACTCCTCCTTCGACACCGCCTCCGCCGCCAACTTCTTCCAGCCGCCGCTGTGCAGCAGGTGGACGTTTGGCAGGCCGAGGTCGAGACCGCTCTCGGCCAGGGGGCGCACCAGCGCCGTCCACAGGACCGAGGTGAAGCCGTAGACCAGAACCGGGCCGTCGCCGTGTTCGTCGACGAAGGCGCGCAGGACATCCACGTCGGGCACGGACTCGCCGGACGGATCGGCGCGTAAGCCGTAGGTCACCGACGAGGCGAAAGGCATCAGGGCCCGGATGGCGGCGCCGCGCGCGCCCACCTCGGTCGTCGCCGCGTTGGACGCCGGCACGTCCATCACGAGATAGGGGCGACGCTCCGGCCCCACGAAATCGCGCAGGATCTGCACCGCGCCGCGGGTCATGCGCAGGGCCGTGACGCGGTCGACGGCGATACGACTCGGCGCCTGGCCGGTGGTCGAGCTCGAGTGCAGCTCGCGCAACACGTCCGTCTCCGGCACCAACGCCAGGGGCGGATTGCGTTTGAAGACAGAGACGGGCAGGTATGGCAGATCGGCCACCGCGTCGGCTTCGTCCAGCGGCACGGGCCAGTGCCGGACCACGTTGGCGTAGGCCGGCGAACGTGCCGCGGCGCTGCTCACCTGGTCGCGCAGCAGGTCCAGCAGGAGCGGGCCGCGTTCCGCGACCGGCGTCCCGTAGGCGGGGCCGTCCAGCAATTCGTCGATGCGCGTGTCGGTCATCATGCGGGGACGTCCGTCAGTTTGCCGGCCGCCACCTCGAGGATGGCCGTCACGTCCTCCATGGCCATCAGCTCGTCGATGTCGAAGGTGGTGTCGAGCGCGTCCTCGAGATTCGTCGCCAGGACGGCGTGACCCAGGGAATCCCAGCCGGGAATGTCGTCCGGGCCGGCTCCGGGTACGACCGTCTCGGGATCGGTGCCGAAGGACTCATGGAAGGCGTGACGTATCTTATGCAGCAGTTCCTGATCGTTGATCAATTGCTCGCTCCCGGTCGGGGGTGTCAGGAAATCGACCGGGCGAGATGGCGGCGACTCAGATGCGGTGTTGTTCGAGGTCGGGTTGCGAACGTGCCGGATTGCCGAATATCAGCGACTTTTCCGGCATGTCCGCCGTCACGACGCTCCCCGCGGTGACGCGGCAACGCGCGCCCACCGTCACGCCCGGCAGGACCGAAGCACCGATTGCAAGCAGCGTGCCTTCGTGAATCCGGGTCTCACCGGCGGCGGCGGCGTGGGGCATGAGGGAGCAGTGGTCGTCGAGGCGGGCGTCGTGTCCCACCGCGGCGTGGACGTTGAGGAAGACGAAGTCGCCGAGGACCGCGTCGCCGCAGACCGCGGCGAAGGGGGCGACCAGGCCGCCGCGACCCAACGTCGCGTGGGAGGAGACGAGCGCGCGCGGGTGGACGTAGGTCTCCCAGTCGAGGTCGAGGGGTTCGTACTTGGCCAACGTCGGCGCCTTGTCCAGCGGATAACCGACGGCGAAGATCGCGCGGCGGCATTCGCCGTCGTAACGGGCGGGATGGAGGACCGGCAGGCCGAGCACCTCGTCGACGTCCAGCTCGTCCAGGAAGGCGACGGGGTCGTAGCGGTCGTCGTCCCGGAGGTAGCCCAGGACTTCCTTGCCCAGTCCGCGCGCGCCGACGATCAGGATTTCGGTCATGTTGGTCCTCGCAATAAGGTTTCTGGACATGCCCACGTCCGGCAACGTAGCACAATCAGTCCGTCCAGTAAGCGACGAACCCGCGCTCGCGGAAGTCGTCGTCGCCGCCGAGATCCAGCCCCGCGCGCGCGAGCCGCTCGCGCTCGTCGTCCCAGCGCTTGTACAGGAACCACATGCGCGAGGGCACGTGGTAGATGCTGGCCACGAAACCCCAGCGCTCGCACAACAGCGCCAGGCTGCGGTTGGTGAAAAAAGCCACGTGCACCGGCAGCAGGTAGAACCAGTCGGGATCGCGTGGCACGGCGCCGCGCACCAGGGTGTGCAGGGACAGTACGCCGTCGTCGTCCACCAGGCCCGCCACCTCATCGAGTGGTTCGAGGCTCAGCACGTGCTCGAAGAACGAGGTGGTGATCACGTTGGCGTAGCGCGTGGCGTGCAGTTGAGTCTCGCTAAGGTATTCGGAGCGGTCGCCGTGCATGTAACGGTCGTACTTGTGGACGGGCAGACCGCGGGCGGTGAGCATGTCCGCGAGCTTGCCGTCGCCGCAGGCGTAGTCGACCCAGGGCCGGTCGCGCGGCAGCAGGCCGAGCCCGGCCAGGCGCGCGATGTTCACGTCCTGGGCGGCGAGACGCTCCAGCCAACGCGGGTCGGCCGCGGCGTGGTCGCCGCCCTGGTATTCGCCGTGCACGCGTTCGTTGAGATCCTCCCACGCGGCCCGGGACATGGCGGCGTGGGTCTCGGAAAAGACGCAACCGCAGGCGGGACAGCGGCGGTATCGGACTTCGTGCAGGCCGTGATGGCCTTGGAAATCCTTTTTGAAGTACGGTTCCGTGCGCGTGCCGCAGACCAGGCAGTCCATGTTCACCTCCACAGGCTTGCATGCTATCATCGCATGATCCGACCGGAAAGGACGAGCATGCAGGACAGTCTCGCCGCTGCGGCCCGATCACTGCTGAAATCCCGCCACGCCGTGGCCTTCACCGGCGCTGGCGTCTCGGTCGAGAGCGGCATCCCCACCTTTCGCGGGCCCGACGGCATCTGGAGCCGCTACGATCCCGCGTCCATCGAGCTGGGTTTCTTCTTGGCAAACCCGCGCGAGTCGTGGCTCGTGATCAAGGAGATATTCTACGACTTCTTCGGCCGGGCTGAACCCAACGCCGCCCACGTTGCGCTGGCGGACCTGGAGAGCGCCGGCGTGATCCGCGAGATCATCACCCAGAACATCGACAACCTGCACCAGGAGGCGGGCAGCCGCCGGGTGTGGGAATTCCACGGCAACTCGCGTCATCTGGTCTGTCTCGGTTGCAGTGCGAAATTGCCGGTCGCCGAGGTGTCGCTGGACGTACTGCCGCCCCGTTGCAACGATTGCGGCGGCCTGCTCAAGCCGGATTTCATCTTCTTCGGCGAGGGGATTCCCGAGCCGGCGCGCAGCGAATCGTTCCGGGCGGCGGAGGCCTGCGACGTCATGATGGTGATCGGTTCGACGGGCGAGGTGGCGCCGGCGTCGCTGCTGCCGGGCGTGGCGGGGAACACCGGCGCGACGATCATCGAGGTCAACCCGGAGCCTTCGCTGTTTACCGACGACACGACCGACATTTTCCTGCAGGGCAAAGCCACCGAGATTATGACGGGATTGGTAGGATCGATGAGAGCGTGAGGGCCGCGCAGGAATTATACCCTAGAGCGTAGTATTTTATTTATTATGCACTAGTTACACATATCGTAACCCGTGAGTTTCGACTAATATTTACACGGGATGGCATAACTAAGGTCAGCCCCAATTTGATACCATGGGAAGG
>CAYMCR010000049.1:0-19745 GCA_964389015.1 uncultured Fibrobacteraceae bacterium | reverse complement strand
CTGCGGAAATTTGCCTCGGTTTAGGTCGGCTATCGAGGAATCGCTCAATTTAGGCGAGAGATAATTTCTGACTCTCGATCCGGTCGCCCGCCTTCAGCCTGGCGATGTAGACACCGGTCGGCACTTCGAGGCCAAAGTCATCACGGCCAATCCCAGATCGTTACATTTGGCCCGGCCGGCTTGGTCTCTGCAATCAGCGTTCGGACGCGACGCCCCACCAGATCGTAGATGGCCAGAGCCATCGATGCGTAGCCGGAATACGTCACGAGGAGCGGCGCACGGCGAGCATACGTAACCCCCTAAAAACCGGTCGACACCACCCCCCACCCTGAGTACCCTACCCTCATCCAAATGCACCCAACGCTCCAAGCGAGGAAATACCAATGTTCGACCGCACCGTCCTAGACCTCGACCTCAACCAGACCGTAGCCACCGTCAAGACCCGCCTCCGCGAACTCGTCTCCCGCCGCATGCTCCGCCGCGGCGCCGTGGTCGCCATGAGCGGCGGCATCGACAGCAGCGTGACCGCGGCCCTGGCCGTCGAGGCCCTCGGCCCCAAGAAGGTCTACGGCCTGCTGCTGCCGGAGCGCGACTCGTCAGCCGCCAGCCGCTCGCTGGGCGCGCAGCTCGCCGAGCACCTGGGCATCGAGTACGTGGTGGAGGAGATCGCGCCGGCGCTGGACGCCATCGGCTGCTATCGCTGGCGCGACGAGGCCTACAAGGAGGTCTTCCCCGCGTACGGCGAGGGCTGGAAATCCAAGATCGTGCTGCCGTCGGACCTGCTGGACTCGGACCGCATGAACGTCTACCGCCTGGTGGTGCAGGATCCCGACGGGAACATGTTCGAGGAGCGGCTGCCGGTGAAGGCCTACCTGCAGATCGTGGCCGCCACCAACTTCAAGCAGCGCATTCGCAAGACCATGGAGTACTTTCACGCCGACCGTCTGAACTACGCGGTGCTGGGCACCCCCAACCGGCTGGAATACGATCAGGGTTTCTTCGTGAAGAACGGCGACGGCGCGGCCGACATCAAGCCCATCGCCCACCTCTACAAGACCCAGGTCTACGCCCTGGCACGGCACCTGGGCCTGCCCGAGGAGATCTGCACGGTCGTGCCGACTACCGACACCTACTCCCTGCCGCAGGGGCAGGACGAGTTCTACTTCGTGCTGCCCTATGCCGAGATGGACCTGCTGTTGTGGGCGCTGAACCACGACGTGCCGGCCGCCGAAGCGGCGTCGGTGCTGGGCCTGGAGCAGGTGCAGGTGGAGCGCGTCTACCACGACATCGAGCGCAAGCGCGCCACTACGTTGCCCTTGCACCTGCCGCCGCAGCTCATCGAGGAGGTGGCGGAGATCGTCAAATGAGCAGATACGACACTTGTCGTCTCGGTTTGATTGATTACCATTAGTGAAGAGCATTTAAACCGAGACAGTATCCGAGAAAGGACGGGCCCCGCGTGAAAATCACCACCAAAGTCCGTTACGGCCTGCGCGCGTTGTTGCAGATCGCCGTCACATCCAACGGCAAGCCCGTGCCGCTCAGTTCGATCGCGGAAGCCCAGGAAATCAGCCGCAAATATCTCGAACAACTCGTCGCTTCCCTACGCAAGGCCGACCTGATCGGCAGCCGCAAGGGTGTGCACGGCGGCTACTACCTGACCCGCGAGCCCCAGGACATCTCGCTCTGGGACGTCTTCCAGACACTGGAGGGACGTGCGTCGCTGGTCGAATGTGTTCCCAATCCCGATTCTTGCGAGAGGTCCGTATTCTGTACCACACGCAGCATCTGGGAGCTGCTCGACATGAAGCTCCAGGAATTCTGGGAGGGCTTCACCCTGCAGGATCTGATCGACCGTCTGCCCGAGATCGAACGCACGCTGGACGAGGACCAAAAGATGCGCCAGATCTAGCTCTTTACGATTTGTGCTGCCGCTTCGCAGCGCCTGGCATGATCGCTCGCTACCGGTTTGACAACCACAGGCCAACACTCCACTATTCGCCCAGGTGTTGACCCCTTGCCAAGCGAGACACGTCATGGAATTTATCCGACAGCTGCACCGTAAGGCCGCCGAACTCCACCGAACCATTGTGCTGCCCGAAAGCGGCGACGAACGGACCCTGCGCGCCGCCGCGACGCTGCGCGACGAGGCCATCGCCGGCGTGTTCCTGCTGGGCGACGCGGCGGATATCCGGTCGCGCCTGCAGGACCTGGGGCTCTCCGCCGACGGCATCGCCATCGCTGACCCCGCGACCCATCCCGATCGCGAGGCGCTGGCCGCCACCCTGCACGAGAAACGCAAGCACAAGGGCCTGTCGCTCGAGGAAGCGGCCGAGGCCGCGACGGATCCGCTCTACTGCGGCGCCCTGATGGTCGAGCGCGGCTTGGCCGACGGTATGGTGGCGGGCGCCGTGAACAGTACCGGCAACGTGCTGCGCGCCGGTTTCCAGGCCATCGGCACGGCTCCCGGTTGCTCGAT
The DNA here is from genome assembly GCA_964389015.1 of uncultured Fibrobacteraceae bacterium. Taxonomy (GTDB): domain Bacteria; phylum Krumholzibacteriota; class Krumholzibacteriia; order LZORAL124-64-63; family LZORAL124-64-63; genus JAHIYU01. Next base: position 17,266 of record CAYMCR010000049.1, on the reverse strand, counting down.
CGTCTCGAGCTGCTTCGTGATGGTCAACCCGGACTGGACCCTGGGCACCGACGGCATGATCGTCTTCGCCGACTGCGCAGTGAACCCCGACCCCGACGCCGCGCAGCTCGCGGACATCGCCGTGGCCACCGCCGGTACGGCGCGCGCGCTCTGCGGTTTCGAGCCGCGGGTGGCCCTGCTCAGCTACTCCACCAAGGGCAGCGGCGCGGGCGCGGACGTGGACAAGGTCGACGAGGCGCTGCGCATCCTGCGGGAGCAGGCACCGGACCTTGCCGCCGACGGAGCGCTGCAGGCCGATGCCGCCTTGGTGCCGGCCGTGGGCGAACGCAAGGCCCCCGGCAGCGACGTCGCCGGCCGCGCCAACGTGCTGATCTTCCCGGACCTGGATGCGGGCAACATCGCCTACAAGCTCGTCCAGAGACTGGCCGGCGCCGAAGCCGTCGGACCGGTGATGCAGGGCATGGCCAAGCCCATCAACGACCTTTCGCGCGGCTGCAGCGTCGACGACATCGTCAACGTGGCCGCCATCACGGCCCTGCAGAGCGGAGGATCCGCGCCGTGACCAACGTGCTGGTGATCAACTGCGGCAGCAGCTCCCTCAAATACCAGTTCCTGGCGATGGAAAACGAGCACCTGCTGGCCAAGGGCCTGGTCGAGCGCATCGGCCTGGACGACGGTCACCACGTCTACAAGCGTCCGGAGCACGAGGACGTCGAGCAGACCTGTCCCATCCTCGACCATCAGACCGCCATGAAGCTGCTGCTGGCGGCCCTGGCCCACCCCGACCACGGCGTCGTCGGGAGCTACGATGAGATCTCCGGTGTGGGGCATCGCGTGGTGCACGCGGGGGAAGCCTATTCCGGCAGCGTGATGATCGACGACGAGGTGATGGCGGCCCTGGAAGCCTGCATCCCGCTGGCGCCGTTGCACAACCCGCCCAACATCATGGGAATCAAGGCGGTCCGCGACGTGCTGCCGGACGTGCCCATGGTCGGCGTCTTCGACACCGCCTTCCACCAGACCATGCCCGATTCCTCGTATATCTACCCCTTACCGTACGAGCTCTACCAGGAGCACGGGATCCGGCGTTACGGTTTCCACGGCACCAGTCACCGCTACGTCGCCCTGCGCGCGGCCGAGATCCTGGCCCGCGACCCCGCCGAGCTCAACCTCATCACCTGTCATCTGGGCAACGGGGCCTCGGTGGCGGCCGTCAGCGGCGGCAAGTCCATCGACACCTCGATGGGATTCACGCCGCTGGAAGGGCTGGTGATGGGTACCCGGTCGGGCGACATCGATCCCGCCATCGTCGGCCACCTCGAGAGCAACCTGGGCATGAGCAGCGCCGAGGTCGGCCAACTGCTCAACAAACAGAGCGGGTTGCTGGGCATCAGCGGCGTCTCGAGCGACCTGCGCGACGTGGAACGCGAGTACGCCAACGGGAACGACCGTGCGCGCCTGGCCTTGGAAGTGTATTGTTACCACATCCGCAAATACATCGGGGCCTACGCCGTGGCCCTGGGCCACGTGGACGCGATCACCTTCGCCGCCGGTGTCGGCGAAAACGACTCCCTGGTCAGGGAATGGTCCTGCCGCGGACTGGGCATCATCGGCGCCGTGCTCGACCCCTTCAAGAACGCCACGCGGCACGATGAGGCCATCATCAGCAAGATGTCTTCGCGGGTGACAATCATGATCGTTCCCACCAACGAGGAGTTGATGATTGCACGCGACACGATGGCCATCGCCTTCCCGACCGTCGCCGCGGTATAATCCCGCGACGCTCTCCCACCTCGGATCGACGATCGTAGCGACCCTGATCGCGGCCCTTATCGCGGTGGGCTTGTCGATCACTGCTGTCGCGACACCGCCCAAGGGCGTCAGCGAAATGCAGCGCATGCGCGAGGCCCTAGCACGCAACCTGCGCGACGGCGATCTGGAAATGGCCCGCATCCTGATCCGGGAGATGCTGCGCTTCGAACCCGCCAATCCCCTGCTGCACTACAACGCGGCCTGCGTGGCCTCGCGCGAGGGCGAGACCGACGAGGCCATGGCGTCGCTGCTGCAGGCGGTCGATTTCGGTTTCGACGACGTGCGCACCCTCGACACGGACACCGACCTCTCGGTTCTGCGCGAGAGCACGGACTACAAGCGGCTCGTGGGTGATCTGGTCGCGGGTCTGCTGGACGAGGCGCGCCGGGAACACGTTGCACTTGTGGACGGAACCTGGGGTGGACTCGGCAGCCTGGAGGACCGGGCGAGCGGCGCCGAGATCGCGCTGGCCATGATGTTCGACGACAACGGTTTCCACGTCCGGGCGACGGGGCCCACCGCCGTCATGAGGCCGGCCGGACCGGACCCGCGCGGCGGCGAGTTACTGCTCACCATCACCGCCCCCGACTCGACCAGGAGCTTCGACACGCGCCGCGCCTGGCGGTTCGGTTTCGGCTCCAGCGACGGCGAGCCCCGGGGCCGGCTGCTGGGGCTGCCCGGCCGTCCCCTGCACCAGCGGGTGCTGGAACTGGCGCCCGACTTCGCAACCGGTCCCGCACCGGAGACGATCACCCTCGTCGCGCACGTGCCCTGGGCGTACCTGGCGCCCTACGCCGTGCCGGCGGACACGCTCTTCGGCGTGAACGTGGGGCACACCGGTCCCGGTCGGTTCACACAGCTCGTCAGGGACCCCGCCATGGCCGACGCCGCGGCGGTCTGGCACCGTTTCCGGCCGGTGACCGTCGCGTTGAACGAATCCTCCACACTGCGTCTGACCGCCCGCGTCGCCAACGCCCTGGTGGGCGCCAGGCCCTTGACCATCGAGTTGGCCGCGTGGTCGTCCCGGGATGATACGGCGGTCCTGACCACCGACGTGACCGACATCGAGGGCAACTCCGTGGTCGGTGCAGGCGACACCACGGACGAGGTTGCCCTGCGACCGGGTCTGAACACCTGGACGCGCTACGCCGACCTGTCGTCGTTGCCGGACGGCCCTTACCGACTGGGCGCGTTTCTGAAACCGGCCGGCGACCGGCAACTGTCGTGGCGAACCGACGTGCTGCGCTATTCCGGCGTCTGGCTCACCCGAACCCACGACCGCACCAAGCCCCTCTCCCACCTGGAGCGCTCGAGCCTGGACTGGCGTCTGGAGCTGGTCGCCGTAGCGCTGGCCGGGCGCGATCCGCGTACCTACCCGGCTCCCCTGTGGACAACCATCGCCGAGGTGGAGGCACTGCTCGCAAGACACGAGCAGACCGATACCATCCTGCCCGCGCAGGGCTTGCTGACGGTTGCCTGCCCCACCGAGGACGGTCGTCTCGTCCAGCAGGCGCTGGCCTTTTCGCCGGGATGGGAAAAGGTCGAGGCCGGCCCGGTGCTGGTCATCCTGGATGCGGGGGGACGGCATGCGCCGGACCTCATGACGACCCTGGTCGACGACACGACGGCAGGGATGGCCTTCGCGAAGCTCGGTGGCTTAGCGGCCCGCCCGGGTCTGCCGGCGGCCAGGACCGGCGTCTGGGACGCCGACACCTGGTCGGCGGCGCGTGCGGCGCTGTCCTGGCTCCGCGACCGCTTCCCCGACCGACCGCTGATGCTGGCCGTGCTCGACGGATCGTCGTCCGCGGCGGAGCTCGAGCACGAATACGCCGCCGCGGTGCGCGAGGCGGTAACCATCGCACCGGGCGGTGACACGAGCGGAGAGTTGTTGGGGTGGCTGGCCGCCGTTAGAGAGAGCCGAAGAAATTGACGTCCCCGAAATCGTCGGCGTCCTCGCCGAAGGCGGTCAACTCCTTGCCGTCGATGATGAAGGTGGCGTATTCCCCGAAGACCCGGCTGAACTCGACCGTGCTCGGCTTGGCGTCGCCCTGATCGAGCATGATCTCCACGAAATTGTCGTTCACCCGCGAAATCAGCGATTTGTCGCAGACGGGACAGTGGAAGGTCGCCTTCTCGCCCTTGACCAGGGGGAAGTTGGGATCGACGATCAGGCGGTAATCCCCGGGCTTGGCGTTGAGCAGGAGCAGACCCCGATTCTCGCCGTCATCGACGATGAAGATGATCTTCACGTTCGGGTTCAGAACTGCTTTACAATGGGGACAGAGGTAGACTTTTTTCATGGTGAACCCCCGCCGCACACTTGGGCGGCATCAAAGGCGGCATCAAAGGCAGCATCAAACTTGAGCTGGCAATTGCCAGTGATTCAAGTGAACATTGAACAGCAGTTATACGCCTCTCGGACACAGGAGTCAAGACCATGAATAGTCTCCGCAGCGCCTTGATCACACTGACGTTCTTTGCCGCCGCGACACCGGGTCTCGCCGCAGCCCCCCACGTTGAAAACGGGGCCGAGCCCCGGGACGGCATCGTCGATTACACTCTCGATGAACAATGGCGAGTGGGCGGCGCGGACGACGACGAGAATCTCTTCGGCGTCGTCGCCCAGGCCCTGACCGACGAGAGCGGCAACCTCTACCTGCTGGACCAGCAACTCTCGGAAGTCGCGGTCCTCTCTCCCGAGGGCGAACGGATCGCCACCCTGAGCCGGGAAGGCGACGGCCCCGGCGAGACGAGACGGCCCGTCGACATGTTCTTCCTGCCGGACGGCAGCATCGGCATGATCCAGGTCTTTCCGGGCAAGATCGTCCAGATCGACCGCGAGGGAAATCCCGCCGGCACCTTCCCCTACAAGTCAGGCGATCCCACCTCGGGAGCCGGCTTCTCGGTGCTCGTCGGGGGCAAGTGTCGTAGCGGGAACACCGTCCTGGTGGGCATCGACCAGTCCTTCGCCGCGGGGCTGCTGGAGCAGACCTACTTCCTGCGCGGGTATACGCCCGAGGGAGAGGAAACGGTCAGCTACGTCTCGAAGTCCGCTCAGCAGAACTTCGCCGACATGGTGCTCGACGAGGAAGCGGTCGATTTCGTGTGGACACGCTGGGACCTGTCCGCAGACGGCAGCGTCGTGGTGGCGCCGCACCGCAACCAGTACCTGCTGGAGATCCACAACGCCGCCGGCGAGCTGCACCGCACCTTCTCCCGTCCCTACGAGTGCTTGCCACGCGAAGCGATCGACACGCGCCGGGCGACCTCGATCCTCGAGGCGCAGGGCCGCAATTACCCGGTGATGCCGCGCATCACCGTATCGGACGTGGAGCCCGACATCAGAGCGGTGCAGGTCCAGGACGACGGCACGATCTGGGTCACCACCAACCGGAGCGTACGTGATCAACCTGATGGCGTGATGCTGACCTACGACGTCTTCGACCAGGAGGGCATCTTCGTGCACCAGGCCCGCATGCACGTGGACGGCGACGGCATGAGCGATGTGCTATTCTTCGTGGACGGGGAACGGGTCGTCTTCATCCGGAACTTCCTGAACGCCTACCTGTCATCGGTGGGTGTGGAGAGCGATGACGAGACCGCGGAGCCCATGGAGATCGTGAGCTGCCGGATCGTCCGCTGACGGGAATTAAACAAGCCAGCGCAGGGAACCGGGCTCCCGTGAGTTTGTTAGGAAGCAGCGTCGCCGGTCGTGCTCCGGCCTCACCGCCTGTATTGCCACCGGCGCCGAACCGATACCGGGAGACCCTTCATGCCACGATGCCAGACCTCAAGAGCCTTGCTTGCCGCCTGTTTCGCCGCGTTCCTGTCTTCTTTCGCGGCGCCGGCTTTGGCCTCCGATATTGCGCCGCGCGTCGCCAATCCGGACCGACCCGCCAACGGCGTCGTGACCTTCGCGCTGGAGGAGCTGTGGCGACGCGGCGGCGAGGAGGACGACCTCTTCTTCGGCCTGGTCGTGCAGGCTTGCGTCGGTCCCGGCGGCGAGATCTTCCTGTTGGATGCGCAACTCAACGAGGTGATGGTCCTCTCCCCCGAGGGTGAGCTGCTGCGCACGATCGGGCGCGAGGGCGAAGGGCCAGGCGAATTCCGACGCGCCGGCGATCTGCTGCTGACGCCCGAGGGCAACGTCGGCGTCGTGCAGAGAATGCCTGGCACCATCGTCCTGCTGACACCGGACGGCGTACCGGCGGGCACCGTACTGCCGGGCGACCCCACCACCGGCGGCCGCGATTTCCTCAGCGGCGCCCAGGCCACCACCGCCGGCCTGGTGCTGTCCGGCGCGCACATGACGCGCACCGAACAGGGCCGCTTGCGCCGCAACTTCATCAGCCTCTACGGCCGCGACGGCCTCGAGCGCACGGAATACCACGGCAACAACGACGATTTCGATTTTTCGGCGCAGGGTTTCAAGGAGGCCGACCAGCACTTTCCCGGCGAGGGCCACTGGGACGTCGCCCCCGACGGACGGGTCTTCATCGCCACCGCGCGCGAGGAATACTTCATCATCGTCTTCTCCCCCGACGGCGAGCCTGTCTTGACGATCAGCCGCGAGTACAAGTCATGGCCGCGGACCCGGGAGATTCTCGACCGGCTGGAAGCCCGCTGGCAAGCCGGCCATCGCTACAGACGCTTCGGCGTGGAGCAGGAACTCGCCGCGCACGAGCCCGACATCCTGCGTCTGGAGGTCCGCGGTGATGAGCTGTGGGTGTTGCCCAGCCGCGGTATCCACGACCAGCCGCCGGGCATATTACAGACCTGGGACGTCTTCACGGCAGAGGGCCTTTTCGACCACCAGGTGTCCCTGCAGGCGCCGGGAGACGGCACCCGCGACCGCATGTTCCTGCTGGACGACGACCGCGTCATCGTGGTAAGCGGATTCCAGGACGCGCGCGATGCCTTCGCAGGCGCCGGCGGCGTCGACCAGGATGCCGACCTCGATTTTGCAACACCGGTGGAAGTTATAGCGTATGCAATCCGTTGACATCCTCCCGCACACCGGGGAATGATTGTCGACCAACCCTACATGGCCCTGATCATCAAGCGGGGACGACTGCGCATGTCCTGCAGGCAGCAGGCCCCTCCCGCTGAGCACTCCGGGCTGGAATGGAGACCCTAGCGATGAAGCGATTTGCCCTGCTCACCGCCCTCGCGCTGGCCACGGCGCTGTTCTTTTCCGGCTGCGGCGGCAACGAAGGCGGAGACGAGTCGGCCGCCGACAGTACGGCAGCCGATACGAGCGCCGCCGACACGACCAAGACCAAGAAGGAAAAGGCCATAAAGGTCAACGCGGGACTGGTCAGGAACGGAGAGCTGGTGCAACCCGTCTACGCCGACGGCGTCCTGCGCACCACCCAGCAGGTGGAAGTGCGCTGCAAGCTGGGTGGGGAGCTGGTGTCGGTCCGCGTGCGCGACGGCGACCGCGTCCGCGCCGGTCAGCTGCTGGCCGGCCTCGACGCCCGGGAATACCGTCTCGCGCTCGAGGAGAGCCGCTACCGTCATATCCAGGCCCTGAGCGAGATCGCCGCCGAGGGTGAGGAACAGGTCGCCGACCAGGAAGCCCTGGCCGTCTTCGTGGAGCAGCGCGACGCCCTGCTGGCCCTGCGAGCGCGCCGGGAAATCAGCGAGGAGGAGTTTCAGGCACGCCTGCTGGACCTGGAGCTGAGCTCGCTTAAACAGGGCGCCTTTCGCCAGGACACCTTCGCCCAACGCACCGGCCTGGCCGACGCCCGCATCGCCGAGGAACGCGCGCGTCTCAACCTCGAGTACACCGAGATCCGCGCGCCCTTCGCCGGCGTGGTCAGCGGGCTCGTCGTGGTCAAGGGAGAGAACATCAGCGCGGGCCAGACGCTCTGCAGCATCACCGACGACAGCGAGCTCGAGGCGCTGGTCAACGTACTCGAAGCCGATCTCGGCGACCTGACCGAAGGACGCTCCGCACTGGTGTCGGTGCCCGCGGTGGACGACACGATACGCGCCACCGTCGACGTCATCAGCCCCGTGCTGGACGAGACCAGCCGCACCTGCCAGGTGATCATCCGTTTCTCCAACACCGAGCGCAAGTACCGCCCCGGCATGTTCGTGCGCGCCGAGATGGCCGCGCGCATCCACACCGACCGCCTGCTGGTGCCGCGCGAGGCCGTACTCACGCGCGATGACCGTACACTGCTCTTCAAGGTGACGCCCGAACCCCGCGCCCAATGGCTGTACGTGGACACGGGTCTCGATAACAGCGAGTGGATCGAGATTCTCAAGGTGCACAGCGGCGGCTCGCTGGCCGCAGACGACAAGGTGGTGGTCAGCGATCACCTCACGCTGGCGCACGAGGCGAAACTCAAGATCCGCAAGACGGTGCCGACCAGCGACCGCTGGGCCTTCGCCGCTGAGGGGACGGAGCGATGATCAAAGGTGCGGTCCATCGTCCGGTCGCCATCCTGATGCTATTCGCGGGGCTGGTGGTGATCGGTATCCAGTCCTTCGACCGCCTGCCGGTCGACCTGCTGCCCAGCATCAACACGCCCAACCTGACAGTGATCACCAACTACAGCGAGGTCCCCGCCGACGACCTCACGCGCCTGGTGACCCAGCCCCTGGAGGAGCGCATCACCGGACTGGCCGGCGTGAAACAAGTGGTGTCGCGCACCCGCGAGGGCGTCTCGACGATCACCGTCCAGTACGAGTGGGGCACGGAGATGGAGTTCGCCAACCTCCACCTGCGCGAAGCCGTCGACCAGATCTCCAATCGCGACGACTTCCCCGACAACGCCGAACGCCCGCTGATCCTGCGCTGGGACCCCGGCGCCCGTCCGATCGCCATCCTGGTGATCGAGGGCGAGGACGACATGGCCCAGATGACCGAGTTCTGCGAGGAGGTGGCCAAGCCGGCCCTGGAGCAGATCGACGGCGTGAGTCAGGCCGAGGTGATCGGCGGTCGCGACCGCGAGATCCTGGTGCGTCCCGACTTCGGCAAGCTGCGCCTCTACGGCCTGACCATGCAGGAGGTCCAATCCGCCCTCTCGCTCGCCAACAGGAGTTTTCCCGGGGGACGCGTACGCAAGGGGCCGTTGCAGTTGCCCCTGCGCATCCTGGGCGAATTCGAGACCCTCGACGACATACGTCGCACCGAGATCCCGACGGAGCACTCCGGCATCATCACCATCGCCGACGTGGCGGAGGTCTTGGATACGGTCAAGGAACCCGAGGGCGCCACGCTGCTGGGCGAGGACGAAGTCGTTTCTATGCTGCTGTACAAGGAGGTCGGCGCCAACACCATCGACGTCACCGAGGAGGTCGACCACATCCTCGAGGTGGTGAAGGGCCAGTATGCCGGCTTCGGCTACCGCTTCGTCTACCGCGACGCCGACTACGTTCAGGAGAGCTTCCGCGGTCTGACCGACTCGCTGCTCTGGGGCGCCGGCTTGGCGTTCCTGGTGCTGTTCTTCTTCCTGCGCGACTGGCGCAGCCCCTTCGTGGTGAGCCTCTCGATCCCCATCAGCATCGTCTCGACCTTCGCCTTCATGCATCTCTTCGACGTGAACATAAACCTGATGTCGCTGGGCGGGCTGTCGCTGGCGGCCGGTATGCTGGTGGACAACGCCATCGTGGTCCTGGAGAACATCAAACGCCACCTGGCCGAATGCACCGACGACAAGAGCATCGCCGGCGTCTGCGCCGACGCCGCCAAGGAAGTCGCTTCGCCGGTGATCGCCGCGACGCTCACCACGGTCGCCGTTTTCTTCCCGGTGATCTATGTGCCGGGCATCGCGGGCGAATTCTTCCGCGACCAGGCGCTGACCGTGACCATCTCCCTGCTGCTGTCGGTGGCCACGGCCCTGCTGCTGCAGACGACCCTCTCGGCCCGCTTCCTGCGCGCGGGCGGCGAGCAGCCGCGGGGGCTGTTCAAACTGTCCGATATCATGTTCCGGCGTCTGCACGATATCTACCACGCCTCCCTGCTGCGGGTGATGGCGCACAAGGGGGCCTTCCTGGGCGTCCTGCTGCTGGTGATGGTCGGCTCGGCGTTCGTGGCGCTGGACCTGCCGCGCTCGTTCCTGCCCGAACGCACCAGCGGCGACTTCACGCTGGCCCTGGAGCTTCCCAACGGCACGCCCCTGGAATCGACCCAGGCCACGGCCGCCGAACTGTCGGCGCGCCTGGCGCGCATGCCCGAGGTGCGCACCGTCTTCGCCCAGGCGGGTCAGACCGAGCGCACCCTGGCCGCGCTGAAGGAATACACCGCCGCCAACACCGTGCGCATCAGGGTGCTGCTGCACCCCTCCCGCGACGGCGCGGAGCGCATGGTGCGCGTGAAGGACCGGCTGCGCGAAAGGCTGGAGCAGATGGAAGGCACCGTGAGCGCCTTCCACGACGAGGGCATCGGCCTGCAGGAAATCCTCGCCAGCGGCGAGGCGCCCTTCAACCTAGGCGTGGTGGCCGAGCGGCCCGAGGATGCCCTGTCCGTCGCCGACGCCCTGATGACCGAACTGCAGCCCATTGCCGGACTCACGGATCTGGAGATGGACCGGGTGCTGGGTAATCCCACCGTGGAGGTCAACATCGACCGCGAGCAGGCGCTGCGCCACGGTATCAGCCCCGACCTGCTGGCCCGCGAACTGCAGGCGCGCATCCAGGGCGTCGTGGCCACCACCTTCAACGAGGTCGAGCAGCGCATCGACATCGCGGTGCGCCTGCCCCTGGACGAGCGGCGGGATCTGGACGGCGTGCTGGCATCGCCCGTGGAGGTCGGCGGGGGCAAGACGGCGCCCCTGAGCAGCTTCGTGGTCCTGACCGAGGGCCGCCCCGTGCGGGAGGTCGTGCGCCGCAACCAGCGCCGGCAGATCACCATCAGCGGCGACATCAGCGGTCGCAAGCTGAGCAAGGTCTGGTCCGACGTGAACACCGTGCTGGACGACCTGCAGACACCGGAGGGCGTGGGTTTCGTGGTCGGCGGCGAGCAGGAGGAGATCAACAGCTCGTTCAAGGACCTGGGCTGGGCGCTGCTGCTCTCGGCTCTGCTGGTCTACATGATCCTGGCCGCCCAGTTCGAGTCGTTCCTCGATCCGTTGATCATCACGACGGTGCTGCCCGTCGGCGTGCTGGGCGCGGCCCTGACACTCGCGATCAGCGGGCATACCATCAACATCATCTCCCTGATCGGTCTGGTGGCGCTGCTCGGCATCTCCGTCAACGACGCCATCGTCAAGGTGTCCACCATCCGCCGTCTGCGCGGCGAGGGGCTGTCCGGCCATATGGCCATCCTCGAAGCCAGCCGGCTGCGCTTCCGGCCCATCATCATGACCACCCTGACGACGGTGATGGCCATGGTGCCCATGGCCATCGGCATCGGCACCGGCGAACAGATACAGCGACCCCTGGCGGTAACCATTCTCGGCGGCCTGAGCATCGCCACCCTGCTGACGCTGTTCCTGACGCCGGTGATCTACGAGATCCTCCACAAACTTCTGGACAAGAGCTTCGCCGAAGGGAGCCGGGCGTGATCAAGGCTTTCATCGACCACCCGGTGGCCACCTGGATGCTCTTCACCGCTCTGGTGATCACGGGCATCTACGCCTTGCCCCGCCTGGAGATCGAAGCCATGCCCGAGACCGAGCTGCCCTCGCTCTCGATCTCCACCTCCTGGACCGGCGCCTCGCCGGCGGCGATGCTGCGTTCGATCACCATCCCCGTCGAGGAGGCCGCGCGCAAGGTCTACGGCGTGGAGAACATCACCTCGCGATCGCGACCCGGCTGGTGCCAGGTCACCATCGAGTTCCGCCGCGACGTCGACCTGGAGTTCGCCCAGCTCGACCTCGCCGAACAACTGGGCTCGGTGCGCCGCGACCTGCCCGCGACCGCCGGCCAGCCCCGCGTGGTGCCCCACGTGCCGGAGGAGTTCCGCACCGACGACTTCATGACCATCAGCCTGATCTCGCCGCTCCCGGCCAACGAACTGCGCGACAAGGCCGAGACCTGGCTGGCGGCGCGCCTGCTGGCGGTTCCCGGCGTGGCCGACGTGGAGCTGCAGGGTGGCGCCCTGCCCCTGCTGAAGATCCTGCTGGACCACGAGGCCATGGAGCGCTACGGCATCCACGCCGACGAAGTCTACGCGCAGATCGATGCGTTGGACGAGATCGTGCCGTCCGGCGCCGTCCGCGATCACGGCCGCGAGCTGGCGGTCAGCGTGCAGGATTCGGTGACCGTCCGCAAGATCATGAACACCATCGTGGCCAACGTGGGCGGCCAGCCGATCACCCTGGACCGCATCGCCAACCTGGCCCGCAGCTTCGACGATCCGACCTATTTCGTGCGCATCAACGGCGACAACGTGATCCAGGCCTCGGTCGCCAAGCGTAGCGGCACCAACGCTATCTCCGTCAGCAAACGCATCCGTGCGGCCTTGCCGGAGATCAGGGAATCGCTGCCGTTCGCCGTGGCGTTCGAGATCGACACGGACAACGGCAAGGATCTGCAGGACAAGGTGGAGGAGCTGGTCTGGCGTTCGCTGATCATCCTGTTGCTGCTGTTCATGCTGTTGGCCGCGGCGCTGCGCCGGGTGAGATTCACGGCCATCGTGGTGAGCTCGATCCTGCTGGCCATCGTGATCTGCCTGTCCATGTTCTACTTCTTCGGCGTGTCGGTGAACTTCATCACCATCAGCGGCCTGACCGTGAGTTTCGGCATGCTGCTGGACAACAGCATCCTGGTGCTGGACGCCATCCACCGCCGCGTCACCCGCCGGCGCCACCGCGACCCCAAGCGGGCCCTGATCAACGGCACCAGGGAAGTGGCCTTTCCCATCACGGCCACCACGCTGACGACCGTGATCGCGTTCTTGTCGTTCATCTACCTCAGCGACCGGCTGGCCATCTACTACGCGCCTCTGGCCATCGCCGTGGGCATCGCCATGCTGGCGTCGGTCTTCGTGGCCTTCGGCTGGATCCCGGTGGCCCTGCGCAAGCTGACCGAGGAGGAGATGTCGCGGGAGAACGGCGACATCGTCGAGCAGACAGGCTGGGCGCTGTTCTGGCGCTGGGCCACGGTCTCGGCAGTGCTCGGCGCCATCGCCTTCGTGGCCTTCGCCCTGGTCAAGGACTGGAACGCCGCGTGCGACATCTGGCCCTGGTTCGCGGGCGCGCTGGGCATGATGGTCATGGTGGGCCTGTTCGCCAGCTTCGTGGAACGCTTCACCGCCTTGCACCTGCGCTTTTGGTGGTATCCGGTGCTGCTGCTCGTCGGCGCCATCTGGGGCGGCATCCACCTCTACCGCAACGAGGTGAACATGGGCGGTTTCTGGCGCCAGCAGGACAAGGAGACCCTGGTGGTCTACCTGGAGCGCCCGGTCGGCACGGACGTGATCCTCGGCAACGAGACCATGAGGCACTTCGAGCGCGAGATCGACCCCATCCCCGACGGCATCACCATGAAGACGACGTCCTGGGACAACCGCGCCTACATGCAGATCGAGTTCGAGGACGAGATGCTGCGCACCGAGTACCCCGAAATGTTCCGCAACCGGTTGATCATGCTGGCCGAGGAACTGGGCGGCATGTTCATCTGGATCAACGGTTTCGGCGACCCCTACATGAAGGGCGGCCGCGGCGGCGGCATGAGCAACTCGCTGATCCGCATCACGGGTTACAACAGCAAGGAGCTGGACGGGATCTGCGAGGGCACCATGGACCGTCTCTCGCGCAACCGCCGCGTGCGCAACGTGCGTCTGACCGGCGGCGACCGGTTCGACCGGTCCGACACGGACGAGACCCTGATCCTGATCGACCGTCAGGCGCTGGCCAACCGGCACCTGACCGTGATGGAGGTGGTCGGCTACCTGCAGCGACTGCTGGGCATCGAGTTCCCCTGGCACATGCTGATCGAAGGCGAGGACCAGCGCCTCCAAATGTCCTTCGCCAACGCCGACGACATCCAGTACGACCAGATCGTCAGCAAGACCATGACCACGCGCACCGGCCAGAGCGTGCGCCTGGCCGACCTGGTGGAGCTGGTGCAGCGTCCGGTGATCACCTCGATCAACCGCCGCGACCAGCAGTACTCCATGCAGCTGAACTGGGAGTACATCGGCACCGACAAGATGCGGCAGCGGTACATCAAGGACATCCTTGCCGGCATCGAGTTGCCCTACGGCTACACGGCCGAGGACGTCTCCGGCGAGCAGCTCAGCCGGGAGGAGGAGGAAGAGCTCAACAACATGCTGTGGCTCACCGCCGTCTTCATCTTCATGACCCTGGCCGCCCTTTTCGAGAGCGTGACGCTGCCGCTGCTGGTGTTGCTCTCGCTGCCCATGGCCATGAGCGGCGTGATGGCCATCTTCTGGCAGACCGACTCGCAGTTCGACTCCTCCGCGCGCATCGGCCTGGTGCTGCTCTTCGGCATCGTGGTCAACAACGCCATCCTGCTGATCAACCGATTCCGGCTGCAGCTGCGCGAGATGATCGAGGACGACCGGCGCTGGGACCACCTCGTGCCGGACAACCCGCGTCTGGGCGGCGTCAACCTGTGGCGCCTGCCGGCCGTCGAACGGCGCGACATGCTGCGGCGCGCCATCTGCGAGGGCACGCGCATCCAGCTGCGCTCGATCCTGCTGACGAGCGGCACGACCATCGCCGGCCTGCTGCCCCTGCTGATCCGCCTGACCGACGCCGAGGGCAAGGACATCTGGGAGAACCTGGCGTTGTCCAGCATCGGCGGCCTGGCCTCGAGCACCATCTTGATCGTGAGCTCCATGCCCGTGCTCTACTGGGTCTTCACACATCTGGGCTGGTGGATCGCCATCGGCTGGGCACGGCTGCGCGGCCGGCGGCCGGAGCCCGTACCCCTTGATCCCGACGGCGCGGCGGTATAGTCTACTGACCAATTCGACGTCGGTTCTTCCACAAGGAGATCGGGATAATGGCCAAGCACATCGACATCCTCCTGCTCTGCGCCCTGCCCGCCTCGGGCAAGTCCGAGGCACGCCGCTACCTGGCGAGCCTGTCGCCCGAGCAGTGTCACGAGCAATTCGCCATCGGCCACACGGTGCAGCTCGACGACTACCCCTACGTACACATGATGCGCCGCACCAGCGAGGAGCTGCGCGCCCTGGGACACGATCCGGTGTTCTTCGACTCCGGCAACCTGCCCATGAAGGATCCCCTGGACTGGGGCACCTTGATGGAACTGCTCAACGAGGACTACCACGACCTCGTGGCCAAGCACCGCCCCGCCCCCGCCTGTGCCGTCACCTGGCTGATGGAGCGCTACGACACCTGCCGCGAGAAGGTCGGCGCCAAGGCCTTCTGGCGCGATCTCGAAGACGACTCGCGCGCGAAGATGATCGAGAGCCTGGGGCCCGAGTCCAAGAAGCTCCTGGACGACAAAGTGGCCGAGGTACCGGACACCCTGGACGGCAAGACCGTGGTGGTGGAGTTCGCCCGCGGCGGTCGCGACGGTTCGGATATGCCGTTGCCCGATCCCTGGGGTTACCAGTACTCGTTGCGCATGCTCTGCCCCGAGATGCTGGCGAAGTCGTGCATCCTGTACATCTGGGTCACGCCGGAGGAATCGCGCCGCAAGAACGACGCGCGCACCGACCCCAACGACCCCGGCTCGATCCTGCACCACGGCGTGCCCATCGAAGTCATGATGAACGACTACGGCTGCGACGACGTGGAGCACCTGCTGCAGACGTCGGAGGTGCCGGACACGGTGACCGTCAAGGCCCACGGCGAGACCTACCACCTGCCGCTGGGACGCTTCGACAACCGGATCGACCGCACCACCTTCATCCGTGAGGACGAAGACAAATGGTCGGCCGAGGACGTCACCATGCTGCAGGACGGTATGCGCGAAGCCTTCGACCAGATCTTCTCGCAACTCTAGACGGATCCCCGCAACGAGCAGAACGGGGCTGGCGCGTGCCGGCCCCGTTCCCTACGTTCATGGCAAGACACGATATCACCCGGGCAGGCCCCTCACGCCAGGTTCCTGCCCGGGTGCTTTTTTATACCCCACATCAACGGGGAGGCCCGCCATGTCGAGACGCTACTTCACCCACATCATCATCGTGTCCCTTTGCGTCGCCGTGCTATTCGTATTGATACACGGCTGCGCGCCCGATCGACTGTTCGCACCGGACGAGGTCGTCGTGCCGGACACACCCGCCTACGTGCTGGATGCGCTGCGCAGCGCCTACGAGAGCATGTCCTTAGGCGCCTACGCGGACCTGCTGCACCGCGACTTCCGCTACGTCTTCGCCGATCCGGGCAAGGCCCCCTTCGACCGTGAGGACGATCTGGCGTCGACCGGCCGCATGTTCTCGGGCGTCGAGCAGAAGAACAGCGCCGGCCAGGACGCGCCCGCCGTGGGCAGCATCGCCTTCACCCAGCTGGAGATCCTCGAGGACTGGGAGCGCGTCACCGGCGATGAGGTCTACTGGTCGGACGAGGAAATCGTCATGCGCGCCCTGATCCAGTACCGCTTCGTGTTGTACCTGAAGAGGGGTGGCAAAACCTGCGCCTCCGGCCGCCAGGTCGTCTACGCGGTCGCCGTCAAGACCGAGGACTGGGACGGCTCGCTGTACTGGCGGTGGCAACTCCTGGGCCAGCGCGACCTCTAGCAGATTCCTGCTGGCGCCGGCCCACGGGCGCCCGGCCATCGAACCGGATGCCGGGCGCCCCGTTGCTTTCCGAACGCCGGTGGTGCATACTGAGGGTGTATTCGATATCCGACCTCGCCCGCTATCAGGAGGTTCCGTCATGCCACACCGGCCGGTCGTGTTTTTCGTCTTGCTTACCGTGTTTCTGGGCTTGGCGCTGGGCGGATGCTCCAGCGACGAGATCACCGATCCCGGTCCGGGCCAAGTGGTCCTGCCCTCGACACCTGACGATCTGATGGCGGAGTTCGAACAGGCCTACAGCCAGATGAACCTGATGGCGTACAACACCCTGCTGCACGAGCAATACGACTTCAAGTTCCTCGCCACCGGACGCGATGCCGTGCCGTGGAGCCACGAGCTGGAGATCGCGTCCACGGAGAACATGTTCAACGGCAACCCCGGCGAGATCCTCGACGGCCTGATATCCTGCACCGGCGTCGACAGCATCCGCATCAGCGAGTTCATCCGCCTGATGCCGTGGGGGGAGACAGGGCCGGACGATACCGATTTTCCCGACGCGGAGCAGACGATGTATCAGGTCAACATCGTTTTTCACGTGGATGACGGGGCGAACAGCTTCACCATCGGCACCCGTCAGATCTTCACCGTCAAGGGCGAGGAAAGAGAACAGGCCGACGGCTCGACCGCGATCGGGTATACCATCTGCGGCCAGCGGGACATGTTGCCCACGAAGGGCAACGTGGACCTGCACTGGGGCGATATCAAGATGATGGGCTCTCCTGGTATGATTGTGGGCACATCCACCCCCACCAACGCTACCTAACC
>CAYMCR010000048.1:0-21000 GCA_964389015.1 uncultured Fibrobacteraceae bacterium | reverse complement strand
CCGCGAGGGCGGTCGCACCGTCGGCGCGGGCGTTGTCGCCAAGATCGTCGAGTAGTTGTTTCGTACGGCCGGGCGCCCACGCGACCCGGCCGGCACTACCCGGCGACCCGTCATGACGGGCCCGGGGTGCGAAAGGTGAGCAGACGCCGCAGGGAGAGGTAAGAACCCGCCGGCGGCGAAGCTGGAGTAGCCATCGCGAGCGAAGGAGACCAAATTGGCCAGACAGAAGATCAAGATCAGGCTGAAAGCGTACGAGCCGGCGGTCCTGGACCGTTCCGCCCAGATGATCGTACAGACCGCGCAGAAGACCGGCGCGCTGGTTCGCGGCCCCGTGCCGTTGCCGACCAAGCGTTCCGTGTATACCGTCTTGCGGTCGCCCCACGTGGACAAGAAGTCCCGGGAGCAGTTCGAGATGAGGATCCACAAGCGCCTCATCGAGATCGAGAACTCGACGGCTCAGACGACCGAGTTCCTCAAGAAGCTGACGCTCCCCGCCAGCGTGGACGTCGAGATCAAGGTCTGAAGCGAGGACAAGGGAGCCAGGGAGCAGCCATGAACGGACTGATCGGCAAAAAGATCGGCATGACACGCGTCTTCGACGAGGACGGGCGCCACATACCGGTGACGGTCATCGAGGCCGGCCCATGCGTGGTCACGCAGGTCAAGACATCCGAGATCGACGGCTACGGGGCCGTCCAGCTCGGTTTCGGCGGCCGCAAGGCCGTCAGAACGACGAAGCCCATGCAGGGACACTTCCGCCGCGCCGGCGTCGAGCCCGTGCGCCTCATGAGGGAGTTCATCCCGGCCGAGGGCGAGGAGATCACGCTGGGCGACGCGGTGGACGTCTCGATACTCGAGGGTATCGAGAAGGTGGACGTGACCGGCGTCACCAAGGGACGCGGGTTCTCCGGCCGTATCAAGCGCTGGAACCAGCACCGCGGCCCCGACGGCCACGGCAGCAAGAACGTGCGCATGTCCGGTTCGATCGGCATGCACACCAAGCCCGGCCGCGTGTTCAAGAACACGCACATGCCAGGCCAGTACGGCAACAAGCGCGAGACGAAGAAGAACCTGACGGTCGTTCGCGTCGACACGGAGCGCAACCTGCTCCTGGTCAAGGGCAGCGTGCCCGGCAGCAAGAACGGCATTGTCTTTATCCGGGTCAGCGGCTGAGCGTCCGGATTTACTGAAACGCAGGTGCGAGGTTAAACGATGGCGACCGCGAACCTTTACGATCGCAACGGCGCATCCGTCGGCAGTGTGGAACTGCCCGACTCGGTGTTCGCCCAGGCGGTGCACAAGCAGTCCCTTTACGAGGCCGTGCGCAACTATATGGCCAACCAGCGCCAGGGCACGCACGACACCCAGAGCAGGGGCGAGAACGCTCATTCCGGCGCCAAGCTGTACCGTCAGAAGGGTACCGGCCGCGCGCGTGCGGGCAGCGGACGTTCGCCGTTGCGTATCGGCGGCGGCACGACCTTCGGGCCGCATCCGCGCGACTACAGCTACAAGCTGCCGAAGAAGGTCAAGCGCCTGGCGCTGAAGTCCGCGCTGAGCGATCGCGCGACCAACGAGCGCGTCAAGGTGATCGAGGACTTCGAGATGGAGGCTCCGAAGACGGCCGAGATGGTCCGCCTGCTGGGCAGCTTGCCCCTGGAGGGACATCATACCCTGGTGGTATTGCCCCAGGACGCCGACAACGTCTACAAGTCGTTGCGCAACATCAAGGGTGTGCGCGTGCTGCGCCACACCGATCTGAACGCTTACACGATCCTCTGGGCGGACAACCTGGTGTTCACCAAGAATTCGTTGAGCGGCGTGGAGGAGGTGTTCGGGTCGTGAAGGATCTGAGCAAGGTCATCCATCGTCCCCTGATCACCGAGCGTGGCAGCGACCTGCGCGAGAAGTTCAACATGTACTTCTTCGAGGTCGAGCCTGCCGCCAACAAGCATGAGATCAAGCAGGCCGTGGAGCTCTACTTCGGTGTGAAGGTAGAGAAGGTGCGGACCATGAACATGCGGGGCAAGATCAAGCGGATGGGTCGTTTCTCCGGCAAGCGCGCCGACTGGAAGAAGGCCATCGTGACCCTCGCCGAGGGCGACATCATCGATGTCTTCGACAACGTCTAGGGATCAGTCGCCGCGACTCGACGCGGCTCGAGGATAGGGGAAGACAATGGGTATCAAGAAACTGAAGCCCGTGACGCCTGCGCAGCGATTCCGCACGGTTTCGGATTTCAGCGAGCTGACGACCGATCGACCGGAGAAGTCGCTCCTGGAGCCCCTGACCAAGACCGGCGGTCGCAACAACAAGGGCCGGATCACGTCCCGCCGCCGTGGCGGCGGTCACAAACGCAGGTACCGCCGGGTCGACTTCAAGCGCGACAAGATCGGCGTGCCCGCCCGCGTCGCGACCATCGAGTACGATCCGAACCGCAGTGCGCGCATCGCCCTGCTGCACTATGTCGACGGCGAGAAGCGCTACATCATCTGGCCCAACGGGCTGAAGGTGAACGACACGGTGCTGACCGGCGAAGAGGCCAGCTTCAGCGTGGGCAACTCCATGCCGCTGCACCGGATCCCCCTGGGCACCGTGGTGCACAACGTGGAGCTGCAGATCGGCCGCGGCGGGCAGATCGTCCGCAGCGCCGGCTCCTTCGCCCAGGTGCTGGCCAAGGATGGCGATTACGTGACGCTGCGCCTGCCGAGCGGCGAGGTGCGCATGGTGCACAAGAACTGTTACGCCACCATCGGCGAGGTCGGCAATTCCGAGCACGAGAACATCGTGCTGGGCAAGGCCGGCAAGTCGCGCTGGCTGGGCCGTCGTCCCAAGGTCAGGGGCGTGGCCATGAACCCCGTCGACCACCCCCACGGTGGCGGCGAGGGCAAGACCTCCGGCGGACGTCATCCCGTATCGCCCTGGGGCCAGCCCGCCAAGGGATTCAAGACGCGACGCAAGAAGCCGTCCGATCGCTTCATCGTGCGGCGTCGGAAGAAGAAGTAACGACTCTTGGGTCCGTGGCCCGCGCCGCGTTCCCGGACGGAGGATGGTAGACACATGGCTCGTTCGATTAAAAAGGGACCTCACGTCGATGATCATCTGCGCAAGAAGATCGTCGAGATGAATGAGAAGGGCGACAAGCGGGTCATCAAGACCTGGTCGCGTCGTTCGACCGTCACACCCGATTTTCTGGGTCATACCATCGCCGTTCACAACGGCAAGCAGTTCATTCCGGTGTATGTCCAGGAGAATATGGTGGGTCACAAGCTCGGGGAGTTCGCACCGACGCGGACCTACCGGGGGCACACCAGCAAGGGCAAGGGCAAGTAGCCAGGCCAGGCGGAGGTAAGTCAGATGGACGGCCGTGCTGTCAGCAAGTACGTGAGGATTTCTGCCCGGAAGGCCCGTATCGTGGCCGATCTGGTGCGTGGCAAGCGTGTGGACCAGGCTCAGGAGATTCTCAACCTGACCGCCAAGAAGGCTTCTCCGATCCTGAGCAAGACGATCGCGTCGGCTACGGCCAATGCCCGCGTCGCGGGCGCCGAGGAAGTCCAGCGCGAAGACTCGGGCTTTTACGTCAAGGAAATCATGATTGACGAAGGACCGACCATGAAGAGGATCCGTCCCCGCGCCCAGGGCAGGGCGTACCGGATCTTAAAGCGCACCAGCCATATTCGGGTGACGGTCTCGCCGGTCCAGTAGGACCGGACACCGCATGACCGTGCCGCCGCTTCGCGGTGTGGCCACGGGAGAGGAAAGGACGAGCATGGGTCAGAAAACGCATCCGATCGGTTTCCGGCTGGGGATCGTGAAGGACTGGAACTCGACCTGGTTCAGCGAGAAGCATTACGCCGATTGGCTGAATGAGGACTTGCTGCTGCGCAAGTATATCATGGCCAGGGTCGGCAACGCCGGCATCGCGCAGATCCGCATCAAGCGTTTCCGCGAGAAGGTGAACGTGATCGTCTCGACCAGCCGTCCCGGCGTGGTCATCGGTCGCAAGGGTTCGCGGGCCGACGAGTTGCGCGCCGAACTGAACAAGATGATCGGCAAGAACGTCAAACTGGACGTGGAAGAGGTCAAGAAACCCGAGCTGTCGGCGCCGCTGGTTGCCGAGCACGTGGCCGCCCAGCTGACCGGACGCGTGTCCTTCCGGCGCGCCATGAAGAAAGCCATCGCCACCGCCATGCGCATGGGCGCCCAGGGGATCAAGATCCGCTGCGCCGGCCGCCTGGGCGGCGCCGAGATGGCCCGCATCGAGACCTACCACGATGGCAGCGTCCCTTTGCACACGCTGCGCGCCGACATCGACTACGGGACCACCACCGCTCGCACCACCTACGGCGCGATCGGCGTGAAGGTATGGATCTGCAGAGGCGAAATCTTCCCCGCGGACTTCAAGGAGCAGCTGCGCTCCCAGGTCCACGAGGAGAGGGCGTAGGACGATAGACCCAGCACGGCGCAGGCCGGCGGGAGAGGATAACGAGTCATGTTGATGCCGAAGAGGACCAAGTTCCGCAAGACCCACAAGGGTCGCATGAAAGGTGTCGCGTTTCGCGGCTCCAGCGTGTCCTTTGGCGATTTCGGTCTCCAGGCCGTCGAGTGCGGCTGGATCACGAGTCGTCAGATCGAGGCCGCCCGTATCGCTATTACGCGCTCGATCAAGCGCATGGGCAAGGTCTGGATCCGGGTCTTCCCGGACAAGCCGATCACGTTGAAGCCGGCCGAGACCCGTATGGGCAAGGGCAAGGGTAACCCGGAGTACTGGGTCGCCGTGGTCAAGCCCGGACGCATGCTCTACGAGATCAACGGCGTGTCCCCCGAGCAGGCCAAAGAGGCCTTCCGCCTGGGGGCGGCCAAGCTGCCCTTCAAGACGCGCGTCGTCAGCAGAGCTGGAGAGTGATCGAGATGAAGAAAGCCCACGAATTCCGGGATATGTCCGTGGAAGAGCTGGAGAGCCTCGTGACCGAGAAGTCCGAAGACCTGCTCAATATGCGGATGAAGCTGAAGATGCGTCGGATGGACAATCCCTTGTCCGTTCGTATAGCTCGACGTGAGCTGGCCGTTATCAAGACGGTCATGACCGAGAAGAAGTCAGGACGCTAGAGCGTCCGGTTTTTACCCGCGGCTTTGCCCGTGGGACGGGAGACGAGAGATGACGCAGTCGGAGAGGAACCTGAGGGCCACGCGGATCGGAACCGTCGTGTCCGACAAGATGGACAAGACCGTGGTCGTGAAGATCGACCGCCGCTTTCCGCACCCCCTCTACAAGCGGATCATCAACCGCTCGATCAAGATCAAGGCCCACGACGAGGCCAATGAATGCCACGCCGGCGACACCGTGAAGGTCATGGCGACGCGGCCCTACTCCAAGACCAAGCGCTGGCGAGTGTCTGAGATCCTCGAGCGCGCGAAGTAGCCTAGGGAGAGACGGTAATGATCCAGGTATACACGATGCTGAACATCGCGGACAACTCGGGCGCCAAGACCGCCCAGTGCATCCGCGTGCTGGGCGGCACACGCAGGCGGTACGCCCGCGTCGGCGACATCATCGTATGCGCCGTCAAGAGCGCCATTCCCAACGGCAACGTCAAGAAGGGAACGGTCGTCAAGGCGGTGGTCGTGCGCACCCGCAAGGAGATCGGCCGCAAGGACGGCTCCTACATCCGCTTCGGCGAGAACTCCGCGGTCATCATCACCGATGACAAGGAGCCGGTGGGGACGCGCATTTTCGGCCCCGTGGCCAGGGAGCTGCGCGAGAAGCGATTCATGAAGATCGTGTCGCTCGCGCCGGAGGTGCTGTGATGCACATCAAGAAGAAGGACAAGGTCAGGGTCATCTCCGGCAACCACAAGGGCATGGAGGGAGAGGTCCTCAAGGTCTTTCCCGACACCGAGCGTGTGATCGTCGAGAAGGTAAACCTGATCAAGCGCCATACGCGCCAATCCAAGCAGGCGCCCCAGGGCGGCATCATCGAGAAGGAAGCCACCATCGATGCTTCCAACCTGATGCTGATCTGCCCCAAGTGCAGCAAGGTGGCCCGTACCGGCACCGAGGTGTTGGGAGACGGTTCGCGTGTGAGAACCTGCAAGCAGTGCGGCGAGATGCTCGCCAACTAGCCGGTCAGGCAGGAGGAACGAAATGTCGAAGCCGAGGCTGAGGGAATACTACGAGAACGACGTCAAGTCGGCGTTGCAGGAGAAATTCGGGTTCAAGAACCCGATGATGATCCCCCGTCCGACCAAGATCGTCCTGAACATGGGCCTCGGCCGCGCGATCCAGAACCCGAAGATCCTGGAGAGCGCGCTGAGTGAACTGGAGGCCATCGCGGGCCAGAAGCCCGTGAAGACCAGGGCCCGCAAGTCGATCTCGAACTTCAAACTGCGCGAGGGCATGCCCATCGGCGCGCGGGTCACCCTGCGCGGTGAGCGCATGTGGGAGTTCATGGATCGCTTCATCAACTTCACCCTGCCCCGCCTCCGTGACTTCCGCGGCGTCGCTGATAAACTGAGCGGCAGCGGTGACTACACGGTCGGTCTGAAGGACCAGCTGGTCTTTCCCGAGATCGACTACGACAAGGTGGAGGAATCACGCGGACTGAATATCACCTTCGTGACCACCGCGAAGAACGACGAGGAAGGCCGGGAGCTGTTGAAGCAGCTGGGCATGCCTTTCCGGCGCTAGAGGAGGAATCGAATTGGCCAAGAAGTCGCTGATCGCCAAGGCCAACCGGCCGCCCAAGTACAAGGTGAGGGCGTACAACCGCTGCCGCCGTTGTGGCAGGTCGAGGGCATATTACCGGAAGTTCGGCGTCTGCCGCATCTGCTTCCGCGAACTGGCGCTGCAGGGCGATCTGCCCGGCGTCGTCAAGTCGAGCTGGTAACACGCTGCGAGGAGCTTGAGAAATGAGCATGACCGATCCAATCGCGGATATGCTGACGCGCATCAGGAACGCCATCCAGGCCGGCCACCGCAAGGTGCAGATGCCCGCGTCCAACACCAAGAAGGCGCTGGCTCACGTACTAGAGGCCCAAGGCTACGTGGCGAAGGTCGAGGAGACCGAGGACGGGCCCCAGGGCACCGTGCGCATCACGCTGAAGTACTTTGAGCGCAACGGCAAGCAGGCCGGCGTCATCGAGGGCATACAGCGCGTGAGCAAGCCGGGCCGTCGCATCTACGCCGACAAGAACAGTATTCCGAAGGTCCGCGGCGGCTACGGAATCGCAATCGTCTCGACCAACCAGGGAATCATGACCGACCACCAGTGCCGTCGCAAAGGCGTTGGTGGAGAGATTCTCTGCGAGGTCTGGTAAACGGACGAGCAGGAGGAGGACCTATGTCCCGCATCGGACTACAGCCGATCACCATCCCCGACGGGGTGACCATCACGGTCGAGGGCAACACCTCGGTAGTGAAGGGCCCCAAGGGAGAGCTGCGGCAACATATACCCGAGGGACTGTCCTACGAGCAGAAGGACGGTCAACTCGTCGTCAGCCGTGCCGGCGACAGCAAGCCCATGAAGGCCCGTCACGGCCTGGTGAGAGCGCTCATCGCCAACCAGGTTATCGGCGTCACGGAGGGCTTCATGAAGTCGCTGGAGATCATCGGCGTCGGTTACCGCGCGCAGGTCAAGGGCAAGACGCTCGACCTGCAGCTGCAGTTCAGCCACCCGGTGGAGTACCCGATTCCCGACGGCATCGAGATCGTCTGCCCCGAGCAGACGCGGATCGACATCAAGGGCATCGACAAGCAACTGGTGGGGCAGGTGGCGGCCGAGATCCGCGCCTACCGTAAGCCCGAACCGTACAAGGGCAAGGGCATTCGCTACGTCGACGAATACGTCGTCCGCAAGGCGGGCAAGGCCGCGGCCAAGTAATCTGGCCAGTGTCGGGAGGTTACCCGGGATGAGAGATAGAGCAAAGAACAGGATCATGGCGCGGCGCAAGCGGAGGATCCGTACGCGCAAGATCGTCAACGGCACAGCCGAGCGCCCGCGCTTGGCGGTGAGCCGCAGCCACAAGGCGATCTACGCGCAAATGATCGACGACGTGGTCGGGAACACGCTGGTAGCCGCCGACAGCACCAAGGTCGGCGACATGGAAGTGCCCGAGGAGCTGACCGGCAAGTGCGCCATGGCCTACAAGGTCGGGCGCGGGATTGCCGAATCGGCCAAGGCCAAGGGTATCGAGACTGTCGTATTTGACCGCTGCGGTCACCTCTTTCACGGGCGCGTGGCAGCGCTCGCCAAGGGTGCCCGCGACGGCGGACTCAAGTTCTAGGAAAGTCGGACCCAGGACAGGAGCGAATCGATGACCAACACGCCGAATACTCCGGGACAGAGAAACCCCCGGCCCGGTGGCCCCGGACAGAATAGAGGACCCGGCGGGCCCGGCGGGCGCGGACCGGGCGGTCCCGGCAGACGCGGAGGCTTCGGAGGGCCTCGTCGCGACGGACGACCAGGCGGCCGCGGCCGCGGTCGTGGCACCGACCGCGACATGCTTGACATGCAGGAGACCGTCATCACCATCAATCGCGTTGCGAAGGTGGTCAAGGGCGGTCGCCGCTTCAGCTTCAGCGCCATCGTCACCGTCGGTGACGGCAAGGGCAAGGTCGGCGTTTCGCTGGGCAAGGCCAATGAGATCGCCGACGCGATCCGCAAGGCTTCGGAGAATGCCAGGGCCTCGCAGATCACGGTCCCCATTCTCAACGACACCATCCCCTACGCGGTGGAAGGTCGTTACGGCGCGAGTCGCGTCATGTTGAAGCCCGCGGCGGCCGGTACCGGCGTCATCGCCGCCGGCGGCGTGCGCGCCATCCTGGAGGCTGCCGGTCTGAAGAACATCCTGACCAAGCAGCTCGGCTCCAGGAACCCGCACAACATCTGGAAGGCGACGATGGACGGGCTCAACCAGCTGCGTTCCGTCGAGGAGATCGCCGCCAAGCGCGGCATCAGCATTTCCGAGGTCTTCGGTCTGCCGAAGCGCGAGCGCAAGCCCGAAGCCGAGGCTACCGCACCGGCCGCGGAACCGGTTGCGGAACCGGTTGCGGAACCGGCCGTGGAGACGGTCGCGGAACCGACTGCGGAGACGGCGGCGGAGCCGACCGTGGAGACGACTGCGGCGCCGGCGCCGGAGGCAGTCGAGGAGGCCAAGGTTGAGGAGGCCAAGGTTGAGGAGACCAAGGTTGAGCAGACCAAGGTCGAGGAAACCAAGGTCGAGGAGGCCGAGAACGATGAGTAGGATCCGGGTTACCCAGGTGCGCAGCGTGATCGGGCGCCCAGCGAAGCACCGCCGCGTGATCGCGGCGCTGGGACTGCGCCACCACCAGGCGACGGTCGAGCACGATGATACGCCGTCCATCCGCGGCATGCTGCACAAGGTGCGGCACCTGGTTCGCGTGGAAGAGGTGAAGTAGGCATGCTCAAGCTGAACAACATCGGTGCGCCCAAGGGCGCCACCAAGGATCGCAAGCGCCGCGGACGCGGCCCCGCCTCCGGGCAGGGCAAGACCGGCGGCCGCGGTCACAAGGGACAGAAGGCCCGCTCCGGCGGTGGCATTCCCCCCTGGTTCGAGGGTGGCCAGATGCCGTTGAACCGACGTTTACCCAAGCGCGGCTTCACGAACATCTTTCGCAAGACCTTCCAGCTGGTGAACCTGGAGAGCTTGAATCGTTTCACGGAAGGGTTCGAGATCGACGCCGCCGTCCTCGCGGACGCCGGCCTGGTGAAGTACTCCGACCGGCCAGTGAAACTGCTGGGACGGGGCACGCTGGAAGCCAAGAGCCTCAAGATCACGGTCGACAAGGCCAGCAAGAGCGCGATCAGCGCGGTGGAAGCGGCCGGCGGCAGCGTCGTCGTGAAGGCCTGAAGACAGGTTCCGAGGACCCCGTAACAAGGAAGCGGCGTCTTGAATATAACAGGTAGCTACCAGAACATGTTCAGGATCCCGGAACTGAAGCGCAGGCTTCTGTTCACGGCGATGATCCTGGTCATCTACCGTCTGGGCGGTCACATCACGACACCCGGTGTCGATCTGGACGCCATCAAGCAGTTCTTCGAGGGCCAGCAGGGCACCCTGGTGGCCTTGTACGACATGTTCGCCGGCGGCAACCTGAGCCAGGCGACGATCTTCGCGCTGGGCATCATGCCCTATATCAGCGCCTCGATCATCCTGCAGCTTCTCCAGGCGGTGATCCCGTTCTTCGAGAAGCTGGCCAAGGAGGGCGAGGAGGGCCGCAAGAAGATCCAGCAGTACACCCGTTGGGGCACCTTGGGTTTGGCGCTGGTCCAGTCCTTCGGCGTGAGCTTCACGCTGGAACGCCTGGGCGTGGTGCAGGACCCGGGCATCGGCTTCAAGCTGGTGACCATGCTGACGCTGACCACGGGCACCATGTTCGTCATGTGGCTCGGCGAGCAGATCACCGAGCGCGGCATCGGCAACGGTATCTCGCTGATCATCTTCGCCGGCATCATCGCGCGTTACCCGACCGACATGCTGAACACGTTCCAGGCGTTGCGCGACGGGTCGATGCACTGGATGACCGGTGTCATCGTGGGCCTCTTCATGATCGTGGTCATCGCGGCCATCATCGCCATCACCCAGGGGCAGCGACGGATTCCGGTGCAGTACGCCAAGAAGATCGTGGGGCGGCGCGTCTACGGCGGCGCCAACACGCACATCCCGTTGCGCGTCAACACGGCGGGCGTGATCCCGATCATCTTCGCCCAGTCGATCATCATGTTCCCGGGTACGCTGGGCTCGTTCTTCGGCGAGAACGCCTTCATCGAAACCCTGACGAGGATCTTCCAGCCGCCGCACATCGTGTACATCGTGGCGTACTCGGCGCTGATCATCCTGTTCACGTACTTCTACACCGCCGTGATCCTGAACCCGGTCGATCTGGCGGACAACATGAAGAAGAACAGCGGCTTCATCCCCGGCGTGCGGCCGGGCAAGAAGACCGCCGAATACATAGACCGCGTCCTGACGCGGGTCACGCTGCCCGGCGCGTTCTTCCTGGCGTCCATCGCCGTCATGCCGGACCTGATGATCTTCTACTTCAACGTGCCGTTCCAGTTCGGTGGCACGGGACTGCTGATCGTCATCGGTGTGGGGCTGGACACCCTGCAGCAGATCGAGTCGCATCTGGTGATGCGCCATTACGACGGATTCATGTCCAAGGGACGTCTGCGGTCACGCAGGTAGGATGGAATCGCAGGTGGCCTTAAGGCAACGGATCAATCTGAAGACGCCTGCCGAGGTTGCCAAGATGGAGGCCAGTGCACGGGTGCTGGCAAGTGTCTTCCTCGCCCTGCGCGAGAAGATCGCCGACGGCGTGACGACGGCCGAAGTCGACGCCCTGGCGGAGCGGATGATCGCCGACGCCGGCTGTATCCCCTCGTTCAAGGGGTACAACGGTTTCCCGGCGACCTGCTGCATCTCGGTGAACGAGGAAGTCGTTCACGGCATACCCGGCGAGCGGGTGCTCGTATCGGGAGACATCGTCGGCGTGGATTGCGGCCTGATCAAGGACGGCTGGCATTCCGACTCGGCCGAGACCTTCGCCATCGGGGCGATCGGTGAAATCGGCGAGGAAGCGGCGAACCTGATGCGCGTGACACGCGAGTGCCTGGAGCTGGCCATCGGCCAGGTCGGGCCCGGACAGCGCATCTCCGACGTCGGCAAGGCCGTCGAGACCCACGCCCGAGCGTACGGTTTCGCGGTGGTGGAATCACTGGTCGGTCACGGCATCGGCCGGGCCCTGCACGAGGATCCGCAGGTGCCCAACTATCGCAGCTTCTCCCTGCCCGATCCGGTGATGGAGGAGGGGCTGGTGATAGCGATCGAGCCGATGATCAACGCCGGCGTCAAGGAGGTCGTCACGCTGGACGACCAGTGGACGATCGTGACGGCGGATCGCAAGTTGTCGGCTCATTTCGAGCACACGGTGGCCGTCACGGCCGATGGAGCCAAGGTCTTGACCGCACGCTGAGGCGGCGGTCGACGGGCCGACACGGGACGGGAGCTGAGCATGGCGAAGGAAGAGGGCATAACCGTAGAAGGCACGGTCACCGAAGCGTTACCGAACGCGATGTTCCGTGTCGAACTGGAGAACCAGCACCTGGTCCTCGCGCACGTTTCGGGCAAGATGCGTATGCATTTCATCCGGATCCTGCCGGGAGACAAGGTGACGGTCGAACTCTCTCCATATGATCTGACCCGGGGTCGGATCACATACAGGTACAAGTAATGTCGCCTGCGGGGCGACCAGAGGAGCGATCATGAAGGTGCGCACTTCCGTAAAGAAGATCTGCGATAAGTGCAAGATCATCCGGCGCAATGGCGTCGTGCGGGTGATCTGCGTCAACCGTCGCCATAACCAGCGTCAAAAATAGCAGTTTCCGTGGTGGGAGGCGCCTGACGCGCACTCCCGACGCGATGAGGGAAGACGAAAGGAGCCGAGGTGGCCAGAATTGCCGGTGTTGACATTCCCAACGAGAAGAGAATCAGCACCTCTCTGACCTACATTTACGGGATCGGATCGTACAGGGCACGCAGTATTTGCACCAAGGCCAGCATCGATCCGGAGACCAAGACGCGCGACCTCACCGAGGAAGAGACGCGTAAGATCATCGGGATCATCGACAAGGACTTCCAGGTCGAGGGTACGCTGCGGACGGAGCTGAGCATCAACGTTCAGCGGCTGATGGACATCGGCACGTACCGCGGTCTGCGTCATCGTCGCAAGCTGCCTTGTCACGGTCAGAACACGAAGAACAACGCCCGGACACGCAAGGGTCCCAAGACCCGTCCCGGCGGCAAGAAGAAGTAGTATCAGGAGGTAAGCGAGAGTGGCCGGTCCCAAGGAAAAGCGCAAGACCCGCAAGGTCAAGAAGAAGCTCGAGATCAACGGCGTCGCGCACGTCAAGTCGAGCTTCAACAACACGATCATCACCATGAGCGACGCCGGCGGCAACGTGATCACCTGGTCTTCGGGCGGTCACCAGGGACGGTACAAGGGCAGTCGCAAGTCGACGGCCTTCGCCGCCCAGCTGGCGGCACGTCATTGCGCGCAGGAAGTGTTGAACGGCGGCATGCGCAAGATCGAGATCTGGGTCCGCGGACCCGGCTCCGGCCGTGAAGCGGCGATCCGCACCCTCAAGGCCGAAGGGCTCGAGGTTACGCGGATCAAGGACGTGACCCGCATCCCGCACAACGGATGCCGTCAGCCCAAGCGCCGCCGCTGAGAGATATCGGAAGGCAGAGACGCCGCGTCGGCGATGACGTGGCCGGACCCGATGGCAGAGGGGAATACCACGCCATGAAGTGGATCAATATGATGATGCCCGACGGCGTCCAGTTCAACAGTGAGACGCAGACGGACAACTTCGCCGAGCTCGTGATCGCGCCCCTGGAGAAGGGATTCGGACACACGCTGGGTACCGCTCTGCGGCGCACGCTCTTGTCGTCTATCCACGGCCACGCGATCACGGCCGTGCAGATGGAGGGCGTCAAGCACGAGTTGAGCACACTGCCCAACGTGCTCGAGGACGTCACCGACATCGTGCTGAACCTGAAACAGGTCGTCTTCGGCCTCTCCGACGCGCCCACACACTGGGCGACCCTGGAGGCTTCCGAGCCCGGTCCCGTGACCGCGGGCATGATCGAGGGTCATCCCGAACTCGAAATCAAGAACCCGGATCACGAGATCTGCAACCTGACCGAGGCCGGCAACTTCTCGGCCAAGATCTACATCGACATGGGCCGCGGCTACATCGACCGCGAGCAGCACGTGATACCCGACGAAGTGATCGGCGTGATCCGTCTGGACGCCAACTTCTCGCCCATCCGCAAGGTGAGCTACCGCGTCGAGGACACGCGCGTGGGTCAGCGGACCGACTACGACAAGGTCATACTCGGTATCGAATCCGACGGCAGCGCCAAGCCCGAGGACGCCGTGGCTTTCGCCTCGAAGATCCTCAAGGACCACTTCCAGCTCTTCATCAACTTCGACGAGGCGCCCATCGATGCCATGGACGACGACGTCGACGAGGAGCAGGAGCGCCTGGTGGAGCTGCTGTCGCGCAACGTCGAGGAACTGGAACTGTCCGTGCGTTCGGCCAACTGCCTCAAGGCCGGCAAGATCCTCACGCTGTTCGACCTGGTGACCAAGACCGAGCAGGAGATGCTCAAGTTCCGCAACTTCGGCCGCAAGAGCCTGAACGAGATCCAGGATATCCTGGACGGCATGGACCTGTCGTTCGGCATGTCCTTCGATAGCGAGGTCGCGGAGAGGGTCAAGTCCGGCGTCGAGGTCTGAGGTACGACCCCAGCGATCAATGAAGATTGACCGGCGTGGCCGGTGGAAAGAGGATGGAGATCATGCGTCACAACGTGCGCGGTCGCAAGCTGAACCGCACCGCGAGCCACCGCAAGATGATGTTCCGTAACATGGTGACGGACCTGTTCCGTCACGAGCGGATCCAGACCACCACGGCCAAGGCCAAGGAGGCCCGGTCCGTAGCCGAGCGGCTGATCACCTACGCCAAGGCCGGCGATCTCAACTCGCGTCGCATGGCGGCCCGCAAGCTGACCGACCCCGACGTGCTCAAGAAGCTCTTCGATGTGCTCGGACCCCGTTACGCGGATCGTCCCGGCGGCTACACCCGCGTGCTCAAGCTCGACGGCCCGCGTCGCGGCGACAACGCCGACATGTCGATCCTCGAGCTGGTCGAGGCCGAGTTCACGCCGAAGGCCAAGAAGACCAAGCCCGCGACCGAACCCGAGGTCGAGGACACGCCGACCGAGGAGGCCCCCGCCGAGGCCGCTACGGATGAAGCAGCGGATGAGGCCGCGGATGAGGCCGCCGCCGACGATCTGACGAAGATCGAGGGCATCGGTCCCAAGTTCGCCGAGGGTTTCCAGGCCGTGGGCGTGACCACCTACGCCGACCTGGCCGCCAAGAGCGTCGACGAACTGAAGGAGCTGCTCACGGCGAACGAGGATTACGCGTCCCTGGCCGGCCGCATCGGCGACACCTGGCCGCAGCAGGCCGAGATGGCCGCCGAGGGCAAGTGGGACGAGCTGAAGGCCTGGCAGGAAGAGCTTGACGGGGGAGTCGACAAGTCGGAGGACTAGTCGCCTGGATCATCTCTGCGGAGCGGCCCCCGGCCCCACGCCGGGGGTTTTCCATGCCGGCAATGATGAGTTGACATCACGCCCGCGAACGGTTTGCATTGCACATGGGACGGTCCCCGCGGACCGTCCTCTTGCACAGTGGCGCGACCCGGCTTGTACGGCAGGGTTCGAACATCCAAGCGTCACCAGCCCGACCCAGCAAAGGAATGGTTCGATGGCAGACCGCACCCTCCAGAGAGCCGGCATCACCGGCCTCGGCATGAGCTTCCCCGAGCGGGTCCTGAGCAACGCGGACCTGGAAAAGATAGTCGACACCAACGACGCGTGGATCGTCGAGCGCACCGGCATCCGCGAGCGACGGCTGGTGGAAAAGGGCACGCCCGCCTCCCACCACGGCGCGCTGGCGGCCAAGGACGCGCTGGCCCATGCCGGACTGGATCCGGCCGACCTGGACCTGATCCTGGTGCCCACCGTGACGCCCGACATGCCCTTTCCGCCCACCGCCTGCATCATCCAGAAGCTCATCGGCGCCGACAAAGCCTGGGGCTACGACATCGAGGCCGCCTGCAGCGGCTTCATCTACGCCCTGGAGACCGCCCGTGCCTACGTGGAGAGCGGTCTGACGCGCAACGCCCTGGTCATCGGCACCGAGATCATGTCGATGATCACCGACTACGAGGACCGCAACACCTGCATCCTCTTCGGCGACGGCGCCGGCGCGGTGCTCCTGCAGCCCGTGGACCCGGCCGACGGCGGCATCATCGACGCCGTCAACCACATGGACGGGGATGGCATCAAGTACCTGCATCAGAAGGCCGGCGGCAGCCGCATGCCGCCGTCCGCCGAGACCGTCGCGAAAAATCTGCACGTCGTCTATCAGGAGGGGCGCGAGGTCTACAAGCGTGCCGTGCGCGGCATGGCCAACGTGGCGCTCGAAGTCGTCGAGCGGAACAACCTCGACCCGTCGGATGTAAACCTGCTGGTTCCCCACCAGGCCAACATCAGGATCATCGAGGCGGCACAGCGTCGACTGGGCCTTGCCGACGAGAAGGTCGCGATCACCATCGACCGTTTCGGCAACACCACCTCGGCGAGCATCCCCTCGGCCTTGAAGGTCGCCTACGACGCGGGCCGCGTGAAAAAGGGCGACCACGTCGTTCTGGTGAGCTTCGGCGCCGGCTTCACCTGGGGCGCTTCGTTGATCCGCTGGTGCATCGACTAGGAGTTGGCATGATCGAGGCGGTCGGACTGACCCGCAGATTCGGCGAGACCGTGGCGCTGGACGACGTCGGCTTCACGGTCGAGCGTGGCGAGGTCGTCGGCCTGCTCGGGCCCAACGGCGCCGGCAAGACCACCGCCATGCGCATCCTGACCTGCACCCTGCCGCCAACCGGCGGCCGGGCGGCCGTCGCCGGCTTCGACGTGGTGGACGAATCCCTGGAGGTCCGCCGCCGCGTCGGCTTCATGCCCGAACACGTGCCTCTCTATCCCGACGCCACCGTCACCGAACACCTGCGCTTCACCGCCGAGATGAAAGGCGTGGCGACCGCGGGCCGCGACGCCCACCTCGACGACATAATGGCGCGTGCGGGCCTGCCCGAGGTGCGCGGCCGCATGGTCGGCAACCTCTCCAAGGGCTACCGGCAGCGCGTGGGACTGGCCCAGGCCCTGGTCGGCGACCCCGAGGTGCTCATCCTCGACGAGCCCACGAGCGGTCTCGACCCGCACCAGATCGTGGAAATCCGCGACCTGATCCGCAGCTTCCGCGGCGAGCGGACGGTTCTGCTCAGCAGCCACATCCTGGCCGAGGTGAGCCGGACCTGCAGCCGCGTCATCATCCTCGACCGCGGGCGGCTGGTCGCCGAAGTGGCCGCGGAAGAACTGCCCGCCGAAGCGACGAAACCGCGCGACGCCCTCGAAGACATCTTCCTCCGCCTGACGGGCACACCGGCGGACGACGGACAGGAGCGCGGCTCGTGAGGGCCCTGCGCGCCATCGCCGGCCGCGAGACGGCCGCCTTCTTCCACAGCGCCATGTCGCCGGTGGTGGTGACGGGTTTCCTGGCGCTGGCCGGCTTCTCCTTCGTGAACGTGCTCTTCGACTACGCCGAACTCTCGCGCTCGGCGCTGGCCTCGGGCCAGCAGGTCAGTGCGACCCTCAACCTGTCCCTGGGCGTGTTCCAGCCGCTGGTCTCGAACATGGCGGTGTTCCTGGTCTTCATGCTGCCTGCGGTCACCATGCGTCTCTTCGCCGAGGAATACCGCTCGGGCCGCTACGGCCTGATGATGACCTATCCCGTCGCGGACCACGTCTGGATCCTGGGCAAGTTCGCCGCGGCGCTGGGCGTGGGCCTGGTGCTGGTAGCGGGCACGGGCGTCTTCTTCGCGGTGACCGGTTTCCTGGGTCATCCGGAGGCCGGCCCGCTGATCTCCGCCTGCGTGGGCCTGGTGCTCGCGGTGGCGCTGATGTCCGCGTGGGGCGTGTTCTTCTCGACGCTGCTGCCGTACCAGGTGGTCAGCTACATCCTGTCCTTCGCGTTCCTGATGTTCATGATGACGGTGGCGAACCTGGAGCCGCATCTGCCCGCGTCGCTGGCGCCGCTGGCCGATCGCCTCTCCCTGAGCAACCACTTCCTGCGCTTCGCCCGCGGCCTGATCGACACGCGCGACGTGATCTACTTCGCGAGCTGGATCGCCCTGGGCCTGACCGCCGCCTCGGCGTCCCTGGGCGGTCGCCGACTGGCCGGCGCACGCCGTCTCGGACGCTGGGCGCCGGTCCTCGTGCTGGTCTTATTGCTGCTGGTGCTGGACGTGATCTCCACGCGCTCACCCCACACGCTGGACCTCACGCGCAACAAGCGCTTCAGCCTGGCGCCCCAGACCGTGCGGGTGCTGGACGCCCTGGACGTGGACATCCACATCACGGCCTTCTACCAGCGTCTCGACCCCAGCCGCAAGGCCGCCGAGATCATGCTGTCGTCCTTTTACGACCGTTCGGACCGCATCTCCTACGAGGTGGTCAACCCCGACGTGGAACTCTCGCGCGTGCAGCAGATGGGCGTGACCACGGCCCGGGCCGTGGTCGTGGAGGGCGCGGACCGCCGCCGCGAACTGCTCGATCCCGACGAATCCACTTTGATCAACGCCGTCTTCCGCGTAATGGTCGGCCATCAGCCGCTCGTCTATCACCTGCAGGGCCACGGGGAACACCGTCTGGACGACGAGGAACGCGACGGCTACGCGGCCTTCGACGGCGTGCTGCGGCGCCAGGGCTACGACCTGCGCCCCTTGCTGTTGAGCGACACCCCCGAGGTGCCCGCCGACGCCCAGATCGTGGTGATCGCCGCGCCGAAGCTCGAATTCGCCGCCCACGAGCTGGCGGCGTTGCATGCGTTCGTGGCGCGCGGCGGCGCCGTGCTGGCGCTGCTCGACCCCGACCCCGGCACACCCGTCTCGATGATGGAATGGGTCTCGCGCTACAACGTGACGCCCGGCGACGACTTCCTGATCACCGCCTCGCGCGCCAACGCCAGCCTGCGTGTCGACGAGCGCGTGATGGTGCTCTTCGAGTATCCCGAGCACGAGATCACGCGCGGCCTGCCAGGCATGGCCACCTTCTTTCCTTTAGCCCAGTCGCTGATGCCGCGGGCGGAAGCCCTGGCCGGGATCGAGGCCCACACGATCCTTCGCTCTGACGAACGTAGCTGGGCCGAGCACGACATCGAATCCGTGGCCGAAGGTGAAGTCACTTTCGACGAGCAGACCGACACGCGCGGCCCCCTGCCCTTCGGCGTGGCCCTGGAGGTCCACCGCGACGAGTATTTCGACGAGCTGAAGCTCGACGCCCTGGGCCTCGACAGCAGCGAGATCCTCCGCCAGAACGAGATGCTCGCCGCCATGCACCAGGCCCGCGAGCAGAACCAGCCGCAGTTGCCGCCGTCGGTCTTCAGCACCGAAAACACCTCCCGCCTGGTGGTGGTCGGCGACTCGGACTTCGCCGCCAAAGCCAACCTCAATCTCTACGGCAATCGTGACCTGCTGCTGAACATGCTGGGCTGGCTGGCGCGCGAACAGGTGCTGATCGCGCCGCGCGCGCGGGAGACCTTCAGCGAGCCCCTGGTCCTGAGCAAGCAGAGCCGCGACCTGCTCGGCTGGAGCTGCGCCGTGGTCTGGCCGCTGCTGGGCGGCCTGATCGCCGTGACAGTCGTCGTACGCCGGCGCAGGTTCCACTGATGAGCCGGCGCGCGCCAACGCTTCCCCGTAGCGTCTACCCATTACTGGCCCTGCTCGTACTGGCCGCCCTCTGGCTGTGGCGCTCGGGCGATGACGGCGAGACGTCCGGTCCGCGCATCTTATTCGAGAGCGCCGACGAGACGGTCGCATCCTGCGTGGTGCAGGGCCCGACCGCGCACGTGATGCTGGAGCGGGACCCGGAGGCGCCGAGCGGCTGGCGACTGGATGGGGATCTGTCCGACTACGTCGACGCGAACGGCGTGGCGGCCTTGCTGGCCGAACTCGCCACGACGCTCGGCACCGAACCGGTCGCCGACGAGGCGTGGACATCGCTGTCCGAGGACTACGGCCTCGCCGGTCCGGGCTTGTTCGAGGTGCTGCTTGTCGACGCCGACGGCGGTAGCCGTACGTTGCGTATCGGCGCGCGCAATCCCGCCACGGGATTGTTTTATGCCACCGGTGCCGGGTCCGAGGCGCTGTTCATGGTGGGGGAGGATCTGGTGGGTACGCTCGCCGCGCTGCCCAACTCCGTGCGCGCCCGCACACTCTGGCCCGGCTTCGCGCGTGACCAGGCCGACACGGTGCGCTTGCGTTTCCCCGATCACGATGGCTGGGATCTGGTCGCCAAGGACGACGGCGGTCGCTGGTGGCTGCGTTTGCCGGCCGACGGCTGGGCCCGCACCGGAGACGTCGCTCGTGAGTACCACCAGCGCCACGCCGACCGCCGACGCAACGAAGCTGGCGTCGACTGGCTGCGCGTGCATGATCGTGAAGTGGCCAACCTGCTCTCCTATGTGGAGAGCGACCGTGTCCGAGACTATATCTCTCCAGAAGTTGTGCCGCCAACGGCGGGATTTGCGGTGCGCGTTTCCGGCGCGGGGCACGCCGCGCACGAGGTGATCTTCGGTGAACTGGAGTCGGAGACCCGCGCACAGGCCTGGCGGGACGGTTATCCAGGCGGTCTGATCCTACCCGCGGAGATCGTCAGGGAATGCACCGGAGGGTTACCGCAATACCTGCACACGGATGTCCTGACCCGCGCCCTGGCCGACGCCGATTCCTTCGCCCTGAACCGCGCCGATCTAGGCCACGTGAGCTTCATCTACACGGACGACGACTGGCGTCTGTCTGTGCCGCCCGCGCCGGATAACCGCGAACGCCTGGAGCTGATGGGCCAGGATCTGGCTTTTTTCCTGGATCACCTGGCCATTCGGCGCGTGCTGGATGCGACCGACGTCGATCCCCTCAGGCCGCCCCTGACCACGCTGACTGTTTGGAGCACCGGACCGGGTGTGCCGCCGCGCGTCGAGGTGCGTTTCGGTTTACACGCCGCCGAGAACGTGCCTGTCGCCTGGTTTCCCGTTGATGGGAGGCTGGTGGAGGTCGAGCGGGATATCCTGATCACGTTTCAGTCGGTGTTGATGATGGCGGTGGGGCAGAAGCGGTGAGGCGTGTTATAATCGAGATGTATTGGATTTGCTGACTGATTGTCTGGATCATACCCATACTCGAGGCCGATATGAGAGTCATGCTGCTTGTCTTGGTACTGGTAGTCGCTTTGCCGGTTCATGCGCGCAGCGAATAGGCATCATAGGGGCATGGCGTCCTTACCCTACAACCAACCAGCACAC
>CAYMCR010000047.1:0-21392 GCA_964389015.1 uncultured Fibrobacteraceae bacterium | reverse complement strand
TTCGCTTTTGCTTATCCCGGAATTGAGAGGGGATTGGGCTGGAACTTCAGATTAGTCGCTCTTTGGCTTCTAACAGAAGAATTGCGGCTGATACCATGATATTCCACCTTGACACAACCGATATTCACGGTATCATGTCCACATGATTCAGAGATCCGCCATCCTGGACGACCTGAATACCGCCTTGGCCCGCAGCCGGGTCGTGATCCTGGTAGGCCCCCGCCAGTGCGGCAAGACGACACTGGCCCGTCTGCTTCTTGCTGCTGATTCCGTCAACTACTTCGATCTGGAGGACCCCGCAAGTCTGGCGCGACTCGATGAACCGATGACGGCCCTCAGCCCTTTGCGGGGGCTGGTGGTTATCGACGAGGTTCAACGGCGACCGGATCTGTTTCCGATTCTGCGTGTGCTGGTCGACCGCGATGATCAACCGGCTCGATTCCTGATTCTCGGCAGCGCCTCGGGCGCCCTTTTGCGGCAGACATCCGAGAGCTTGGCTGGGCGTATCGAGCGCATCACCATGGCGGGCTTTTCACTGGCGGAGTTGGGATCCGATACCGAACAGGCCTTGTGGCTGCGCGGCGGTTTCCCACTTTCCTATCTTGCCAAGAGCGATGTCGACAGCCTGGTCTGGCGCAAGAACTTCATCCAGACCTTGTTGGAACGGGACTTCCCCCAGTGGGACGTGCATGTGCCGTCCCAGGCACTGCTGCGGTTCTGGACCATGTTGGCTCATTATCACGGTCAAACCTGGAATGCAGCTGAACCGGCACGCGCTCTCGGGACCTGCGAATCGACTATGCGTCGCCATCTGGATTTACTGACGGATGCCTTTATGATTCGCCAGCTGCAGCCCTATCACGCCAACGTGCGCAAGCGTCAGGTTAAATCCCCCAAGATATACGTCCGTGACAGCGGAATCCTGCACCGGTTGCTGGGCATCGACTCGACGAAGTCGTTGCTGACTCATCCCAAGATCGGTGCATCATGGGAGGGTTTCGTGATCGAACAGGTGTTGGCAAGTGAACCGCATGACGAGGTGTTCTTTTGGGCGACGCATCAGGGCGCCGAAATCGACCTGATCCTCAAACGCGACTCCGGACTCTTCGGAGTGGAGTGCAAGCGGGCCGACAGCCCACGCACGACCCCGTCGATTCGTCACGCTCTGGGTGATCTGGGTCTGCGTCGTATCGCTGTCGTCTATCCCGGCAATCGGCGATATCCGCTGGGGGATCGTGTCGAGGCGGTGCCCCTGAGCGAGCTGTGTGAGGGCGGGCTGCTTTTCCCGGAGAGTGATGTCTGATTCGTCGGTCCGCCCGGACTCGTAACTTCCAGCCGATCCGAATCCACCGCACAGGCCCACCCGTCGTCCTTGCCCCGCTCCTCCCAACCGGGTAACATCCCACAGCCCCTGGCTCTCAAGGCAATCGTCGCTCCCACCCCAACCCCGGCGGAAATAATGACCCTTCCAGGACGTAATGCCCCCTGCCCCTGCGGCAGCGGCAGAAAATACAAGCAATGCTGTCTGGCCGAGAGAACGGTCGAGCTGCACGAGGACCTGAACTGGCTGCGGATGCGCCGCACCGAGGGGGAGTTGGTCCCCCGCTTGATCGGGCACGCGGAAAAGCACTACGGCGCCGGGGCGATCGCCGAAGCCTGGGACGAGTACTCCCTGTGGGGAGACGTCCCCATGGAGCCCGAAACCGAGCCCGAGCTGGACACCTCCTTCCTCCCCTGGTTTGTCTTCAACTGGGAGCCCGACAACGCGGAGCGGGACGAAGCGGAGGCCCTGCCCGAAATGCCGGTGGCCAAGCACTATCTGCACCACATGGGCGACCGCCTGGACTCCTACCATGAGCGATTCATCACCGAAGCCTGCTCCCGGGATTACAGCTTTTTCATGGTGGTCGGCGCCGTACCGGAAAAGCAACTGTCGCTCAGGGATCTGATGCTCAAGCGGGAGGTCGTGGTACGTGAACGGCTGGCATCGGCCACCATGAAGACCGGAGACATCCTCATGGCCCGGGTGGTGACCGTCGATGGCGACTCGATCATGCTGGGGTGTGCTCCCTACGTGATCCCCGCGGAATATTTCAACGACATCATCGATTTTCGAGAGGAGGTGGCGCAGCACGATCAAGTGATCGACCACGGCACGCTCCACGAATGCGATTTCGAATTGCGCGATCTGTATTACGGCCTGCGGGAGCAGATCCTGAACCCGGCGCCGCCGCAAATCGAGAACACCGACGGCGATCCACTGCAAATGACCAAGCTCCGGTACACACTCCGCTGCACTCCGCGCGAAGCGGTGGACGCATTGCTGACACTGTCACTGGAGAAGGATGCGACCGAATTACTCCAGCATGGCGACTTCGACGGACACGGCGAACTGCTCTCGATCGAGTTCCCTTGGCTGAGGAAGGGGAACACCAAGAACCCGGAATGGAACAACACCCTCCTGGGTCACATGTCCATCGACGGGGACCAATTGACCGTCGCGGTGAATTCCCAGTCGCGGGCCGACGCGATCCGGCGCAAGTTGAAGCGCCGCCTCGGTCGGAAAGCGGAATTCCACAACGCGGTGATCGAGTCGTTGGAGGCGGTGCACGGCAAGGGTGCGGAGGGGCCGCCGGGGCGTCCGGATCCCGGCATTCGGGAGAGCGAGGATCTGATGGCCACGCCTGAGGCCCAGACGATCATCAAGGACATAGCCGCCAAGCATTGGGAGACCTGGCCCGATATTCCCCTGCCGGCGCTCAAGGGCGAGACGCCGCGGGAA
Organism: uncultured Fibrobacteraceae bacterium; assembly: GCA_964389015.1. Taxonomy (GTDB): domain Bacteria; phylum Krumholzibacteriota; class Krumholzibacteriia; order LZORAL124-64-63; family LZORAL124-64-63; genus JAHIYU01. The sequence continues at coordinate 18,610 of CAYMCR010000047.1, read as the reverse complement.
GCGGCGAACAACGATCTCGGTCGGGAAAGGCTGGAGGCCTTGTTGTTGAGTTTCGAGAGCACGGATTTACCGCAGGAGCAATTCAAGCCGGACGTGCGGGCCTTGCGAGATGAGTTGGGCCTGGAGTAGGGACACGGCACACAATGAAATCAGGATTATCACCGAGGTTGGCGACATCGACACACAATGACGAGCCCGTGACACAAATCCAGCTCCCAGGGCCTACATTTGACGGGACAATTCGGCGAGATACACCGGAACACGGCCTGTGAGGACCCTCGATGTCGACGACCACCGAATCCCCCTACCTGGCGGCCCTGCGAGGCGAACCCGCCGCCCGTCGCCCCATCTGGATCATGCGCCAGGCGGGGCGTTACCTGCCCGAGTACCAGGCCTTGCGCGCCGAGACCCCCTTCATCGACCTCTGCCGGACGCCCGAGCTAGCCTGCGAGGTCACCCTGCAACCCATCCGGCGCTTCGGTTTCGACGCGGCCATCCTCTTCAGCGACATCCTGATCCCCCTGGCGCCCATGGGTGCCCCCTTCGCCTTCGACGAGGGCGGCCCGCGCATGGAAAAGCCGCTGCGCGATGAGGCGGACGTGCGTGCGCTACGGGTGGTCGACTCCCGGGAGGGCGCGGGCTTCGTCGCCGAAGCGATCGGGCTCATCAAGGACGAGCTCGGCGGCCGCACACCGTTGATCGGTTTCGCGGGAGCGCCGCTGACCCTCGCCTCGTACCTGATCGAGGGCGGCGGCTCGAAGGACTTCGCGCACCTGAAGACCATGCTCTACACGCGGCCCGATCTGCTCGTCGAACTCCTGGACAAGCTCGCGGACCAGATCCTCGACTACCTGCGCATGCAAGTGGACGCCGGTGTCGACACCGTACAGCTCTTCGACACCTGGGGCGGCATCCTGCATCCGCAGGACTACGCGGCGGTAGTGATGCCCGGCCTCCGCAAGATCCTCGACGGGCTCGCGGACACCGTTCCCCGCATCTACTTCCTCAAGGACTCGGCGCCTTTCCTCGACCTGGTCGAGACCCTGCCCTGCGAGGCGTTCGGTCTGGACTGGACCCTCGACCTCGCCGAGGCCGCCGGCCGGCTGGGCCGACCCGTGCAGGGCAACCTGGACCCCCTGGTGCTGTTGGGTTCCCACGAGGAGATCCGCCGGCGCGCCCTGGAGATCTGCCGTCGCGGCGATGCGGCGTCGGGACACGTCTTCAACCTCGGTCACGGCATCCTGCCGCAGACACCGGTGGCGGCCGTCGAGGTGCTGGTCGAGACGGTCCAGAACTACAGGCGTGGCGACTGAGATGGCCGTCCACGTCACTCGCGAACTGCTGGCCAGACACGATACGGCGGGGCCGCGTTACACCAGCTACCCGACCGTGCCGGTCTGGAGCCGCGACTTCGGCGAGCGTGATTACCTCGACGCGCTCGGCGAGCTGGCCGGGCGCCCGGACGACGAGCTTTCGATCTACCTGCACCTGCCATTCTGCGCCAAGCACTGCCACTACTGCGGCTGCAACGCCGTGGTCACCCGCGACAAGGAAGCCGTGGACGCCTACCTCGACCGCGTCGAACGCGAGGTCGACCGGGTCGTCGACGTGATCGGCCGCGCGCGCAAGGTCGTACAGCTCCACTGGGGCGGCGGCTCACCCAACTTCCTCGAGCCGCCGCAGGTGGAGCGAGCCCTGGGCCTGTTCCATGACCGCTTCGACATGGCGCCCGCGGCCGAGATCTCCCTGGAGATCGACCCGCGTATCGGCTCGCCCGAGCAGGCCCGTCACCTGCGCGAAGCCGGCTTCAATCGCATCAGCCTGGGCATCCAGGATTTCGAGCCGGACGTGCAGAAGGCCATCGGGCGCCGGCAATCGCGCGACCGCACGCTAAGCGTCTACCACGGTTGCAAGGACGCAGGTTTCCCGGGCGTCAATGTGGATCTAGTCTACGGACTGCCCGGCCAGACGCGCGAGAGCTTCGCCGGTACCCTGCGCGACGTCATCGCGCTGGAGCCCGATCGGGTGGCCTGCTTCAGCTACGCCCACGTGCCCTGGATGCGTCCCGAGCAGGAGAAGGTCGACGTCTCCCACCTCCCCGCGGGCTACGAAAAGTTCGCCCTCTTCCAGCTGGCCATCGATACCTTCGACGCGGCCGGCTACGACTGGATCGGTATCGACCACTTCGCCCGGCGCGACGACGAGCTGGCCGTCGCCCGGCGCGAGCGCCGGCTGCATCGCAACTTCATGGGCTACACGACCCGACCGGCGCCGCACATGCTGGCCTTCGGCATGAGCGGCATCGGCGAGGTCTGCGGCCGGTTCGTCCAGAGCGACGCCGACCTCGCCGGCTGGAGCGAGGCCCTCGACGACGGCCGCCTGCCCGTGGTGCGCGGCCACGTCCTGACCGACGACGACCGGCTGCGCCGCTTGGCCATCCTGAATCTCATGTGCAACAACGAGCTGCCCTGGGACCTGACCATGCCGGAGTTCGGCGCGCCCGCGAACGAGCTGCTCGCCGACGGTCTCGCCGCCATGAAATCGTTCGCGGACGAGGGCTTCGTCATCTTCGCGGCGGACCGCCTGGCGATCACGGATCTCGGGCGGCACTTCGCGCGCAACGTCTGCATGACACTCGACGCCTATCTCGACCGCGACAGCCGGCAACCCCTCTTCAGTCGAACGGTCTGACATGAGAACGCCGCTTTATCGACAGGACCGGTTGGATCCGGCGACCCCCACGGGCCTCATCCTGTGCGGCATGGGCGGACCCGACGGACCCGACGACGTCCAACCCTTCCTGCGCAACCTCTTCTCCGACTCGCGTCTGATGCCCGTGCCGCGCCTGCTCGTGCCCCTGCTGGCACGGCTCATCGCACGCAAGCGGGCGCCCGCGGTGCGCGAGCGGTATGCCCGCATCGGCCACGGGGGCGGCTCCCCCCAACTGGCCACGACCCAGCAACAGGCGGCGCGACTGGCCGAACTGGCCGCGGGCGCGGACGCACAATGGCTGCCCGTCGCCGCCATGCGCTACTGGCATCCGTATCCCGACGAAACGGTGGGCGAACTGCGCGAGCGCGGCGCGACCCAGTACCTCGTGGTGCCCGCCTACCCCCAGTTCGCCGACGCCACCAGCGGCAGCACCATCGAGTTCGTCCTCGACGCACTCGCGCGACGGCATCCCGACGCCGCGGTGCACGTCCTGCCCGACTGGGCAACCCTGCCGGGGCTGGTGGAGACTCTTTCCACGGCGGCGACGGCGGTCCTGCGCAACTGGGTCGAGGCAGATATCGACCCCGCCCACTGCGCCCTGCTCTTCGTCGCGCATGCCTTGCCCGAAAAGTTCATCGCGGCCGGGGATCCGTACCTCGAACAGACCCGCGCCACCGTGGCCGCCGTGCACGCCGACCTGCGCACCCACCTGGCCGGTCACACCGCCTGGCTGGACCGCCTGGCGGGCGGCCGGGAACCGCTGCTGGCTTTCCGGAGCCGCGTGGGTCCGATCAAGTGGCTGGGGCCGGACGCCTCCGCCGAGACGCGCCGCCTCGCCACGGCCGGCTGCCGTCGCCTGCACATCCAGCCCGTGAGCTTCACCTGCGAACACATTGAGACACTGCACGATCTCGACATCGAGTTGCGCGCCGGCGCGCTGGCCGTTGGCGTGACCCATTTCACCCGCGGCGCCGCCCTGAACCTGGACGACACCTGGCTCGCCTCGCTCGCCGGACACCTGTTTCGGACAGCCTTCGGGCAGGAGGTGTCCGTCCATGCCTGAGTCACGCGTAGCGGTGATCGGCGGCGGCGTGGCCGGACTGGCCACCGCCCTGCACATCCTGGACGGGGCCCGCGACCGGGACCTCGGCGTGACCGTCTTCGAGGCCGGCGCCGGGCCGGGCGGCAACCTGCGCACCACCGACCGGGACGGCTGGCGTCTCGAAGAGGGTCCCAACGGCTTCCTGGACAACGAGCCCGCCACGCTGCGCCTGGTGGACCGCCTCGACCTCGGCAGCGAGTTGCTGCGCAGCTCCGACGCCGCCCGCCGGCGCTTCCTGCTGCAACGGGGACGCCTCCGCGAGATCCCCACCTCGCCGCCCGCCTTCCTCAAGTCACAACTGTTCGGCTGGGGGACGAAGCTGCGGATCCTGGGCGAACTGTTCGTACCGCCGAGGCGTAACCTGGGACGGGCCGACATCGAGCCGGCGACCGACGAGACGGTCTACGACTTCGGATGCCGTCGTCTCGGCCGCGAGTTCGCCGAGACGATGCTCGATCCCATGGTCAAGGGCGTCTTCGGCGGCGACGCGCGCGAACTCAGCCTGGCCGCGGCCTTCCCGCGCATGGTGGAGCTGGAGCGCGACCACGGCGGGCTCTTCAAGGCCCTGTTCAAGCTGTCGCGCCAGAAGGGCCGGAGCGCCGACGCCGGACCGTCCGGCACCCTCCATTCCTTCCGCGGCGGCATGGCGGTCCTGCCCGCGGCCCTCGCTGCGGCCCTGCGTGTGGATGCCCGCGCCGACCTGGTGGTCGAAGCCCCGGTCGCATCGATCGCCTTGCGCGGCGGCGCCTGGCGTATTTATGTCGAGGGCACGGAACACGGGCCCTTCGCGGCCGTGGTCGCTGCCGCACCGGCGCACGCGGCCGCCACACAGTTGAGGGATCTCGACACCGCCCTCGCCGACGAGCTGGCCGCGATCCCCTACGTGCCGATGGCCGTGATCGCCCTCGGTTACGCGCGCGCCGATGTCGCGCACGACCTGGACGGCTTCGGGATGCTGATCCCGACCCGCGAGAGACGACGCCTGCTCGGCGCCCTCTGGACCAGCAGCGTCTTCAGCGACCGGGCGCCGTCCGGTCGGGTCCTGATCCGGGCGATGGCCGGCGGCCCGCGCGATCGCGATGTGCTAGAATCGAGCGACGACGAGCTGCGCGACGCCACCCTGGCGGAACTGCGCGGCCTGTTCGGTCTGCGCGGCGCGCCGGAACTGACCGCCGTCTTCAGACACGAGCGCGCCATTGCCCAATACGTGCCCGGCCACCTGGCGCGCCTGCGGGATATCGAGGCCCGGCTGGCCACCTGGCCCGGCCTGCTGCTCACGGGCAGTTCGTACCGGGGGATCTCGGTGAACGCCTGCGCCAAGGATGCCGAGGCGACCGCCGCGCGAGCCCTGGAACATCTTGCAAGTCCGCAAGGAGAACACTGAAGTGCACGAGATCCTAGCCGCCATGAACGTGCTGCTGCCCCTGATGTACCTGAGCACCTGGAGTGCCTACGTCTGGCTGTACCAGTCGAACCGCGACGCGTCCCGGCTGTGGAGCCGGCGCCTGCTCGACACCACAATCCTCGTGCACATCGCGGCCGTGATCCTGCGGACGGTCGCCCAGGGCCGTCTGCCCATGTCCACCACCCTGGAGTTCCTGTCCCTGTTGGCGCTCGCGGTGATGATGATCTACGCGGTGATCGAGCATCGCCTGGGCGTGCGTCAGACCGGCTTCCTCACCACGGGACTGGCGCTGATCATGCAGGCCTGCGCCAGCGCGATCGCCAACGGTTTCCAGATCGCCGACCCCCTACTGGAGGATTCCGGTTACGCCTGGCACGCCTTGCTGGTGGTATTGGCGTACGCGGCCCTGAGTCTCAGCTTCCTCTACGCGATCCTGTATCTCGTGCAGATCCGGCATCTCTCGCGCAAGCAGTTCGGCCTGTTCTTCCGGCGGATGCCGCCCCTGGAAACCCTGGAGCGCATGAGCGTGGGCGCGGTCAAGCTGGGTGTGCCGCTGCTCTTCTGTGCGCTGTCACTGGGTCACCTGTGGCTCTACGACCTGATGGACAGGGTCGAGCCGCAGGTCGCGGAGACCCTCACGCCTTTCGATCCCAAGGTCCTGGCCTCGTGGGTGATCTTCCTGGGGTACACGCTGGGGCTCGTCGGCAACCGCTGGTGGGGCTGGCGCGGGCGACGCATGAACATGCTGGCCATCGCCGCCTACATCGTGGTGATCGGGACGATGAGCATGATCCACCGCTTCTTCCCCAGCTTCCACGACTTCACGCAGGGAGGCGGCGCATGAGCGAACCCGTCGCCAAGCTGGTGATGCGCGGGGTCGACCACCACCTGGCTCCCACCGAGGTGCGCGAGCGCGCCCACCTGGATCATACGGCTGCCGCCACCTTCCTCGACACGCTGGTCGACGAGCCGGGCTTCGTGTCGGCCGTGCCCTTGAGCACCTGCAACCGCACCGAGCTGTACCTGGAGATCGAGCCCGAGTTCAGCCTGCGCAAATCGCTGTCGACGGCTCTGACGGCCGCCGGCGTTGATCCTGGCCTCTTCTTCGGCGAGTACGCCCGCCGCCTGGACGGCGCCGAGGCTGTCGAGCACCTCTACCGCCTGTCCGCGGGCATCGAGAGCATGATGATCGGCGAGCCCCAGATCACCGCGCAGCTCAAGAGCGCCTACCGTTTCGCCCACGCCCGCCACGAGCTGGGACCCGTGATCATGCGCGCCTTCCAGGGCGCTTTCCGAGCGGGCAAGCGCGTGCGCAACCGGACCAAGATCGGCGCTGGCGCCGTGAGCGTGGCCTTCGCCGCCGTGGAGCTGGCCCGCAAGTTCTTCGCCGACCTCTCACGCCACCGCGCCCTGCTGGTCGGCGCCGGCGAGACCGGCGCTCTGGCCTCACGACATTTCCTGCAGAGCGGCATCGGCGGGTTGACGGTGGTCAACCGCAGCGCCGAGCGTTCCCGCGATCTGGTCGAGGATCTGAACCGGGGCAAGGGCGAGCTGGTGCGCGCGTGTCCCTGGGAGGAGCTGGGCGAAGCGTTGGCCTCTGCCGACGTTGTGCTCACCACCACGGGCAGTTCCGAGCCGGTCATCGACGCGGAGATGGTCGGCGAGGCGGCACGCGCACGTCGCGGCAAGCCGCTGTTCCTGCTGGACATCGCCGTACCCCGCGACATCCATCCCGACGCCGCCGACGTCGAGGGCGCGTTCTTGTTCGGCCTGGACGATCTCGACGAGATCGTGCGCACCAACCTGAGCGCGCGCCGGCGCCACGTGTCCGACGCCGAGGTCATCATCGACCGCGAGCTGGACGAGTTCCAGGGCTGGTTGGCGGACCTGGACCTGCGGCCGACCGTCGCCGAGTTCCGCGCGTATCTCGAAGCGCTCAAGGAGAAGCAGGTGGGTTACGTGCGCAAGCAGGAGTCCGACGCCGTGGCCGCGGCCGTGGAGAAGAGCCTGCAGCAGTTCATCAAGAAGGTGCTGGGAAGGTCCATGGCGAGCATCAAGAACTCCGAGAGCCAGAAGGAGCGGATGCGGCACCTGAGCACGTTGCGGGAGATTTTTTCGCCGGGGGAGCGGGATGGGTCGTGAGGGGAAGATGGCGACCACCGGCCTGGGAAGCTGCTATTTGAACATCCGCTTGACGTCTCCCATGCTCTTTTTCTCGGACGGGAGTGGTACGGGAGAGCGTATCGCCCAACCCTTCGATCCAGGCCTAACTCGATTTCTTCCACTCCATCTCGAGTTTGCGGCTCGATAGAGCGCAATCCCGCAGGTATAGATTGATCAGCGTCTGGTACGGAATCCCTGTCTCTTCGGCAAGATCCTTGAAGTAAGCGATCGTTCCTTCTTCGAGGCGAATCGTAACCTGCTTCTTGAGTCTCTTCGCGTAGGGATTTCGCTTCCCCTTGGCAAAGTCGTAGTTCTTACGCATGACTATCATGCCCCGTATTGAGCGCGTTCAGACTTGTTCGCCTTGCGCGCTGAGATGATTCGAATGACATCGGACGACTGGCGGTAACAGTGACAGACGACCAAGACACGCCGCGACCAGCTCATTCCGAGGAGAACGAAGCGGTCTTCTTCATTCGAATGGTCGGGATCCGCGATAAACAGGCCATTATCATCGGAAAAGACAGTGGCGGCTTCGTCAAACGAAACGCCGTGCTTCTTTCTGTTTGAGGTCGCTTTTTGTGGATCCCATGCCAAACAGAGATCTGACATCACTGAATATACCTACTTTGTATTTACATTGCAACTACGTTCATATTAATACCCCGGAGATACGGACATCGTTTGAATTAACAGACTCGCACATCACGCCACATCCCCCGCCCCAGCGCCAAGAACCGCCGTCCCATGCTGACGGCAATCACCACCGCCAAGACCGCCGCAGCACTCAGCACACAAACACGTACCTCCACCCTCCACCCCGACGACACCGCCACCAGCCACGCGCCCCGACCCACCATCGCCGTAGCGATGAAACCCAGAAACAGCATGTATCCCATACGCCAAGCGATCAGAACTCCACGCAACCGCCGCGTCGCCCCCAACGGCGCCGACTCCTCGAGGCCACGCACCCCCAGCAGATCGCAGAGCAACCAGTAACCGTCCGTGCGCAAGAACGGCAGCGCACTCCAGACGATTGCGGCCAGCACACCCCACGACGCCAACGTCAGCGTCGGCCCGCCCCGAGCCGCGCCGATGAGAGCCAGCCCCCCACCCACCGCCAGATGCCAGACGACACCCGCCACGTCCACCCGCACACGCTCCCGGCGCGGCAACAGCGAGACGGCCGTCACGTCGCAGTACAGGGCGGGAAAGACGAAGAGCATGCCGAGGCCGACGCCCCCCGGCCGTCCACCGCCGCGCACGAGCGCCGCCGCGTGCCCCAACTCGTGGACGAGCCCCGCCCCAACCAGGCACAGGGCCACACCGGGCCAGTCGAAGCCCTGGCCGCTCGGCACGCCCACCGCCACAGCAGCGAGATAAAAGGCACAACCGACAATCGCCGATACGACCAACGCCCGCCACGACGCCAACGCCACAAACGCACGGGCCGCCCACTCGACCAGGCGAGCCGGCGCCAAGGGCAACTTGAGCCAAAGCGTGCGCCCGCCGGCAGGACCCGAACACCCCTCCTCGACCGCCAGCGCCTCCTCCAACCCAGGCACCTCCTCGCCGTTACGCAACCGACGCCCCAGCGCAGCCGGCACCGCGTAGCAGCGCCCCCCCTCGCGCAGCAGCCACCGCTCGCCGGGCTGCGGGATCACCTTGCGGGCAACCGTCACGCCGTTACCTTCAGCTCGGCCAGGCCCAGCAGGTAGAGCCGGCGCGCGTGGAAGCCCACCCATTTGCGCCCGCAGACGTCGCACAGCTCGGACAGGGTCGGCTGCAGCCCGCGCAGGAGGTCCAGGCCCGCCTCGGTGAGACCCTCGGCGCCGTAGAAGGCGTCGTGGTCGAGGTCGACCAGGATGTCCGGATCCCAAACCTCCAGGCGAGCCGTGAGCGCCAGACGGGACTGCTGCGGCTTGCACACCAGGCAATCGAGGAACACCGCGTTGCACCGCGCGTGATCGCGGGGACCGCCGACAGCCAGGTTCTCGGTGGCGAAGCAGTCGCTGGAGGCCGCGAGCATGCCCCAGTAGGACCATTGCTCGGGCGTGCGGATGACCTGCGCGAAGAGCCAGTCGTACAGGTCGCGGGTCACCGCTTCCGGCGCGACGTCGCCGTTCCAGGGACCCAGACGCGACACGTTCCAGTCGATAGTCCCGTCGTCGCGCCAGCGCGCGGCGACGCCGTGGACGTCGCAGCCGAGGCGGGCGATCAGGCGTCCGAGCCCCGTGCGCAGTCGGATCGTCCGGCCGGGCAACCGGTACGGCAAGCCGTTGTCGCGCGTGGCCTCCGTGCCCCCCGCGCCCCGGTTCCCGTCCAGGTACGCCACGACCGGACGACCTTTCCGCAACGCCTTCAGCACGTCCCTGACGAACAGCGGCTTGTCCACCACGATCCAGTCGATGTCGCCCGACAGCCCCAGCAACCGCCGCTGTTCCTCGGCCCGGGGACGGATCGCCGCGTGAGCTTCGGCGTCCAGCAGGACGGAGGGGTGCGCTTCCGCCAGCACCAGCAGGGTCGGCGTCAGGGTGTAGGGTCCCATGTGCAGGGTGACCACCAGGCCGCCGCGCAGCCCGGGCTGGGCGGCCAGCATCTCGCCGGCATCGCCGAGCAGACGGTCGACGTCCCCCTCACCGCGCACGAGCACGCGGTGCTGGAGCTCCGCGATCTCACGGCGACGTGCCCGCAGCGACGCGAGCGTTGCAACGGTGGCGTCCGGCACAAGGGCGCGGAGGTTCCAGAGGGCCCAGCTCTCGCGACCGGCGGGCGCGGGCGCGGGCGTGCCTCGCCCGCGCCCCCACCTCTTCATCAGACCGATCCCGGCAGATCGATCGGCACCAGCTTGCAGACGCATTGGCAGCAGCAGCCGTCGTCGGGATCATCCGGCGTCGGCTCGTCGCCCGCCAGCAGGGGGCTGATCTCCAGACGCTCGCTCACTTCCTCGATGCCGAGTCTCGCCAGGGTCTGCGATACGTTCCTCTCGCTCCGGTTCTTCATGCGCACCTCCCATGTGCTTGGTCAACCGTGCCGTCCATCGGCGCACAGGGACAGCAACTCGCGGACCCGTGGGTATGCGGTGCGCGGAATCCCGCCTAGAGCGAGGTAAAGCCGGTTTTCCCGTTAAATCCGCGCGACGCGGGCGACCACAGCCGGGAAGCACCGCCGCGATCACCGTCAACCCCGGATGACGCGGGTGCGCGGGCTTGCTATATTCACGTCGTGCGAAGCAGCGAATTGAACCCAGGATCGGACCGACCATGAAGTGGCATCACCGGCTGGGACTTCTCTACGGCGTACTCGTTACGCTGATCGTGGCGATGGGCGTCTGGTGGGTGTACTACATCAACCGCGAGGGCCTGAACTTCGAGCGCTACCAGTTGCAGCGCTACGCCAACGACCGCCTGCTCGTCGAATTCATGCTGCGCCTCGATCCCGAGGCGGCGCGCGACCCTGCGGCCGTCCTGGACGCCGATTATCCCCACCTCCGCTGCCGGCGTGACGGCGAGGCCTGGCAGGTGTCGATCGATCCGACCGCGCGCGCTGCCGTGCGCGAAGAGGCGCGGCGCCGCAAGCGCATGTTCCTGGCCGAGGGCGTGTTCTTCCTGGCGCTGCTGATCGCCGGCACCACCATTCTCTCGCTGGCCTTCCGACGCGAACGCGAATTCAAACGGGCGCGGGAACTGTTCCTCGCGGGCGCCACGCACGAACTCAAGACGCCCCTGTCCTGCATCCGTCTCTACACCGAGACGCTGGAGCGACCCGATCTGGACGACGACGCGCGCCGACGAATCCACGCCTCGCTGCTGCAGGACATCGAACGTCTCGAAGACATGATGGAACAGGTGCTGTCGGTCAGCCGCGACGAGCACGGCCTGCGCGGGCGTCCCGAACCGCTCGACCTGGCCGACGAGACGCGGGACCTGCTCACCGCCATGCAGGCCTTCCTGGACGGCAACGGCGCAGTCGTCTCGATCGAGCTGCCGAAGGGGCACGTGATCTCGGGAGACCGCCAGGCGTTGCGCGTGACGCTGCGCAACCTCCTGCAGAACGCGGTCCACCACTGCGAGCCGCCGGCGGAGATCACGATCGCGCTCGCGCGGCGGGGAGACACGCACCTGCTGTCTGTGCGCGACCGGGGCCCCGGCATCCCCCGGCGCGACCGCCAGAAGATCTTCGACAGCTTCTACCGTTCGCGCACCGGCGGCGACGGCGAGCGGGTGCGCGGCTCCGGACTGGGCCTCTACCTGGCCCGGCGCAACGCGGAAGCCCTCGGCGGAGAAGTAACGCTGCAGAGCAAGGAAGGACACGGCTCGACCTTCACCCTGGTCCTGCCGGCGCACAGCGAGGAGCGGGCATGAAAAGACGAATCCTGGTCGTCGAGGACGACGCCCATCTCGCTGACGGCCTCGGGATCAACCTCGAACTGGAAGGCTACGAACCGGTGCTGGCCGGCTCCGCCGAGGAGGGCCTGAGGTACTGGCGGCGCGGCGGCGTCGACCTGATCCTGCTGGACGTGATGCTGCCCGGCATGGACGGCTTCGCCTTCTGCCGTCACATCCGCGAGGCGGGGGACCGCGTGCCGGTGCTGTTCCTGACCGCGCGCGGGCGCGACGACGACCGTATCCGGGGACTCGAAACCGGCGGCGACGACTACATCAGCAAACCCTTCAACCTGCGCGAGCTGCTGGCGCGCATCAAGGGTATCTTCCGGCGCGAGGAATGGCGCCACGAACAGGCGGCGCCGCGCGAGCTGGCGATCGGCGACAGCACCGTGGATCTGGCCGGCCTGACGGTGGATGGACCCCGCGGTTCGTTCGTCCTGAAGGAGAAGGAGGCGATGATTCTGCGCGTGCTCGTGGAGAAGGCCGGCGAGGCGGTACCGCGCCGCACCATCCTGGACCGGGTCTGGGGCTACGACGCCTATCCCACGACCCGCACCGTGGATAATTTCATCCTGAACCTGCGCAAGATCATCGAGAGGGATCCCGCGCGGCCGCGGCACATCAAGACAGTCCACGGCGTAGGCTACCGTCTGATAGTCGACGGACACAATTTCGATAGCACGACCTAGCGGGTGAGTGTGAGCTTGAGCGTCTGCGATTCGTCGCCGACGGCCAGGCGCAACAAATACCGACCCGAAGCAGCATGCCGACCCGAAGCATCGCGTCCATCCCAGACAACCCGCTGCGGACCCGCGGGCAACGCGGTGTCGAGCAGGACCACAAGCCGACGACCGACCAGATCATACACCTCCGCGCGCACGTGTGCGTCGCGGGGCAGGTCGAAACTGATCGCGGTCTGGGGGTTGAAGGGGTTCGGCTTGGCCTCCGGAAAGATGATATCATCGTCGGGAGTATAGGGAGTCAGCCACGCGGGGCCGATCCACACCTCGGGCAAGCCGGTCATCATCATCTCCAGCCAGTAGTAGGTACCACGGCTGGGCGCCTGCATGTCGATCCAGACGTACTCGCCGAGGCCCGCCAGCGCCAGATCCGTCAAGCGTACGCGGTCGCTCTCGGTGTTGCCCCGCCAGATGTGGAAACCAGCCATGGGGCTCAGGTTGCCCTCGCCCCAGCTCAGGACGGCCGTGAGGTCATCCCGGGTGACCGTCAGTTCGGGAACCAGCGATTGTATGCCGCTGCTGGGCCTGATGCCGGCGACCATGCGTTCCGCCATGGGATTGCCCGAGGTTTCGATCTCGTCCAGGCTGTACCAGTTGTCACCGTCGCCGCCCCAGCCATAGTTCAGGTGGATCTGCTGCATGTCCACGGCCTCGCGCCAGCCGTCGCAGACCATGGAGTGGATGGTGCTGGCGTAGAGGGCAGGACGACCGCTTTCGATCTCGCCCTTGATCAGTGTGAACCAGGCTGTGTCCGAGTAGCGGAAGCGCGGATACTCCCTGGCGCCGTACTCGAAGTCGAAATAGTTGATCAGGGCGGAGGTGGCGCGCGACAGCGAGGCGGAAGATCCGCAGGCGCTGAAATCGGTCCGTATCGCGGCGGCCGCGTTGAAGCACAGCTGGGATATCGCTTCCTGCTGCTCGACGGGGGTCAGCCAGTCCATGGTGTTCGGCATCAGATCCCAGTTGTACGGCACCATGAAGTTGGCGGTGATGTCCTGCCCCTCCATGACGGCGCCGCAACTCGTGTCTCCATCCCACCAATACGAAATGTTGCCCTGGCCGCGCCGGGGCCACTCGTGGTAACGAAGCAGCTGAGCCAGGGCCAGACCCGTGCAGCCCACATAGGTGCGAATGCTCTCGCCCGGAGGGCAATCGAGATTGAACGGCCACCCCTGCTCCCACTGCGTCTCCAGCATCGGTCCGCTGCCGTCCCATTCGGGATCCTCGTCGTTCAGCCAGATCTCGAATTCGTCAGGCGGCAGGGAGAGGTAGTCCCAAGCTGGATGCGCGGACCGGCCGTCGCCGCCCTTCGTATCGCCCGAGGGCTTGGGCAGACCGGCGATCCTGTCGACGAGCGTTTCCTGGAGCAGGTTGAAGAAGCCGCCTTCCTCCCGAGTCGACAGGCGCGTCGTCTCGCTGTAGGCGACCACCGGGGAAAGCTCCCTGTATGCCGGTACCACCACGTAGCCGCGGGGGGCGATCCGATACAGGTAAGCGAGCGTTTTGCCGCTCTGCTGGAAGGGAGTATCCACCAGCACCGTCGCCGTCTCGGATATCCCCCAGTCGCCCTGCTGGTGCATCACGTAGCGCACCCAGTTTTGGGCGACCACGGCGGAGACGTCTTCGTCGACCGTCATGGCAAAAGAAACGGCCGCGCAAGATAACGCGGCGGCGAGTATGAACAAGCGGGCGATTGTACGTACGATCATGTCTACCTGTTCAGCGCCCGGAATAGACCGGTTCGCCTCGATGTAGTGACCAGAAATGGCGACGGGAACCAGCGCTCCGCATCGTTGTCAGCCAAGGTGCAGGCCGCAGAGGACGGTTCCCGACACTCCGACGGTCCATGGAATCATAGCACATGAACAACGGAAATGTCAGGAAATTCACTACGCCGGAATATTTTCCGGATCGTGCCAAAACAGGCTCTATGGGGCGTTCCCCGGCATGTACCTGACTGATGACGGTCGAAATCGGGCCCGAAGTTCTAAATGGTGGCGCTTGATCGTTAACCCATGTGCGTGTACGGTCAACAGGTGGCGATAATCTGCAAGCTGGAGGCTTTCATGTACTGTCCCCACTGCGGAGCGGAATATATCGAAGGCGTGACCGCATGCGCCGATTGCAAAGTAGCGCTGCAAGTCGACCCCCCGCCGTCGCCGGATCCGCCGGGCGACCTGAACCTGGTGCCTGTGCTCGAGACCGGCAATGCGGTCCGCACCGCCCTGGTCAAGTCCCTGCTGGAAGACGCGCAGATACCCTATCTAGCACGCAACGACCAGCTACAGGATCTGTTCGGGTTCGGGCGCCTGGTACCCGTCAATCCCATCAGCGGACCGGTGATCTTCCTGGTGCCGGACGAATACGCCGACGAAGCCCGCGACATTCTGACCCGGCTCGACGACCCGGACGACTGAACACCCCGGAAAGGGACGCCATGGCCGATCACACCGTTGCCAGAAGAAGAGCCGGTGGCGAAAAGCGACGGCGGGTATGGCTGCCGATGCTCTTCTTCGCCGCCTGCGCACTCTTGTTCCTGGGCATCTGGAGGGGAGCCGAGCACGAGGAGACGGAAAGGCTGCGACTGGAAACGGAGATCACCGCCCGGCAGGTTGCCCTGCGGCTGGAGACCTGGATAGACCTGCGCGTGAACGTCATCGACCAGCTGGCCGAGGTCGACTATCCGGTCATGAGGGACCTCGCGGTCGATTTCGGCAACACGGCCAGCTGGTACTTCGATCTGTTCCCCGGCTTCCAGGCCATCAACTACATCGACCCCGACTGGGTCATCAGAATCATCTACCCGGAGGACACCAACCAGCCGGCTCTCGGCAAGGATCTCCACGATCACCCCAATGCCAGTGTCCAGGACGCCATACGCCGCGCCGTGGAATCGGGCGTCATTTCCCACACCTCCGTCATCGACCTGCTTCAGGACGGGAAGGGGCTGGCGATCTATCGCCCCATCCACGCTCCCGACGGAACATTGCGCGGTTTCGTGAACGGCGTCTTCAGGATGGACACCCTCGTCGACACCTGCCTGTGGGAGGACCACCTGCGGGAGCAGTTCGAGTTCAACCTGCTCGACATTGCCGGAAACCTCGCCTACATCCACAACCTTGACGTTCATCGAGAGGACGTACCTTTCAAGACGAGCGTGCCGGTGAGGGTCGTGGACAACCCCTGGCACCTGGAACTCGCACCCTCCGAAAGCCACCTGGCGCAGGCCAGGACCCAAGCCGACGAGGTGCTGCTCGCCGCCGGTCTCCTCCTGTCCGCCTGGTTGGCGTTGTTGCTGCGCGCCTATCTGCGTCGCCGGGATACCCTGCACGAGAGCCAGGAGAAGTACCGTCTGCTCGTGGAGAACCAGGCCGACATGCTGATCAAGGTGGATCTCCAGGGCCGCTTCCTCTTCGTCAGCCCGTCTTATTGCCAGACCTTCGACAAGACCGAGCAGGAGCTGCTGGGGCAGAAGTTCATGCCCATGGTCCACGAGGATGATCGCGAACCGACGGCCCAGGCCATGGAGAACCTCTACAACCCCCCGCACACCGCCTACATGGAACAGCGGGCCTTGACCAGGGACGGCTGGCGCTGGTTCTCCTGGTCGGATACCGCCGTTCTGGACGAGAACGGAGATGTAGTGGAGATCATCGGCGTAGGCCGCGACATCACACATCGCAAGGACCTGGAGGAGAAGCTCTTCCATTCGCAGAAGATGCAGGCGATCGGCCACCTCGCCGGCGGCATCGCCCACGACTTCAACAACATCCTGCTGGCCATGATCGGGTACCTCCGCTTTGCCCTGGACAAGCTGGCCGCCGACGATCCCGTGCGGGCGGACCTGCTTCAGATCCAGAAGGGTACCCGACAAGCCCATTCCCTGACCAAGCAGCTGCTGGCCTTCAGCCGGCAGCAGGTCTTGCGACCGATGAACATGGACATGAACATCGCGGTCGAGGACATGCTCTCGCTGCTGCGCCGCATCATCGGCGAGGACATCCAGTTGGCCTTCGATCCCGGTCTCGAGATCGGCGTGATCCACGCGGACTCGGGCCAGATCGAACAGGTGCTGCTCAACCTGTGCATCAACGCCCGGGACGCCATCAAGGGCCAGGGACGCATCACCATCTGCACCTCCAGCGCCGATCTCGATGATGAGTACTGCCTGATCAACACCTGGGCCAGACCGGGCAACTACGTCACGCTGGCGGTGACGGACAACGGCCTGGGCATGGATAAGGAGACACAGGCCAGGATCTTCGACCCCTTCTTCACCACCAAACAGCTCGGCCACGGCACGGGACTGGGCTTGGTGTCGGTCTACGGTGTGGTGCACCAGCACGAGGGCATGATCCGCGTGGAGAGCGAGCCCGACACGGGTTCGACCTTCACCGTCTTCATCCCGCGCGTGAGTGGCGACGTGGATGTGAAGCCCGTCGGCGAGGCGGCTGACTTGTCGGGCATGAACAGGACCATCCTGCTGGCCGAGGACAACGAGATGGTACGCGTCATGACCACCCGCATCCTGAAGAACGCCGGCTACCAGGTTCTGGCGGTCGCAAACGGCACCGAGGGCCAGAAGGTCTTCCTGGATCACGACGACGAGATCGACCTGGCGTTGCTGGATGTGGTGATGCCGGGAATGAGCGGTCATGAGCTTCGCGACAACCTGCATGCCGTCAGACCCGATCTGCCCGTGCTCTTCACCAGCGGTTCCGATCCCCAGACCATCGACTCGCACCTGAAGCCCGACAACCACGATGAACTGATTACGAAGCCCTACGACCCCGACGTACTGCTGGGACGACTCCGCGAGATGATCAAGGACTGAGCCAGCACGGCGGCGATCTCCCGCAGGTGCGTGTCGTAATCCCGGTTGACCTGCACCGCCACCGCGCAATCACGCTGCGCGTAATAGGTGAGCAGGGTGTGATAGCCGGGGTACCAGCCGCTGTGCCCGTAGGTCGTGCCCCAGGGCGAGGTCTGCACGAAGACGCCCAGGCCGTAGGCGCCCGCGCTCGGATCGGCCTCGTCCTGAACGACGCCGTCTACCAGTTCGTCCACGTAGTCGGCGTCGAAAGCCTTTCCCTCGTAGAGCAGCTTGGCCCAACGCGCCAGATCGGCGGGTGTGGAGACGATGCCGCCGCCCGTCCATTCCAGCGCCGGGTTGTGAGCCATCAGGCCCGGCGCCTCCAGGACGGTGATGCCCAGGCCGAAGGGGTTTTCCGGATCCGGGTGACCGGCGACCAGGCCGGGCAGGGCGCGGCGGTCGGCGGGATCGGTGTCGTCGAGACCAAGCGGCTCGAGCAGACGCTCACACACCAGATCGTCGTAGCGCCTGCCGGTGGCCGACTCGATGGCCAGGCCGACCAGGAAGTAGTGGGTGTCGGTGTAGTGCCAGTCCTCGCCCGGCGCGTGCACGGGCTCCAGGTCGAAGATGAAGGACAGCAGGTACTCGTGCTCGAAGGTGAAGTCGGGCTCGTCGCCCTGCACCATGGCGCTCACCTCGGTGACGAAGCGATCGGTGGTGACGTGATCCGGCACCCCCGCCTCGTGCCTCAACGCGTGGCGCAGGGTGATCTCGCAGCCGTTGGGCAGCCGGTCGAACCACGGCCGATCGCCCAGGTAGTCGGACAGCGGCGCGTCCAGGTCCAGCACTTCCTCGCGCGCCAGCATCAGCGCCAGGGCCGCCACCCAGGTCTTGCCCACGCTGCCGGTGATCATGCGCGCGTCCAGCGGCATGGGTTCGCCCGTGGTGAGGTCGGCCACACCCGCGGCGGCGCGGCCCGGCGTGCCGTCCGGCAGGATGTAGGCGGCGGTGGCGCCGGGCAGATCGTGGACCGTCACCAGGCTGTCGAGCGCGGCGGCGAAGCGGGCCTCGCGAGCGACATTCTCGTTGGGAGCGCAGCCGGCGAGGGCGGCGAGCAGGCAGGTGGCGAGCAGGGCGAGTCGGTGCATGGTGTCTCCAGTGGGGACTAGTCGGCCGCGCGGATGTCCAGAGAGCGTATCTCGCTCATTCGAGACAAGCCGTCGATTGTTCACCCGTTTTACACGGGATGGCATAACTAAGGTCAGCCCCAATTTGATACCATGGGAA
>CAYMCR010000046.1:0-21518 GCA_964389015.1 uncultured Fibrobacteraceae bacterium | reverse complement strand
GGTACTGTGGAAGAAAACGGGGGATTTTGGGAAGGATAATCTGACGCGTTACACCCCCGGATATCGCCCGTATCACTCAAGCTAGGATATCAGATATACCGCGAACAGATTTCTAACCCAGAACCTATCACGATTGAATCCAGATGGTCAAACCCCCGCATCCCCACCCCCGCATCCCCAAGGATATCGCTCAGCACACAGCCAACGCCCCAAAGCCACTCCGGCGCAACATCCCGCTTTCGACAACACCCACCTCGCCACAGATCCCAGCGAAAACCCCCATATCCTCAATCCGACGCTCCACTCAATTGCCGCCTGGATCAGCCACCCGGTCTGTCCTATGATTGTAGACGGCTCCACCGGCCGTCCCGACCGGTGTCGCCGCTTTCTTGTGCAGATTCCCTGGAAGCCGACCCCATCCACGAGGTCAAGCCTTGCCCAACATCCTCACAGATCGCCAGGGCCCCGTCTTGACCGTCACCCTGGACCGCCCCGACGTCCACAACGCCTTCGACCACGAAATGGTCGTCACGCTGCGCGATGTCTTCCAGGGCCTGGCCTGCGCCGAGCCGGACGACCGCCCCCACGCCGCCATCCTGCAAGCTACGGGCAAGACTTTCTGTGCCGGCGGCGACCTCAACGACATGCGCCGTCTCGGCCAAGCCGATTTCGACGAAAACATGATCTCCGCCCGCGAACTGGGCGAGATGTTCCGCGCGATCCGCCTGAGCCCCGTGCCGGTGGTGGCGCGCGTACACGGCGGCGCCTATGGCGGCGGCGTGGGTCTGGCCTGTGCCTGCGACATCGTCGTCGCGGACGACAACGCCTTCTTCGCCCTGACCGAGGCGCGTCTGGGCATGGTGGCCGGCGTGATCTCGCCCCTGGTGGTCGGGCGCATCGGCCTGGCCAAGGCTCGCACCCACTGCCTGCTGGGCGAGAAAATCGACGCCCGCGAAGCCCACCGCATCGGCCTGGTGGACATCCTGGCCGGGGAGGGCGGACTGGACGAGGCGATCGCCACCACCGTACGCTCCCTGCTCAAGGGCGGGCCGCGCGCCCTGGGCAAGGTCAAGGAACTGGTCGAGGGGGCCTACGCGCTACCCTTCGCCGAGAGTCTCGAGTTCACCGCACGCATGATCGCCGAGGCCCGCACCTCGCCCGAGGCCCAGGCCGCCCTGGAAGCCTTTTTCACCAAGGAACCCGCGCCCTGGGCCCGAGATCTGGAGGACTGGAAACCGTGAGCCGCACTTTCGAGAAGATCCTCATCGCCAACCGCGGCGAGATCGCCTGCCGGGTCATGCGCACCTGCCGCGAGATGGGCGTCAAGACCGTCGCGGTGGTCTCTGAGGCGGATCGCAGCGCACCCCACGCCCGTCTGGCCGACGAGACCGTGTCCATCGGGCCGCCGCCGCCCTTGGAATCGTACCTGCGGGTCGACAAGATCCTCGAGGCGGCCCGCGAGACCGGCGCCCAGGCGATCCATCCCGGTTATGGCTTCCTGGCCGAGAATGCGTCTTTCGCCAAGGCCTGCGCCGACGCCGGCGTGACCTTTATCGGGCCGTCCCCCGAGGTGATCGAACGGATGGGGGAGAAGACGGCCGCGCGGGCGATCATGTCCGAGGCGGACGTACCCGTGGTGCCCGGCGCCAAGCTCCCCGACCCCGGACCCGACGGCGCGCTCGACGCCGCAGCCGTCAAAAAGGTCGCCGACGGTGTGGGCTACCCCCTGCTGGTCAAGGCGGCCTTCGGCGGCGGCGGCAAGGGCATGCGCCTGGTGCGCGACGCCAAGGACCTGGTCGCGGCCGTCGAGGCGGCGGCCCGCGAGGCGACCAAGGCCTTCGGCAACGGCCTGGTCTACCTCGAGCGCTACCTGGAGCGTCCGCGGCACGTGGAGTTCCAGGTCTTCGGCGACAGTCACGGCAACGCGGTGCACCTGCAGGAGCGCGAATGCTCCATCCAGCGGCGACATCAAAAAATCGTGGAGGAGACGCCCTCGCCGGCCCTCGACACCGACCTGCGCGACCGCATGGGCGCGGCGGCGGTGGCGGCGGCGCAGGCCGTGGGTTATTGCGGGGCGGGCACCGTGGAGTTCCTGCTGTCGCAGGACCGCGAGTTCTTTTTCCTGGAGATGAACACCCGTCTGCAGGTGGAGCACCCCGTCACCGAACTGGTGACCGGCCTGGACCTGGTGCGCGCCCAGCTGCTGGTGGCCGCCGGCGAGCCGTTGCCCTGGACCCAGGACGAGATCGTCCCGCGCGGTCACGCCATCGAGTGCCGTCTCTACGCCGAGGATCCGGCGGAGGGCTTCATGCCCTCGCTGGGCCGGGTGCTGCTCTACCGCGAGCCCGACGGGCCGGGCGTCAGGGTCGACAGCGGTATCGGCCAGGGCGACGAGGTCTCGATGCACTACGATCCCATGCTGGCGAAGGTCTCGACCCACGCCGAGACCCGCGACGCCGCCATCGCCCGCATGCGCGACGCCCTGCGCCGCTACGCCGTGCTCGGCGTGACCACCAACAACGCCTACCTGGACGAGATCCTGGCCCATACGGCCTTCGGCGCCGGGGACACCCACACCCATTTCCTCGAGCAGCATTTCGACGGCTGGAAGCCCAACGGCGACCTGCCGGCGGCTGCGCTGGCGGCCGTGGCCGTGGCCGAAGCCGCCGGCAACGGTGGTCGTGGGAAGGTGGGAACGACCATCCTGGCGAAGCCGTCCACATCGCCCTGGGACCGCCTGGGCCCCTTCCGCCTCAACGGACTGGAGTAGACGTGCATCTGGAACTGCAACACGGCGCCGATGTGCACCGCCTGGTCGTCCGCCGCGACGGCGAAGCCTGGCGACTGACGCTCGACGGCGAGACCTCGCCGGTCGAGATCCTCTCGAGCGACGGCGAGGAAGTCACATACGCCCTCGATGGCGCGCGCGGACGGGCCTACGTGGCCCGGCGCGGCTCCGAACGGCTGGTCTTCCTGAACGGCGTCGTCCACACGCTGCGCCTGCCGGACGAGGAAGAAGGCGACGACCTCGACGACGTGGGCGGGCAAGGCCCCAACCTGGTCGCCAAGATGCCCGGCACCGTGGTCAAGGTGCTGGTCGCCGAAGGGGACGCCGTGAAAACGGGCGACCCCCTGCTCATCATGGAGGCCATGAAGATGGAGACCGAGATCGCCTCGCCCCTGGACGGACGCGTGGCCAAGGTGCACACGGCGGCCGGCCAGGTCCTGGCCGCGGGCGAACCCCTGCTGGACCTGGATCCCGACGCCTGACGCCATGAATGAGCAGCCGTCATACCGCTTTCCCCCCGACAACCGGACCGGCGTGGTACTCGGCGGCGGCGGCGCCCGCGGTCTGGCCGCCCTCGGCATCCTGGAGGTGCTCGTCGAGGCCGGGTTGCGCCCGGCGGCGGTGGCGGGCACGTCCATGGGGGCGATGATCGGCGCCTTCTGGGCGGCGGGCCATTCCGTGGCGGAGATGCGCGAGTTGGCCACCAACCTGAAGTGGACCGAGGTCTTCGACATCTCCGTCGCCGGCGGCATCATGCGCGGCGGCCGTTTCCAGCAATGGCTGGCGAATCATCTACCGCCCCGCTTCGAGGACTTGGCTTTTCCCCTCGTCTGCACCGTCACCGACATCGACACCGGCGAGCTGATCTACCTGCGCGACGGCGATCTGCCCTCGGCGATCCGCGCCACCTGCGCCTTTCCGGGCGCTTTCGTGCCCGTAGAGCGCGATGGTCGCAACCTGGTGGACGGCGGGCTCAAGAGCACTTTGCCCGTACACGTGATCCGCGAGTACGACGTGGACCGGGTGGTGGCCTGCGACTTCCAGCCCCCCCTGGACCGGGCGGTCGTGCCCGAGGATTCGTCCAACTGGCGCAACTGGAGCCGTTTCTGGGAGACGCTGACCTTCCGCCGCCGCAACCTCGCCGCCGACATCCTGCTCAAGGCGGTCGACATCCTTCAGACCGAGGTCTGCCGGCGCCAGCTCGTGGACCACCCGCCCGACCTGCTGATCGCGCCGCCCATGCGCCGGATCCACCTCGAGGATTTCCGTCTCACCCCGCAGATCATCAACGCCGGCGCCGATGAGGCGCGACGTGTCCTGGCCGAGTTGGCCCCGCCGCACGCGGACGGGGCCGGCGCGGGAGCCTGAGATGAGGCTGACGCGCAGGGCGGAGCTGCTGCTGCTGCTGGTGACCGTCTGCTGGGGCGTCTCGTTCCCGTCCATCAAGGCCGCCACCGCCTATTGCTCGCCCACGCTCTTCGTCGCGGTGCGCTTCACGGCGGCGACGCTCATCCTGCTGGCTTTTTGGCCCCTCTTCGCGAGGTCGTTGCCCGCTGAGCTGCGTCGGCGAGGCCGGGGACTGATCGCCGACCGCCAGGCGATCCGCCTGGGCCTGTTGCTGGGCGTCCTCGTGGCCGTCGGCTATACCACCCAGACCGTCGGCATGCACACGACCACGGCCAACAACAGCGCCTTCATCACCGCCCTGAGCGTGGTGCTGGTACCGGTGATCGTCTTCGTGTGGCACGGTGTGCGCCCCACGGTGGGTGTGGCCGGAGGTGTGGTCCTGGCCCTGGCCGGACTGTGGTTGTTGACCCAACCCAACCTCAGGGGAATAGTGGCGGGCGATGTCTGGACGCTGGGCTGCGCCGTCTCATACGCCTTCTACCTGGTACGGTTGAACTTCGCCCTGCTGAAGACCTCGTTCCTGCCCCTGTTGTTCTGGACCCTGGCCGTTTGCGCCGTCCTGAACGGCCTGTGGGCCGTCATAGTGGAGGATATCCACTTCGAGTTCAACGGGACGCTGCTGACGGCGCTGGTCGTGACGACGCTCCTGTCGACCCTGGCCGCCCTCTACCTGCAGAACCGCTATCAGGGCTATACTACGCCTTCGCGGGCGGCCCTGATCTTCGCCGCGGAACCGGTCTTCGCCGCTTTCTTCTCCTGGCTGGCCATCGGGGAATGCCTTACCGGATCGGCTATCCCCGGGGCGGGACTGATTCTTGCTGCGGTGCTGATGGTGGAGCTGGGCGGATCGGGCGATCGCGAGGACGGCTTGCCGCGCCTTGGCTTTCCGGAGGAGCGTTGATGAAGGTTCTGTTCATGTGTACGGCGAACTCGTGCCGCAGCCAGATGGCCGAGGCCTGGGCGCGTGAGCTTTTTCCTGACGACTGGGAAGTGAGCAGCGCCGGTCTGATCACCTATCCCATCACCGGTCGGACCCGCGAGGCCATGGCCGAAGTCGGCGTCTCGATGGAAGGCCAGCACACCAAGAGCCTGGACGGTTTCGACCTCGACGGTTTCGACCTGATCGTGACGCTCAGCCGCCAGGCGACCCTGTTCCTGCCCACCTTGGCGCATCCCGAGCGCCATCTCAAGAGCCCGCTTCCCGATCCCATGTCCGCTACCGGTAGCCCCGAAAAGATCAGCGCGGCGTTTGCCGCCGGCCGCGACAGGATACGAGAAATCGTCGCCGACATCGTTGTCGATCACGTCTGAGTAGCGCCCGTTCGTGCGATTTATAAGTGGGCCATTTCGTGTCGCCGGGCCTTCATGGTGTAACTGTTTTTTCCTCACGGTGGTACATGTATCTAACGGGCCTTCTCAAATTCAACCAGACCCTCCGGGAAGGTTCGGCCACCCGTCGCGGTACATTTCACTCATTCTTTTTTCACGGCGTTGCGCGGCGCACGCGTCGCGATTTCAGAGCCATCCTGGCCGTTTACCGTGTCGCAGAAAAAGGGACCGAAGGGTGGGTGATTTCTGTGTTACCGCTGTCCGGAATTTCCCCTTTTATATCCCACCTGTTGTGCCTAATCTAAGTCTCCCCCCACAAGATATTGGGGGTCCGCCACTCGGATGACCAAGGTTGGCACCATGGTGTTAATCATCAAAAACGGGCATCCCGGCATTCGAAAAAATCAGTTGTAAAGGGGTTGTGGAGGCACTTGGCTGTCGCGTCGGAGGATCCGGCGCCCGTGCTCCGCGACCCACAAAGACAACATAAAGGCAATGGACAACGCATCAGGAAAGAGGATCTCCATGAAGGATCGCACGGAGAAGAGATTGCAGGCAGCCGCGGGAACGGAACTGGGAATGGATGCCCAGCCCGCCGAGGACATGGCACCCGAGTTGGATCTGACCGCACTCACCGGGCACCCCGAGGAAGACATCATCGAAGAGGCCCGCGAAGCGATCTCGCGGCGCGGCCTGAACTTCACGCGACGCAACACGGCGCCAGGCATCAATCCCCTCGACGAGGTCAAGTGGGAGCTGCGCGATGCTTCCATCGTCACCAAGGAAGGCGAGGTCATCTTCGAACAGACGGACGTGGAGGTTCCCAAGTCCTGGTCGCAGATGGCCACCAACGTCGTGGTGCAGAAGTATTTCAGGGGGGGGCTGGGCACGCCCGACCGGGAGAGGTCCGTGCACCAGCTGATCCACCGCGTCGCCGACACCATCGCCGACTGGGGTCTCGCCGACGGCTGTTTCGAGTCCCCCGAGGATGCCGAGACCTTCCGCGCCGAATTGACCTATCTGCTGGTCCACCAGCACGCCGCGTTCAACTCCCCGGTGTGGTTCAACGTCGGCGTCGAGAAGAAACCCCAGTGTTCGGCCTGCTTCATCAACTCGGTCGAGGACAGCATGTCGTCCATTCTCGGCCTGGCCAAGACCGAAGGTCTGCTGTTCAAGTACGGCAGCGGCACTGGTACCAACCTCTCGCCCTTGCGTTCCTCGCGCGAGAAACTCAGCACCGGCGGCGAAGCGTCCGGCCCCGTGTCCTTCATGAAGGGCTACGACGCCTTCGCCGGCGTGATCAAGTCCGGCGGCAAGACGCGTCGCGCCGCCAAGATGGTCATGCTGAACGTCGATCACCCCGACATCGAGGAGTTCATCAACTGCAAGGTGAGCGAGGAGCGCAAGGCCTGGGCCCTGATCGACGCCGGCTACGATGGCTCCTTCAACGGCGAGGCCTACGGCTCGGTCTTCTTCCAGAACTCCAACAACTCGGTGCGCGTCACCGACGAGTTCATGGAGGCGGTCGTCGCCGACGACACCTGGACCACCCACGCGGTGACCGACGGCAGCCCCATGGACACCTACCGCGCACGCGAGCTGCTGGACATGATGGCCGAGGGCGCACACGTCTGCGGCGATCCGGGACTCCAATACGACACCACGGTCAACGACTGGCACACCTGCCCTGCGACCGACCGCATCCACGGGTCGAATCCCTGTTCCGAGTACATGTTCCTCAACGACTCGGCCTGCAACCTGGCGTCGCTCAATCTCATGAAGTTCCGTCGTGAGGACGGCGAGTTCGACATCGCGGCCTTCCGTCACGCCGTGGACGTGGTGCTGACGGCCATGGAGATCCTCGTCGACAACAGCAGCTACCCGCGCGAAGCCATCGGCGTGAACTCCCATCAGTACCGACCGCTCGGTCTGGGCTACGCCAACCTGGGCGCCCTGCTCATGTCGCGCGGACTGCCCTACGACAGCGACTCCGGCCGCAACTATGCCGCGGCGATTTCGGCCCTGATGTGCGGTCAGGCCTACCTGAGCTCGGCGCGCTTGGCGGAGCACTTCCGCCCCTTCGAGGGCTACAAGGCCAATCGCGACGCCATGTTGCAGGTCATCCAGAAGCACCGTTCGCACATCAACGGGATCAACGCCCATCGCGTGCCGGAGGATCTGCTGGACGCCGTCAAGGAGACATGGAGCGACGCCTACACCGTCGGCTACGACTACGGCTACCGTAACGCCCAGGTGACGGTGCTGGCGCCCACGGGCACCATCGGTTTCATGATGGACTGCGACACCACCGGCATCGAGCCGGACATGGCGTTGATCAAGTACAAGAACCTGGTCGGCGGCGGCATGCTGAAGATCGTCAACAATACGGTGCCCGAGGCCCTCGACCGTCTCGGCTACACCGAAGAGGAGCGGAGGCGCATTCTCGCTCATCTCGAGGAGCACGAGACCATCGAGGGCGCACCGGGCCTCAAGGAGGACCACGAGGCGGTCTTCGATTGCGCCTTCAAGCCCATCGGCGGTATGCGCAGCATCGACTACATGGGACACATCCGCATGATGGCCGCCGTGCAGCCCTTCCTGTCGGGCGCCATCAGCAAGACCGTCAACATGCCCCACGAGACGACGAAGCAGGAGATCGCCGAGGCCTACATCGAGGCCTGGCAGCTCGGTCTGAAGGCCATCGCCGTCTACCGTGACG
This sequence comes from uncultured Fibrobacteraceae bacterium, assembly GCA_964389015.1. Lineage (GTDB taxonomy): Bacteria > Krumholzibacteriota > Krumholzibacteriia > LZORAL124-64-63 > LZORAL124-64-63 > JAHIYU01. Next base: position 13,275 of record CAYMCR010000046.1, on the reverse strand, counting down.
GCTCCAAGCGCACCCAGCCCTTGAACACGACCAAGGGAGGCGTCAAGCAGGTGCCCGTCGAGGACCGGCAGTCGCCGCCCTCGCCCCAGCGCGTGCGTCTGCCCGACGAGCGCGCCGCCATCACCCACAAGTTCAGCATCGCGGGCCACGAGGGTTATCTGACCATCGGGCTCTATCCCAATGGCCAACCCGGCGAGATGTTCATCGCCATGGCCAAGGAGGGCTCGGTCGTCTCGGGTCTGATGGACAGCTTCGCCACGGCCTGTTCGATCATGCTGCAGTACGGCGTGCCGCTGGAGGTGCTGACGTCCAAGTTCAGCCACTCGCGCTTCGAACCGAGCGGTTTCACCACCAATCCCGAGATTCCGGTGGCCAAGTCGATCATGGACTACATCTTCCGCTGGCTGAAACTCAAGTTCAGCAAGAGCACGGCCGACGAACAGCCCGTGCCCGAAATGGACACCGGGCTACAGGAGGCTCCCACGGTCACTCCGGATTCACGCGGTCGGATCACCATGGAAGACAACGAGAAGCGTGTGTTCCGGGCCCAGGCCGATTCGCCGCCCTGCCCGGAATGTGGTTCCATGATGGTTCGCAGCGGCACCTGCTACACCTGCATGATCTGTGCGGCCACTTCCGGCTGCTCGTAGCATCGCTCCCGGGGCAGATCCCCGGGTAGCGCAGCGGGGTCGGGTCGGTTTCCATCGACCAGGCCCCGTTTCTTATCTTCACAGGCCGTACGTTTTTCGTGCTGATGACTGTGACATATGGACTCGCGTCGCTATTCATATGAAAACCGGGACGGCCGTACCAGTTTTCACACTTATCCTCAAATCTCTCCCGTGCCCAATCTCATTACGGATCCCTGGCCGATGAATGCGCAAACCTGGTGCATGTCTTGCAGCCTTTCTCTAAAACGCGAGAGAGGAGAGTGAATCGTGCCCAATGGTCGTCATTCAAGCCAACAGGTGAACTCGCCGGTTGCCACTCCGGCCGAACAGGGGTTGCATCGCAACTTCGTGGAATCCGTCCGCACCTTGCGCAAGGGGTTGGTCAGGTCGGCGTTCTATTTGCTGGAGATTCAGGAGAGACGTGTACACCGGGCGTTGGGTTTTCGCACCATAACGGCCTACGCGGCGGCATCCGCCGGGTTGTCCGAGTCGCGAACGCGTGACTTGCTGAAAGTCGGTCGGAAACTCCGGGCGTCTCCGGAACTGTCCGATGCCGTGATACAGGGCCAGCTCAGCTGGAGTCGGGCCAGAAGTGCGAGTGCCCAGATCGAACTCGGTGGGGCGTTGTTCCAACTTCCGGCCGATAAGGCCGAACGAATCGGTTCCGAGGGGGGCGCTGATACGAAGAAACCAGCTGGTGCAGATGAAGAAACCGAGGCAGGGCCCTGCAGTTCTGATGTCGCGTCTATATCAGTCGCGACGGCTCGGATGCGGAGTGCCGACCCTGACTCGCGATCGACAAGACGACCACAAGAGTGCAGACAAATGCCCAAAGAGGTCAAGCCGACCGATGCCAAGGTGATGGTGACCCTGGCGATGTCGCCGGAACAACACGCTCGTTGGGAGGGGGCCGTCGCGGCGATTCGTGAGCGTGGAGAGCTAGCTCCTCTCGCAGAATTGAATCTCGATGCCATGACGAGTTTCGCAGCCGGCGGTGTCGCGGACAGTGGCGAGTGTCGAGATACGTTGCTCGTGATCTTGGCTTGCCCGGCTTGTGAAAAGGCTTCGATAGTCTCGTCGCGCGGTGAATTCGAAGCCCCCCGGCCGCTTCTCGAGGCTGCGCGTTGCGATGCCGTGGTCGAGCGGGAAATCGACGGCCGTATAATCAGGAACGTGACCATTCCGTCTCGTATCCGGAGACTTGTCCTACGGCGCGATCGATTCAGGTGCCAAACCGATGGCTGTGGCCATACTCGACATCTCGAGATTCACCACCGGATACCCACTGCTCAAGGCGGCAAGGCTGAGCTGGAGAATCTGATCACGCTTTGCAGGAGTTGCCACCGAGCATTGCACGAACGTGAGCAGGCCCTGCATTCAGCAGTCCGAGGAACCCCGGCAATTTGATAATAAGTCAGAAACCTGGGACGGCCGTACCAGTTTTCGTATTTGTCCTAACTGCATACTGCATCCTGACCACGTAAGTGTTACCTTGGTGTCCGTGGAACCGACGGCCTCCTCAGAGCGTAAGTAGGGACGTCGTGGATCTATGGTGCCGGAGACCGGCGCTGCTGTATATCGCGGAACACGGAGGTTTCTCGCCATGCTCGTCGCCAAACAGACCGTAACCATGCTCGTTATTGTCGCTCTGTTGCTGATCGCCGCCGCCTCGTCGGCCACGGCGCAGGTGCGTGACTGGAACCGGGTCGACGATCCTCTCTACGAGGCCATCGGTCTGCACATGGGATTGTCCGGGGGGTTCGGGCTTTCGTACAAGTTTCCCATCAAGTGGTGGCTGTACGGTCAGGCCGCCGGCGGCATCTGGAACTCGAAGGACGACAACCGTCACAATCTAGGCTTCTCGCTGCAGTACATCCTGCGTCAGAGCGGACAGGACAAGGTCTACCTGGGCGCCGGGCTGGCCCACTACTACCACAAGGAGAAGGGGCGCACCAAGGACCACCTCAACATGGGCTTCGGTGTGGGTCTGGAACGCCTTTTCGGCGAGCGTACGGCCGTCCAGGTGGAGGCGGTCTTCACCAGTCGGGGCAACGACGAGAACAGCCTGATGATTTTTCCCCAGGCGGGAATTCACTACTACTTCTGAGCGACATTTCCAGGCCCGGATGTGCTATGATGGCCGCGTCCAACGCGTGAGCGGGCGGGGATCACCGTCGCGCGGCCCGTCAGCGGCAGCACCCGCCCCGCAACCTGCACCGAACTTGCATTCCGACACACACCGCAGGCACGCCATTGTGGTCCTTCGCCGAGGAGGCTCCGACATGGCTTGCGAGAAACTGCTGGAGTACCTGGACGAGCACGGGGTCCGCTACGAGCAGATCAAACACCCCCAGGCCTACTCGGCCCAGGAGACGGCCGACCGCGCGCGCATCCCCGGCCGTGAGTTCGCCAAGACGGTGATGATCAAGCTCGACGGCAACATGGCCATGGCCGTCCTACCGGCACCCGAGAAGGTGAACTTCACCCTGCTGCAACAGTCCGCCGGTGCGGAAACGATCAGCCTGGCTACCGAGCCGGACTTCCACGAAATGTTCCCCGACTGCGACTTGGGCGCCATGCCACCCTTCGGCAACATCTACGGGCTGGACGTCTACGTGTCCGGCTCCATGTCCGACGCGGAGCGCATAGCCTTTCCCGCCGGCACCCACACCGAGCTGCTGTGTATTTCCTATGCCGATTTCGAGCGGGTGGTGCAACCGCGCGTGGCGCGCTTCACCTTCCTGCAGCAGACGGAGCTGGAAGCCGAGGCTTGACCGTTGTTCAGCGGACATGGCAAGAGGGACGACCGTGAGGCCGTCCCTCTTGCTATGTAGAGTATGCGTCGTTACGCGCCGTACTTCCTGATGGCCGAGTCCAGCCGCGGCAGCATGGCGAAGATGAAGGCTGCCACGCCCAGGATCGCAATCGCCAGGATGACGAACATCTGGGTGCTCGGCTCCAGGCCGCTGATGAAGCCTGACAGCTTGTTGCCGATCGCGGTCGAGAGGAACCAGCCGCCCATCATCAGGCCGACCAGCCGCTTGGGTGACAGCTTGGTGACCAGCGACAGACCCATCGGCGACAGGCAGAGCTCGCCGACGGTGATCACCAGGTAGTAGATCACCATCCAGATCATCGCCGTCTTGGCCGCGCCGTCCTGGCCGAGATGGGCGCCGAAGGCCATGATCAGCAGGGCCACCGTGGTGATCACCATGCCCAGGAAGATCTTCCGGGCGGTGCTGACGGCGCGCTTACGCTTGACCATCCAGCCGAAGAAGAACACGACCAGTGGTGTCATCACGACCACGAACACGGGATTCACGAGACCGGTCAGCATCTCGGCGTTGATCAGACGCACGTATTCGCCCGGCGCGAGGGTGGCCACGTTCGGATCGCGGTTCGCATAGACCGCGGTTCGTGTCGTCTCGGAGACCAGTACGATCGGCACGTCGGCGCCGTCGAGGGGGCGCGTCAGCAGTACCTTGTCGCTCAGATCGGCGCCCTCGTCCACCTTGACGGAGGTCGTCATCACACCGTGGGCGTCGGTCTCCGTGGCGATGAGGACGTCGTCCTCCGCGTAGACCTTGCACACGAGGAACTGCTGGTCCTCGGGAATGTCCACGTCGTCGGCATCCAGGACCTTGAGCTCGGGCCGCGCCGACAGGGAGCCCAGCAGGGTGTCGCTGAGGATGCGCGCGCCGAACATGGCTTCGCCCGACTCGTCGACGTTGATCAGCACGCGATCGTCGGGGCGCGGCAGCCCCGGTCCGGCGTTGCCGTAGTAGGAGGGCATGGCCTTCTGGGCGTAGAACTCGGTGGCCTCGGGTATCCACTCGGCCCGCCGATCGGTGTTGTGCTCGGCGAAGACGGTCATCAGGCCGCCGCTCAGGTGCAGGACCATGAAGAAGGCGCCGCCGGCCACGTAGACGGGGATGAGCGCCGCCAGTCCCGGCTTCTCCTCCGGGTTGGCCCGCTTGATGATCAGGCCGAAGTAGGCTATCACCGGCAACATGCCCACGATGAAGCCGAAGGTGATCGGGCCGATCGTGCTCTTGATGAACGAGACCTGGTTGCCGACGAAGTAGCCGATCACGCCGAAGATCCCGGCCGGGACGAGGAAGGTCAGGATGACCTGCTTGAACGAGATGTCCTCGTCGCTGCGTACGGTCTGGCGGTCGGCCTTGGCGAGCTTCTTCCAGTTGATCACCAGGATGGTCGTGCCGACGAGCAGGCCCACGCCGGCGGCGGTGAAGGCGAGGTTGAAGCTCCACAGGTTGCGCAGCGGTGCCGACAGCAGGGCCGCCAGCGTGGCGCCGATGTTGATGCCCATGTAGAAGATGTTGAAGCCGGCATCGCGGCGCGGATCGTCGGGGGCGTAGAGGTTGCCGACCATCGCGGAGATGTTCGGCTTGAAGAAGCCGTTGCCCATGCAGAGCAGTGCCAGGCCGGCGTAGAAGGTCGGCAGGCTGCGGATGCCCAGCGAGAAGTAGCCCGCGGCCATCAGGATGCCGCCGACGAAGACCGCGCGACGGAAGCCCAGGAAACGGTCGGCGATCATGCCCCCCAGGAAGGGCGTGAAGTACACGAAGGCCATGTACGTGCCGTAGATCTCGGCCGCGGTGCGCGTGGAGAAGCCGAGCCCGCCGCGTTCGGTATCCGTGATGTAGAGCAGCAGGATCCCGAGCATCATGTAGAAGCCCAGCCGCTCCCACATCTCGGTGAAGAACAGGGATTTCAAGCCCCTGGGGTGTCCCTTTGGTATATCGCCGACTTGGGTATGGGCAGTTAGCATCTGTTGCCTCCAGAAGGGTGGCCGGGGCCGGGGAATTCACGGCGGAAAGTCGAAATCGCCGCTTGGCGAGTGTCGGCGATCGCGGGAGACAATACTCCATGATCAACGGTGCGGTCAATCCCTGACGATCAGCTGGAACAACACCTCATCGTACCCGTTGTATATTGTGCCGTATCGACCAAGAACCCCGACCGGATCCTCGACCATCGAACTGGAGCGTGATCATGGAGCAGATCCCGGGCCGCAAGAATCCCACCTGGCTAACCATCCCGTTCCTCTCGATCATCCTGCTGGCGACCGTCTGCCTGGCCGCACCTTCCTGGCTGGGCTCCGAGGATGTGGAAGAGGGCGTGTCGATCGTCGACAATCCCGATCGGTCCATCCATGGCGAGACCACACTCGAACCGGAGCAGATGTGGCGGATCGGTGGCGACGACGACCCGTCCGGCATCCTGCTCGGCCAGACCATCGATGTAGTAGTGGACGAGGAAGATGTTTCTTTCATCCTCGACGCCACCATGAGCACGGTTCTGGTGGTGGCCCCCGACGGCACGGTCCTGCGCACCATCGGGCGCGAAGGTGACGGTCCCGGCGAATTCCGCGGCGTCATGGAGATGGAGTTTCTGCCCGACGGCAGCCTGGGCGTCATGGAGCTGATGCCCAGCAAGCTCGTGACGATCGACCGCGAAGGCATCCCGACCTCGAACTGGCGTCTCGGCGGGGAGGGCGAGAACGTGGGCATGAGTCACATGCGCCACATGGAAGCCAGCGGCGGCGGGCTGGTCGTGGGCATGATCTCCACGCGCTTCGACGAGGGTAAGGTCACCATCACCGATTCACTCGACAGGTACGGAGAGGACGGCCTGCCGACCGTCACTTTCCTGGCGTCCTCCCGCGAGCAGTCGGGCGGCGCGATCAGACTCTCCATCGGTGGCGGCGACGACTTCGCCGGCAACTTCACCACCCTGCCGGACGGGCGGATCGTCGTCTTCCAGAAGGCCCACGAGTACAAGCTGGAGATCTTCGAGCCGGGCGGCAGCCTGCAACGGGTCATCCGACGCGACTACGAGCCCGTGAGGCGTGCGGACGAGGACATCGAGGAGGCCCGCGAGCAGGCCGCGGAAATGAGTGCCAGGTATGGCGGGTCGGGGGATGACGACGTGGAGGAGTTCGAACGGGACATCTCGCAGGTCGTCGCACGCGCCGACGGCGAGTTGTGGGTCCTCAGCAGCCGGGGGGTGCGTGACTGTCCTCCCGACCACCTGGGCATCTTCGACGTCTTCGACGCGGACGGCCGTTATACCCGCACCCTGCGCCTCGCCGCGGACTACGATCCAGAGAACGACAGATTCCAGATCGTCGGCGACAGGCTTTTCGTCTTCAAGCAGGCCCAGAACGCCCCCGATCGTTCCTACTCGGGCGGCGGCGGCAACATGATGGTAGTGATCGCCGGCGGCAATTCCGACGAAGAGGAAGAAGACGACGAGGAACCCATGCCCTTCGAGGTCATCTGCTACCGGTTGCCCTGACAGTCGTGGCCGGATGGCGAAAGGCCGGCCCTGGTGGGCCGGCCTTTTCGCGTTGCGGGGCAGAGATGATCTACTCCACGCCGTGCAGCATCTTGTTCAACGGCCGTGACAGCGCCACCAGCACCAGCCCGATGCCGACGGTCACCCAACCCATACCACCGAAGACGTGGACGTAGTTGGCCAGGCTCTGCGCCGGCTCGATCACGGCTGCCGCGACCTCGCCCTCGCTTCCCTCGGCGCCGGTCAGCTTGGCCAGCGCGGCGGCCACGTACATGGAGAAGGCGAAGGACAGGAACCAGGCGCCCATGGCGCTGCCGGTCATGTGCTTGGGCGCCAGTTTCGTCACCATGGACAGGCCGATCGGTGAGAGGAAGAGCTCGCCGGTGGTGTGCAACAGGTACATGAACCCGAGTATGAAGAGCGGCACCAGGGCCGCCTCGCCGGCCAGGGCGTTGCCGATCAGCAGCATCAGGTAGCCCAGTCCGAGCTGGACGATGCCCAGCCCGAACTTCATGGGTATGCTGGGATTCTTGCCGATTCGCGACAGGCTCACCCACATCACCGAAAAGATGCTGCCGAAAATGATGATGAACGCCGGGTTGAAGAACTGGGTCTGGGAGGCCGGCATCTCGTAGATGCCCAAGATGTCGCGGTCCACGTTGCGGTCGGCGAACAGGGTGAGTGAACTGCCGGCCTGCTCGAAGCAAGCCCAGAACACGACGTTGAAGGTCATCAGGATCATCAGCACGATGATGCGGTCGCGTTGCACGCGATCGCCCTGGAAGCCGGCGCGCAGCAGGTTGAAGCAGACGAAGACCAGCAAGCCGATCAGGATCCAGAAGAGGAGGTCCTGTCCGAACAGCTTGATATCCTGCCCGTAGTTGATCAGGGCGTACAGCAGCGGGATGCCGGCCAGCGATCCGCCGTAGACCCATTTGCCGAATTTCTTCAACATCTCGGGATTCTGCGGATCGCCGGCGGTGCCGAGCTTGTGCATCCCCTTGAGGAAGATGCCCACGCCGATCAGCATGCCCACGCCGGCCAATCCGAATCCCCAGTGGAAACCGAATTTTTCGCCGAGTGGCGCCACGGCGACCGTCGCCAGCAGCGCGCCGATGTTGATGCCCATGTAGAAGATGGTGAAGCCAGAATCCCGCAGCGGATCGCCGTCCTTGTAGAGCTTGCCGACCATCGTGGAGATATTGGCCTTGAAGTAGCCGTTGCCCACGATGATGGCGCTCATGCCGATGAACAGCCAGGTCTCGGTGCCGCCGAGGATCATGAACTCGCCGATGGCCATGACGATGCCGCCGAAGATCACCGCCCGCTTGTAGCCCAGGACGGCGTCGGCCAGCTTGCCGCCCCACACCGGAGCGGCGTAGACCAGGGCCGTGTAGGCGCCGTAGATGCCCATGGCCTTGATGTCGCCCTGCAGCAGGGCCTTGGTGAGGTAGAGGATCAGCAATCCTCGCATGCCGTAATAGCAGAGGCGCTCGAACATCTCGGCGCCGAAACAGACGTACAAACCCTTAGGGTGGCCGTTTTTCATTGTCTCTCCTGGGTGAAGCAGTGGCGGGCGATAGTGATACGCTAAGCTCGATGGATAAGCAGGTCAAGATGATATAGGAAATCGATCGATTCCGGACGGGGGCGGGTGTGGGCCCGCGCGGTGTATGTGTCGTCGTTGCCGACGGGCGAGGCGTCCGCATACCATGCCAAAAACCCCGATAATATGGCGTGATTTCTACGGACAGTCTCAATGTCGATGTTGTAGTGTGTCCCGAACTCATCAGGGAGGTTTGTTTTGCGCAGTTGGATGCTCTGGACCATCGCCGTCGTCATCACCTTGGCCTCGGCAATCTACCAACGGACGACCGGTCCGACGTATGAGGTGCGCGTGGGCACCGAGTTCGCCGGTTTAGAGGTGCACGGCGGATTGCTGCGCAGTCACAGCGTGAATAGCGATCTGCCGGTGGTCCTGGAGGTCGCCGCCCCGGACGTGACCGGCCGTGTCCTCTGGCGCCGCTACGGTGCGGATGAGGACTGGCGGATCGAACCCATGGCGCGCGAGGGAGACCGGCTCACGGCGCATCTACCGGCCCAGTCGTCCGCCGGCAAACTGGAATACAGCGTTCTGCTGACCAAGGGCGATCAGACCCTGACCGTAATGAACGGTGACGAGGCGGTGGTCGCCCGTTTCAAGGGCGATGTGCCGCCGTATTTCCTGGCGCCGCACATCTTCTTCATGTTCTTCGCCATGCTCTGGTCCAACCGCACGGGACTCGAGGCCTTGGCCGGGGGGCTCCAGCGGCAACGCATGGCCTTGACCACCCTCGGCTTGCTGGTGGTGGGCGGCCTGATCCTGGGGCCCATCGTGCAGAAATACGCCTTCGGCGCCTATTGGACCGGCTGGCCCTTCGGCGAGGATCTGACCGACAACAAATTGGCCGTGGCCGCGCTGGCCTGGGCCTGGGCGGCCTGGCGCCGGGGAAGCGGGCGTTGGCCCCGTGCGGTGGCGATCATCGCGGCGTTAGTAGTCTTTGCTGTGTATATGATTCCGCACAGCATGCACGGGTCGACCCTGGACTACACGACGATGGAGACGGTCTCGGGCTGAGTCTACGCCTCGACGGACAGCGAAGGGACACACACCCTGTTCTGGCTCCGGCTCTACGAGAGTCGCCAGAACAGGGTGTGTGTCCCTTCGCTGTGCGGTAGGGGGATGTCTTGGGGCTGGACGCCGGAACCGCAGCTGCATCCGCAGCAACCGTCGTCGGCCCGGGCGATCTTGGCGTAGCCCGCGGAGACGGCCTCGCGCAGCTTGCTCGGGTCGTCGGGTCGCTTCGTAGCGGTCATGTCAGTTCCTTGGGTTCGGGTTCGCATGTGGGACAGCACGCATCGAGAGCGTCGGCCAGGTGCCTGAGACGCCGGGCCAGGTCCCCGCAATCCAGCCGATAGTGAACCTCCTTGCCCTGCTTGACGGCGTGCACGACACCCACGTCCCGCAGAGCCCGCAGGTGCCGCGACACCACCGAGATGTCGATGGGAAGGCCGGCGGCCAGGGCGGTGACGGTCATGGGACCGGGGGTGCCGGCCAGCAGCAGCAACAGGGCTGCGCGACTGGGATCGCCGAGAACCTTGAAGGTGTCCGGTGCGAGCCATTTCTCAAGATCGGAACAGCAGTGGCGGCGTGGTGTCATGATCGGGTCCTTCATTTGCACGTTTGCGTCTGTATGCAAGTATGCCTCCGCCTCAGGCGCGCCGCAACTCCTTTTGTGCTAATTTAAAGTCATCCCCAGCAGGAGGTGTCTCCATGCCTGTATTCATCCTCATGACCAAGCTGGCGCCGGAGGCCATGCGCGCTGCCGAAGAGCGCAAGGCCTTCAGCCGCGACTGGATGCAGAAGGTCAAGTCGGCCTGTCCCGACGTGAAATGGCTGTCCCACTACGCCATCCTCGGACCGTACGACTACATGGACATCTACGAAGCTCCCGACAACGCCACCGCCCATGTGGTCTCCATGATCTCCCGCTCCGTGGGGGCCGTGTCTGCCGAGAGCTGGCAGGCTATGCCTTGGGAGGATCACCTGCGCTTGATGGAGTACATGGTCTGAAGTGTGCCGGGCGTAGGGCTCTGCACACACCATGAGCGACTCCGGCTCTTCGAGAGTCGCGCTCATGGTGTGTGCAGAGCCCTACGCCCTACGCTTCAGGCATGTGCTGCATCAGGGTGTGGCGTCCCAGGGCATAGGCCAGGAGGAAGTAGAGGGGAGACTTGTCGGCGTCGTTCAGGACGATGCTGACGATACCCATGACGGCCGCGGCCAGCGCCAGCAACCGATCCAATAGTACCCACCTGTTCTTCACGATCATCACCTCACTCTCAGGCAAACCTAACGCGGCCGGAATGTGCTTCGACCGACCACTGAGGAGGGGACACGCACATAAACACACGCTCAGGGTGACTCTCGAAGAGCCGGAACCCTGAGCGTGTGTTTATGTGCGTGTCCCCGGCCCTGCATGTGTCAGTCGAAAGCCACATCCCGCCCGACGTTCTGAGTTTCCAGCCAGTCGCGAAGGGGCTGGTAGTACTCCAGCATCGCCCTTGAGGACAAGGGCTCGCCGGTGGCCTCGACCATCAGCTCGCGCCAGTCGCGGGTGGCGCCCGGCCGCAGGATCTCCAGCAGTGCGGCGCCCACTTCGGGTCGTTCGTAGTAGGTGGCCGTCTGGGGTGGCTCGTGCAGGATCTCCCGGCTGATGTGGTCGTGCAGCTGGTGCAGGATGACGCTGCTCAGGGCGTAGTCGTAATACTGGGCGGGATCGTCGCTGATGTGGGTCTTGGTCGCGGGGTCGCACCATGCCTCGTCGCGTGGTGACGGGGGCGCCACGCCCTGGAACTCGTCCACGTATTGCCACCAGCGGGCGTTCATCTGGTCCGCGGGCAGGGGCTCCTCGTAGAAGTCGTGCTCCCAGTGGGCCATGGTGCCGCAGGCGAAGGGCAGGAAGGTGACCGGTCCCGTCAGCGCCTGGTTGAGCAGCCACTGGATCTGGTCGATCTGTTCATCCTCGCCCAGCAGACCGATCATGCGCAGGTACGACGTCTGGCTCGACACCAGCTCGATCAGGGTGCCGACGCCCTCGTGGAAGGCGCGGTTGGCGCCGGTGCGCAGCACGAAGGGTACGTCCTCGTTGCTGTAGGCCAGGTAGTAGTAGATGTGGCCCAACTCGTGGTGAGTGGTCTGCAGCCAGTCGAAGGTCGGTTCGACGCTCATGAGCGAGCGCACGTCCTGGTCCAGGTCGATGTGCCAGGCCGAGGCGTGGGTGTTCTTCTTGCGCTCGCTGCCGGTGGGCAGGGCGTAGAGGTCGCTGCTGCTCCAGAAGCCGGTCGGCAGCGACGGGAATCCCATCGAAGTGTAGTAGCGCTCGGCCTGGGCGGTGAGCCACTCGGGGGTCTTGTCCGCGACCAGGGCGTCCAGGTCGATGCCTTCGACGATGCCCGGCCAGGCCTGGGCCCACCGGTTGCCGAGCCAGTGGGCGGGCAGCTTGCGCGGCACTGGTTCACCGTGTTTGGCGGCCAACTCGTGGCGCACCCAGCAGTGGAGCTGCTCGTAGAGTGGCATGATGCCCTCGAGCACCTCGTCCATCAGATCGATCATCTCCCGCGGCGTCATGCCGTATTCGCTCACCTCGAGGGCGAAGAAGGAACTGTAGTCCATGCTGCCGGCGGTCTCGTTGCGCAGGTCGCGCAGTTGCAGCAGGCCTTCGCGCAGGCTCGGTCCGATCTCCTTGCTGGCTTCCCACCACGCGCGGCGCGCGGCGAGATCGGGGGCGTTGGCGAGTCCCGTCGCGATCTCGTTGGACGTGACGTCGCGCGGATCTTCGCCGGGCAGCGTCACGCTGAATTCGAAGCCGTAGAGGCGCTCGTTCTGGGCGGCTTCGGCCTCGATCAGGGCTGCGGTCGTCTCGGGGATGGTCCCCGGGAATTTCGCCGCGTTGAGCAGGACATATTTGAGCTGCTTGCGCTGCTTGAAACTCAAGTCGCCCTGCTTCAGGTACTCCTGCGCCTTCAGGATGAGGTCGGCGGCGCCGAGCTTCTCGGCGAACTCCTTCTCGGCGGCGATACGGGCGGCGGACGTGGCGTCGCCGATGTCGACGTTGGCGTCCCAGCGCGCGCCTTCGGCCAGCCGCCAGAGGTCGCGGTACAGGATATCGTATTCGGCCAGGAAGGCGTCGAGGTCATCCGGCTGGCCGGACTGACAGCCGGTCAATAGCAGGGACGCGACGACGATCAGCATGACGATGCGCATGACTCAATCCTCTCGTGTGGGTGCCAGCGGAGATTAAGGGACGCTGGGGCGTGTGTCGAGGCTGGCGCTTCCTAGTGGGGTGATTCACCCTGTTGAGGTGTTGTCCCAGACCATCAGGCATGGCGCCGACACTTGCGAAGCGAGGTGTACCCGGTGTGGTTGCCCCGTTCCCTCATGTTGATGCAGTGCTGGCTGTGAACGCTCCTGCTGGTGGACTAACTGGTGACACGCCGAGCACAGCACCTGCAGGTTGGCCGCATCGTTGCCACCGCCCTGCGATCGCGGCCGCCGGTGGTGAACATCGAGAAAGCGCGTCCGACCGCATCCCGGCGTCTCGCAACGATGGCCGGCGCGGATCAGGGCGGCTTGGCGCTGTTTAGGTGGGATGGTCGAGTGGTTGGGCCGGCCGGCTTCCTGGATGAGGGCATCGCATTGCACAACCGCGGCCGATATGGGCAGCGGGCCGCGATCCGTTTG
>CAYMCR010000045.1:0-22250 GCA_964389015.1 uncultured Fibrobacteraceae bacterium | reverse complement strand
AAGAAAGGAAACAAGGCCCATGGTTAGAATGACTTGACCAAAGTTAAAGGTGTAATCCGACGCGGCTGCGTCGATCCGCGACTCGGACCGCCAGCAGGCACGAGCCCGCCGCTCAGCGCACGACCTGGATGCGCCGGGACACGACAGCGCCCCCCTGCTCTAACCGGACGATGTAAGTCCCAGCCGCCGCCAACGTTCCCCGGTCGGTGCGGCCGTCCCACTGCAGGGTTCCGCTCGCCGTCCCGCCCGAGAGCAGGGTGCGGACCCTCCGACCCGAGAGGTCGTAGACGGAAAGATCAGCCGGGCCGACGTCGGTCGTTTTGCCCGCCGCCGTCATGGCCGCGTATTCGACCCGTACCGGGACGCCCCCGACCACGGGGTTGGGAAACACCCTGAGCGAGTGGACAAGCGCCGGTGTCCCGTCCTGAACGTCCACGCCAAGATCGTAGGTGGCGTAGTAGACGTCATGCGTGGGCTCCTCCATGTACGAGAGGTGGGGCACGTCGTCCGCGTCGAGGACGAGCGCAGGCCGCCAGCCGCGGTCGCCCGTGCTGTCCACGTGCTCCACATCCCAGACGCCGTCGTGCTTCCAGCAATGGCGCAACCGGTCGCTGCTCATGTGGTAGTAGGCGATGTGGGGATCGCCGTTGGCGTCGACGGCGATCGAGGTGCCGTCGCCGGTGGTGTGGTTGTCGGGGATCGCCTCGGTGGCCCAGGCGCCGCCGCTCCGGCGGGCGTAGCGCAGGGCGCGCGTGACCTCGTTGACGTAGCTGATGTGGACGTCGCCGTCGGGGCCGACGGCGATATCGGTCCAGGTGCCCACGTCCGGCAGGTCGTCCACCAGTTCCAGCGTCCAGCTGCCGACTTCCGAGCGGCGGGCGTACATGAGGTTGCCGTTGGTGCGGTCGTAGTAGGCGATGCGCGGCCGGCCCTGGTTGCTGAGGGTGATGGACGTGTACTCGCCCACGTCGTCGGGCCCGCCGTCCACGGTCTCGATGATCCACGTGGCGCCGCTCTTGAACGCCATACGCAGATCCCCCTCCGCCGCCGCGTAGTCGTGCTTCCACTGGTAGCTGATCCAGGGCACGAAGCTCGCGTCGACCACGATGTCCGGCCAGTCGCCGACGAGGGTGTCGCCGGCCACCACGTTAGGCAGCTCGGGTATCTCGACCGACCAGGCGCCGCCGGAATAATGGTAGTAGACGAGCAGCCAATCGGGCGAGGAATTGCCCTGGACGGCGAAGTGGGCGTCACCGTTCCCGTCGAGGTCCATGGCGCAGAAGTTGATGTAGGGGCCGACGACATAGTAGTCGTCTTGCCAGAGGCCACCCGACTTCCAGGCGTACCACAGGCGAGCGTTGCCACCCACGCCCTCGCCGGTGTAGGCCACGTGGGGCGCCCCGGCGGCGTCGATGTCGATGTCCGTGTACTGGGTCCACGTCACCGAACTGGGGCTATCGAGGAACTCCGGCACGAAGGTTTCGGCGGTGCTCACGCCGGTCCCCAGCGCCAGGGTCAGGATTGCTGTCATCTCGCAGGCTGTCGAGATGCGAAAGCACATGGCATACTCCCCTTGTTGCTTGGCTCGGAACGATGGGAGGAAATCGACTCATGCATGGAAGCGACTGATACATACGGGCATACGACGCGTCGCCCCCTCCACACGGCGACCGATCGCCCGAACCGACTCTATCACAAATGATCACACAATAGCAATATCCCGGGGTTCAAGGCCCCGGCCCCGGATTCTCCCGCCTGATCCTGGCCCCCAGCGCGATCAGCTTCTCCTCGATGCGCTCGTAGCCGCGGTCGATGTGATAGACGCGCTCGATGATCGTCGTGCCGCGGGCAGCCGTGCCGGCCAGGATCAGCGCCGCCGAGGCGCGCAGGTCGGTGGCCATTACCGGAGCGCCGCTCAGGGATGCCACGCCGAAGATGGTGGCGGTGGCGCCGTCGAGACGGATGTCGGCGCCCAGACGCCGCAGCTCCGCCGTGTGGGTGAAACGGTCGGGGTAGATGTTCTCGGTGATGTGGCTGACACCGTCGGCCAAGCTGGCCACGGCCATGAGCTGGGCCTGCATGTCGGTGGGGTAGCCCGGGAAGGGGCGCGTCTTTATCTCGACGGGACCGAGCCGTTCCGGCGCCGCCAGCCGTACGAAGTCCGGTCCCGTTTCCAGCTCGCAACCCATACTGCGCAGAGCGGCGATGGGTTCGGCCAGGTGGTCGGGACGGCAGCCGCGTACCGTGATGTCGCCACCGGTGATGGCCGCCGCCGCCAGGAAGGTGCCCGCCTCGATGCGGTCCGGCACCACCGCGTTGCGGATCGGTTCCAGGGACGTCACGCCCCGTATGGTGAGAGTCGTTTTGCCGACGCCCTCGATGCGCGCGCCGGCCGCGACGAGCGCCTCGGCGAGCTGGGTCACCTCCGGTTCGACGGCGCAGTTGTGCAGCCGGGTCTCGCCGTCGGCCAGCGTCGCCGCCATGAGCACGTTGCAGGTGGCGCCCACGCTGCTCGGCTCGAAGCGGTACTCCCCGCCGCGCAGACCCCGTGGGGCGAGGGCGTGGATATAGCCTTCTTCCAGTTCGGGTTCAGCCCCCAGCGCGCGCAGACCCTCCAGGTGCAGGTTCACCGGCCGCGGGCCCCAGGCGCAGCCCCCGGGCAGGGAGACCCGCGCCTCGCCCTTGTAGGCCAGCAACGGTCCGAGCACGTAGACGCTGGCCCGCATGGTCTTGACCAGCTCGTAGGGCGCCTCGATACCGTCGGCGTCGGCGGTGTCGATACGCAGCGTGCCGCCGGACAGGTCGCAGCGGGCGCCCAGGATTTCCAGCAGGCGCATGAAGGTGCGCACGTCCCGCAGGTCGGGCACGTTGCTGATGACCGACTCGCCGCTGGACAGCAGCGCGGCGGCCATCAGCGGCAGCACGGCGTTCTTGGCGCCGCCCGCTCTTACCTCCCCCGACAAGCGGGTCGGTCCTTCGACGACAAAACGGTCCACGTCAATCTCCCTGCTGCTGCGGGATCACGTCCGGCACGCGCGCGGTCACCACGCGCGGCAATTGGTTGTAGTCCCGGGTCATCTCGATGTCCGACAGCCCGGACGCGGCGCAGATGGCCGTCACCTGGTCCGCCTGATCGTGTCCGATCTCCATCGCCAGCCAGCCGCCCGGAAAGAGCCACGTGGCGGCGTGCCGGGCCAGCTCGTGGTAGAAGCGCAGACCGTCCGGTCCGCCGTCGAGGGCTTCCCGGGGATCGTGGGCCAGCACCTCGCGCGGCAGTCCCGGCACGTCGGCGCTGCGGATGTACGGCGGATTGCTGACCAGCAGGTTGGCCCTTCCCTGCAGATCGGCCGGGAAAGGTACGCACAGTTCACCCGCCAGGAACTCCACGCGAGCAGCGACACCGAGCCGGCGGGCGTTGACGCGGCTGATCTCGACCGCGCGCTCATTGACGTCCGAAGCGACGACCTGCAGACGCGGGATCTCCGCCGCCAGCGAACAGGCGATGATGCCGCTGCCGCAACCGACTTCCAGGGCCAGGGGCGACAACAGGCTGCTGTTGCCGCCGGTCAGCAACCCGACACAGGCCTCGACCAGGCGCTCCGTCTCCGGGCGCGGGATGAAGACGCCGTCGGCCATCTTGAACCCCCGCCCGTAGAACTCCGTCTCGCCCAGCAGCGCCTGCAGCGGCTCGCCGGCGGCGCGGCGCTTCACGAGCTGGCGATACTGGTCCAGTTCGTCGGGCGTGAGGGGGCGGTCGTGATTCAGGTAGAGATCGATGCGCGCGAGGCCGAGTACTTCGCCGAGCAGGCGTTCGGCGCTGAGACGGGCGGAATCGACGTCCTTGTCAGCCAGGTAGTCGGCGGTGACGAGGATCAGTTCCCGTACGGTCTTCAGAGGTTCGGCCATGGGTCCTCCGCGGCGGCCGTCACCCCCGTACGGGTTCAGCCGCCTCGACTTGCTGAGAGCGCCTCCTGCTGGCGATGATCGCGGATGGCATCCACGACTACCTCCAGCTCTCCCTGCATGATGGCGTCGAGACTGTGAACGGTCAACCCGATCCGATGATCGGTCACGCGACTCTGGGGAAAATTGTAGGTGCGGATCTTGGCGCTGCGATCCCCGGTGCCGACCATCGACCGCCGTTCGGCCGAGCGCTCCGCCTCCTGCTCGGCGATGGCCTGCTCCAGTATTCGCGAGCGCAGCACCGTCATGGCCTTGGCCTTGTTCTTGTGCTGCGATTTCTCGTCCTGGCACTGCACGACGATGCCCGTGGGTACGTGGGTGATGCGCACCGCGGAGTCGGTGGTGTTGACGGACTGGCCGCCGGGGCCCTGGGCCCGGTACACGTCGATGCGCAGCTCGTTCTCGTCGATCCTGACGTCGATCTCCTCGGCCTCGGGCAGCACCGCCACCGTCACGGCGGAGGTATGGATGCGCCCCTGCGACTCGGTCGCCGGCACGCGCTGGACACGGTGTACGCCACTCTCCCAGCGCAGGACACCGTAGACCTCGTCGCCGCGGATCGCGTAGCTGATCTCCTTCATGCCGCCGGACGTGCCGGGCGTGCCGCCGATCAGTTCGGTCTTCCAGCCGCACCGCTCGGCGAAGCGCACGTACATGCGCGACACCTCCTCGGCGAAGAGGGCCGCCTCGTCGCCGCCGGTGCCGGCGCGCACTTCCAGGATGGCGTCGCGGTCATCGTTGGGATCGTGGGGCAGCAACGCCAGCTCCAGGTCGGCACTCACCTTGGCGAGGTCGGCCTCGATCTGCGGCAGCTCCTCCCGAGCCATCTCGAGCAGCTCAGGATCGTCCTCGCTCGTCAGCAGTTCCCGGTTGCCGGCGACCTGCTCGTCCAGCGCCAGCCAGCGTTCGCCCAGGTCCAGGATGCCGCTCAGCCGCGCGTGCTCGCGCGATACGTCGCGGTAGCGGTCGCGATCGTTGACGAGTTCGGGACGACTCAGTTCGACCTCTAGTTCCGCCCGGCGCTCGCTTAGCCCGGCAATGATCTCGCGCATCTCAATCCGTCCCGGTTTCGGCGGCCGGAGTCGGGTCCAGCTCGAAGTAGGTCTTCTCGCGGAATCCCTCGGCCTCCGGGGTCAACACGGCCTTCAGGGCGGCCAGGCCCACTTCCAACTCGCTGTCGTCGGGGCGACTGGTGGTGATCTTCTGCAGCATCAGGCCCGGCCAGATGAAGGGCTTGATCCAGGCGGAGTCCTTGAACTTGCCGGACAGCTTGATGACCTCGTAGGCCAGCCCGCCGATCACGGGGATGAAGGCCAGTCGCAGCAGACGATCGCCGATGGTCTCCGGTCGTCCCAGGAAGCTGAAGACGACCAGCGCGATGAGCATCACAAAGAAGAGGAAGCTGGTGCCGCAGCGGGGGTGCAGGGTGGTGAAGGGGCGCGTCTGCTCGACCGTCAGATCCTGCTTGTTCTCGAAGGCGTGGATGGACATGTGCTCGGCGCCGTGGTACTCGAAGACGCGCGCCATGTCCTTCATCCTGGAAATCAGCTTGAGATAGAGCACGAACATGGCGATACGGATGATACCGTCGACCACGTTGAACCAGATGCTGTGCTTCACGCCGAGCCAGTCGGTGATCAGCAGCGGCAGGTAGAAGAACAACCCCAGGCTCAGGGCGAAGGCGAGGACGATGGTGCCCCACATCATGGCGGTGTCGCGCCAGCCCTTGTTCTCATCAACGACGCGGTCTTCCTCGAGGGCCTGGTCGGCGGAGTACATCAGCGAGGCGATGCCGATGCCCAGGGATTCCAGCAGGTGGATGCCGCCGCGCAGCAATGGCACGTTCAGCCAGGGTAAGCGCTTCATGACGCTGCGGAAGGGTTTCTTGCGCACGACGATGCGGCCCCCGGGCGTGCGCACGGCGGTGGCGATGGCGGTCGGCGACCGCATCATCACCCCTTCGATGACCGCTTGGCCGCCAACGGCCAGATCCAGCTTGAGGGGATCGCGCTCCCGCCCGTCGGTTCCGTCGTTCATGGAAACTCCAGCCTGGTTCGTTACCTGATGTCCACCACATAGAAAGAGGGCGCCGGTCGGTTCGCCAGCACCCTCGTCAATCCGTGTATGGGCGCGCGGCGCATCCTCGAGCGGTGCGTCCGCGGCGCTAATTCTGCTTCTTGTCCCCGTAGACCCCCTCGTAACGCTTCATGAAGCGTTCCACGCGACCCGCCGTATCGACGATCTTCTGCTGGCCCGTGAAGAACGGGTGACAGGCAGAGCAGATCTCCACGTTGATCTTCTCAAGGGTGGAGCGGGTAGTGATCACATTGCCGCAAAGACAGGTGATCTCGCAGTCCACGTATTTGGGATGGATGCCCTTCTTCATTTCCTTTTACCTCGACCTGATGCGTTTAGCTGTGACAAGCCCACTAGATAACGATTGGGCGGTCAAAGGGCAAATTTTTTGTCCCTAACCGAGATCAGGCGTTCATTGCGGCCAGGAACTGTTCGTTGGTCTTGGTCTTACCCAACTTGTCGATGAGGAACTCCATGGCCTCCTGGGGGCTGTAGTCGCCCAGGTACTTGCGCAGGATCCAGACCTTGTTGAGGTCCTTGGGATCGATCAGCAGGTCTTCCTTGCGAGTGCCCGACTTGAAGATGTCCACGGCCGGGTAGACCCGCTTCTCGGAGATCTTGCGGTCCAGGACCAGCTCCATGTTGCCGGTGCCCTTGAACTCCTCGAAGATCACCTCGTCCATGCGCGAGCCGGTCTCGATCAGGGCGGTGGCGATGATCGTGAGCGATCCGCCCTCCTCGATGTTACGCGCCGCGCCGAAGAAGCGCTTGGGCTTCTGCAGGGCGTTGGAGTCCACGCCGCCTGACAGGATCTTACCCGAATGGGGCACCACGGTGTTGTGGGCGCGCGCCAGGCGGGTGATCGAATCGAGCAGGATCACTACGTCCTGGTGATGCTCGACCAGGCGGCGGGCCTTGGCCAGCACCATGCTGGCGACCTGCACGTGGCGCTCGGCCGGCTCGTCGAAGGTGGAGCTGACGACCTCGCCGCGCACCGAGCGGGCCATGTCGGTGACTTCCTCCGGACGCTCGTCGATCAGCAGCACGATCAGGTGGACGTTGGGATTGTTCTCGGTGATGGCGTTGGCGATCTTCTGCAGGATGATGGTCTTGCCGGCGCGCGGCGGCGAAACGATCAGGCCGCGCTGCCCCTTGCCGATCGGCGCCATGAGGTTGATCAGCCGCGTCGTGATGTCCCCGTTCTCGCACTCCAGATCGAGAATCTCCTCGGGATACAGGGGCGTCAGGTTGTCGAAGAGCGTCATGGTCTTGGCCTTCTCGGGATCCTCGTAGTTGACGGACTCCACCTTGAGAAGGGCGAAATAGCGCTCGTTGTCCTTGGGGGGGCGCACCTGTCCCGAGACCGTATCGCCGGTCTTCAGGTCGAACTTCTTGATCTGCGAAGGGGAGAGATAGATGTCGTCGGGCCCGGGCAAGTAGTTGTACTTGGCGGAACGCAGGAAACCGTATCCCTCCTGCAGCACCTGCAGCACGCCCTCCGCGAAGATCAGGCCGTTCTTCTCGGTCTGTCCCTCGAGGATCTTGAAGATGAGCTCCGACTTGCGCAGGGTGCTCAGGCCTTCGATGTTCAGATCCTTGGCGATGTCCACCAGTTCGATGATGCTTTTGTCCTGGAGTTCCTTGATGTCCATGTTGCTCCTGTGGCTTTGTTAGCCTTGATGGTTGCGTGATTACGCGGTCTACCTGCTCGAGAGGATGTATCTATGGGTGGGTTGGTCGGCGGGCGCGGCTCTTCCCTGGCCGGTCCCGTTCCATCTGGATTATCCCTGTTTATGCTTGAAAGCGGATGTCTTTGCAGCGAATCCAGGATACTACAAGCGCCGCGTCGTGTCCAGCATGTTATGGCCGTGACGGACGTCGTCGGTCCGTCACTCCGGTATCCTCCGGTACTGCTCCATGTTCAGATCGAAGTTGGCCTGGTCGCCCAGCTTGCCGTAACAGAGAGCCAAGTAGTAATAACCGTACTTGCTCTCGAAGTACTGACTGACCAGGGCGTTGCCCACGTTCACGCCGGTCTCGAACTGCTCGCGGGCCTGACGCTCCAGTTCGGCCTTCAGTTCAGCCTCCAGCCCGGCGCCGATCTCGCTTTGCTCGCTGGCCTGGCCTTCCAACTCGGTCCGCGTCGCCGGATCCTCCGCTGCCTCGGCTTCCTTCTCCAGTTGCTCGCCGTACTTGTAATGGAGCTGGAGCTTCTGCAGCAGGGTGGCTTCTTCGGGAATGTCCTCCAGGGCCAGTACCCTGCCGAACATCTCGATCGCGTCGGGATAGCGCAACACCCGGTCGTCGGCGTAGAAGGCGGCGGCCTGCAGCGAGAGGAAGTAGACGTCCTCGTCGTTGACGGTGTTGTCGTCGGTCTCGTAGATCCCCATCACGCGCACCAGCAGGTCGCCCGCGCGTTCGTAATCGCCTTGCTCCTGGGAGAGGTTGGCGATGTCGACCATCAGGGGCGCATCGTCGGGATGGTCGATCAGCAGCTGGTCGTAGATGGCCGACGCCTCGTCCTTGCGGTCGATACAACTCAGTACGTTGGCCTTGTCCGAGAGCAGTGCGTAGGCGTCGGGATTGAACTCGAGCACCTGATCGAGCAGATCGAGAGCTTCCTGGAAAATAGCCTGGTCGTTGTCCTGCTCCATGGCCAACTGGATCTTCATGCGGGCCAGGTTCTTGATGGGCGAGAGGGAGTCGGGCAGGGCGGCGAAGGCCAACCTGAAATACCCCTCGGCAGCCTCGTAGTAACCGGCCTGGTATTCGTTCGTCGCGTTGTTGCTCTGCATGACGTAGTTGTAGATGAGCGATTCCTGGACGCGCTCATCCAGACCCGGATTCATCTCCAGGGTCTTCTGATAATAGTCGTAGGACATGCTGTAGTTGCGCTTCGACTCGAGGAAATCGTTGTCGCGGATCTTCTCCTCGGCCTTCTTGGAATGGGCCTCGCCGAGATAGAAGTAGGCTTCGGCCTCGTCGGGACTGTAATCCAGTCCCTCGTGCAACACCGAGATGGCCTTGTCGAACATCTGCTGGTCGATGTAGAGGATGGCGCTGGTCACGTGGGCTGAACGGCAGCCGGCGATCGCGAGCAGGGCCAGAACACCGGCCAGGACGAGGATTTTCTTCGCGCTCATTCGGACTCTCCCTGGATCACACGCTGTATAGACTGTCCAGTCGTTGATTCGATAACCGTCGTTGGTGGGGTCGGGCACGCTGCCAAGCAAGCCCACGGACGGGTGTCTCGTAACCGAGGTAAGCTATGGAAATTAAACGCCACCACGGGTGTCGTGTCAAGGAGAGACGGGGCGATGTCCCCGGCTTCGTCCCTTGAGCGGGTCGCACATCCAGGGCATGCGGCGCAGGATCTCCGCCCGCTCCCCGGGGGTCATCTTGTGCAACTCCTGGACGAGATTGGAGGCGACCAGGGAATCTATCCTGCCCTGGGCGGCCACCATGGCACCCACCAGACGCATGATCTCGGCTTCGCCCACGTCTTCAAAGCTCATGGCTTCGCGCAGGGCCGACCTGGCCTCGTGCAGCGACCGGCGATGCTCTGCGAGCTCGGGAGAGAGTCTGGCGTGCATCTCGCGCATGCGATGCAGACGATCCCTGTCGAAGCGGCCCGGTGGCCCGGGGTGAAGGCTGTCCGGGTCAGGGAAGCCGGGCCCATGCTCGCGGGTCAGCCAGGGGTGCGCTGCGGGAACGACATCCCGGCTGCGCTTCAAGGAGACGGCGAGACCGATGTTCAGCCCCACCGAGATCAGCAGGAACAGCAACAGGGCACGTTTCATTTTAACCCTCCTCGCTCTCGTCGGCGGCGGTCAGGATGTACTCGAGGGCGGAATCCAGGGTCCAGACGGAATCTCCCCCCAGCAGTGAACCGGAGAGGATCTCGTCGGCATAGTCGGAGGCCTCGACAACCCGGGGAGCGTATTGCTGCGAGCCTACCAGAACGCCAGCAGCCAGGGCTGCCGCGGAGACGGTGGCGAAGACCAGGCGCCGCCAGGCCGGGTCGCGGCGGTCGGACGATGCCGCCGCCACGCCGGCCCAGACCAGGCGCGACGGTTCGGGGACCCGCACGCTGTCTAGCATCCGCCAGACCGCCTCGCTCTCGGCCAAGGCGTTGGCGCAGGCGGGGCATTGATCGCAATGCGCGCGCACCGCTGCGCACCCGGCAGTGTCGAGCCGGCCGTCCAGATAGGCGGGAATCAGATCGTTCAGGTGCTTCACCGGTCATCTCCCATCTCGGGTACGAGCGCCTTGCGCAATCCCTCCAGCGCCCTGATCAGCAGGGACTCGACCGCTCCTTCGGTGGTCGCCATCGCCGCGGCGGTCTCCCGCTGACTCATCTCGTGGTACTTGCGCATGATCAGGGCTTCCCTCTGGCGCACCGGCAGTCCGGCCAGGGCGGCTTGGACCCGGCGACTCGTCTCGTCCGCGTGCAACTGGTCGTCCGGGCCGGGGTTCACGGACGGCTGCTCGTGCAGGTCGGGATCGTAGCGGATCCAGCCGACGATCTTGCGACGCCGCGCCCAGCTCCGCGCCAGGTTGCCCGCGATCCTGAACAGCCAGCTGCGGAAACGTCCCTCCGGTCGGTACCGGGGCGCGTAGGCGTGGACCTTGACGAAGGTGTCCTGGGTCAAGTCCTCCGCGTCCTCGCGCGAACCGGTCATGCGCCAGAGGAACGCGTGCACCGGCCTTTCCCAGCGCTCGACGAGGAGGCGGAAAGCCGCCTCCCCGCCCGTCGCGATACGCGTCATCAGCTCGTCGTCGTGCACTTGCGGTCACACCTCTGGTAAGCGCCATGTTGATGACTACCCGCTAGAACCGTCCGCGGCCGGGACCGCCGGACGGATGCTCCATCGCTCCGGAACCTGAATGCGCTCCCGGAGGACAGCCGCCATGGCCATGCGGCCTTTTCGGGCCGAAACCGTGTCCACGACCGCCGCGACCCGGCTTCCGGCTGCCCTGGTGGGCGATCAGCCGATCGCGCTGC
Organism: uncultured Fibrobacteraceae bacterium; assembly: GCA_964389015.1. Taxonomy (GTDB): domain Bacteria; phylum Krumholzibacteriota; class Krumholzibacteriia; order LZORAL124-64-63; family LZORAL124-64-63; genus JAHIYU01. The sequence goes on along the minus strand of CAYMCR010000045.1, from coordinate 11,206 downwards.
TCGTCGGTCAACTGGGCGCGGACCTCGAGTCTGGTCTGCAAACGACGCACCTGCTGCTCGGTCCGCAGCTCGCCGATCCTGCGCACCAGCTTCTCCGCATCACCGGCGTCGGGATCGTCCTGCAGCATCAAGCCCTTCAGTTCGTTCTGCAAGCGGACGATCTGCTTGCGGGTCTCGAGCCCGGCTTCGCGGCCCTGCTCATGGATCTTGTCGATGGTTTCCTGCTGCGCTTCGGTCAGGTCGAGCATCTCGCAGAGACGTCCCGGCAGGGGCCCCTCGCCACCGCCCCGGCCCGGGCCGCCGAAACCGTGGGCGCCGGGCTGCGCGAAGGCGAGGGAAGCGGTAACCATCAACAAGGCCAGGGACAGGATTGTGATGTTGCGGGTCTTCATGATCTCATCTCCTCGGGGAAGTGGAAGCCTTGATCGCGATTCACACCCCTCAACGCATCTCGGCGCGGAGTCCTGCGCATGTTTCGCGATTCATTCCGCCAGCAAGGACTCGACCCGGTCCAGGTTGGTCCGGAGTTGCGCGTTGTCGGGCAAGCGTTGGAGGCCCGTGCGAAAGACGTCCCGCGCTTCCATGAGCCGTCTCTGCCGGACGAGGATGATGCCCAGATCGAGGTGACCGCGCGGATCGTCCGGAGCGATGCGCACGAGCTCCGCTGCGACCTGTTCGGCCTCGCCGGCCCGTCCCGTCGTCGAGAGGGCCACGGCCATGTTGTGCAGCGCGTCGGCGTCGTCGGGGCGGTCGTGCAGCTGGGACTCCAGCAGCGGCAGGGCTTCCGCCGCGAAACCCGACTCCAGGAGCAGCGGGACCAGGTCGCGCCGTACTTCGCCGGCGGGCTCGGCCCCGGCGAGCCCCGCCCTCAGAGTGGCCAACGCCTCGTCGATCCGATCGGTCTTGCGGTAAAGTCGGGCCAGGGCGCGATACGGTTCGGGAAGCGCCGGGTCGACGTCGGAGGCCCGCGCGTAGAGCGCCGCCGCCCTGGCGGGGGACGACGGCGTGGTGGCGGCCAGGAGCTCCCAGCGCACACCCTCGTTGAGTAGCCCGGCCGCCTTCAGCTTGGACATCTCCTCGCCGAGTCCCCAAGGCCAGACCGCCAGTAACGCACCGACGGTCAGGGCCAGCCCGACCAGACGTCCCCGGCCTTGGCGCAGCGAGATGTCGGCCGCGGCCGCGGTGGTGAGCAAGGCCAGGACGGGTACGAGCACGAGACGGTAACGCGTCACCACGAAGAAAACGCTCTGGGCGACGATCAGCAGCAACAGAGCCACCGACCATGGCCGCAGCCGACTGTCACGCAGGCCGACCAGAATCAGACCCAGCAGACCACCCACGGCCAGCAACCCGTAGGGCGCCGCCAAGATTCGCAACAGGGGCGCTTCCCGGACCCAGGAACCCAGCGGCGAAACCTGGGAGAACTCGACGGCGACCACGTGCAGCCACACCTTCTTGAGCCACAGACCCAGGGCTCGCGCGGGGTCGGCCGTGATGTGCCGCCACGCCTCCCCCGTCCAGGCCCGGTCCGCCGCCGCTGCTCCCTGTACGTCGATGTGGTGCTTCTCGGCCAGCAGACGCGAGCCGACGGGATCCTCACCCACGTCATAGCCGCGCAGGGACAGGAAGAAGCCGTTGGCTGCCGGACAGTTGCCGATGTACAGGTTGATGCCGCCGTTGAGACTCGATCCGACCGGTCGACCGACCTGGAGGGAATTGAAGAGAACCGCAGGCAGAAGCAACAGCGCGACCGCCAACACCGCCGGCACCACCCGCCGCCACGGCCGAACCGACGCTCCCTCTCCTCCCGTACCACGCCAGAGAGCCAGGACGACCGGCAGGATCAAGAGCAATGCATGCGCACGCAGGAGCGCCGCGCCGCCGATCAGCAAACCGGCCGCCGCGGCCCGGCGCGTCGTCGGGCCGGCGGATCCCCCACCCGTGGCGACGGCGAGCACCGCGGTGACCAGGAAGGTCAACGGCACCTCCAGCAGGACCGAGGTGACGAAGATGGCGCCGGGGCGATAGAGCAGGAAGAGAACCGGCGCCAGCCAGGCGAAACGCGCCGGCACGAGGCGGCGGGCGCAATGCCAGAGCAGGACCGCGGTCCCGAGCCAGAGCAAGGCCTGCAAACCGCGGATACCGTACGGCGGCGGCCCCGTACGCAGGCGGTCCGGTCCGATCTCCCGCCCGCTGCCGGTGATCGCGACCAGGTAGGGATACAGGGGGGACATGACGAAGGGACCGTCGGGAAGCAAGCGCCCGCCGGAGATGGCGGCGGCTTCGCGCAGGTAATAGGCCTCGTCGAGGACGGGCACGCGCGTCAGGACCGTGCCGTCCAGATCGTGCCAGACGGTAGTCCAGAAGAGGGCCGAGGCGGCTACGGCCAGGATCGCCATCGTCCAGCGCACGCGCCTGCCGGTCCCGAGACGGGTCATGCCGCCTTCCTCCTCGCCCGGAGTATCAGACGCTGAAACGGATGTTCAGAACGTCACCGTCCCGCACCTCGTACGCCTTCCCCTCCAGCCGCATCCGGTTCGCTTTCTTGACCTCGGCGAGACCGCCCGCGGCCACCAGATCCTCGTAGCTGCAGGTCTCGGCCCGGATGAAGCCACGCTCCATGTCCGAGTGGATGGTGCCGGCGGCCTCCGGCGCCAACGCACCCTTGCGTACGGTCCAGGCCCGGCACTCGTCCTCGCCGACGGTGAAGAAGCTCAGCAGACCGAGCGCGCTGTAGGCCGAACGCGCCATGCGATGGGACGCCGGTTCGTCGATGCCCAAGTCGGCCAGGAACTCGACGCGTTCGTCCTCGGGCAGCTCCGCCAGTTCCGCCTCCATCTTGGCGCAGAGATCGACCACCTCGGCGCCCGTCTCGCGGGCGGCGGACGTGACCGCCGGCGCCACGCCGTCCTCGGGGCCGTTCAACACCAGGATCATGGGCTTGAGCGTCAGCAGGGAAAAGCCGCTGGAGAGTTTGATCTCGTCAGCACTCAACTCCAGGTCGCGCAGGGGCTTGCCGTCTTCGAGCTGCGTCTTGAAACGCTCCATCAGCGGCGGCTCCAGCGGATTGTCCACCTTGCCCTTGCGTTGGCGGTCCTTGTCGAGACGCTCGAGGCGGTTCTCGACGATCTGCAGGTCGGCGATGGTCAACTCGAGGGCCAGCGACTCGATCTCGTCGAGGGGCGCGGGGTCGTCGATGCCGTTTTCGAAGCAGCGCACGACCTGTGCCAGGGCGTCGACACGGCGGGCGTGCTCCAGGAAACGTGTCGCCTCGCCGGCACCGCCGGGCGCGGTCGGCTCGAAACCAGGCACGTCCACCCACTCCACGGTGGCGTGGATGGTGCGGCGCGGTACGAACATCTCCGACAGGCGATCCAGCCGCGGGTCGGGAATTCGCCCCACCGCCAGGTGGGGCTCCACGCCGCCCTGGCCGACTGGCTGCGCCGAGCCGGTGACAGCATTGAACAAGGTGGTCTTGCCCGTGAACTTGAAGCCCAGGATACCGATCTGCACACGTCACTCCTTGGTGTCTGGAACCGTCCCGAGGAACCGCCCGATGATAGTGCGGATGCGGGCGCTTGGCAATCGGGTGCGGGTTATTCTTCGTCCGGGACGACGACCGTGCCGTCCGGTGCGATCTCCACGAAGTCGTAGGGACGGCTCCAGGTGGAGAAGTAGGAGCCGATGGGGCGTGGTGTGCGTCTGCTCCCTCCCAGGTAGGCTCCCAGCTCGCGCACGACGCCGGCGGGCGTCAGATCGTGGCGGCACAGATCGATCTCTGCACCGGACACACGCACGGCCAGCAGGATCGCCAGGCGTTCGTGCGCGGCGGCCGATTCGGGGATGCGCTCGTCCCAGCGCAGCAGCGAGCCGGGCCCGTGATCGCCGTGCAGGAGGATGATACTCTCGCGCCCGTTGGCCAGGATGGCGTCGATGGCTTTCAAGGTGCGCAAGTTGACCTCTGCGACCTGGGCGCGATAAGCCGCGCGGTACTGCTCGACGGTCAGACCTCCATTCCCGATCACGTGATCACCGTCAGCCAACGGCACCATGGCACCGGCGGTGGCCGCCGTGGGCGCGAAAACGAAGGGCGGATGGGGCGCGACGATGTGGGCGAAGGTGAAAGCGTGGGGTGGATCGTCCTGCGCCACCGGCAGATTCGCGAAGGCGAACTCGACGACCCGCCGGTGCAGCACGTCGCCGTGGCGGGATTCGACGAGGTTGAGCACCACGTCCAGCGGCGTGGCGGCGACCAGCGCCCGCTCGAACTCGTTGAGAGAGATGGCCGGCGAGAGATACTGCTCGACGTCGAGCATCTCGGTGGCCGCGTAACCAGTGGCGAAAGCGCGGGTCCACTCGCAGACGCGCGCCAGGCATCCCCTGTGCATGAAGCGCCGCAGCTGTCGTACGAGCGGTCGGCGGTCCGCGCCCTCCATGTCTAGACCGTAATTCCCAGGTTGGAAATCAGCGCCGCGCAGGGTCGCCACCAGCGAGAGCAGAGTCTGGGTGTAGTTCGCCCGCGCACTGTCCGCCACGCAGAATCCGCGCTCGCGCAGAGCGTCCAGGAAGGGTTCGTTGTCGTAATCGTAGAGATCGCGCAGGATGTCGGCCCGTCCGTAACCGTCCAGGACGATGTAATATACATCGGCTTCCGGATGTGTGAGTCGGAGCGACGTGAACGGCGATCTCGGGTCGAAGGGAACAGACTGTGCGCCTTCTTCGCCACGGAGGACTCCGATGACGACCGTCACCAGGGAGAACGTCACCAGCAGCGCTCCCACCAACGTTGCCGCTCGCCCCAAGTCGCGCGCACGTCCCTCGCCGAAGCTTCCCCGCCGCAGGATCACCGCCAGCCAGACGACCAGCGCGAACCACAAGGGCAGCAGTACCCGATGGTGCCCCAGCCAAGCGACAACCCCGCCCGCCCCTGTCAAGACCGCGTGCACGTGACCGTACAGCGACCACGTCACGACCAAGGCCGAGGCCAGCAATACACCACGCAACCATTCCCCCACCACCACCCGCGCCAACAGCAAGGTGACTACCGCCAACACGATCGCCGCGACCAGCGGCCGTACCAGAACCTCGCCCGGCAGGTTCCCGCTGTTCCGTGCGTAGAGGAAAAGCACCGGATAGACAGCGAACAACAAGGTATGCCAGCGCCACCGCACCTCAGTCCTCCCGTCGCCGCATCAAATAGAGCGTGCGGCCGGATTCCCGGACGGTATCGCTACGTTCGATGGTGAAGCGCGAGGAGAAGGCCGACGCGAATTCCTCCTGATGGTAGTCGGGAAAGACATCCTCCCGGCTGGCGAGCAGACGCCGGACCTGCGGGTCCTCCTTGGGCACGAACTCGATGATCAGCTCCCGCGAGATCTCCGCGAAAAAATCCGCCACTCGCGGCAGGGGCACGTTGCCGGCGATGGCCAGGTGATGGACCAGCGCCAGCGCCAGCGTCACCTGGGCGGGACCGCGCGCGGCCAGCGATTCCCTTTCGCGATGGGCCCAGCCCAGAGACGGCGAGGGATTGGCCAGGTCCAGCACCAGGGGCAACAGCTCGTGGTCGTCCGCGCGCACGAGCGCGTAGGCTTCCTCCACGGCGTGGGAGTCGAGATCCCAGGCGACGGTCGGCCGGCCGGCGGCGGCGGCGAGGCGCGCGAAGCGACCGGTGTTGGCCCCCAGGTCCCAGACCGTGCCAGGCGCGCAGGCTGCGAGATAGGCCCCCACCAGCTCCTCCTTGTGCCCCATGGCCGCCTCGGAGTAGCTCGTCTCATCGTAGTAGTCGCGCCATTCGCTGCGGACCGGGCGCAGTTTCAACCCGCAGACCGCGCCCTCGAGACTGTCGACCAGTCCCTCACGGGCACGACGGCTCATGCCCTTTCGCGACAGCGTGCGCGCCCGGCGGGGATCACCGGCGTAACGTGCCTGGCTGCGGGCGTGCAGGTGCAGGTGCATCAGCAGACCGGGCCTGAGCCGGCTGCGCCACGGCAGCAACCGGCAGGCGAGATCCAGGGGCACGCCGTCCAGCTGCGTGCGCGAGAGCAGCCCGAGACGGGCATCGCGCAAGGACATCAGGGCCAGCGGCGCCAGGAAATGCTGACAGAACTGCCGGTAAGCGACCCACGGCTCCCCCTCGGCAAGCCTGGCGAACGAGAGGGTATCGATCAGCACCGGACGCCCGCGCTTGAACTGCACGTTGTAGGCGCTGGCGTCCTTGAGGGTCAGCCCGCGGCGCAACGCGGCCCGCTCCGCGGCGAGGGTCAGCAGGGCCGCGTCGCGTAGCTGGCCGAAGCACCACTCGTAGGGATACGAAACGAACGGCACCGGTTCGGGACGCAGGACTCTGACCGCCCGGTCGTCCCGGGCCAAGGTCGACTCGACCTCTTCGTGTGGTATCAAGGAGCCGGCGGCGGCGAGCTCGTCGTACAGCCCGGACGACACGAGTGCCTCGTAGTCGGCGAGGCCTGCGGGATTGAGCTGGCGGTAGAGCACGCCGTCGCGGCGATAGACGAAGCCGCAAGGATCGCGGAAGGAGGCGTCGAGGGTGCCGTCATGCGGCGTCATCGTCGTGATCCTCGCTCCGGCGGGACGAGAAGAAGAAGTCGCGTAGGCGGCGCCAGGAAGTCTTGAGCACGACCGCGGCGCCGAGCAGGGCCGAGATCAGGATCTGGAAGACGAAGCTGCCGCTGCCCGGGTCCAGATAGGCGGACGCATCGCCGGGCGTGAGTGCCAGTAATAAAACCGACCACAGCAGCAAGACCTGCGCGCGGGCTACGAATCCGGACGTGTTCATGGACTTCCTGTCGTTGGTGAAATACTCGTCAGAAGAACACTTGAACGATCCTGGCCGAGTCTAGTGCTTTGTCAAACCTAAAATGACGGCCTAGCGCAAGCGCGCCACGATCCCCGCGGCGGGACGCCCGTCGTCGTCGTGATCCTCCACGTGCCGGAGGATCTCCCAGCGCGATTCGGGAAAGAGATCGAGCAGTTCGCCGACCTCCAGGCAGTATTTCCGGCGCGGGAGACTCTTGTCGCCGTCGACCCAACGGAAGGTGTGCACCACCGCCACACCGTCCGGCAGCATCAGGTCCGGCAAGCGTCGCAGCAGGTCGCGTAAGAGGAAGCGGAAGGACAACACCAGCGCCCAGGGCCCGACCGGCACCTGCGCCGGCATCGACAGATCGCGGCACAGCAGCCTGAGCTCTACGTCGTGCAGCGTGGCCAACCGACCGGCGACGGTCAGCGCATCCTCCAGGTTGTCCACCGCTGTCACGTCGTAGTTGCGTTCGGCCAGCCAGACGGCGGTGCGACCGCCGCCGCACCCGAGATCCACGACCGGACCGGCGATGCCGGACGGCAACAGGGAGAAGTTATCCTCGAGGAAGGTCGGGGGCCGCCAGAGGGATCCCTCGTGGCCGCCGGCGACCCATGCCTGCTCCGGTACGTCCTCCCCGTTCAGCACGGCGCCGTAAACGCGTTTGCGTCCGCGTCGCAGCAGGAAGTTCACGACACGCGTGACTTCCGCCGGCACGTCACCGTAGACAAGCAGCGGTTCGTGGCGCGGCGGCAGGGACACGGCCGGCAGGACGACGGCGAGCGCCACGCGACTCTCAGCGGCGATGGGCACGGGCCGTGACACGGCGCCGGGCAGATGCCCGAGTTCGAAGGACGCCCGGTCCCGGATGTCGAGGAGATTCCCGGCCAGAACGGCAGGGTGTTCCTCAAGCTCGTGCCAGCACAGGAGTTTCATCGTCTGGACCCTTCCCCTTAGCGCGGCGTTCTGCTATCATCCGCGGATCGTATCCTTTTCGGCTGTCACGCGGGAAGGTCATAGGATGCTGCGTTACACGCTCTTGCGAACCGTCCTCAACCCCATGCTCGCCATCGCGGGAGACAAGGGGTTGATGCGTCTGGAGTTCCTGCCGCGCGGGTACAAGTATCATACGCACGCCAGCGCCTTCGCCAGAAACTTATGGGATGAAACCGCTGAGAGCGAAGAGCAGCTGGTCGAGGATCCCGACGCCTTCGAGGATCTGCGCGTCCAGCTGGCGGACTACTTCATCGGCCAGCGCGAGACCTTCGACGTGCCGCTGGATCTGCACGGCACCACCTTCCAGCTGAGTGTCTGGCGGCGCCTAACGAAGATCCCCTACGGCAAGTTGAAGACGTACAAGGAGATCGCCAAGGCCATCAAGCGCCCCGCCGCCACCCGCGCCGTCGGCCAGGCCGCCGGGCAGAACCCGGTGCCCATCCTCGTTCCCTGCCATCGCCTGATCGGCGCCAAGCGGACCCTGGTGGGGTTTGCCGGCGGCTTGCCGATCAAGGCCCAGCTGCTGCGTCTCGAGGGCCACACGCTCGGCGGCACGCATCATCTCGAAGCCGCTCAACTCTTCTGATACGCGGCTGATCCCGACCTCCACTGGCGCAATCGGTCGGGTCTTTGTTATCTTCCTCCGTCTCGACGGATTGTCGGAATTGGATAAAACCAGGAGTCACGATGTCAGTCACCGACCGCTTCGGCACCGAACTCACACTACCGGAACCCCTCGCTCCCCTGCAGGATCTGGCCCGCAATCTCTGGTGGACCTGGGACCCGCAGGCCGGTTACATCTTCCGCGATGTCGATCCCGCCCGTTGGGACGAGGTGCGCCACAATCCACTGGCCCTGCTCACGACCGTCACCGAGCACAGGCTCTGCGCTCTGGCCGCCGACGAACTCTTCCTTACGGCGCTGCGCAAGGTCCACGCACGTTTCCGCGCGCACATGACCGCCGGCAAAGACGCTACCGATAACGACCTCGACGGTCGTCGCGTGGCCTACTTCTCCGCCGAGTTCGGCATACACGAGAGCCTCTCCCTCTATTCCGGGGGTCTGGGGATCCTGTCCGGCGACCACCTCAAGGCGGCCAGCGACCTCGGCGTGCCCCTGATCGGCGTGGGACTGGCATACCGCTTCGGCTACTTCCACCAGCAGATCGATCTCGAGGGACACCAGCGCGAGGATTCCCGCGCCAACGACTTCTCGCTGATACCCATGGCGCTGCAATGCGGCGACGACGGCGAGCCCATCGTGATCTCACTGGCGTATCCGGGTCGCACGGTACGGGCACAGATCTGGAAGATCGACGTGGGCCGGATTCCCCTCTACCTCCTCGACACGGACGTCGACGGCAACGACGAGGAGGACCGCACCATCTCCGGCCACCTCTACGGCGGCGGCGAGGACACGCGGGTCCGCCAGGAGATCCTGCTCGGCGTGGGCGGCCTGCGTGCCCTGGCGGCGGTCGGCATCGAACCGGATGTTTGCCACCTCAACGAGGGACATTCCGCTTTCCTGGCCATCGAGCAGATCAGGTGCCTGATGACCGGACAAGGCCTCGCGCTGGCGGACGCCTGCGCCGCCGCGCGCGCGCGCAACGTCTTCACCACCCACACGCCCGTCCCCGCCGGCAACGACGCCTTCGACCGAGATCACGTGGGCGAGTACCTGCGTCCTCTCGCTGAGGAGATGGGGATCGACCTCCACGAACTCATCAACCTGGGGCTCATGAATCCGACCGACGCCCGGGAGCAGTTCGGCATGACCGTGCTGGCGCTGCGGTTGTCCCGCTTCGCCAACGGCGTGAGCGAACTGCACGGCGCCGTCGCGCGCGAGATGTGGCATTTCCTCTGGCCCGATAGCGACCTGGACAGCGTGCCCATCGAACACGTCACCAACGGCGTCCACCTGCCGACCTGGATCGCCGACGAGATGGACCCGCTCTACCGCCGACATCTCGCCGACGACCCGACGTCGCTCCCCCGGGACGTCTTCTGGGCGGAACACGAACGCCGGCGCGGACACCTGGTACAGATGGTCCGCGAGCGCCTGATCCGGCAGGGACGGCGCGAGCATGCCTCGGCGGAGTACCTGGAAGCCGCCGCCGAAGCCCTCGACCCCAAAGCCCTGACCATCGGTTTCGCGCGCCGCTTCGCGCCCTACAAGCGCGTCACCCTGATGCTCCGGGATCCCGAGCGTCTCGCGCGCCTGCTGGGCGACGCCGAGCGCCCCGTGCAGATCATCATCGCCGGCAAGGCGCATCCCCGCAACGAGCCGGGCAAGGACCTGATGCAACAAGTCTGGGAAATGTCCCGCCGCCCCGAATTACAGGGCCGCCTGGTGCTGGTGGAAGGCTACGACATCGACCTGGCCCGCCACCTGGTGCAGGGCTGCGACATCTGGCTCAACACGCCGCGACGCCCCCTGGAAGCCAGTGGCACCTCCGGCATGAAGGCCGCCGCCAACGGCGCCCTCAACCTGTCCGTCCTCGACGGCTGGTGGTGCGAGGGCTACGAGGAGAACAACGGCTGGGCCATCGGCAACGGCAAGAACTACGAGAATCCCGACCGGCAGGACGCCGAAGACGCCGAATCGCTGTACTCCCTGCTCGAGGAGCAGATCGTGCCGCTGTTCTATGCGCACCGCGACAGCGGCGCTCCCCGGGAATGGGTGGAGCGCATGATCGAAGCCGTCGAGGCGGTGATTCCCCAGTTCAGCACGGCCCGCATGGTGGACGAGTACGCCGAGCGGTTCTATCTGCCCTGCGCCGAGGATGTGGAGCCGCCGGCGAGAGGTTAATCGGCCAGACCAGGCACGATGTCCCTCAATTCCTGCACGTAGCGGTTGAACCGGGTGCGCCCGCGCCGGGTGATCTTGATCTGGGTCCGCGGCCGCTTGCCCACGAATTCCTTGATGATCTCCACCACCCCCCCCTCTGCAAGCTTGGAGAGATGAACCGACAGCGTACCGTCGGTCATGCTCAGCAATACGCGCAACTCGGTGAACGGTGTCGGACCGACCCGGATCAGGTGGGACAGAATAAGCAGACGCGCCCGGCCGTGAATCAACGGCGACAGTGGCGCGCCACCCCCGGCCACAGCCGCGGATGGTGGTGGCTGGCTCACGCTGCGAGGCCTCCTTGCCTCCGTGGTCCGGCGCTACGGACCTGGTGAGCGTGTGGGGGGTGGTGGAAACGGTCACCTCCCCCCCTGGATGGTCTGTTTCGCGGTTGATGTCAGATCGCACGGTACAAGCAGGAAATCTGCTCGCCTTGCGATCTCGGCAAGGGAGGCCGCGCCCCACTCCCAACGGCCCGGGCCGCCAGGAGGGGCCCGTCGGGGATCCATCCCCCACCCCCAAGGCCGGGTCCGCCGCCATCACCCGTGC
>CAYMCR010000044.1:0-22646 GCA_964389015.1 uncultured Fibrobacteraceae bacterium | reverse complement strand
TGCCGATTCTGTCGAGATAGCGGGCGAACAGGGCCAGGCCGGCCCGGCTGGTCAGTGTGTCGCCGGTCAGTTCGACGGCGGAAATTTGGGGATGCTTTTGAGCTGAGGATCGGCTATTATGGCTCATGGAGTCTCCACCTGTTGGGTTGGTGTTGGCAACCCGACCAGGTTGCCGTATTTGCTTCGTTACAAATACATTACACTGGCAGGTGGAGATCTTCAATATCTTGAATCGCTCAATTTAGGACTAACATATTTCAGCAATCCAACGCAAAACAGGAATAGGACAAACGACCGCATAGTACCCAACCTTCTCAACGAACATCCGCCCGTCCACCGCTACTGGCACAACAAATGAAACGCCCTCCGTCCGCAGACGAAGGGCGTTTCCTTCTCGACTGAAACAGACTCAGACCTTGGCCGCGTCCCCCACCATGCTCCGCAGAAGCCCCATACGCTTCTCGTAATCCTCGGCGAACGCGATGACCGACTTGGTGATGTTGTCGAGATCGATCCCCGAGTCCTCACACACCTCGTCCAGCGCTCCGCCCTCGCGCCACATGTCGTCGTGGTCGCTGCAGACGGCGTAGTCGCCGGCCAGGGGGTTGAAGTCCCAGTCCGACATGAGCCGGCGGGCCCGGTTGGTGATGTAGGTGCTGTTCATGCGGTCGGCGCCGGTGATCACCGTGTTCTGGTAGTCCTGATCCTGCAGCTTGAAGAGCTGTGGGCTCGGCACCGCCACGATCTTCACGTTCACACCGGCCGCGTCGATGGCCTCCAGCGCGTTGATCACGTTGTAGGTGCTCATGGTGCCCTGCACGAAGAAGCAGCCCTGCTGCGGCAGGCCCGGCTTGTAGTCGCGCAGGATGTAGGCGCCCTTGGCCGCCAAGAAGTACGAACCCAGGCCCAGGGCCTTGCGGTCGGGAATCGTTACGCCCGGTCGTGTCAGATGCAGCGCCACAATGGGCTTATCGGTCTTCATGGCCGCCGCCAGCATCACCGGCACCTCGTTGTACTCCCAGGGGTGGATGTCGATCACGTGGCCTTCGGGGAAGAGCTGCGTGATGCCGGGGGAATAGATACCGAAGTGGGTGCGGCTGTCTTCGGCCGTCTCGGGGCCGCTGTGGCCGGCGATCCAGATCACCTTGCCCAGCTTGTGTTCGCAGTCCTGGGCCATCTGGCTGTACAGGCGCATGGCGCCGTACTTGAGATAGCTGAAAGAGCCGTAGGTCGAGCACGCCGTGTAGAAGCCGTTGAACTCTTTCTCGGGGTCGTCGGATAGGTTCACGCTGGCCGCGCCCACGCAGAGGCTGGCATTCTGGAACTCGGTGATTTCCTGGGGCAGGAGCACGCCCTCTGGGGCGCTCTCGCGTTCGTATACACCGTAGTTTGACATGTCGTCGTAGTCGGCCGCGAAACCGGAGACGTTCGTCGAGCCGGCCAGGTCGGCCGAGCAGGCCAGGAACAACGGGCGGCCGTGCTTCTCGCGGCAGTGTGAGTTGATCCAGCTGCCCCAGCGGGCCAGGGCAGCGCGGTTGGGCTTCTTGTCGCCCGGCTTGGCCCACATGTTCTCGGGATAGTTCTCGTAGTCCCAGATGGTGTCGTCATGCAGCGGATTGTCGGCGACCGGGATGCGGAAGCCGTCGATCTCCTCGGGGACGCTGTCGCCCAGCTCCACCAGGCGGTCGGCCAGGTAGGACACGGTTGCCTCGTCCTTGCGCAGGACGTCCAAGGCCGCGTTCAGGTTGGCCGCGAACTGGTCGCGCAGGTCGCCGCCCGACGGCGCGGGTTCGTCCTTACCGACCCACTGGGTGCCGTACTTTTCGGTGAAGTCCTGGCGGCACTGCCAGAACAGGTCGCAGTTCAGCGCGTGCGGCGCGCCGTGGCTGGCGTTGTCGTACTTGTAGTAGCCGCGGCCCTTGCGGGTCTTGCCCCACATCATGCCGGGACGGCGGACCGGGTTGTCGCCCTCGACCATCTCGAGCAGGGCGTGCGTCACATCGTCCCAGGCGCTGCCGTCGGCGGCCTCGTGCGTGTGCCAGCCGTAGGGCGCGAACCAGTCCTCGGGTGTGCCGTTGACCACGGAGCTGACCTTCTGGTTGTCGATGCCGTAGTCGTTCCAGTCCATCAGCACGAACATGTTGTCCAGGCCCAGGCCGAAGCCGGTGTTCTTCGTCTCGTGCCAGCAACCGGCGGTGTGTCCGCCCTCGCCTTCGATACCGAAGACCCTGACGCCCGCGGCGCCGGCCCGCTTGAGCGCGATCGCCTCGCCGCTCATGACCGGTCCGCCGTGGCCGCTGGGACCCGTGTTGAACTTCACGAAGAGGTTGTTGCGCGCCATCTCCACGTGGCCGGGCAGGCCGCCGCGGTTACGGAAGTCGAGGAGATTCTCCCAGGTCAGCATGCGCTCGGGCGCGCCGGACACTAGGTACTTGGGGTCGCCGGTCTTCTCGTGCATCACGCGCAGGGCTTCGTTGAAGGTCGAGAGCATGGCGTAGACCAGGGGCGCGGTGTGGCCGGCCACCAGCACGAACCTGTCGCCGAACCGCTTGCCCGGGTTGCGGATGTCCCAGCGCATGGTTCCGTTGAGCAGGAGGCTGAGGAGCATGTGGGCCTTCGACCGGCTGCCGCCGGGATGCCCGCTCTGCCGGTAGTTGAGCATCAGGTCGATCTGCTGATCGACGACGTCCTTGATCATTTCCCAGTGACCGAAATTCTGCTGCTGCTGCTGGAAAAGCTGTTCGATTTTGGACACGTTGATCTCCTCTCGCATCGCAGTCGGGACAGGGGTCGCCGACGGATATCCGGGTTTTTTGAAATCTCGCAGGACCGTCTGGCGATGGCAAGGAAAACCGGGTCGCGCGGGTCGTTTCAGGCCTGTGTATAGCCGAGGTGATAGGTCTGCAGGATGGCGGCGGCGGCCCGGGCGTCGTCCACCGCCCGGTGGAGCTGGAAACTCAGGGAAATGTCCATCTTCTCGACGATCGATTCCAGGCGCAGGCCCGAGGTGCGGTGATGATGCTCGGCGAGCCAGGCTGTCGCCACGGCGCGGATGTCGTAGGCGCCGCCGGCGATGTGGGTGCGGTAGTCGAGGTCGTGGGCGTCGCATTCGCGCCGCAGTAGCGGTATGTCGTAGTAAACCCCGAAGGCCGCGATGATCGACTTGTTCCGCGGGCCGTACCACTCCAGGAAGCGTCGACCGACCGCGGCGAAGGTTTCCCGGTCGGCGACCATCTCCGGTGTGATCGATGTCAAGCGGGTGATGAAGGGCGCCACGGCATAATCCTGCGGCCTGACCAGCTCGCTGAACTCGTCCACGATCTCCAGGCTGCGCCGGTCGAGGCGCACCGCCCCGATCTCGATGATGTTGCTGCGTTCGACCGTGTTGTTGCCCTCGTCCTCGGCGGGACAGGTGGCTTCCAGGTCGATCACGACGATGTCGGTGGTGTAGCGCATGATCCTCCTCGGTTCGGGACGCTAGCACGGACCGGCGGGTGGGGGAAGGGCCGGGGTGGCGTTTTTCAGTGCCGGTGTCACGATTCGAGCCCGTACTTCTGGATCCGGTAGACCAGCACGTGCCGGGGAATGCCCAGGTAGACGGCGGTCCTGCTCTTGTTGCCCCCGAACTTCTCGAGTGACCTGGTCACAAGCTCCTTTTCCAGGTCGGGCAGGGACAGGGATTCCGCGGGCAGGTCGCCGATGATCCTTCCTTCTGCGCCGATGCTGAGTCGACCCTCCGCGGTGAATGCTCCGAGCCCCGCGGCGGCCATCCCGAAGGCCTCATCCAGTACTTCCGTCGTGATCACGTCTCCCTGGCAGAGCATGACGGCTCGCTGATTCATGTTCTTCAGCTCACGCACGTTGCCCCGCCAAGGCAGCCCACGGAGCCTGTCGATCACGTCGCGCTCGGTGGCAAGATCACGGCCGGCGTGGAGGGCGCTGAAGTGATGCCAGAGGACCGGCACGTCTTCGAGTCGATCGCGTAGTGGAGGGATAGGCAGATGCACGATCTCGATGCGGTAGTAGAGGTCCTCCCTGAAGGTCCCCGTGGCGATGGCTTCCGACAAGTTCCTGTTGGTTGCGCAGACCAGGCGGAAGTCTGAGGCGTGTGATCGGGCATCGCCCACCGGATCGACGATCTTCGTCTCCAGGACACGCAGCAGCTTGGGCTGGAGCGACAGCGGCAAATCGCCGATCTCGTCCAGGAACAAGGTGCCCTGGTCGGCCTTGCGGATGCGGCCCTCGGCGGTCTTCAACGCACCGGTGAACGCACCCTTGGCGTGGCCGAACAGTTCCGACTCCATGAGGTCGGGCGGGATGGCCCCGCAGTTGACCGGCACGAAGGGATGGTCCCAACGGGGGGAGAGGTCGTGCAGGGCCCGCGCCACGAGCTCCTTGCCGGTGCCGCTCTCGCCGGTGATCAACACCGAAGCGTTGGACGGGGCGGCGTTCTGGATCCGGTCGATGACCTTCTTCATGGCGTCAGATTCATAGACCAGGGCCGGCCGTGCGGTGCTGCGGCGCAGCAACTCCCGGAGCCCGCGGTTCTCGCGGGCCAGGGATCCGGCCTTGAGCGCCTGCTCGATCGTCAAGCGCAGTTCGTCCCGGTTGAATGGCTTGAGGATGTAGGTGAAGGCCCCGGACTTCATCGCCTCGACCGCCTGCTCGACCGTGCCGTAGGCGGTCAGGACGATGACCGGCACGGTCGCTTCGTCCGTCGCTTGCTTGACGTGTCGGAGGACCTCGAAGCCGTCCTTGCCGGGCATCTTCATGTCGGTCAGGACCAGGTCGGGTCGATCCTCGTCGAAAGCCGCAATGCCTTCTTCACCGCTCTCGGCGCACCGCACTTCGTGTCCGGCCTCCTGGAGGATGAAGCCGACGACATCCCTCAAGCTCTGGTCGTCGTCTATCACGAGAATATGTGTCATGGCCTGGTCTCCGTCATTGAATCGAACCGGATCATCTGTCACGCCCGGTGTGGGAATGAGACGACGATGCGTGTTCCCTCGCGGAACGATTTGTCGATCTCGATCGTGCCATCGTGGTCCTCGACGATCCGGTGGCAGATCGCGAGGCCGAGACCGGTACCGTCCTGCTTGGTCGTAAAGAAGGGGATGCCGAAGTTCTGCAGGGCGTCGGCGCTGAAGCCCGGGCCGTCGTCCTCGACGACGCAACTCACGCTCCGGGCGTCCGACTGCAGGCTGACGTTGACCGTTCCTTCGCGTCCTGCCGCTTCGGCCCCGTTGAGGATCAGGTTGATCAGGAGCTGGTGAATTTGTTCGCGATCCCCGCACATGGTCCACGCGGGCGAGGCCTCGGCGGCATGGCGGATCGTCACGCCGCTACTCCGGTGTTGCAGCAGATCTACGACCTCCGCGACTTCCTCGCCGAGATTGAAGCCGACGTTGTGCTTGGCCGTCGGCCGCGCGTAGGTCAGGAAGCGGGTCAGCACGTCGTTCAGCCGGAGAGCCTCGACCTTGATGATCTTCAGCAGCTTGCCTTTGGGATCATCGTCGCGCGTGTCGTCGGCCACGATCTCCGCCGCGCCCTTGATCGAGGCCAGGGGGTTGCGGATCTCGTGGGCGAGGCCGGCCGAGAGCCGGCCCACCGAGGCCATCCGAGCCTCGTGGATGAGTTGTGATTCCATCGTGGACTTCTCGTCCAGGGTCGCTTCGAGACGTTGTGCCGTCTGCGCCAGGGTGCGCAACGTACGGTTCTCGCGCGAGACCAGGATGCCGCAGACCAGGCCGATGGAAATGTACAGGACCATCTCCAGCACCTTCTCGAGGGTCTGACCGGGGTCGAAACCCACCATCCCGAACGCATGGGGGACGTAGGCGAGGCACACGACCAGGGCGGTGATCAGACCCGCCGGCCAGCCGCCGCGGAACGCCGCCAGGATGATCGGGAAGTAGTAGAGACGCCGATAGATACCATGGGCGGCATGGATGTGCATGGACGTGACATAGTGCAGCATCGTGACGACCGTCACCAGGACGATCACCAGGGCGTAACGGCCTACGGGCGAAGCGAGAATCTCTCGCCGATTCATCAAGATTCCCCCGACTGCGAGGCCTGGATGAAGAATAGTCTCCACTCGATGAAGAATATTCTCATGTGGGGGCGGCCTCCGATGTGCGGCCTCTGATGAAATCTCCTGCAAACAAGAGAGTTCCATCTTCGACGTGTTTATTTCTGACTGGTCCGTTGCCAGAATCGTGCTCAGGGGCGTCCCGCCCGCTCGCATACGACAATATACCGAGCGAGGCTGTCTGGTGAGGTGTTCAGCCCCGGCTTCGTGGTCGGTGCTGACGTGATATTAGAGAATATTCTATAGTACGAATCAAGAATATTCTTCAATAACAGACAGGCCTCCATAGGCGTATTGATGTAACTAGTTGATATGAATGTTTATAGCTCAAGTTGATATTGTGGCCCGAAACGTGCGATACCTGGACGCGTCCAACCTGTCACCAGCGCACTCGTCACCCAAGCGAACCAAGGTCCGATAAAATGGTGCGATCCACGATCCACAGCATTTCGAGACTCGCCATGACGCTCGGCCTGGGTCTCGGTGCAGTCGTCGCCATCTCCGTTGCGCAAGCGGGCGAGGCGAACGACACCATCGACTCACTGCAGGCCTACTCATCGGTCGTCGGACGCTTCGACCTCGATCCGGGTCCCGTCGTGGAACCTGCCGGCGGCGCGTCTGCCTATATCGCCTTGGCCGTGGCGAGGAACGAGCGAATCCAGGCGGCGCTGGCTACTGTGTCCTCGGCCTACGCCCGTGTTCCCCAGGCGACGGCCCTGCCCGATCCGCGCCTCGGCGTCTCCGAGTATCTCCAGTCCGTGGAGACCAGGGTCGGGCCGCAGGAGAGGGCCTTTTCCCTATCCCAGTCGTTCCCCTGGTTCGGTACCCTATCCCTCAAGGGGGATGTCGAGCGGCAGAAGGCCGGCGCCCTTCAGGCCGGTCTGGACGAGACGATCCTGGCGGTCATGACGAAGGCCGCATCGGCCTACCACGAGATCGCCTACCTCGAGGACGCTATCGCGATCACAAGTCGCCATCTCGGGCTCCTGGCGCAGTGGGAGGTCATCGCGCGGGCCAGGTACGAGACCGGCGAGGGTCGTTATGCCGACGTGATCAAGGCGCAGGTCGAACTTGGCGTCCTCGGCGACCGCCGGGCGGAGCTCGAGGACCGGCGGCATCCCCTGGTTGCGAGGCTGAACGCCCTGCTCGACAGGCCGGCCGACGCGAAAGTTGAGGCGATGCTGCCGGAGACGTTCACGACCAGCGGGACCGACCGCACGCTACTCGCCGCACAGATGCTGGCCGCGAATCCCCGGCTGCTCGCCTGGGACCACCGGGCCGCCGCGGCGACGGCGGGGGAACGCCTGGCCGGCAAGAGCGGATATCCGTCGTTTTCTCTCGGCCTGAACTACATCCAGACCGGACAAGCCAGGTCGAGCGGCGTGTCGGGCAGCGGGACGGACGCCGTGACGGCGTCGTTGGCCGTCAGCCTGCCGATCTGGCGCGGCAAGTACGATGCGGCCTCCCGCGAGGCGGCGGCTCGCTACCGGTCCGCACGCGCTTCACGGCGCGAGACGGAGAACCAGCTCGTTGCCGAACTGGAACAAGTGCTCTTCGACTACCGCGACGCGGGTCGCAAGTGGGACCTGTACGCAACGACGCTGCTGCCGAAGGCCCGTCAATCCCTCGGCGCCGTCCGCGCCGCCTACGAGGCCGGCGAGAGCGGTTTTCTGGACGTGATCGACGCCGAACGACTTCTGTTGGAATTCGAGCTGTCACGAGCGCGGTCGTTGTCGGACGCACTCATCCAGGAGGCCCGGATCGCGGAGCTCACGGCCGCACCGTTCGCCACGACCAAGAACATCGAAACAGGTGAGTGAAACATGACCAGGGATCTGTCATCGTATTTCCGCGGGATCGGCGGGCGCAGAGTCGTCACCGTCATCGCCATCATCGCAGCCTTCGGCCTTGGCCTGCTGTTGCGCGGCGGTGGCCCGGCCCCTGTCGCGGGGGACGGCCACACGGAGGATGCCGTGGGCGTTCCCACGACCTGGACCTGCTCGATGCATCCCCAGATCCAGCTGCCGAAACCGGGCCAATGCCCGATCTGTTTCATGGACCTGATCCCCCTGGATACGGGCGACGAGGAAGACCTCGGTCCCCGAATCCTCGTCCTTTCCGAATCGGCCGCCTCCCTGGCCGAGATCCAGACCACCGCGGTCGCCCGGCGCCGGATCGAGTCCCGGCTCCGACTGATCGGAGAGGTCGCGGTGGACGAGACGCGCAACCGCGCGATCTCGGCCTGGGTTCCGGGCCGGATCGATACGCTTTTCGTCGATTTCACGGGTGTCGAGGTCGCGGCCGGCGAACCGCTCGTCTCCCTCTACAGCCCGGTGCTCTACGCCGCCCAGGCCGAGTTGATCAGCGCGCTCGCCGCCGTGGAAGAGTTGCGGGAGAGCCCGGATCCGCTCATCAGGCGGACGGCCGCGGCGACAGTGGCGTCAGCCCGGGAACGGCTCGCCTTGTGGGGGCTGACGCCCGACCAGATCGCCGACATCGAGGCTCGCGGTATCGCGCGCCGACACCTGACCATCACCTCTCCCTTGGGGGGCGTGGTGATTCACAAGAACGCCGTGGAGGGCAAGTACGTCGATAAGGGCACCATGCTCTATACCGTTGCCGACCTGTCGCAAGTCTGGATCGTCATGGAGGCCTACGAATCCGACCTGGTGTGGCTGGCGGAGGACCAGGACATCGCCTTCACGGTCGAGGCGCTGCCGGGGCGGACCTTCTCCGGCCATGTCGTTTTCATAGATCCCGTACTCGACCCGCGGACGCGAACCGTCAAGGTCCGTCTGGAGGCCGACAACGACGCGGGTCTGCTCAAACCGGGCATGTTCGTGCACGCCGTCGTCGTCACGACGACGGAGGGCGTGGAACCGCCCCTGGTCATCCCCGCCTCGGCCCCCCTGATCACGGGCGAGCGGGCCGTTGTGTACGTGAGGTTGCCAGAGCGCGAGAAGCCGACCTTCGTGGGACGGGAGATCGTGCTGGGCCCGCGTGCCGGGGATCACTACCTGGTGACATCTGGACTCGCCGAGGGTGAACTGGTCGTCACGAAGGGAAACTTCAAGCTCGACAGCGCTCTTCAGATCCAGGCCAAGCCGAGCATGATGAATCCTGGCGGCGGCGGTCCCGCTCCCGGGCACGACCACGGCGGGCCAGCCCCGGCCGTCGCGGGAACGTCGGCCGGCGTCGATGACGCAACGTCCGATGATCAAGACGGGCACGCCGAGATCCTGGAGAACGTCCCCGCGGCCTTCGGCCGTCAGCTGAACGGCGTCCTGGAGGCCTATCTCTCCCTGCAGGCGGCCCTCGCGGCCGACGACGACGCGGCCGCCGCCACGGCCGCCCACGCGGCCGCCGCGGCCGTCGACGGCGTCGACATGAGTCTGGCCGGCGAAGCTCACGCGGCCTGGATGGAGGATGCCGGTCGGCTGCGTCACGCCTTCGAGTCCGTCGCCGAGGCCGGGGATCTCGCCGCCAGGCGGGCATCGCTCCAGCGACTCACCGACGCGGTCTGGAACGCTCTGTGGCGCTACGGCTACAGGGACGACCGCCCCGTCCGCCTCTTCCACTGTCCGATGTACGGTGACAAGGGCGCCGACTGGATCCAGCGCGCGACCGTCACGGCCAATCCCTACTACGGCGCGTCGATGCTCCGTTGCGGCAGCCAGTCCGACTCCCTGACGGCAACCGATGATGGCGAGGGGAGGTAACCGGCATGGCCACGAAACTCCCCGCACACACCGGCAGCTGGTTGGACGGCCTGCTGCGGTTCTGCCTCGATAACAAGCTGGTAGTCGGCCTGCTCGTACTCTTCGTCGTCGCCTTCGGCGCCATGGTCGCGCCCTTCGATTGGGAACTGGGCGGATTGCCCCGCGATCCAGTCCCGGTCGACGCCATCCCCGATCTGGGCGAGAACCAGCAGATCGTCTTCACGGAATGGATGGGCCGCTCGCCCCAGGACGTGGAGGACCAGGTCACCTATCCCCTGACGGTGGCGCTGCTCGGTCTGCCGGACATCAAGACGGTCCGCAGCTATTCCTTCTTCGGCTTCTCGACCATCTACGTGATCTTCAAGGAGCGGGCAGACTTCTACGACTCGCGGTCGCGGATCCTGGAAAAGCTCAACAGCCTGCAGCCCGGCACGTTGCCGGCGGGCGTGCAACCCGGGCTCGGCCCGGACGCGACGGCGCTGGGCCAGGTGTTCTGGTATACGCTCGAAGGTCGCGACGAGGAAGGGAACCCGACCGGCGGTTGGGATCTCGACGAATTGCGCAGCGTCCAGGACTGGTACGTCCGGTACGGTCTGCTGGCCGCCGAGGGTGTCGCCGAGGTCGCCTCGGTCGGTGGCTTCGTCCGCGAGTATCAGATCGACGTCGATCCCGACGCCATGCGGGCCTATGGGATCACCCTGGACCAGGTCTACCAGTCGGTTCGCCAGTCGAACGTGGATGTCGGTGCGCGGACGATCGAGATCAACAGCGTCGAGTACATGATTCGCGGCTTGGGCTTCATCGAGAGCCTCGAAGACATCGAGGCCGGCGTCGTGACTGCCCGCGACGGCGTTCCGGTCACGATCGGAGACGTCGCCACCGTCCACTTCGGCCCCGCCCTGCGGCGCGGCGCGCTGGACAAGGAGGGCGCCGAAACGGTCGGCGGCGTGGTCGTGGTCCGCTACGGCGAGAATCCACTGGCCACGATCAAGCACGTCAAGCGGAAGATCGAGGAGATCTCGCCCGGTCTGCCGCAGAAGACCCTGCCCGACGGTCGCGTCAGCAGGGTGACGATCGTGCCGTTCTACGATCGGGCCGGCCTGATCTACGAGACTCTCGGCACCCTCGACACCGCCCTGACCGAGGAAATCCTGATCACGATCATCGTGGTGATCGTGTTGATCATGAACCTGCGCAGCAGCCTCCTGATCGCCGGTCTGCTGCCGCTGGCCGTGTTGATGAGCTTCATCGGCATGAAGTTCTTCAAGGTCGACGCCAACATCGTCGCGCTGTCGGGCATCGCCATCGCCATCGGCACGATGGTCGACATGGGGGTCGTTCTCTGCGAGAACATCCTGAGACGGCTGGACGAGGCCCCTCCCGACGAGGACAAGCTGGAGGTCATCTTCCGAGCCTCGTCCGAGGTGGGCAGCGCCGTGGTGACGGCCGTCGCCACGACGATCATCAGCTTCCTGCCCGTCTTCACCATGCAGGCGGCAGAGGGCAAGCTGTTCAAGCCTCTGGCCTATACCAAGACCTTCGCCCTGATCGCGTCGATCATCGTGGCACTGACGGTCATCCCCCCGTTTGCCCACCTCCTGTTCTCCAGGAAGATCGGCGCCGGGTTCGCCCGGAAGATGTCCGGGGGGCTGCTCGTGGTCGTCGGTGCGGTCGCCGCGTTCGGATTATCGGTGTGGGTCGGTGCGGCGATGGTGCTCTGGGGGGCCTACATCATCGGACAGGATCGGATCCCCGCCCGCTTCCGACGCTACGGGCCGCGGACCATCAACGCCATTGCCGTGGCGATGGTCGCGCTGCTGCTGACCGGGCACTGGCTCCCCCTCGGTCCCGGCAAGGGGCTGGTGCTGAATGTTCTGTTCGTGGTCCTCGTCCTGGGCGGCCTGCTGCTGCTTTTCCACCTTTTCACGCGCGTCTATCCGCGTCTGCTGACCTGGTGCTTAGACCACAAGCTGTTGTTCCTGGTGATGCCGGTCGTGTTGTTGCTGATCGGCCTGTCTGTCTGGCAGGGGTTCTCGACGGTGTTCACCTTCCTGCCCGGCGTCCACGACGACGCCGACACGGTGCTGGGCCGTGTGTGGTCTGGGCCCAAGCACGCCTTCCCCGGACTGGGGAAGGAGTTCATGCCGCCGCTGGACGAAGGATCCTACCTCTTCATGCCGACGACCATGCCCCACGCCTCCATCGGCGAGGCACTGGACGTCCTCCAGAAGCTCGACATGGCCATGGCGGAGATCCCGGAGGTCGAGTCGGTCGTCGGCAAGCTGGGCCGGGCGGATTCGCCCCTCGATCCGGCGCCGATCTCCATGGTGGAGACGGTGATCAACTACGTTCCCGAGTACAAGCTCGACAAGGACGGTCGCCGGCTGCGCTTCCGTTTCGACCGGCGGCGCGACGAGTACGTGCGGGACGAGGCCGGCGAGCTGATCCCCGACCGGCGCGGTCGTCTCTATCGGCAATGGCGCGACGAGATCCTGACGCCGGACGACATCTGGGACGAGATCGTCCGCGTCACCAAGTTGCCCGGCACCACGTCGGCGCCCAAGCTGCAGCCCATCGCCGCGCGCATCGTCATGCTCCAGAGCGGCATGCGGGCGCCCATGGGCGTCAAGATCAAGGGGCCGGACCTGGAGACGATCGATCGGGTCGGTCTGGAGATCGAGCGCCTCCTGAAGGAGGTGCCCTCCATCGAGCCCGCCGCGGTCATCGCCGACCGGATCGTGGGCAAGCCGTACCTGGAGATCGACATCGACCGCCACGCCATCGCGCGCTACGGACTGACGATCCGCAAGGTCCAGGACGTCATCGAGGTCGCCGTCGGCGGCAAGCTGATCACGACGACCGTCGAGGGGCGGGAACGCTATCCCGTGCGGGTGCGCTACGCCCGGGAGCTGCGGGACTCCATCGAGGACCTGGGCCGGATCCTCGTCCCCACCGCCGGCGGGGCGCAGATCCCCCTGACCCAGCTCGCTGAAATCCGCTACATCCGCGGCCCCCAGGTGATCAAGAGCGAGGACACCTTCCTGGTCGGCTACGTGCTGTTCGACATGAAGGCGGGTCGGGCCGAGGTCGACGTCGTCCAGGACGCGCGCCGGCATCTGGAGCTCGCGCGGGAGAACGGCGAGTTCGTGCTGCCCGCCGGCGTGAGCTATACCTTCGCCGGCAGCTACGAGAACCAGGTGCGGTCCGAGAAGAAGCTGATGGTGGTGCTGCCCCTGGCCCTGTTCGTGATCTTCATGATCCTCTACCTCCAGTTCCGCTCGGTCGTCACCACCGGCATGGTCTTTTCCGGCATCTTCGTGGCTTGGGCCGGCGGGTTCCTGATGATCTGGCTCTACGGTCAGCCCTGGTTCCTGGACTTCGCGTTCCTCGGCGTCGAGATGCGCACGCTCTTCCAGATCCACCCCATCAACCTCAGCGTGGCCGTCTGGGTGGGCTTCATCGCCCTGTTCGGCATCGCTTCGGATGACGGCGTCATCATGGCGACCTATCTCGACCAAACCTTCGCCGGTCGACGCTTCCGGTCCGCGGCCGACATCCGCCGGGCGACGATCGAGGGCGCGGTCCGGCGCGTGCGTCCCGCGACGATAACCATCGCGACGACGATCCTGGCGCTGCTGCCGGTGCTGACCTCGGCGGGACGCGGCTCGGACATCATGGTGCCGATGGCCATCCCCTCTTTCGGGGGCATGACCGTCGCCATGCTCACCATCCTGGTGGTGCCGGTGCTCTATTGCGGGTACGCGGAATTGAAACTGAAGTGGGGACGGAGCGGGGACTGAGTCTGATGTTTGTCTCGTTCAACAACAAAAAGGAGCAAGAGATGTCCAGAACGATCATCACGTTGATTGCAGCCGTTGCCTTGATGGCCGGTTACCAGATACCGGTACTTGCCCAACCCCACGACCACATGCAGGGCGGTCAGGAACACGGAGGCGGCCACATGTCCGGCTTGCACTCCGAGGAGATGATGGAGCAGATGCACACTATGATGGAGCACATGTCCGAGATGATGCAGGAGATGCACGGCGCCCACGAGCAGATGGAAGGCCAGATGGGCGACCAGATGGCCGGGCACCAGGGCGATCACATGTCCATGATGCAGGACATGACCCACGACATGGAGAATATGATGCCGCTGATGGATTCCATGCTCACGAACATGCGGAACTACATGGGCCACGACGGAGACATGTCCGACGAGGCTACCGCGGAACGCATGCACGAGATGATGGCGAACATGGACCGGATGTTCAGCGCCGGCCAGGGCATGATGCAGGCCCTCCAGCAGATGCACGGCGGCGCCGGCGAGCAGGGCGGCGACCATGCCGGTCACCAGCACTGAGGTGACGGCGTGAATCCATTCACTCGCCTGCGCGGCGTGAAAACTGCCTGTAGGATCCTGTTTGCAGCCGCCGTCGTCCTGGCCACCGCCGCGGCGATGGCGGCGCCGCCCATCGCTACGCAGACGATGAGGTGGCTGCGGCAGGAGCAAAACGGCTTTGCGGGAGACTACCTGATCTCCTATTCCTCGCTTTCCTGGCGGAACGCAGGGTGGAGCCTGCGCGGAAGTGTGAGCTGGCTGTCCTGGCAAGAAGCGGGCGGCGAGTCGACCGGCACGAGCGGGTCGGGGCTCGGCTCCTTGTACGTTACCGCCGGGCGCAGGATCTGGGGCGGGGAGCGGAGTTGGCGCCCGCGGAGCCGGGGGTGGTTCAGGCTGCGGGGCAAGTTGCCGCTGCAGGACGATTATTCCGCGACCGGCAGCGGCGAGAGCGACTGGGGCGCCAGTCTCTTCATGGTGAATCGGTATCGCAAACTGTATGTCCTCGCCGAAGTGGGGATCCTGAAGCTCGGCGAACCACAGGGCTTTGATTACGACGGGCTGTTCAACGGCGCGGTCTCGCTCAGCTACCGACGGCCCGGGGCCAGGTTCTATCCGGTCGCGGGCCTCTCCGCCTCGTCGCCGGCACAGCCGGGAGCCCCGGCCTACCTGGAGCTGTCCGTCGGTATCGGCGCTGTCTGGTCGCACAAGGTGTCGACCAGTCTGCTCTACTCCAGCGGGCTGACTTCGGTCAGTCCCGGGGCGGGATTGGCCGCCGTCGTCTCGGTGAGGCTTGACGCCTGACACTTTCCCGCTACTGTAGTGCCCATGAACACCTACCTGCGCGTGCTGCGGCTGGTCCGGCCGTACCTGCCGTTCATCCTGCTGTCCATGTCCTTCATGGTTGTCTTCTCCCTATTGAGCGGTTTCAGCATCGTGATGATCGCGCCTTTCCTGGAGGCGCTGTTTGCCCCGGAATCTGCAGAGGTCACCGGAGCCGGGATCGCGACCGCGCCGGCAGACACTCTCGCTGCTGACGAGACCCTCTCGCGGGTTGAGGAGCTGCAGCACTCCTTCTCGGTGACAGGCCTGCGCGACGATCTCATGTCCCGTCTCAAAGCCTGGCTGCAGCGCGACACCAAGATGGAGACCCTCTGGGTCATCGTGCTGGTGTTCTTCATCCTGAACCTGATCAAGAACCTGTCGGGCTACCTGCAGACCGTCTGTACCGACTACGTGCAGCACAGCTTCATCCGCGACCTGCGCAACCGGCTCTACGAGAAGTTCACGAGCCTGCCGCTCTCGTTCTACCATCGCCACCGGGCCGGTGAGCTGATCAGCCGGGACACCAACGACGTCCTGGTGGTCAATCGCAGCGTGAACGTCAGCTTCACCAATCTCGCGCGCGACCCCGTGATGATCCTCATGTACCTGGTCATGTCGCTGTTGCTGAGCTGGAAGCTGACCTTGCTGGCCATGCTTGTGCTGCCGCTGAGCATGCTGATCATCGTGCGCATCGGCAAGAAGCTGCGCAAGTACAGCCACCGGCAGCAGGAGAAAATGGCCGACCTCACCACGCGCCTGCAGGAAACGGTCTCCGGCATCCGCGTCGTGAAGGCCTTCGCCAACGAGAAGCGGGAGAATGCGCGCTTCCGCGCCGAGTCGCAGCGGCTGTTCAGGGACCTCTTCAAGATGGCGCGTATCCAGCGTCTGTCCTCGCCGCTGACCGAGCAGCTCTCGGTACTTGTTGGCCTGTTCGTGCTGTGGTACGGCGGGCGCCAGGTGCTCGGCGGCGACGAGCTGCCGCCCCAGCTCTTCGTCCTGTTCCTGTTCTGCGTGTTCTCGCTGGGCAAGCCCATCAAGGAGCTGAGCCAGGTCAATAACGCTATCCAGGAGGGTCTGGCCGCCGCCGAGCGCGTGTTCGCGGTGCTGGATCATCCCGTGGAGATCCACGAGAAGACCGGCGCTCGGGTCATGGCCGAGGTGCGCGGTGAGATCGAGCTACGCGACGTGCACTTCTCCTACCAGGACGGGGAACCCGTGCTACGGGGCGTGAACCTGCAGGTGGCGTCCGGCGAGATCGTGGCGCTGGTCGGGGCCAGCGGCGCGGGCAAGTCCACCCTCGTCGACCTGATCCCGCGCTTCTACGATCCCACCGGCGGGCAGGTGCTGCTGGACGGGCTGGATCTGCGCGACGTCACTTTGGCTTCCTTACGTGGGGCGATGGGCATCGTCACCCAGGAGGTGATCCTGTTCAACGACACCGTGCGCAACAACATCGCCTACGGTCTGCCCGACGTGAGCGACGAGGAGATCGCCGACGCGGCGCGGGCCGCCAACGCCCACGACTTCATCGTGCAGATGCCCCAGGGCTACGCCACCATGATCGGCGACCGCGGCCTCAAGCTGTCGGGGGGACAGCGGCAGCGCCTGTCCATCGCCCGCGCCATCCTCAAGAATCCGCCGGTGCTGATCTTCGACGAGGCCACGAGTGCGCTCGACACCGAGAGCGAGATGCTCGTCCAGGAGGCGGTCGACCGCCTGGTCCGCGACCGGACCACCATCGTCATCGCCCACCGCCTCTCGACGATACAGCACGTGGACCGCATCTATGTGATGCAGAAGGGTTGCATCGTGCAGACCGGCAATCACCAGACCCTGCTGGACGACACCGCGGGACCCTACCGGACGCTGCACGATCTGCAGTTCCGTTCCTGAATATCGACCTTGCAACCTTTTCTCCCCTCGCGGCGTATTCCCGGCCACAGGTTCAATCGTACCCGGAGGTCGCCATCATGAAGAAACAGACAAGATTCCTGTCCGTCCTGGGAGCGGCCGTTCTGACGTTGTTGCTCGCTTTCCCCGTCCTGGCCGACGACGAACGTACCATCACGCTCATCACAGATGAGGGAGAGACCTTCGTCTGCCATTTCAGCGATGACGAGAACATCCGCATGGTCAACAGCGACACCGGCGAGGAAATCTTCGAGCTGGACCTGGCCGAGATCGAGGAGACCCTGGACAACGTCTTCGCCGAGCTGGAGGAGGCGCTCGAGGACTTCGAGCTGGACATCCACTTCGACGGCGAAGACAACTTCCTGCGCGTGGCGGCCGACGACGACGAGGTCATCGTGGACATCGACGCCATCATCGACGGCGTCTCGGAAGCCGTCATGGCCCTGGGCGAGATCGAGTTCGTGGATTCCCACCACCGTTTCCGCGGCGGCGAGGGCATGGAGGAACTCGAAGCCGAGCTGGATGCGCTGCGCAAGGAGATGCGGGAGTTGAAGAAGGAGCTTAAGAGGGAGCGGCGACGGGCCAAGCACTGACCCCCGCCGTCAGAGGGACAACGCCAGCAATTCGGGCAGGCCGTCGATGATCCAATCGGCGGCCTGCAGTTCTTCGGGGGAGCCGAAGCCGTAGCGGCAGCCCACGGTGCGTGCGCCCGCGGTGCGCCCGGCCTCGATGTCACCGGCCCGGTCGCCGACCATCACCGCCCCGGCCGGATCCTCCACCAGGGCCTCGATCATGCCGGCCTTGTCGCTCGCCAGGCGGCGGGATTGCGCCTCTTCGAGACACAGTGTCGCGGCGAAGAACCTGTCGAGGCCGTGTCCCGCGATCACCGCGCGGAAATACACCGTGCCGGCGTTGGAGATGAGCAGCAAGCGGTGGCGCTTCGACAGGGAGGCGAGGGTGTCGACGGCCCCGGGGTAGAGGGCGGTCCGGCCGCCGAGGATCGCGGCGACCTCCTCCGCGGCGGTCAGGCGGGCGAAAGTGCATGCGAACTCGTCGCGTCGGCCGCGCGGCACGGTGTCGGGATCGAAGGCCCGGGCGAAATACTCGTCAGAGGGCAGCCCCATGCAGTCGGCGATCAAATCGTGGTCCGGCGCCGCGGGCGGCAGGTCGTGGTGCCGGTAGGCGCCGGTGAGACCGTCCGCCACGGCGTCCACCACCGCGGCGCGGCTGTCCAACAGGGTGCCGTCCAGGTCGAACAGGATGGTTGCGGGGGCCACTCAGGCGCGCTCCTCGATCAAGGTGGCGACCTCGCCGGGTTCGGCGTGGCGTCCGGTGCTCTGCTTGGAGTAGACCAGGTCACCGTCGACGACGACCTCGAAGACGCCGCCGCCCGAAGGGATCAACTCCACGTCCGCATCGAACTCGATCTCGAGTTCCGTCGCCAGACTGGCGGCGATGGGATCGTAGTTTCAAGCCTTGCAGAATTCGATGGTCACCTTCACCGGAAGCCTCCTCAGAACTGGATCAGCAGTTTGGGCCATGCGGCCAGCTTGGTTGCGAATGCGTCGGGCTCGAAATCGTCGATATGCACGACCGTGTCGTCGCCTCCGTTGAGGATCACCTCGTGGATGATCTTCTGGATGCCGTTGGCCTTGTCCTCCAGCAGGTTGCGCGTGACGACCCAGGTCTCGAAGATGCGCCGGCCGATCACGCTGTGCATGGTGATGCCGTTGACGATCAGGCGGTCGAACTGCTGGATGTGGAAGTTGCCCTGCTTGAGCCCGAAGAGCACCACCTCGCCGCCGCGCCGCGTCGACTGGATGGCGTTGTTGACGCTGTTGTTGAAGCCGGCCATCTCCAGGGCCACGTCGACGCCGATGCCGCGAGCCTCCTGGCGCACCGCCTTCACCACGTCCTTGTCCGCCGCCCAGCCGTGCTTCGCGCTGTTGGACAGGTCCAGCGGAATCACCACGTTGGCCCCGACCTGCAGAGCCATCTCGCGGTTCTTGGCCACGGGTTCGACGCCGATCACCTTGGTCGCGCCCAGCGCCTTGGCCACCATGATGACGAACAGCCCGATGGTGCCGCAGCCGAAGACGCCCACGGTCTTGCCGCGCAGGTCGGTCTTCATGCAGGCGTGCACGGCGTTGCCGAATGGTTCCTGGATGGCGGCGACCTTCAGCTTGATGAGCCGCTTGTCGGTGGGCCACAGAACCTTCGCCGGCAGCTTGATGTATTCGGCGAAGCAGCCGTCGCGGCTGATGCCGATGATGGTGTCCCTGGCGCAGATGTGGGTCTGGCCGATCCGGCACTGGTGGCAGGTGCCGCAGATGATGTGCGACTCGCTCGAGACGATGTCCTTGGGGTGGTAGCCGTAGAGCGCGGGCACGCGCGAACCGACCTCGACGATCTCGCCGACCAGTTCGTGGCCGATGATGCGCGTGGTGCGGCCCTCGCGCTTGAGGCTCTCGAAAATGTGTCCCTTGAAGGCCGTGCGATGCCAGATGCCGCGGTCGCTGCCGCAAAAGCCCGCGTAGATCATCTTCACCACGACGTTGCCGCCGTCGGCGGAATCGGCGGCTTCGTCCAGGACGGGACGCGGCATCTCGCGTTTCACGAAACCCTCGGTCTTGTCCCAGGGCATCGCCGACTTGTCGTAGACGAGGGCTTGCATGGTCAACCTGCGACCTCCGGAAGGCGGATGGTGGCGTGCGCCGTCTGACGGATCCGGCGCCGTCACGTCAATGGTACAACGGCGCGCACCGGTGGGCAACCGTCGTGCCACTTTGGCCGCGCCGGTTCGTATGTCTGGAAAACGGGCCGGGTGCGGTCCCCGGCCCGTTTTCCATATCTCCGTCACGACGGGCGTCAGTTTATGGTTTCGTAATTGTCGTCCCCGAAACCCCAGCCGTGATCGGTCTCATCGGTGTCGCGCTTCTCTTCCTCGTCGAGCAGGTCGTCCAGCGAGACCATGTCCGGATCACCGTTGTCGCCACCACCGGGTTCGGTATCGCCGGCCTCCGCGAAGAGGTATTCGTTCGCGGCGGTTTCGTCGGTGACCTCTTCGCCGCCGTGTGCTTTCGCTCCGAGTTCGCGCATCAGGCGCGCCAGTCCGTCGGGATGGACGGAGGATCCGTTCGGATAGTTCCGTTCGGCCGCCTCCAGCGCCGTGGGGATGCTCGAGGGGGCTTCGACGGCGGGTGCGAAGTCACCCTCCGCCTCGCTGTCCTGCCGGCTCAGATGGCGTTGGATGATCTCGTCCATCAGGTTGAAGTAGGCGCGGCTGCCGCTGGAGAGTCGGTCGTAGATGACCGTCGGCTTGCCCTGGATCGCCATTTCGGTCAGACGGGTGTTACGCGGAATGGAGCTGTCGAAAAGTCGCTCACCGAAATCCGCGTCGAGCCTTGCCGCCACCTGGCGGCTCATGCGCGTGCGGTGGTCCGTCATGGTCAGGAACAGCCCCTCGAGGGACAGACCGGGCCGATGTGCCTGCCGGAAATCCTCGATGAAGTTCATCAGACGGGCCAGGGTGTCCCGGCACAGTTCCTCGGCCTGCACGGGTACGAGATAGCTGTCCGAGGCGAGCAGCGAGGCGCGGGTTTCGGGACCGAAGCCGGGCGGGCAGTCGATGAGGATGGTGTCGAAATCGGCGCTGAGCTCTTCGATGGCCGCGGCGAAGACGTCCGCCTGGCGTGTCATGAGATCCTTGTACTGTTCTTCCTCGGCCATGGTCCAGGCATCGGGAGCCACCAGGTGCAGGTTCTCGAGATCGGTTTTGTGCGTGACCTGGATCATGGGCAGACCGGAGATGATGACCTCGCGCAGGCCGCCGCGCAGCTGCTGGGGCCCGTAGCCCAGGCTGCGCGATACGCCGCAGGACGAGTCGGTGCCGATCACGAGCGTACGGTGTCCGCTCAGGGCGAAACAGGCGCCCAGGTTGACGGCCGAGGTGGTCTTGCCCACGCCGCCTTTCTGACTGACCAGGCTGATCACGTGGGCGCGCGGTAGGCTCCAGGCGTTGGCTCCGGAGTCGGAGGGGGGAGACATGTCGTCGTGATGAGAGTGCCGCATGGTGCTCCTTCGGGTTGCAGTTCTGTTGTGGCCTCAGCAGAGATCGATGACTTTCTTGACCAGTTTCTCGATACCGTCGAATACCTCCGAGATGCGGCCGGCCAGCATGTACGCCGGCGTGGTCACGACGCGGTTCGCCTCGTCCACCACGATCTCGTCGGCGCCCGCGGCGACGTGGGTGGCGCCGGCGGCTTCCACGGCGGCTGCCGTGTCGGCGTCCGAGCCGATCGTGAGCTTCACCTGTCCGCCCAGGACCTTGGCGACCAGCGCGGGCGCGATGCACATCGCGCCGACGACCTTGCCCTTGTCGTGCATATCGGCGACGAAGGCGGCGACCGCCGGGTTGACCGTGCAGTCGGCTCCCGACGTAGCGAAGGTGCAGAGGTTCTTGGCCGCCCCGAAACCTCCGGGCAGGATGACGGCGTCGAAGTCAGCCGGGTCCAGGTCGGCGACGTCAGCTACCGGGCCGCGCGCGATGCGGGCCGATTCGACCCGGATGTCCCGCGTCTCACCATCGACGGGTTCGCCGGCCTGATGATCGACAACGTGCATCTGGGCGCCGGTGGGAGCGGCGATCGTCACGTCGGCACCGGCTCTGTCCAGCGCCAACAGGGTGGCCGTGGCCTCGTGGATCTCGGAGCCGTCGAACACGCCACACCCGCTCAGAATCACAGCTATTCTGGACATTTTCGGAACCCCCCTGTTAGGCCAGAAGCAGATTGTGGTGCCGGTCAGCCCTATTGTCAACCCTGGTCGGTACTTTCCTTACCCGAACAGAATTTTACTTGGCCCGTTGAGGCTGAGTATTAGATTTGACGGGTCTGCTACGTCATAAGTCGGGGAGAAGAAATGTCCAAGGTCGCCATCGGCGGGATGCTCGAAACCACCAATCTGGTGCTGATCAAGGTCCTCGGCGTGCGCAGGGGACCGGGTGTGGCGGGCTTGACCCTCTCCACGCTGGGCAAGCACGGCATCAACGTGCTCTGCATCGTTTCGTCCTCCGATGCCTCCGACCACGAGAACTTGACCCTGGCCGTGGGCAAGGACGCCCTGGACCAAGCCCTGGGCTTGCTGCAGTCGATCAAGGAAGAGATCGAGGCGGAGCGCATCGAGGTCCAGCGCAACTGCTGCTTCTTCTCCATCTACGGCCCGCACTTCAGCGAGCGCCCTTCGATCGCCGGCCTCATGTTCGACGCCATGGCCGAAGCCGGCATTGACATCCACGCCATCAGCACTTCGGTTTCCACGGTTTCCTGCGTCATCGACCAGGGAGACCTCGAGCAGGCCCGCCAGCAGATCCACGAGACGTTCCTGCTTCCGTAGAGTCGTGCCTTCGTAATCCTGTTCGCTCACTTGATCGTGGCCGAAGTCCTGGGCGTTCGCACCCTCTTGCGGGGGGCGCTCGTCGCCGACTTCCTGTCGGCGGCTCGCTCGAATTCCGGATCCTTCCGCCCTCCTGGCTCCAGGACCCTCCATACG
Source organism: uncultured Fibrobacteraceae bacterium (assembly GCA_964389015.1). GTDB lineage: Bacteria > Krumholzibacteriota > Krumholzibacteriia > LZORAL124-64-63 > LZORAL124-64-63 > JAHIYU01. The sequence continues at coordinate 211 of CAYMCR010000044.1, read as the reverse complement.
CCCCCGCAAGAGGGTGCGAACGTCCAGGACTTCTACGACATCAGGAGAGCGGACACGATTTCGATAACTCGAATCTACGCGAGCACTGGAGGTTGGCCAATCCGTTGCCTCCGTCTTCGGACCGCGATCCGCCTGCGCTTCGGCCGTGCCGCACTTTTTACACCTTTAACAATGGTCAAGTCATTCTAACCATGGGCCTTGTTTCCTTTCT
>CAYMCR010000043.1:0-22763 GCA_964389015.1 uncultured Fibrobacteraceae bacterium | reverse complement strand
TCCCATGACCACGGGGGGCTTCGTCAATATTACACTTGTTTAGGACAAGAGTGATCAAGGAAATTACACGATATCGGTCGCGAAGGTGTGTTGAGATGGTCACACGTGTTCTATTGTTGGTGTGACAAAACACCACAACTGCGGTGGACGTATGCGGTTGCAGGTCTTGGCATACCGGAGTTGGCTGTGATAGAATCCGCGTCTAGCCGCCGTACCCGAACGGCAGGGTAGGGTCTGTATCCGAGACCGCCGAGGCGATGTGGGATCGTCCAGCGGGTGTTCACGGTGAGTCCGGGTTCAAGGATGTGGTCATGATCGAAGTGCGTCGTCGCGCGCAGGATCTATGGGTCCGCTTTTTCGGACGGGGGACTCCCCAGCCCAAGCGTATCGGTGAGTTCGTGGCGCCTACCTCGGAGATCGATCCTCGCACGCTCGAACAGGGCTTGTATCAGGTCGAGATGTTGAGGCGCTCGGGTTGCGAGCTCCGGCAAAAGACGCTCCTGAACCTCGGTACCGGTTGGCAACCCACCATCCCGCTCGTCTTCTACCTGGCGGGCTGCGACGACATCATCATAGTGGATCACGAACGTGTCCTGGACCAGGAGTTGCTGGTGCAGACGGCCGCCAACCTGCGCGGTTACGCCGGAGGAATCGCGAAGCGTCTCGGGCTGAAAAAACGCGAGGTGATCCAGCGCCTGCGTGTCCCCGCCGAGGTCACTCTTTTCGGCGCGCTACGACAGTTTCACATGCAGTACCTGGCGCCCTACGATCTGGTCGACACCACCTTCACCGAAAATTCCGTCGATCTGGTGACCGCCCGCGCTCCCCTGGCGCATTACACCATGAAGTACATCAAGGACCTGCTGCCGGTCATCTCGCGTCTGCTGCGACACGACGGATCGTTGTGCCTGTGCTTTGATCAGAAGGACAGGCTCGACTACCTGGAGTTGTTGCGTGATTCGTCCTGCCGGCTAATGATCGAGGAATCCGATACGGAACTGCGGGTCGTCACCGACGGGGAGGCGCCGGAGAGGGATCCCACCCGCTCGCTGGCCTTCCTCATCGCCTCGTGCATGTCGTCCGAACTGGAGAATCAGAACCACTGACACGGCGAAAAAAGACGGCGCGGGCATCGCTCCCGCGCCGCTTCGATCGTGGTGGGGCGCCGGCGCTCAGTGTCCCTGCTTCGCGAAGTGGTAGGGTTCCGTGATGGCTCCCCAGACCTGGTTTCCTTCCTCGTCGTAGCCGCGCTCCCAGTTCTCGAGCCACGAAGGCGTGATCGTCATCTCGCTGGAGGAGTATGACGCTCCGTGCAGTTCGCTCGGGCAGTCCTGTTCCTGGGTGGAGCCGGAGAACGTCCACTCGTTCACGCGCTCGAGTTCTACGGCGCAGCCCTCCTTGACGGTGAGATCCGTGGAGGACAGGGCGGCGAATCGCGAGGGATCGCGCCAGGCGCCGACCATGGCCGCTTCGTCGGGCAACAGATAGGTCTCGCTGGTGAAGGTTATATCGCTTCTGCGGGTCAGGTGATAGACGCGCTGGCGGTATGGCTTGTCCCTGCTCTCGGCGGCAGCCTGTTCGATGTACAACCAGATGCCTTCGGTGTGCGCGGGCCAGATGCGCACCGTCTCCAGCGTGATCTCGTGGTACTCGGTATCCCGGGCGGCCTGTTCGGCGCTGGAGAAAGAGCCGATGAGGCATTGCGACAGCATCAGCATCTCCATGTCCGGCGGCGGCGGTGTCTGGTAATCGTAGAACTTGTCGCCGAGACCGATGCTGCAGCCGGCAATGGCGATCGACAGCCCGGTCAGTATGAATAAGCGGATCACGGTCTTCATCTCAAACTCCGTCGTCATGAGGTACGCATCGTTTGGCACACACGTAAATTTGGTCCTTCGCGGCCCTTCTGTCCACTCCTGATGAGTCTTGTCTTCGGCGCGCGTCGGCGTTACGGTTGCGCGCCAATCGAGAATGAGGGAGACGATATGTCCGAACAACGCCAAAAACGTGAGGATCCGCGACACGGGACCGCGTGGCGGCTTATTCTGATCGCCGTCCTGAGCGCGGCAACCGCCTGGTCCCTCCGTGGTTTCATGCCGTGGCTGCCGGCCCTGTTGTCCTGTGCCGGCTGGACGGCGGCGGTGCTCTTCCTGCTCCTGGATACCGCGATACGCCGGCTCTGGATCGCCTATCTGGTCCTGACCGTGCCGATACTGCTTCTCTTCGGCGCCGACGAGGGGGGGCGCTACATCGTCGTCGCCCTCAACTTCTGCTTCCTCCTGCTGCGCCGCCATCGTCCCTGGCAGCTGCTCTCCTCGGCTCAGCGCGCGCTGGCCTTCTTCCTCGGCCTGGCCGCCCTGGTGCTTGTATGGTGGGACTGGACCTGGCCCGGGCTCGACGGTCTGGGCTGGTTCGAAGGCTTCGTCAACAATCTCGGCCGAACCGCCCAGGGATCGCTGAAACTGTTCTGGTTCTTCTCCCTGATGCGCCTGCTCTTCGGGATCCGCCTGCACTTCCTGCGTCTGCGACCGAAGCTGGCGGTCATGGCGACCCTGATCGCCACGCTGCCGCTGCTGCTGCTGACGGCCTTCGGGCTGGTCGCGCTCTACGGGGCCATGGGCGGGATCACCACCGCGCGCGGGCGGGACGTTTTGCAGGACTGGGCCGCCAACCCCGCGGTGGTCCGGGAAGCCGCTGGTGGCGGCGGTTTCGCCTGGACGGGCGACCGGACACAGGGACAAGCGCCCGACTGGCTCGAGGGCTTCCGATCCGCGCTGGCGCGGCCGGCGCCCGCCGATGAGGAGGCTCCCGACGTGCGCAGCGTGAAGCTCACCGTGGCCGGGGAGGAGCAGATCGTCAGGTCCGGTTACTGGGCGCCGGCGGACACGGCGGCCGTCTTCCGCATCGCCGACGAGCTGTGGTTGCTGGACGTCCGCGGTCTCGGCGCCGACGGGCCGCGCATCACGGGCGTGCCCCTGGACGAGGCGGTGCTCGATCGCCTGTCCGCCTTGTTGCGGGCCGACGTGGGCGTACGCGTCAACTCGGACGATCTCGACAACTCCGACGATGAAGCCGCGGTCGACTCCCTGTTGGCGAGCGTGTCCCTGCAGGGCGCCTACCGGGACTCCACCAGCACCTCCTTCTGGCGGCGGCCCCTCTACTTCGGCGGCGCCCAGGTACCGCTGATCGTCCTGGCGGGCGACCACTTCGCCTTCGGTGACTTCCTGATGCACCTGAAGGTGAGCTTGTCGGACCTGGGGGGCGAGTTCACGTCCGGCGAGAACAACTTCAACCAGGCCGTGCTGGTCATCCTGATCATCATCGCCGGGTTGCTCCTGCTGATCCAGTCGGCGGCGGGCTTCCTCGGGCTGCGCATCACCAACGGCATCACCTCGGCGGTCAGTAAGCTGCGGGCGGGGACCAAGCGCCTCGCCGAGGGCGACCTCGAGACGCGCATCAACGTGCCCAACGAAGACGAGTTCGGCGATCTCGCGGACTCCTTCAACGAGATGGCCGTGGCCGTCAAGCTGGGACGCGAAGAGGTCGTGGCGCGCGAACGCCTCGAGAAGGAACTGGAGACGGCCCGCGCCATCCAGGAACGCCTGCTGCCCCACGAGATGCCGTCGGTGCCCGGTTTCGAGGTCACGGGCGCCAGCATCCCCAGTCTGCAGGTGGGCGGCGACTACTTCGATTTCCTGGATCAGGGCGACGGTCTGCTGGGCGTGGCCATCGGCGACGTTTCCGGCAAGGGGATCCCCGCGGCTCTGCTCATGTCCAACCTGCAGGCCTCGCTGCACGGCCAGATCCTGCATCCGGGCCGGGTCTCCGGCGTGGTCCGGCGGGTGAACGACCTGCTCGTCGAATCCACCGATCCGCACATGTTCGCCACCTTCTTCTACGGCGTGCTCGATCGCCGAACCGGATCCTTCACCTTCACCAACGCCGGGCACAACCCGCCCCTGCTGCGACGGAGCAGCGGCGAGATGGAGCAACTGGAGGCGGGCGGCTTGCCCCTGGGCATGTTGCCGGACGTCGATTTCGTGCAGGATACGGTGACGCTCGAACGGGGGGATGCCCTGCTGCTCTTCACCGACGGCATCACCGAGGCCGTGGGGCCGCTGCCGGATGGACGTATCCCGCAGGACGAGGATACGGTGGAGACAATGTTCGGGGATGAGCGTCTGACCGCCCTCTTTGCGGAGAATCGGGACCGTAGCGCCGGCGCCATCCGCGAGACCGTGCTGCAGGCCGTTTCCGACCATACGGCCGGTGTGCCCCAATCCGACGATATCACGCTCGTCGTGGTCACGAGGTCCTGATCGTGAATCCAGGGCCACGGGCCCGCCATCGCATGGTCGCCGGTAATTGCCGTGAGTCGCGCGATTCCGTACATTCCTACATTGGCACGCGAAAACTGGCGTCAGTGCATGCCATGTGGTATTTTCAAGCGAGTGTATCTTGCTGCTCTGGCTGATCAATACTCCTCAGGAGTCTCCACAGGGGGATCGTCGATGATGAGAGCCGTACTGTTGCGTTTACTGTCGGCCGCGCTGGTGTTCGGCCTGCTCGCTATCTGGGGATGCGACGAGGGCACCTCCACCGACCCAACGACCGAAACCGGCACCATCGGCGTCTACCCCCGCCCGATCACCGTCGCCTTGACCTGGCAGCTGACGGGACCGAACGGTTACGTGCACGACGGCACCGGCGATGAGGTCATCGAGAACCTCGCACCAGGCGATTACGAATTGACCTGGCAGGACGTGAGCGGCTGGTTCCTGCCCAACGAGAACCCGATGGCGAAGGTCCTTGCCGGCGGCGCCATCACCACGTTTACCGGCACCTATCGACAGCCCAGCAACGACCCCGAGCCGGGCCAGGTGCAGATCAACCCCGAGCCGAACGAGATCGAGGCCCCGTGGACCCTCACCGGCCCCGAAGATCTGGTGGAGACCGGCGCAGGCGATGTGCTCTTCGATGACATGACCGCCGGCGACTACACCATCACCTGGGGCGACGTGGACGGCTACAACACGCCCCTGCCCGAGCAGCAGACGCTCGCAGAGGGACAAGGCATCACCTTCGTCATCACCTACCTGTCTCAGGAGTCATCGGCTCTCGTGATGCTGCCCGTGGAGCCCGGCACCTTCAACCTGGGCAGCCCCATGCAGGACGCCGTCGATCCCTACGAGTGGCCCCAGCACGAGGTGACCCTCACTCGGCCCTTCGAGGTCTCTTCGACCGAGATCACCTGGGCCCAGTACGTGCGTATCGTGGGTGCCAATCCCAGCTATTACTATGACCTCTGTCCCGACTGCGAATTGTCCCATCCGGTCGAGAATCTCAGCTGGCTGGAGGCGGTCGAGTTCTGCAACGCGCTGTCGCTGGACGAGGGGCTCACCCCCGCCTACGATATCGTCGGGGAGGACGTGACCTGGGATCAGTCGGTCGGCGGCTACCGTCTCTTGACCGAGGCGGAGTGGGAGTACACCTGCCGCTCCGGCACCCAGTCCGATCTCGCGAACGGCGCCCTCACCTATACGCCCAGCAGCTGCGACTACGACGAGCGGCTGATGCTCATCGGCTGGTACTGCAACAACTCGGGCTTCCTGCCTCACTCCGTGGCCCAACTGGATGCCAACGCGTGGGGTTTTCATGACATGCACGGCAACGTCTGGGAATGGGTCTGGGACTGGTCCGGCTCATACGACAACGTGCCGGTCACGCTCGGTACTTTCTACTTCAGTGACGGCTCGGAGGAGGAACTGGGCAGCTTGCAGATCATTCAGTTCCTGCAGGAGGTTGGCGACGAGCTGATGATCCGCCTCACCGAAGTCGGTGCCACCTTCCACATCTCCAGCCTGGACATCACGACCAGCGAGATTTCCTTCGAGTATGCGGACTTCGCCGGCGAGGTGAACCTGAGGGTCAACGACGACATCCGCTATATGGGCGTGTTCACGGATTTCCCGGCCGCCATCGCCCCCGGCGTCACCTTGGCGGTCACGGCGGAGCAGGTCATCGACGCCGCCTTCGGCGAGGGCGTGAAGGGTGTGATCACTCTGACCGGCGAGATCACCATGCTGGAGCTCGGCGGCGAGACCCTGCTGGTGGACGACATGGATATCCTGGACAGCGGCACCGAGCAGTATGACCTGGACCGTCTGGTGGATTTCAACGCCATGAATCTGGGCTTTGTCTATCGCCCGGCCATCGGTAGCATGCCCATACCGATTCTCATGGGATGCAGCGTCATCGACCCGATCGGACCGACCTCCGGCACCATTCACATGATGCGTGGCGGCGGCTACGCCAACGGCGCGCGTACTTGCCGCTCGGCCACTCGCAGTCTCCCGGACAAGGGTCGTTACACCGGTTTCCGTGTGGCCCGCTACGCCGACTGATCGACCGCATCGACCGATTGGTCGGTGCCCGGCAGGCAGCGCCCCCGAAATCGCCCACGCGGTTCCGGGGGCGTTTTCGTCCCGTTTTATTACTGGCTACCTGGCAAGGGGCACTTGATGATTTGTCAGATATCGGGTAATATATAGAGTTCGAGGAGTATGCTATGCGGGTCAACGGTTCCTGTCCTGTGCCGCGGGAGAACACACCATGAAGCTCAAGACCTCACTGATCGTCCTGATGTTGATCCTGGCGAGTGTCGCCCAGGGACAACCCGCCTTCCCGGTGGGCAACTTGAAGCCAATCGTTCCGCCCGCCGTGGAGTTCATACACACGGGCCAGGAAAGCTATGCCTATCTGATCTATCCGCCGGCTCAGGGTTCCTGTACCGAGGGCGGTTTCGAGCTGCTCAACATCCACATGTACCTGGAATTGACGCCTGCCCAGGTGCCGGTCACCTTCACTGCGTCGGGCAGCCTGGCCCATGCCGACTGGGATCCGTCAGAGAACCAGTTCGTTCCCGGACCGCCCCTCTGCACCGGCCCCGAGGCGGTGTACAATTTCACCGAGCCGGGTCTGTACGTGATCACGGTGCCCATGGAAGACGTGTGCGAATGCCAGGTGTTCGACGACTACTACTTCCTGATCATCCGGTACCATGATTTCTTCGAAGCCAACCTGCCCATCGACGGCTTGCCCCAGCCCGGCATCGTCTACAACGACAAGGGCACCGGTTGGTTCGACATGTTCGACTACAAGAAGACGGCCGGTGGCAAGGTCATCATCTGGGGCGATATCGTCTGTGGCGATTGCTCGGTCGGCAACCAGTCCGGTACCTGGAGCGGGATCAAGAGCCTCTATCGTTGAGCGAGTTCACCGATCTCTTGTCGGGGCGTCCTGCGGGGCGCCCCTTTTCTTGGTGTCTGATCCGGTTCATGAATAATCGGGGCTTGTGCGAATGATTCCGCTGCGCAGTGCTTCGCGGTGACAGGCGTAAGCCGGTGCGGGCGTCGTTGCCGGGCGGCGGTTGACGATCCTGCGGGCGTGGCGCACCATGGCGTGGTCGAGCGGACCAATGTCAGCGAGTGGAGGCAAGGTGTTCGAGTACCAGAAGCACAGCCGGTTTTTTGCCCAGTGCGCCCGTGGCGTCGAGGACCTGCTCGTCGACGAGTTGCACGAACTGGGTGCCACGGGGGCCGCTGCCCGCGTGCGCGGCGTCGGTTTCCGCGCCGATCCCGACGTTCTCTACGACGTCGTCCTGCGTTCCCGTCTGGCGGGTCGCATCCTCGCGCCGCTGCTGACCTTCGACTGCCATTCCGACCGCTATCTCTACGCGACCGCCCGCAAGCTGGACTGGGATGCCATCCTGTCGCCGGACCGGACCTTCGCCGTGGTCGCCAACGTCTCGCGTAGTCACATCACCCATTCCCAGTTCGCGGCCCAGAGGCTGAAGGACGCCATCGTGGATCACTTCCGCGACGCCTGCGGGAGGCGCCCCAGCGTGGACCGCCGCGAGCCCGACCTGTGGCTCAACCTGCATCTCAACCGCAACCGGGCCACGATCAGTCTCGATGTCTCTGGTGGCTCGCTGCATCGCCGGGGGTACCGCCTCGAGACCGTGGAGGCCCCCCTGCAGGAGACCCTGGCCGCGGCGGTGTTGCGCCTCAGCGGCTGGCACGGCGAGGGGCCGCTGGTCGATTTCATGTGCGGTTCAGGAACCCTGCTCGCGGAGGCCTGGCTGCAATGTTCGCGTACCCCGCCCGGCTGGCGGAGCGCAGAGGCCTCCCCGTCGCCGGCCGGTTTGCCGGACTTCGACGCCGCTGCGTGGCGGCACGTCGTCGAACGGGCGAAGGACGACCACCGCCAACCTCCGCCGGGTCTGGTCTCCGGCAGCGACGTGGACGAGACCGCCGTGCGCGCGGCGCGTACGAACCTGGCGTCTCTGCCCGGCGGCGAGGCGGTGCAGGTGACGCACGCCGACTTCCGCGACGTGGAAGTCCCCGCGGGATCGCTCATCGTGGTCAATCCGCCGTACGGTGTCCGTCTCCAGCAACGGCGCGAGGTCGAGGCGCTCTACAAGGATCTCGGGGACCATCTCAAGCGGAAATGCAACGGCGCGACGGCCTGGGTGCTTTGCGGCGACGTCGAGCTGGTCAAGCGTATCGGGCTGCGTCCCAAGCGCCGCATCCCGCTGTGGAACGGCGGCCTGGAATGCAGGCTGGTGCAGCTCGAGCTCTATTGAAACGGGAGGGGGCTGGGTGAACGAAGCGCGTTTCCGCTTCTACGAGGAGCTCAACGATTTCCTGCCCCCGCGGCGTCGCAAGCGCGAGTTCGTCTACGCCTACCGGGGCTCACCCGCGGTCAAGGACGCGATCGAGGCGCTCGGCGTGCCGCACGTGGAAGTCGACCTGATACTCGTCGACGGCCGGTCCGTGGATTTCACCCACACCTTGCGCAACGGCGAGCGGGTCGCGGTCTATCCCGTATTCGAGAGCCTGGACATCACCCCGGTGACACGCTTGCGCGAGCGTCCCCTGCGCGAACCCCGCTTCGTCTGCGACGTCCACCTGGGCAAGCTGGCCCGGCGGCTGCGTCTGCTCGGCTTCGACACCCTCTACCAGGACGATCTTGAGGATGCCGCCATCGCCGACACCGCGGCTGCCGAGGGCCGCTGCGTCCTGACGCGCGACGTGGGCCTCCTCAAACGCAACGAGGTCACCAGAGGCTACTGGGTGCGCAACACCGAGATCCGCGCGCAGGTCGCCGAGGTCGTCCAACGCCTGGACCTGGCGGCCCGGATCAGCCCGTTTCGCCGTTGCTCATCCTGCAACGGCCTAGTCGAACCAGTCGGCAAGGCCGAGATCGACCACCTGCTGGAACCACTCACGCGCCAACACTTCGAGGAGTTTCAACGTTGCGACGGCTGCGGCCAAGTCTACTGGCGGGGTTCCCACTACGAGCGACTGCTGGCGGAGATTCGTGAGTTGATTAGGTAGATCAAGCTGGTCGTTCCCGCACTTTTTACATGTGAAAACGACGACCTGGTAGGGTGGCTTGGCACAGGCTTCAGTTCTCGTCCCCCTTGCAGACCATCTCGAGCAGGAGATCTTCAAGCTCGCAACCTTCTCCTATGGAGGGCAGACATGTGCAGGGGGCATCGAAAGCGACTCTCGAAGAGCCGGAGCGTCGATGCCCCCTGCACGTGTCTGCCCGGCCTTAGAAGAAGAGTTTAGCGACCTTGAGAATCCCCTGCTTCCATGGTAGGCGATGGGAGACGCCGGACTGCCCCTCGAAGGTCTGCAGATTGTCGAGATACCACCGGTAATTCCGCACCAGGGCATTCTTGTTCGAGTAGCGGGGCGAGTAGCCCAGCACGCGCTCGGCCTTCTCGATGGAGACGAATGAATCCTCGCAGGCCGTCTCGTAGACCCACTTGTAGAGGGGCGAGAGCTTGAGCGCCTCCAGCAGGCGCAGGGTCCAGATCACGGGCCTGGCGGGGAAACCGATGATCTTCTTGCCGAAGCCCGCCTCGTCCAGGACGGCCTGGTAGTCTTCCTTCATGGTCGTGTATTCGCGCGCGCCCAGGTTGAACACGTCGTCCACCTCGTCCCTGGGGCCGGTGCAGCAGAGGTAGATGCCCTGGCAGATGTCCTCCACGTCGCAGAGCTGGTAGCGGTTGTTGCCGTTGCCGATCATGGGGAAGCCCTTGCCGTCCTTGGCCCAGTCGTAGAACAGGGCGAAGACGCCGAGACGCTCGGGTCCGATGAAGGACTTGGGGCGGATGATCGGGACGCAGAGGCCGCGCTCGCGGAACCCGGCGCAGATGCTCTCGGCCTCGACCTTGCCGATGCCGTAGGGACCCACGCCGTCGACGGGATCGTCCTCCACCAGCGGGTGGTGGTCGGGGATGCCGTAGACGGCCGTCGAGGAGATGTGCACGAACCGATCCACGCCGTGGGCCAGGGCGGACTCCAGCACGGTCCGCGTGCCCTCGATGTCGGTGGACAGGATGTCGTCGTGGTCGTAGAGGGGCAGGGCGGCGGCGGTGTGGATGACGATGTCGACGTCAGCCATGGCCCGGTCCACGTCGGCGCGGTTGCGGACGTCGCCGGTAACCTCGCTGATGCGGTCGCGCTCGGGGTAGTCGAAGGGTGCGATGTCCAGGGACGTCACTTCGTGGCCGCGCTCCAGCAGGTAGCGCGCCATGTTGATGCCCAGGAAACCGGCGCCGCCGGTGATCAGATATCTCTGTGCCATGTCATACCTTTCGCTGTCTGACCGCTCGAAGATAGGTCCGGACGACCAGTATTCAAATTCTGCCTTTGACAGCGCGTGAGATTTTTCTATCTTGCCTGAAACAATAAAACGATTAAAGCGTATTCGTTTCATTGTCCAACAGAAGGGAGGAGGATCATGACCGGCAGCAAGGACATGCCCAAGCGGCTGCAGATCATCGCCGCGGGTGAGCCCATCTTCGAGAGATTCGGCTTCCGCAAGACGACCGTGGAGGAGATCTGCCGCGAAGCCGGCGTCTCCAAGCGCACCTTCTACGAGCTGTTCAACGACAAGGCCGATCTGCTGATGCAGATGCTGATGCACCTTATCTCCCGTTCCGTCACGAAGTGGGATGAGTCCCTGACGCCGGACATGACGGCTATCGAGAAGCTGGAGCGCTACATCGACGGGTACGAGGAAATGGGGAAGCAACATCCCGTGTTCCACTTCTGCCTGCACGAGCCCGACGTGAAGGCCTACACCAAGGACTTCATGAAGCACGAGGAGGCCGTGACGATGTTCGCGGCCCTCGAGCGGGTGATCGTCGAGGGCATTCGCAAGGACGAGCTGCGCGAGATGGATCCGCCGACGATCGTATGGATCATCGGCGGACTGCTCGACTCCATGTACTACGTCTTTCCCGAACTCACGAACGAGCCCAGCGCCTTCGAAAACGAGACCCTGTCGCGCGAACTGCGCGCCTTCATACTCAACGGAATCAGAAATCCGCAACACGAATCGACGCGGAGGGAACCATGAAATCCGGACGATGCGCGATCGCGGTGACCGCCGCGATCTTCATGCTGTCGGCCACCGCGACGTTAGCGGCGGACGACGGGACGGTCATCGAGGCCAGACCGGGCGCCGCGGTGACGCTCGATCTCGCCGGCTGCGTGAGCCGGGCCCTGGAGCACAACGACGTCCTGCAGGCGGAGCGCCTGCGGCGCAAGGAACTCGACGGCAAGATGTACCAGGCCCTCGCCACGGGCCTGCCCTACATCGACGCGACCGGCGAATGGTCGCGGGCGCGCGATCCCAGCTTCGCGCTGGACGAGACCTTCGGCGGGGGGGGCGGCGACGGGCCCCTCGGCACGTCGCCGCTGGACACGTTGCTGGCGGGCTTCGATTTCCTGCCGGCGCCCGAGGACATTCCCGCCCAGACCTACTGGCGTGCGCAGCTCAACCTGCGCTGGACGCTCAATCCGTCCAAGGTGCTCGGCGCAATGGGTGCCGCCGGCCAGAGCATCAAGCGCCAGGATCTGGCCATCATCGCGGTGACCCACCAGGTGGAGCAGCAGGTCATCTCCGGATATCACGGGATCATCCTGGCGGCGCAGCAGCTCGCCGCCACGGAGGCGGAGATGGCCAATCAGCAGGAGTTCCTCGACATCATGCGCCTGCGTTTCGAGCTGGGCATGGCGACGGACACCGACACCCTGCAGGCTGCCGTGGCCGTCGCGAATCTGGTGCCCCGTCTGCACCTGTCGCGCAAGGAGCTGCGCAACACCGGTGCCCGCCTGAACGCCGCCATGGGACTCGCGCCCGGAACGCCGCTCTCCATTGAATACGTCCAGGAGCTGGAACGGGCGCGGATCGACCGGGATGTTGCCCTCGCCCTGGCATTGACGCGTCCCGAGGTCGGGATGTCCGAGATGCTCACGGCCATGCTCCGGCAGAACCGCAAGGCCCAGAAGGCCGACATGCGTCCGTACCTGTCCGTCGACGGATCCTACGGTTACGTGGGCCGTGAGGTGCGGGAGCTGGACGACACGGGCCACGATTTCTGGAGCGCGACGGTGGCCCTGAACGTGCCGCTCTTCGACGGGCTGCTCACCAAGGGGCTCGTCAAGGAGACGGAGGCTTCCATCCGCCGCAACGAGGTGGAACTGAACGGTCTGAAGCGGAATATCCGCGCCGACGTGCTCGAACTGCTGGACGCCCTCGCTACGTCGCGGGCCAACCTGCGGGCGGTCGAACTCAATCTCGAGCGCAGCGAGGATCTGCTGGAGACCAGCAAACTCGAACTGCGCCTCGGGCGCGCGGACTACCTGACCGTTCTGCAGTCGGAGGCGAGCCGGTCGCTGGCCCGCAGCAACCTGATCCAGGCGCGGTACGACGTGTTGACGACGACCGCGTCCCTGAAACGTGCCATCGGCGTCTCTCCCATGCTGCCCTTTGCGGCCGTGGAGGGCCTGGTCGAAGGAGGGACAGAATGAACAACCATCTGGAGCAAGTGATGCTGATGATCAAGCTGCGCAGCCGGCGCCTGGCGGTGCCGGCCCTCATGACGGTCCTGCTGCTGGCGGCCGGTTGCGCACAGCGGATGGAGAGCGAGGCGCCGGAAGAGGTCGCCCGCAACGTACGCGTGCTGGAGCTGACCACGACGGATCTCGACGAGTTCTTCGAGATCTCCGGCCCTTTGCGTCCTGCACGCGGGACCGACGTATCCGCCGAGGAGACGGGCACGGTCTACGCCATCGTTCACGACAAGGGCGACCGGGTCTCGCGTGACGACATCCTCGTGGAACTGGACCGGCGGCTGCTGGAGGCGCAAATGGCCGCGGCCCGGGACGACCTGAAGCTGTGTACGCATACGGCGGAGAACACCGCCGCGCTCTTCGCGGCCGGCAAGGTCAGCGAGACCGAGAGGCTCGGCGCCGATGCGGCACGAGCGCAAGCCGAGGCGGTCTACCGCATCGCCAGGCTTCGTCACGAGCGGGCCGCCGTGAAGGCTCCGTTCGCCGGTGTGGTGACCGACCGATACGTGGAGCCCGGCCAACTGGTCGCGCCCGGGATGCCCGTCGCCCGCGTCATCGATCCTTTCGTGCTCAAGCTGGCCGGCACCGTCTCGGAGCGCGAGGTGGCCTGGCTGCGCGAGGACGCGCCGGCGACGGTGGTTCTCGAGGGCATGAACGTGCAGGTCGCGGGCAAGGTGGCCTGGATCGGTTTCGAGGCCGACACCGTCACCGGCAAGTTCAAGGTCGAGGTGCACGTCGACAACGCGGATCTGGCCCTGAGGTCCGGTGTCGTCGCGCGCGCCATGATTCACAAGATCACCCACGAGCAGGCGCTGGTCGTACCTCGCGACGCCGTCATGTACACCACCGAGGGACTCACGGTCTTCACCGTGGAGGGGGACCGCGCCGTCCTGCGCCCGGTCACCCTGGGCCCCGATCAGGGGCTGATGGTCGTGATCGAATCCGGCCTGGCGGTCGGGGAGAAGGTCGTGGTGCGCGGGCATCGCGAACTGGTCGATGGCGCGCTGGTGAAGATCACCGAGCACGCCGTCGCGCGTGACGGCAGCAACGGCGGCGACCCGGTCGAGGTCGTCGAGTCCGCGTCGGCGGGCGGCGCGCGGGAGGCCGGCCGATGAAGATCACCAGCGGTGCGATCCGCAAGTACCCGATGGTCTTCGCCTTCATGGTGATCATCATCATCGTGGGTCTGGACTCCTACCTGGGCCTGCCCCGCGAGTCCAGTCCCGACGTGAAGATCCCGTTGGTGATGGTCATGACGCCCTACGCCGGCGCCAGTCCCGAGGACGTGGAGAACCTGGTCACGCGCAAGCTCGAGCGAGAGCTCAAGGGCCTTTCGGACCTCAAGGAGATGACCAGCACCTCGGTCGACGGCATGTCCACCATCGTCCTGGAGTTCACCACGGAAGTGGACATGAGCGACGCGCTCCAGAAGGTGCGCGACCGGGTGGACCTGGCCAAGCCCGAGCTGCCGGAGGACCCGCGCGAGGACCTGCTGATCATGGAGCTGAGTTCCTCGGACTGGCCCATCATCCAGATCAACCTGGCGGCCGACTACGACCCGTCCCTGCTGAAGGAGGTAGGTGAGGACCTGCAGGAAGAGATCGAGACGGTCGAGGGCGTGCTGGAGGTCAACCTGACCGGCGGCGTGGAGCACGAGGTGCTCGTGGAGGTGGATCCCGAGCGCCTGCGTTTCTACAACCTGGGCCTGGTCGACGTCCAGGACGCCATCTTCCTGCAGAACACGACCATCCCCGGCGGCAAGCTCTCCCTGGGCATGTACGACTACCAGGTCACCGTGCCGGGCGAGGTGGAAGACGCGGCGGAGATCCTGGACTTCGTGGTCAACCTGGGCGCGCCGACGCCGGTCTACATCCGCGACGTGGCCGAGGTGAGCTTCGGGCTGAAGGATCGCGAGACCATCTCGCGCGTCAACGGCAAGGACGCCGTGATCCTCTCGGTCAAGAAGCGCAGCGGCGAGAACATCATCGAGATCGCGGACGAGATCCGCGCCATTCTAGACGTGTGGGAGCCGCGCTTGCCGCCGGGCACCGAGATCACCATCGTCGGCGACCAGTCGAAGGTCATACGGGACATGGTCACCGAGCTGGAGAACAACATCATCAGCGGTCTGATCCTGGTGGTGGCGGTGCTGTTGCTCTTTCTGGGCTTCACCAACGCGCTGTTCGTGGGTGTGGCCATTCCCTTCTCCATGCTGATCAGCTTCATCGTGCTGCGGGCTCTGGGCATCACGCTGAACATGGTGGTGCTCTTCTCGCTGATCCTGGCCCTCGGCATGCTCGTCGACAACGCCATCGTGATCGTGGAGAACATCTTCCGGCACCGCGGGCGCGGCAAGGACGGCGACGAGGCGGCCCGCTTCGGCGCCGCCCAGGTCTCCAACGCCGTGGTGGCGTCGACGCTCACGACCGTCTGCGCCTTCGGCCCGATGATTCTCTGGCCGGGCATCATGGGCGAGTTCATGAAGTACCTGCCCATCACGGTGGTGATCACGCTGCTGTCCTCGCTGCTGGTGGCGCTGGTCTTCAACCCCGTGCTCTGCTCCCGCTTCATGAGTGTCCCGAAATCGAACGCGGACAAGCCACGTTTCGGCGAGCGCCTGATCGGCTTCGGCCTCAAGACCTATGAGCCGACCTTGCGCTGGGCACTGGGTCATCGCGTCGCCGTGCTGGGCACCGTCGTGACCCTGCTGATTGCCGTGTTCATGTTGTTCGGCGTCTTCAACAGCGGCGTCGAACTCTTCCCGGACATCGATCCGCGCATCGCCTACGTGTCCATCGACGCGCCGTCCGGCACGCGTATCGAGGTCAGCGACGTCTACACGCGCGAAGTGGAGGCCGCGGTCGCCGCCGTGCCCGAGCTGAAGGCCTACACGGGACAGGTGGGTGCCGAGAACGGGGCCTTCAGCGCGAACCAGGCCCCGGCGCACAAGAGCCTGGTCACCATGGAGTTCATCGATATCGAGGACCGCACGCGACCCTCCCTCTCTTCTCTCGAGAACCTGCGCGAGCGGCTGGGCGGCTTCACCGGCGCCCGCCTGGTGATCGACAAGCAGGAGGAAGGGCCCCCGACGGGTCTGCCGGTGAACATCGAGATCTCCGGCGAGGACTTCAACGTGCTCGGCGATCTGGCCGCGCAGGTCAGCGAACGCATCCGCAACATCGAGGGCCTGGTGGACATCGTCGACGACTATGACCGGGACCTGCCCCAGATCGAAGTGCGCCAGGACGTGGACAAGGCCGGCCGCTTCGGCCTGCGCACCTGGGACATCGCGGGGACGGTCCGCACGGCCCTGCACGGCGCCGAGATCGCCAAGTATCGCGTCGGCGAGGATGAATACGACATCCGCGTCCGCCTGCAGCAGCCCTTCCGGCGCAGGGTGGAGGACCTGGAGAGCCTGCACGTCTTCTACGAGGGCGAGCAGGTGCCGCTGTCCGCCTTCGCCACGACCGAGTTCAAGTCGGGTCTGGCGGCCATCAACCGCATCGACGGCGAGCGTACGGTGTCGGTCAGCGCCGACGTCGCCGCCGGCTACAACAGCAATGCCCTGCTGGCCGAGGTGCAGGCGCTCCTGGCCGACTTTCCCCTGCCGGTCGGCTACGGCATCGACTACACCGGCGAGAACGAGGACCAAGCGGAGGCGCAGGAATTCCTGAGCGACGCCTTCACCATCGCCATCATGCTGATCTTCATCGTGTTAATCAGCCAGTTCGGCTCGGTGACGGTGCCGCTGGTGATCATCTCCAGCGTGGTGCTCTCGCTGATCGGCGTCCTCACGGGCCTGATGGTCCACCGTACGCCCTTCGGCATCATCATGACCGGTGTGGGCGTGATCTCGCTGGCGGGCATCGTGGTCAATAACGCCATCGTGATGCTGGACTACATAATCCAGCTCCGCGCGCGCGGTATCGCCAAGACCGACGCCATCGTGCGCGCCGGCCTCACCCGTTTCCGCCCGGTGATCCTGACGGCGATCACGACGATACTCGGCCTGATCCCCCTGACCACCGGCGTGTCGGTCAACTTCGCCAACATCTTCAAGGCGGACTGGGATCACGTCCTGTCCATCGGCGGCGAGTCGAGTCAGTGGTGGGGACCCATGGGCATCGCGGTGATCTGGGGTCTGGCCGTGGCGACCTTCCTGACCCTGATCGTGGTGCCGGTGATGTACTCGTCACTCGACCCGTTCAAGCGCGGCCTGTGCGCGGTGTTCGTGGGCTGGTGGCTGGACCGGGTACATCGCGACGAGGCGGTGGAACCGGGAGTCTGACGGCTCCCTTCCAGTCGAGTCCCGGCCTGTCGGTGATGCTCACCGGCGGGCCGGCTGTCTCCTCTCCGTATTGCATGAGGCGGTCGGGGTGCCGTTGGGCTTATACTGGACGTGGAACTCGTAATGTATCGACAGGATATTGATGAGTGCCGCCCACCACGACGGTACAGGAGGTAATCCGATGATGATCGTCGACGCCCGCGATCGTGAGCTGAATTCCGGACCCTACAGGAGGGTCGTCTCGCTGGGGCCCAGCCTGACCGACACCGTTTGCGGTCTCGACGCAGCCGACAAGCTGGTCGGCCGCACCCTGTATTGCACCGAACCGCGCCTGAAGGTCCGTGGCGTGCCGGAGTACGGAGGGACCAAGAACCCCAAGATCGACAGGATTATCGACGCCCAGCCGGATCTGATACTGGCCTGCGTCGAGGAGAACAAGGCGGAACACCTGGCGGCTCTCGAGGCCGCCGGCATTCCGGTCTACGCCGCCAGTCCGCGAGCGCTGGACGACATCGACGGCTTGCTCGGTGCTTGCGGCGAGCTGCTCGACGTCGCCGACGCCGCGCACGGGGCCCGCGCCGAACTCTCCGCCGCCCGCGCGGAATCGACGGCCTGGCGCGAGAGACTCGCCGCTTACCGACGGGCCCAGGACGCCCACTACCCGGTGCCCGCGTCCACGCTGATCTGGAAGAATCCCTGGTTGGCCGCCGGCGCCGGCACCCACATCAACTCCGTGATGGAGGCCGTCGGTCTCGATAACGTCTTCGCGGATCGGCGCGACTATTTCGCCATCGAACTCGAGGATCTGGCGCAGCTCGAGCTCGACTTGATCCTGATGCCGGATGAGCCCTACCGCTGGAGCAAGCGGGATCCGATCGTGGTGGCCGAAGCCGCGGGCTACGACGATGCGCCGGAGTTCTGCACGCGTCTCGACGGCAAGCTGCTCACCTGGTACGGAACACGCACGGCGCCGTCCCTGCGCGAACTTATACGGCTGCTCGAACCCCTACTGGTGGGGGGCGAAGGCGAGTTCTGACGCCGGTTCACATGTGCAGTTCGAGGATGTCCCCGTCTTCGACGAGATAGTCACGACCCACCTGCTGGCCGTCGAACTTGCCGCTGCCCCAGACGCGCGCGTGCTTCAGGCTCTCGGCCATGCCGCGATGGACGAGGCTGGCCACGTCGGCCACCGTGTCGCCCCTGAACACCGTGAACGGTCGTTCCATGTCCGGCGGCTTGCCGGGGACCTTCGTGTAGATGCGCGCCACGTCCAGACCACGCCGCAGCAGGGCGCCCATACGGTCCAGACCGTTGCCCGTCTCGGCCGAGACAGCGATGGCCGGGAAGCACGACTCGACCAGCTCCTCCAGGATCGTCACCTCTTCCGGATCCAGTCCCAGATCGATCTTGTTGATCACGAGCATTGTGGGCAGGACGGTGCGGAAGATGTTCTCGTCCGCTTTGTCGCCCGTCTGCTCCGGCCCTGGTAGATCCGGTCGATCCGGCGCGCCGGTCTCGGTCTCGGGCAGGCCCTCCACCAGGCCGCAGGGCAGGCGGCCCTGCCAGTCGTCCGAAAGGACGATGCGTTTCTCGGCCAGGCGCTCGCGGATGGAGATCACGTCCTCCGTGCAACCGGGGACATTCAAATCGATGACCAGCAGCGCCGCGTGGGCCGGTTGCAGGGCGTTGGGCAGCCAGGGCTCCATGAAGTCGGACGAGATCGGCGGCAGATCCACCAGCTGGAACTGCACATCGTTGTGCATCAACATGCCCGGCATGGGTTCGTTGGTGGTGTGAGGATAGGGCGCGGACTCGGCCCGGGATCCGGTCAGGCGCGAGTGGATCAGCGACTTGCCCGAGTTGGGCGGCCCGATCAGGGCCACCTGCGCCGCGCCCTCGGGACGGATCACGTGGGTCGGCCCGGTGCTGGCCGCGCCCTTCTGGGGTCCGGCCAGCTCGGTCGTCAACTCCTTGATGCGCGTCTTGATATCCGCCTGCAGATGCTCGGTCCCCTTGTGCTTGGGAATCGTCTTGAGCATCTCGCGCAGGTGTTCGAGGCGCTCGGTCGGCTCGCGCGCCTGACGGAAGGCCGCCTCGGCCTTCTTGTACTCGGGTGAGACGTTGGTGGGCATGATTCCTCGCGCCGCATGATATCATGACCGCAACGGATTGTGGAACCCCTACGAGGAGGTTGCGACCTGATCTACCGTCTGCTGGCCGATGTGGTGGTGTTGCTCCACTTCGCTTTCATCCTGTTCGTCTTTCTCGGCGGATTGCTCGTCGTGCGTCGCCCGCGGCTGGCCTGGCTACACCTGCCGGCGGCCTGCTGGGGCGCGTTGATCGAGTTCCGGGGCTGGCTTTGCCCCTTGACGCCCCTGGAGAACAAGTTGCGCCTCGCGGCCGGCCAGGAGGGCTACGCGACGGGCTTCGTCGAGCATTACATCCTGCCGCTGGTCTATCCGCCCGGGCTGACGCGCGAGGTCCAGCTCCTGCTCGGCGTGGCCGTGCTGCTGGTCAACGCGGCGGCCTATGCGTGGGTGTGGCGACGGCGGAGAAAGCGTAGTCCCTGAGAAGTGTTTATGGCAATATGACCACAGCCTAGATCGACAACGCCTATCAGACTGGAGAAACCATGAATCGCAACATGTCCTTGGCTGTATGTCTTTGCGTTTCAACCCTCGTTCTCGTCGACCCTTCCCGAGCGGTCGAGCAGGAGCGGGTCGACTGGATGGCTGCGCATGCCGTCCCCTTCGCCACCGTCGAGGCCTGTCACGGCTTCGACGATCTGGCGCCCCTGAAGGAGATGATCGGCGACGCCCGCGTCGTCGGCCTGGGGGAGGGCACCCACGGCACCCGCGAGCACTTCCAGCTCAAGCACCGCCTGCTGGAATACCTGGCGACCGAGCTGGGCTTCACACTTTTCGCCATCGAGGCGAGCATGCCCGAGTCGCAGAACCTGGATCCGTACGTGCGCGGCGGCGAGGGTGATCCCGGAAAGCTGATCGGCGGCATGTACTTCTGGACCTGGCGCACGGAGGAAGTCCTGGCCATGGTCGAGTGGATGCGTGCCCACAACGCCGCGGGCGGCGATCTCGGCTTCACCGGCTTCGACATGCAGACGCCCAACGTGGCCATGTCGCGCGTCGTGGAGTTCCTGAAGGACGTCGACCCGGATTTCGCCGACGAGACGCGCGCGGCCTACGAGCGTGCCGCCGGTGTGAAGCGGGAAGGCTTCGGCGTGGGAACAATGACGTTTCCGATCGAGCAGGCCCGGGGCAAGCGCATCCGCTACAGCGGCTGGCTCCGCACCGAGGACGTGCGCGACGGCTTCGCCGGTCTCTGGTGGCGCATCGACGGCTCCGAACGGGGTGCCAACCTGGGCTTCGACAACATGATGGACCGCGGTCCGCGCGGCACCACCGACTGGACCGAGTACGCCATCGAGATGGGCGTGCCGCAGGAGGCCCGCAACATCAACTTCGGCGTGATCCTGCCAGCCGCGGGCACGGCCTGGTTCGACGACCTTCAGGTGACCCTGGACGGCGAGCCCTTCGACGATCCGCAGTGGTTCGATTTCGGCTACGAGGAGGACGCGATCCGCCACTACGTTTCCAGGGACGCGGAATTCCGCGGCGAGCTCGACGCCGCGGTCGCCCATTCCGGACGGCAGAGTCTGCGTCTGGCCCACATAGGCGCGGCGGCGGACACCACCGCGTCCACGCCGGAGGATGCGGTGCGGGATGCCGACGCGATCCTCGTACGCATGACAGCCGAGGCGCTGCGCTGGCGGACGCTACGACCCGCGCACGAGGTGGACTGGGCCGTCCAGAACGCCCGCGTCGTGTCCCAGAGCCTGAAGCTCAAGACGCAGAGCGTCAGGGGCAGCCATCGCGACAAATGCATGGCCGAAAACGTGCTCTGGCTGCTGGCGCACGATCCCGAGGCCAGGATCGTGCTCTGGGCGCACAACGGTCACATCAGCCGACAGGAGGGATGGATGGGCGCGTTCCTGGCCGAAGCCCTGGGCGACGCCTACCTACCGATCGGGTTCACGGCCGGGGGCGGCCGCTACACGGCCGTGGGCAAGGACGGTCTCGCAGCGCACGACCTGCTGCCTCCCCCCGCGGACAGCGTGGAAGAGGCCTTCTCCGCCGTCGGCGAACCGCTACTGATGCTCGATCTGCGCGAGGCGGTTGCGGACGATCCGGGCTCGGGATGGTTACATGGAGAGCCTTTCATGATGTCGATCGGAGCCATGGCCTCCACCTTGCAGTATCATCGCCAACCCGTGAGGGAGGCCTACGACCTGTTGATGTGGGTGGCCGACACTACGCCAACGATACAGCTGGACTGGTAACGATCGGGGGGACACCCTGCCTGAGCGAACACACGACGATCCCGACAGCGGCTACTACGTCGAAGGTCTAGCCGCCGAGCGGTTGCGCCTCTGCTACGAGCTGGCCACGCCCGCGGTGCGCCGTTACATGGCGGCGGAAATCGAGCACGTGCTCGCCCGTCTCGCCCCGGGCGACCGCGTGTTGGAACTCGGCTGCGGCTATGGCCGGATCATGAGGGAACTGGCTCCGACCGCGGGTCTGGTATGCGGCGTCGACACGTCGCTGGCGAGTCTGCGTCTGGGTCGGGAGCACTTGGCCGGACTGGACAACGTGGCCCTGGTCTGCGCGGACGCCGCCGATCCTGGCTGTCGGCCAGGTGTCTTCGATGTCGTCTGCTGTCTGCAGAACGGCATCTCCGCCTTCAAGGTCGAGCCTCGACGTCTTTTCGAGGTTGCTCTTACTGCGGCGCGTCCGGGCGGACGCATCCTGTTCGCCAGCTACGCCGCCGAATTCTGGCCAAACCGGCTGGCATGGTTCCGCATCCAGGCCGATCATGGTCTGGTGGGCGAGATCGATGAGAACGCCACCGGCGACGGGGAGATCGTCTGCCGGGACGGCTTCACAGCCACCACCTACGACGCGCGCGATTTCCGGGCTCTGGCAGCCGCCTGCGGCCGCGATGCGCGCGTGGAGACTGTCGCTGGCTCGTGCCTATTCTGCGAGCTCACGGCCTGAAAGGAGCAGTCCGCATGTTCACGAGGATCGTCCTGACCTGCATCGTCCTGACCCTGTCCGCAGCGACTTGCGCGGCGGGCGACGGCTTCACGCTCGAGACCGGCGAGCTCGACGGCGTCCCCTACACCCTGGCGGTCCCCGACGACTGGAACGGCACCCTGCTGCTGCAGGCCCACGGTTCCCGTTCGGCCGACGCGCCCCTGCTGGCCGACCTGGACCTCGATGACGCGGCCAACCGCGCCCTGCTGGCCGATGGCTGGCTCATAGCCTACTCGGCCTACCGGCGAAACGGTCCTATCGTGCTCGACGCGGCGGCCGACCTGCTCGCCCTGCGGGCCCACGTGGCCGCCGCCCACGGCGCGCCGGACCGCGTGCTGGTGGAGGGCTGGTCCATGGGTGCGGCGGTGGCGACGGTGCTGGTGGAGCACCACCCCGACGCCGTCGACGGCGCCTGCGCCTTCAGCCCGC
>CAYMCR010000042.1:0-23181 GCA_964389015.1 uncultured Fibrobacteraceae bacterium | reverse complement strand
TAAGTGACTGCTTTGCCGGTTGTTAGTCTTGGCTTTGGCTTGGAACTTCAGTCTATGAACTCCAGCCGGGCATAAGTGTCAACATCGGGGTCATGTCGGAGGATCAGTTCGAGGCGTGGTCGTTCATGGTCGAAGAGGCCATCTGGCTCGCCGTGCCGTCGTGGAAGCTGGAGGCCGTGGCGGATGAGCGGAGCAGTTGGGGCGAAGTGAAATCGATGTACCGGTGATGAAACATGGATTGTCGGCTCATGCGGGGGACCCGGGCATCTTGTTCGGGTCCCTTCTCTTTGACGATGACGACTTCAGCAGTGTGGCGCTCGCTCACCCGCGGCATGGCCGACGGCCGGCTCCTGGCATGGCGCCGGGCGGCCATCTCACCGGGCGATTGTCGAGCGGTGCGGCACGGCTGGTGAGTGTTGCTGTCGCGCGGCACGTGTAGTGAGAGAAATTGCCGTGCGGCACGTCTGATGATAGCTGCGGCCGTGCGGCGCGCCCGATGAGTGCTGCAGCCGTGCCGCATGCTTGGTGATAGTTGCTGTCTTGCGATATTTCCATTGATAGTTGCTTTTCATGTCCACCAACTAGCTGAAATATTTAAGCTTATCGTGTTTTTCCCCTTGCAAAATCACCCCTTTTCCGTTATCTTGATTGTCCCTCCCAACACTACCATCGCTCCCTCCCGACCAACGGTCGGATGCAGCCGTTTATTATGCTAGAGACCTCCCCGATATCCCCCGAAAGGCGAACTCATGCCCACCACTTCTTCATTGATCGATTTCCGCCCCGGCGAATCCGCCGCCGCCGCCCACGCCGCCCTGAAAGCCGCCGTTTTGGCCATGGAAAACGCCGAGCACCGGGCCGTGATGTGGTTCGGCGAGATGATGCGCAGGAAACTGTACCGGGAGCTGGGCTACTCCTCCATCAACCAGTATGCCGCGCTGGAACTGAAGTTCTCCCGGACCAAGACCGGCGATTTCATCCGGCTGGCGGGAAAACTGGATGATCTGCCCGTGTTGCGGGAATCGGTACGCCGGGGAGAGATCAGCTACACCAAGGCACGGGAGATCGTCAAGGTGGCGACCGCCAAGACGGAACAGGCGTGGCTCGCGGAAGCCGCCGGCAGTTCGCGGCGCGAGCTGGAGCGGAAGGTCTCACACGCGCGGCGGCAGGCCCGACAGACGCGCCGGGTGAACTCCGACCAGACAGAGTTATTGCCGGCGGCGGACGTGCCGGAGACGGCGGTCGAGATCCCGGTACGTGTCGGACTGGAAATGTCGGCGGAGCAATTCGCCCGCTACGAGGCACTTTGGGAGCGGCTGCACAAACTGGGCGAAGTGCCGGCGGGACGAGCCAAAGCGGAGGTCGTGCTGGAGGCCATGGCGGCACTCGTCATGTCGTTGGACCGGGATCACGGAAGTGCCCCCCGGGGGGGGGCATCGTCGGCGCGGCGGATGGCGCCGGTAATGACCATGCTTCCCGCGACGGCCGAAACCAACAGCATGCCGGTCCCCCCTTCCAGATCCACATCCACAAGTGTCCCGAGTGCGAGCGGGCCAGCGTGCAGACGAGTCGCGGGGAGCTGCCGTGCAGCAAGACCGATCTCGCTCGTGCGCAGTGCGACGCGCGGGTCAAGCAGCCGGGCAAGCGGAACACGGCGACCATCCCGCCGGCGGTCAGGCGCGCGGTGCTGGCGCGCGATCGTTTTCGCTGCCAGGCGCCGGGTTGTACGCATACACGGTTTCTCGAGGTTCACCATCTGAAGCCGCGGAGTCTGGGGGGAAGCAATTCGCCGGAGAACATGATCACGCTCTGTGCCGGGTGTCATGGTCTGGTGCATGCGAGCGGAGGGTGGGTGGCCGGGGTGGCGTTGCTGTTGGGACGGGAAACGGCGGTGAATCCTTGAGCCATGGGCGTGTGGACCGGCGCTCGACTTAACTATTCTACCCCACCTTGACATCCGACGCCACCCCATCTATGGTGCCCCTGACAACCGTTAGGGGTGGCCCTCGTGGCCTGAGATAAACCCTCCGAACCTGAACCGGGTCATACCGGCGTAGGGAAACGGAATCTCCAAGACCTGCCATCGCGGCCGGCGCCCCACAGCGGAGCCGGCTTGTTTATTTCAGACCGGCTCCCGTGATGTTCGGATGATGCACGAATCAGGGAGCACGCCATGTCCAACCGCTTCGCCGCGATGGTCTGCGCGACCGTCCTGCTCGCCGCCGCCCACGCACCGGCGGCCACCGCCCCCGCCGACACCGCCGCCGTTCACCAGTCATCCGACGTGGTCGTCACCGCCTCGCGCTACGGCGAGAACGTGCACTTGAGCCACGCCAACCTCACGCGCGAGGAGCTGGCCGACCGCATCGGCACCGTCGACATCCCCCTGTTGCTCGAGGACACGCCGGGCCTGCACGCCTGGTCGGACGCGGGCAACGGCGTGGGCTACACG
Organism: uncultured Fibrobacteraceae bacterium; assembly: GCA_964389015.1. Classification (GTDB taxonomy): domain Bacteria; phylum Krumholzibacteriota; class Krumholzibacteriia; order LZORAL124-64-63; family LZORAL124-64-63; genus JAHIYU01. The sequence goes on along the minus strand of CAYMCR010000042.1, from coordinate 20,729 downwards.
TACCTGAACATCCGCGGCTTCGACCAGAAGCGCGTGGGCGTGATGATCGACGGTATTCCGCTCAACGATCCCGAGGATCATTCGGTCTACTGGGTCGACCTGCCTGACTTCGCCTCCTCGGTGGAGGACGTGCAGGTCCAGCGCGGCATCACCAATTCCATGGGCGCCACGACCGCCATCGGCGGCACCGTCAATCTCGTGACCGATCTGTTCACGCCCGAGCGCGAGCTGCGGCTGTCGGCCATGGGCGGCAGCTACGGGACGTGGAAGCAGTCCGCGTCTTACCAGACGGGCCTGATCGACGGGCGCTTCCAGTCGGCCCTGCGCCTGTCGCGCCTGGCGAGCGACGGCTACCGCGACCGCACCGGCACCGAGATGTGGGGCGTGTTCTGGAGCGGGCGCTACTTGACGGAGAACAGCACGACCCGGCTCAACGTCTACACCGGACGCGAGGAATCGCAGCACGGCTGGAACGCCGCCAACGAGGTCGACCTGGAAATCGACCGCCGTCACAACCCGGAGACCTACACGAACGCCATCGACGATTTCCGCCAGCCCCATTACGAGCTGCACCACGAGGTGCGGCTGTCCGACCGGTTCACCGCCCGCAACTCCGTCTTCTGGATCCACGGCGAGGGATTCTACGAGAATCTCAAGGAGGGCGAGGACGCCGCCGACTTCAGCCTGGACGCCCTGCTGGGCCTCGACCCGAGCGCCGAAGTAGACCTGATCCGCCGCAAGAACGTGGACAAGAACCAGGTGGGCTGGGTGCCGCACCTGGAGCTGCGTCACGGCGGCGGGCGCACCTTCGTCGGCGGCGACATCTACGACTTCCACAGCGACCACTGGGGCGACGTGCTGCACGTGGATGGCGTCGCGCCGTGGCTGGGCGAGGATCCGCACTACTACGAATACACCGGCGACAAGCAGGCCTGGAGCGTCTACGTCAACGAGATGTGGGAAGCGCTGCCCGGCCTGACCCTGCTCGCGGACCTGCAGTTTCAGCACAAGCATTACCGCTTCAAGCAGAGTGAGGTCGGCAACTTCGCCGACGCCGACCGTCACGCCTACGAGGTCGACTACGATTTCTTCAATCCCAAGGGCGGCCTGCACTGGGAGCTGCCGTCGCGTCCCTTCGGCGGCACGGCGGCCCTGTACGCCCACGTCGGCAAGACCCACCGCGAGCCCACCGACGGCGAGCTCTTCGACACCTGGGACGGTCCCGACGACGTGGGGGTTGCGCCCCTGTTCCGCACCTCCGTGCCCGTGGACGAGGACGGTGACGGCGACTTCGATTACCTGGAGTGGTCCGAGCCGTACGTCCGCCAGGAACGGGCGGTCAACTACGAGCTGGGCGCATCGTGGCGCGGCGAACGGCTGTCGCTGACGTTCAACGGCTACTGGATGGACTTCGACCACGAGATCATCGCCTACGGCGCGGTGGACGACGACGGCGCCTCCATCCGCGGCAACGCCGAGAAGACCCTGCACCGCGGTGTGGAGCTGGGCCTGGCCGCCCGGTTGACCGACACCCACGCGCTCAAGATGGCCGCGTCGAAGAGCTGGGACGAGTTCGAAACGTACCTTGCCACCTTCGATCCCGACACCTGGACCGGCGGCACCTTCGACCTGAGCGGCAACCCCATCGCGCTGTTCCCGCAGCACCTGGCGAGCGTGGCGGTCGAGTCCGACTTCGGCGCGCTGTACACGCGCCTGCGCCTGCGCAGCGTCGGCAAGCAGCACCTGGACAACACGGGCCTGCACGAGCGCACCATCGACGGCTACGTCACCCTTGACCTGGCCGCCGGCGTGGACCTGGGCGGTCCGGCGGGCCATACGCGCCTGGACCTGCGCGTCAACAACCTGCTCGACGAGATGTACGAGACCACCGGCTACTGGTACGACCAGAACTACGATGGTCGCGGCCGCTGGCTGATTCCCGCCGCCGGACGCAACGTGCTGGCCGGCGTGCACTACGTGTTCTAGAGGAGCCGCCATGACGAAACCATCGCCCTTCGGACGCGAGGCGGACGTTGTCTTTGCAAAGACCGGATTGCGGGCGACGATCCTCGGCGGCGGCGAGGAGCCCGGCGACGAGTGCCTCGCCTACTGGGTGGATATGGCCGACTTCTTCTTCGCCGCCGACTGGTCCGCCTCGACCTTCGAGCGACTGCCCCGCCGACCGGACGCCATCATCGGCGACATGGACTCGATGAAGGGCCAGCTCATCGGCGAACACGACCCGCCCTTCCTGCACATCGAGGACCAGCAGACCACCGACGTGGAGAAATGCCTCCTGCACGCCCTGGAAGTGGGCTGCACCGAGGCGGTGCTGCTCGGCGCCACGGGCAAGCGCGTCGATCACACGCTCTACAACCTCTCCCTGGTGGAGGGCTTCGCCGACCGCATACGCATCTGCGTGGCCAACAACCACTGCACGACCGTACGGATCGGTGCGGGCCAACGGGTGAGCTTGGAGCTGCCGATGGGCACGACCTTCTCGCTCGCGCCCCTCGCGACCCCGGCACTGCTGGGCGGCGTGACGGGCGCGCGGTGGCCCCTGTCCGACGAGGTGCTGACCTACGGCGGCGATCTCTCCATTTCCAACGAGGTAGTCGTACCTCCCTTGCGTATCGAGGTGCTCAAAGGCTCGGTGCTGGCGTCGATCGGCAACGATATGCGGGGCTTGTTCCTGCGCGGGACACGGGAATGATCCTCGCCGCGGTCTACGCCCTCTTCCTGCTCTACGCGGTGCTGCGCCTGTTCCGCCGGCCGTCCGAGACCGAGGCCGACTACATCGTGGCCGGCCGCCGTCTCACCCTGCCGGCCTTCGTGGCGACCATGGTCTCATCCTGGTACGGCGGCATCCTCGGCGTCGGCGAATACGCCTGGACCTACGGGGTGAGCAACTGGCTGGTCTTCGGCGCGCCCTATTACCTGTACGCCGTTCTCTTCGCCGTCTTTCTGGCGCGACGGGCGCGGCGTTCGCAGGTGCTGACCCTGCCCGAGTTGCTCCGCGCTCGTTTCGGCCGGACGCCGGCACTCCTGGGCGCCGTCACCATCTTCGTGATGACCGTCCCCGCGGCCTACGTGCTCATGCTCGGCGTGCTGGTGGAGATGGCCACCGGCTGGCCCCTGTGGCTGGGCGTGACCCTGGGCGCGGCGCTCTCGCTGAGCTACGTGCTGCGCGGCGGCCTGCGCGCCATCGTGGGCACGGACATGGTGCAGTTCGCGCTGATGTTCCTGGGCTTCGCGGTGCTGGTGCCGGTGTGCGCTGCGAAGTTCGGCGGATGGGAGTTCCTGCGCGACGCCCTGCCCCCGGCGCACCTGACCTGGAGCGGTGGGCGCGGCTTCCAGGCGGTGGCGGTGTGGTACGTGATCGCCGCTTCGACACTCGTGGAACCGGCCTTCTACCAGCGCTGCTACGCCGCCCGCGACGAAAGCACCGCTCGGCGGGGTCTGTTCGTCTCGGTGGGGTTCTGGATCGTCTTCGACTTCCTGACCACCACCGCCGGCCTGTACGCCCGCGCCGTGCTGCCCGATCTGGACCAACCATTGGCCGCCTTTCCCCGGCTGGCCGCCGAAGTCCTGCCGCCATTGTGGCGCGGCCTGTTCGTGACCGGCCTACTGGCGACGATCATGTCGACGGTCGACAGCTACGCCTTCGTGGCCGCGATCACCGGCGGCCGTGACATCTGGATGCGGCTGCGCGGCGACGACGACGAGGCGGCGTCACTGCGCGCATCGCGCCTGGCCCTGCCGGTCGTCGGCGTCCTGTCGGTCGGACTGGCACTGTGGTCGGGGTCGGTGGTGGAGCTGTGGCACCATCTGGGGAGCGTGGGGACGCCGGTGTTGCTGCTACCGGTGCTGATGGCGCACGGCAAGCGCCGCCCGCCGGGACGACGTGTGGCGGTGTCGATGTGCGTGTCGGCTACGGTGTCGCTGGTATGGCTGGCACTGGGCGGCGGCGGACCGTGGCTGGGCGTGGAGGCGATCTTTCCGGGGTTGGCGGTGTCGGCAGCCATCCTGCTGACGAAAAAGGAGACCGCCTCGGATGAAGCGGTCCCCTAATCGATTGATCGGCCTTCCCGTCACTCCCCCTTGTGCACCACCAACTGCGGGAACGGTATGTCGATGCCCTCGCGGTCGAAGGACTCCTTGACGGCCTGGTTGAAGTCGAACTTGATGCCCCAGTAGTCCTCCTTCTTGCACCATGGACGGACCACGAAGTTGACGCTCGAGTCGGCCAGCTCGCTGACGGCGATCACCGGCGCGGGGTCGTTCATGACGCGCGCGTCGTCCTCGAGCAGTCCCTGCATGATCTGCATGGCCTTGGGGATGTCCGAGCCGTAGCCGATGCCCACGACCATGTCCAGGCGGCGCGTGTCCTCGGCGGTGAAGTTCTTGATGGTGTCGCCGAAGATCTTGCTGTTGGGCACGATGATCTTGATGTTGTCGGGCGTGTGGACCACCGTCGTGAACAGGCGCATCTCCTTGACCGAGCCCATGGCCCCGCCGGCCTCGACGAAGTCGCCGATCTTGTAGGGCCGGAAGACCAGCAGCATGATGCCGGCGGCGAAGTTGCTGAGCGAGCCCTGCAGGGCGAAGCCGATGGCGAAGCCCATGGCGCCCAGCACGGCCACCAGCGAGGCCGTCTCCACGCCGAAATTCTTCAGGGCCGAGATCACCGTGAAGATGATGATGCCGTAATAGGTCAGGCTGCCCAGGAACGAGACGATGGCCTGGTCGACCTCGGTCTTGCCCAGCGCCTTGCGCACCAGCTTGCGCGCCCATCCGGCCACGATGCGACCGATGATCAGGACGGCGATGGCGCCCACGACCTTGATGCCGTAGCCGGTCGCGAAGTTCACCAGCGTCTCGATAATCTTTTCCGTGTTATCCATGTTCAGTTCCTCCGTATCCGATCAGAACAACTTGTACGTCACACCGAAGCCGAAGAGCTCGCGGTAGCGGGTCTGCTTGACGATCTCCTCGTCGTAGAGCAGCTCGAAGAAAAGCGTGGTCTGGATGTACTTGGAGACGGCAGCCGAGAGGGTGGTCTCCCAGGCCACGTCGGTGCCCTTCCAGTCGTCCGCGCCCGGCTGACCGGCCAGTGCATCCTTGGCGCTGCTGGTCACGGCCTGGAAGACGCGCAGCTTGGAGACGGCCTTGAGGTTCTCGCTGAAGGTGTGCGACAGGTCGGTAACCCATTCGAGGCCGGCGTCCTTGACGGTATCCATGCCGTCGACCATGCGCTGGCGGGCGGCGAAACCGACGCGCGTCAGCAGCTCGGTCCGCTCGTCCTTGATCAGCTCGCGCCCGAGGCCCGCGGACTCGGTCAGCAGGGCCGGTGAGAGGATGTTGTGGTCGCCGTCGTGGAACTGGCTCTCCGTGGTGAAGGCCGCGTAGGGCGTGAGCGGATGCTCCACGCCGAACCGCAGCAACGACTCCAGGAAAACACGGTCGGTGGACTTGAGGGGGCTGGCCCAGGTCTTGTCGCCGCCGATCTCCTGTTCCTGGTGGGTCTGGCCGTATTTGAGCTTGAGCGTGTTCTTCCAGTTGGTGGTTTCGCTCACATCCTTAGCGGCGACCACGTCGGCGGTGAAGGTCCAGGTCATGGTGCCCAGCTCGTCGCCGGCCCACTCGTCGCTGTAGCTGCTCTGGCTGAAGAGCAGGCCCAGGTCGGCCGATTTCTCCCACTCGCCAGCGTTGGCGGCGGCCGCCACTAGCACGGCGACGCAGACGATCGCACTTCTGCGCATGGTTGCACTCTCCTTATCGAATGATTGGGGCACGTTTATACAAGGCGACGGCGCAGATTCTAAGCACGGGGGCACGTCACCGCAAGCGTCCAGTCGATATGGGTCGACGGGCGCTGTGTTCATAGACAGTACGAAGGGTGGATTGGTCACACGCGAATAGCAGATCATCGTCGCACACCGCGCGGGGATGGGATCAGGGAGCAGCCAGGCGGCTGGACATGGCCTCCAATCGCCCTAGTGGCGCCTCTCCCGGCAATCCCCGCCACGCCGCCAGCAACTCCGCAAGGTGTCGCAACGCCAGCGGAATGTGCTCGCGAAAAGCAACCTTGCCTTTGACGCCGGCCAGGAAACCAAAGGCCCCCAGCGCCTGCATCACTCGCTGAATCCCGGCGGCGGTGACATCGCGCGCAAAAGCCTCCGGCGCCGGCCGCCCTGCCTCCGCCAGGCCCCGGCGGTAATACTCGAGCAGCTCCTCACGGACATCCGCGCCGAGGTCAACATAAGCATCCCGCAGCAGAGACATCAGATCGTAGGCGTAAGGCCCGCGTCGCGCGCCCTGGAAGTCGACTATGCGGGCCCGGCCGTCCCGCAGCAGGATGTTCTGCGACTGGAAATCGCGGTGCATGAAAACCGTGGGCTGGGCGAGCACGGCCTCACCCACGCGCGCGAGGTCGTCGTCGAGACCCGCGAGATCCGCCGGAGACAGGCCCGCCTCGCCGAACAGGAAGCACTCGCGGAAGTAGTCGTGCTCCCAGCGGACGACTTCGGCGTCGAAGACGCATTCCGCGGCGGCGGGGCAGCGTTCCAACGCGTCCGTCCCCGCCGTCTGCAGCGCGATGAGTAGATCCAGAGTGCGATGGTAATACTCTTGCAAGTGCGCGGGTTCGGCGTGGGCGAGGCGGTGCAGAGTGTCGTCGCCGAGGTCTTCCATCAGCACGGTGGCATCGGCGGCGGCGTGGGCGTAGATCGCCGGGCCGCCCAGTCCCTCGGCTTGCAGGAAGCGCCCGATCGCCACGTACCTCTGGAATTCGGGATCATCAGGGGCGCTCTTCATCAGCACCGCTGACGCCCCGTCGTTGTGCAGACGCCAGAAACCGCGATCGGAGCCCCGCAAGGCCAGCCGCTGGGGCACGGTGACATCCCAGCCGGCGTCACGCACCAGGGGCAGGGCGGTCACGGCCGCGGCGGTGACGTCGATGTCCACCGCGCAATCCTCCCGCAGCAGTGCGTCGAGGTAGCGCCCGGGGGTGCCGAGGTCGTTCCAGAGCAGGTCGGCGGGGGCCACGCCGCGCACGCCCTGGCCGTCGGCGGCGACCGCCGCGAGCAGGGTGTCGATCAGGTCGCTCACACCGACGGGCAGCAGGTCCAGGAAGCGCCGGGCGCAGACTGCCACGCCGGTGTAGGTGAGCAGGCGATCGTCCGATGCGGGAGTGGTGCCGAGGCGTCCGTCGATGTCACGTATCAAACCGTCGCCGCCAAGCCGCACCGAGTTCACCTCCGGCCAGTCCACGAGCAGCAGAGTGATCGCCGCGCCGCCGGCAAGGTGGGTGTGGCACAGCGTTGCGAGATCCGCGTCGCAGTCCACGTCGCCGTTGTGCAGCAGGAAGTGGTCGCCTTCGCGCAGGAAAGCACGTGCCCCCCACAGGGCGCCGCCGGTGCCGAGGATCTGCGGCTCCGGAAAGACGAGCACCTCGTTGAAGCCGTCCAGCGCGCGTGCGGCGGCGGCGACTTGGGCGGCCAGGTGATGTGTATTGACCGCCAGGTGGCGGATCCCGGCGGCGCTCAGGCGATCGGCGATGCGCGCGAGCAGTGTTTCGCCGCCGAGGTTCAGCAGGGGCTTGGGCGTGTGATCGGTGAGGGGACGCAGCCGTGTACCGAGGCCGGCGGCCAGCACCATCGCCCGCCGCACTTTTTCAAGGTCACGGTCCATAGCGCCAGCTCTCCTGTACGACGGTCTCGAACTGCAGGAGATCCGCATCCCAGTGGCGGGTGATCGCCAGGTGGTCCTCGCCGGCGTCGATGGCTTCGCGCAGGCCGGGACCGCCGGCCAGGATGTCGATGGGCAGACGCTCCAGCTCGTATTCGTAGGGCGGCGGCCGCCAGGCGAAGTCCCGGGGCCACAACGCGCGCACCGTGGAGAGCAGGGCGACCGCGGTCTGCACCGACAGGAAGGTGTCGCGGTCATGGACGTGGATCTGCACGCCGCCACAGAGCCGGCCGGCGTGCTTCTGGAAGGTGGGCTCGAAGTGCAGCGGGCGGAAGGCGCAGCCCGGCAGTCGGTGGTCCGCCATGGCGGCGGCCAGACGCTCGGGTTCGATGTAGGGCGCGCCGCAGATCTCGAAGGGCCGCGTGGTGCCGCGTCCCTCCGACAATTCCGTGCCCTCGAACAGGCACATGCCGGGATAGACCAGCGCGGTGGCGAGGGTCGGCATGTTGGGCGACGGCATCACCCAGGGCAACCCCGTCTCGTCGAAGAGCATGCCGGGGTCCCAGCCCGACATGCGCACCACCTCGAGCACCACCAGCAGGTCGTAGAGGTGGCGGAAGCAGAGGGCCATCTCGCCGATGGTCAGGCCGTGGCGCATGGGAATGGGCGCGAGGCCCACGAACGATCGCCAGCGCATGTTCAGGACGTTGCCTTCGCGGTCGCCGCCCAGGGGATTGGGCCGGTCCAGCACCACCACGCGCTTGCTCTGTTCGGCGCAGGCCTCCAGGCAGTGGAGCAGAGTCCAGGTAAAGGTGTAGTAGCGCGCGCCGACGTCCTGCAGGTCGACCACCAGGGTGTCGATGTCGCGCAGCATGGCCGGCGTCGGCTTGCGGTGCTCTCCGTAGAGCGAGTAGACCGTCAGGCCGGTCACGGGATCGCGGAAGCCTTCCCATTCGACCATGTTGTCCTGGGTCTCGCCGCGCAGGCCGTGTTGGGGGCCGAACAGGCAGCGCAGGTCCACACCGGCGTCGCGGAGCAGGGGCGCCGCGTGGCGCAGCTGCGCGTCCACCGACGCGGGGTGGCAGAGCAGGCCCACGCGCTGGTCGCGCAGGGTGCGGCAGCGGTCGGCGAGCAGTACGTCGAGGCCGGTCTTGACGGTGGCAGGGGGCATGGCGTCGCTTTCGCAGGGGTCCTGCGTGCAGACTAAGGGGTAAGGTCCGGGATGTCTAGGGAACGCGGAACAGGGACTTGACGCCGCCCCAGATCGCTTCGTCGTTCGGCACGGTCACGTCAAGATACAGGTTGCCGCCGATGGCGAAATACTCCCCCAGATAGCCGCTGCAGTCGTCGTCCTCCCAGATGTAGAGCAGGGGCTCCACGATGTCTGGCGACCAGGTCATGACGCAGTAGCTCTCGCCCTGCTCGGAACAGGCTTCCACCCGGAAGACGTGCTCGGAGACGTACTCGGTAATCTCCGCGACCCGCACGTCGCAGGCGAACGGCGTCCAGGTCACCTCGCCGTAACCCGTCTGCTGCTGCCAGGCGACGTCGATGTCGTCGTTAAGAGACATCGTGTCGAGATGGGTCAGGGGGTAGTCGGACGAGATAGCGAACGTGACGCTGTCGAGGGCCTGTCCCAACCAGTACTCGTGGGTTTCGAAGCGGACGTAGACCCGCAAAAGATCACCGGGCACGGCCGTTGCGTGGGCCACTTCGGCGTCAGATTCCCAGGACAGGTGGACGGAGAAATCGGTCGCCCCGGCCGGGACGATCCACACGAGACCCGCCAGAAGAACGAAACAAGCCGTGCGCATCGATCACAACTCCTTGCCTGACAACATGTCGAGCATAGCACATCCGTGCAACCATGGCCCGGCCAAAGCCGTAATTTGCCAGCGCGGACGAATCGACTATGATCCTCCGGTCCGCTCAACCCCGATTCAACGAGGCGGTCCCATCATGCACGCACGTTTCGCGACGGCCCTGTTCGCCCTGGTCCTCATCTCGCTCGGTTGCTCCTCCTCCACTCCGCCGCCGGCGCCGCCGATCGCCAAGATCGAGCCCACGACCTTCACGGAATTCGGTCACACCCGTACCGACAACTACTACTGGCTCAACCAGCGGGAGGACCCGGAGGTCATCGCCTACCTGGAAGCCGAGAACGAGTATACCGAAGCCATGACCGCACACACATCCGAACTGCGGGAGACCCTGTTCGACGAGATCGTCGGCCGGATCAAGAAGGACGACAACACCGTCCCCTACCTGTACGACGGCTACTGGTACTACCGGCGCTACGAGGAGGACAAGGAATACGCCTTCTACTGTCGCAAGGAGGGCTCCCTGGACGCGCCCGAGGAAGTGACGCTGGACGCCATCGCGCGCGCCGAGGGGCACACCTACTACGGCACGCGTTCCGTGCGGGTCAACTCCAACCACAACGTGCTGGCCGTGGCCGAGGACATCGTGGGGCGTCGTCTCTACACGATCCGCTTCAAGAACCTAGACACGGACGAGTGGTATCCCGAGTCCATCCCCGAAACCAACGGCAACCTGGCCTGGGCCGAGGACGGCACGACCCTCTTCTACAACAAGAAGGACCTCACGACCCTGCGGCCCTACCAGATCTGGCGCCACGAGCTGGGCACCGATCCCGCCGACGACGTGCTGGTCTACCAGGAGGACGACGACACCTTCGGCGTCTACGTCTACAAGACCAAGTCGCGGCGTTACGTGATCATCGGCTGCCACCAGTCCGTGAGCAACGAGTACCGCTACGTGGACGCCTGCGAGCCGACCGCGCCCTTCACGGTCTTCCTGCCGCGCGAGCGCGATCACGAGCACGCCATCGACCATCTGGGCGATCACTTCTACGTCAAGACCAACCTGGCTGCGCGCAACTTCCGCCTGATGCGCACGCCGATCGACGCGACGGGCCTGGACAACTGGACCGAAGTGGTGCCCCACGACGAGAACGTGCTGCTGGAGGGTTTCGAGCTGTTCGCGGACTGGCTGGTCGTCGCCGAAAGACGCGACGGCCTGACGCACCTGCGGTTCCGGCCGCACGCGGACGACTCCTGGCACGACCTGGACTTCGGCGAAGCGGCCTACGTCGCCTGGGTCAGCACCAATCGCGAGATGGACACCGACGTGCTGCGCTTCGGCTACGAGTCCATGACCACGCCCGAGTCCGTCTTCGATTACGACCTGCGCACCCGCGCGAAGACGCTGCGCAAGGAGCAGGAGATCCTGGGCGGCTTCGAGCGCGGGAACTACGTCACCGAGCGCTTCACGGCGACCGCCCGCGACGGTGTCGAGGTGCCCATCTCGCTGGTCTACCGCCAGGGCTTCGCGAAGGACGGCTCGCGACCCCTGCTGCTGTACGCGTACGGCTCCTACGGCTCGAGCATGGACGCCTACTTCAGCTTCTCGCGCCTGAGCCTGCTGGACCGCGGCTTCTGCTACGCGGTGGCCCACGTGCGCGGCGGACAGGAAATGGGCCGCTGGTGGTACGACGACGGCAAGCTGCTCAAGAAGATGAACACCTTCAACGACTTCATCGACTGCGGCCGGGACCTGGTCGCGCGGGGCTACGCCGACCCCGAGCGCCTATACGCCATGGGCGCCAGCGCCGGCGGCCTGCTCGTGGGCGCGGTGGCCAACCTCGCGCCGGATCTCTTCAAGGGCGTGGTGGCGCAGGTGCCCTTCGTCGACGTGGTGACGACCATGCTCGACGAGTCGATCCCCCTGACCACCAGCGAATACGACGAGTGGGGGAATCCCCACGAGCGGGAATCCTACGAGTACATGCTCGCCTACTCCCCCTACGACAACGTCGCGGCCCAGGGCTATCCGAACCTGCTGGTGACCACCAGCCTGCACGACTCGCAGGTGCAGTACTTCGAGCCGGCCAAGTGGGTGGCCAAGCTGCGCGCCCTGAAGACCGACGACAACCTGCTGCTGCTCAAGACCGACATGGCAGCCGGACACGGCGGCGCGTCGGGCCGGTTCAAGCGGCACCGCGATCGGGCTGTGGAGTATGCGTTCTTGATCGATCTGGCGGGGGTCGCGGAATAGACGTCGCAGCACGAAGACAAAGCCGCGGCCCGGGAGGACCGCGGCTTTGTCTTCGCGTCCGACTTAGACCGTCAGACAGGCTCGACGCTGGCGGCTTCGTCCATCGCTTCCACCCGGTTGCGCCCGTTCTCCTTGGCGAGGTACAAAGCCTCGTCGGCGGCGGCCACCAGGGCTTCGGGCGGCTCATCCGTGCCGGGCCGACAGGTCCCCACACCCACACTCACGCGCACGGGCACGCGCTTGCCGTCGACGCGGAAGTCCATCTCCTCGATGGCGGCCCGGATACGTTCGCCCACCTGGACGGCCGCGGGGGTCGGCGTGTCGGCCAGAACCACGGCGAACTCCTCGCCGCCGTAGCGGGCGGCGAAATCCGTCGTGCGGCGCGCCTCTTCGTCGATGGTCGCGGCCACCTGCTTGAGGCATTCGTCGCCTACCAGGTGGCCGTAGTCGTCGTTGAAGCGTTTGAAGAGATCGATGTCGATCATGAGCAGCGACAGCGGTGAGCCGCTGCGACCTGTGCGGTTGTGTTCCACGGCGAGGCACTCGTCGAAGGCGTGGCGGTTGAATATGCCCGTCAAGCCGTCCTGCCTGTTCCGCTCTTCGAGCTCCTCGGTGGCTCGTGCCAGCTGGCGCATCATGTCCTGCATCGCCGCGGTCTGCTGTTGCACCTCCCGCTTGAGCTTGCGACGCGACTCCTCCTCCACCTGATGGAGCTCCGCGGTGGCCTGCAGTTGCTGTTGGCGGCTCTCCTTGAGGGTCTCGGCCAGCGCCACGATCAAGAAGGCCGCCTCGGCCATGATACCCAACGCCGGCCCGTTTTCGGTGAAGATCGTGCGTGGCAAGACGCCGAACTTGCTGAGGATCATCACCAAAGAACCCACCAGGAAAGCCGACCAGGCACCGGTGAACATGAGGGCGGGACGGGAGTCGTATCTCCGCCAGATCCAGACGCCCGTTGCTAACACCAGGAACTCGGAAGCGAGGGCCAGGACGAGCACCGGCCTGATCAGAACCGCATACGGCAAGACCAAGGACAAGACCATTCCCACCAGCGACAGCCGGCCGAGCAGCTTGAAGAGCCGATTCATACGAATCGCTTGGGTCTTGAGCTGCAGGAAGTGCGCGGCGAAGAAGTAGGCGGCAGCCGTCGTCGCCGACAGGAAGAACGCGATGCTGTGATCCTGGAAGAACGGCGAGAAGGGCCACAGATACTGGTAGGCGACTCCGTCCATGGACGCCTTGATGCCCACGAACATGAGGGAGTAGACCACGAAGTAGAGATAGTTGCGCTCGCGCATCGACAGGAAGACGGAGGCACCGTACACCAGGATCGACAGCATGATGCCGTAGAAGAGTCCGTACAGCGCATAGGTGCGATTGACCTCCTTGTGGAAGGTCCGCTCGGACCAGACCGCGAGAGGGACCTGCAGAGAACTGGTGGAGCGCACCCTCAACAGAAAGTCGTACTCTTCGCCGGCGGCCATGACGGCCGGGAAGATGAAGGTGGCGTGATCCACCGGACGCTCGGCGAACGGCAGCGCATCCCCGGTCTTGTAGACCTGCAGGACCCGTCCGTCCTGGACCTGGAAGAAGGTGATGTCGTCCAGCAGGGGATACGCGACCTCGAGCAGGTACTCGTCGCAGTCCCCGGCCCGGTTCGCCAACTGGAAGCGTAGCCAGTAGGCGTCGTCCGTATAGCCGAAGTTGGGGATGTCCTGCTCGACGTCCCGCCAGTCGCTGCGGCGACGTGGGTCGAGCACGTCCTGCAACCCGAGCTCGCCGTCGGGATCGGCCAGGTATTGCAGATGGCCGCCGAGCACGGCCCCGCCGGCAGTTTCATCGATCCACAGCACTTCGCCGATGCCCGTCGCACTCGCGCTCGACGGGGCGAGGGCACAGGCTGTCGCCAGTAGGATGATGCAGCTCGCTGTCCCTGCAAAAGAGGGCAGTCTGCGTGTGGGCGAAGGGGCGATCAAGGTTGCCTCCCACAAACCGGGTACGTGACTCTTCTGTAGGATCATCGACCGGCGAACTCGTCACTTGACGACAACTTGACGCGCGGGTCAGCGCCCGCCGTTGCCGACGATGAGTTTGCGGTAGCTGGTCAGGGCGTGGTTGGCCGGCGCCAGGGCGATGGCGACGTCCAGGGCGCGCAGGCCCAGGTCGCGATCGCCGTGGTCGAGGCAGATCAGGGCGACCAGCGACCAGAACTCCAGGTCGGTGACCAGGGGGGGGTGGTTGGTGAGATCGGCAGCCATCTTGTGTGCCCGCGAGGGATCACCCAGATCACGGTCGACTTGGAGCACCAGCAGTTTCTCGGGGGTGGAGAGTTCGTCCGGCCACAGCGGCGCCAGCAGCTCCAGCGCACGCTCCGACCGACCGGCCTGCACGCAGGCGTCGGCCAGTTCCCGGCGCGTCTGTAGGGTAGGTGCGGCGGCGTGGACCGCCGCGAGGGAATCGGCGCGCGCCGCGAAGTCGATGTCGATGAGATCGAGCGCGCGGCGGCCCCCGTCCAGACCGAGACCGCCCGTGGCGTCGCGGGCGAGCCATTCACCCGACACGAGGTCGGCGCGGATGCTGTCGGACCTGGCTTCCGCGGTCGCCAGCAGGTCGGGACCGTCGTCCCGAGTATCCAATTCGAGGTTCGCGATCAGCTGTCTGATCTGCGTGTCGTCGGGCGTGATCTTCGCCGCGACCAGCAGATCCTCGAGCGCCGGCGCGAACCGCTTGCAATTGATGTGATGCAGCCCGCGGTTGTACCAGCCGCTGACGGCATAGGGATCGAGCGCCACGGCCTGGTCCATGGTCGCGTCGGCCTCGTCGTGACGGTTCTCGGCCGCGTAGGCGACGCCCAGGACGCGCCACGCCACGGCCAGATCCGGGGCCGTGTCCACCGCCTCCTCCAGGAACGGTATCGCCTCGCCGTCGCGCTCGGCGTTCATGTGAACGGTGCCGATGACGATGCTGTTGACCGCGTCAATCCGACCGTCCGCGGCCAGGGCCCGATGGGCCTCCCGCAGGTCGGGCAACGCCGCCTCGTCGTCGCCCATGTAGAAGTGGGTGCGGCCGCGCAGGGCCTGCGCCAGCAGCGGCCGATCGCGACGGCGCATGCAGGCCGAGAAGGCCTCGACGGCGCGAGCGCCGCGGGAGTCGCGCACGGTCGAATCCTGCGCCACGGAACATTCGGCCATCATCTGACAGGCGTAGCTGAAGAGGGAGCCGGCCAGGTAGTATTCCCACTCGAAGGTCGCGTAGGGAATGTGCACGTCGGGTTGTCCGCAGATGGTCGGGGGGAAGGTGTAGCCCTCGAAGGGCACGTGATAGACCAGCGGCGCCAGACCCATCATGGCCAGGGCGTACTCGTAGCGCGCCCGCATCACGTCGCCGTCGAGTTCGCTGAGCATGGCCACGTCGCGCCAATAGCGTGCCATGTGCGGGATGGGCAGGGGCTGCGGGCGCATCGCCCCCAGGGCGTGCAGGGCCAGTCTGGTTTCACCCAGGTGGTGCCAGGCCATGGCCTTGACCCAGTTGTTGGCATACCCGGAATCCCTGTGACGATAGATCCTGCCCACGCTGGAGGGCGACGTGGACGTTATCTCGTACGGGCTCATGCGCTGGGCCGTCAGGTAGGCCTCCTGGAAGCGTCCCGCGCCAGCCAGCAGCAGGCCGCGGACGAGTTGCCGTTCCTGGACGAGATCGTGCGGCCAGGCGGTGGCGTCCTTGCCCAGCCAGGCCAGTCCCTCCTCCCAGAAGCCCCGGTCGTAACAGAGCCACGCGCCCGCCAGCCGGACCCGTCGCCCGAGTTTCGGATCGTTCCGTGCCGAGGGATCCACCGGGAGCGCCGACTTCGCGACGGCGAGCGCTTCGCCGGCCAGCTCCCAGTCGCCCAGGGCGGTGGCGATCCTACCCATTTCCAGCCACGCGCGCGTGTGGTTCGGCGCGGCGTTCACGACGCGGCGCAACTCGGCCAGAGCCAATTCCACCTCTCGCGCATCACGGCTCATGCCCACCGCCGAAAACCAACGGTGCGCCACCTTTTCCATCTCGATCGAGAAGGGGGCGCCGTTGCCCGATCGCACATACCTGAGGTTGGTCCCCTCGAACGCAGCCGCGGCCCGTCGACGCCGTTCCCGGCGCTCGGCTGAGGGCAGACGATTGAACTCCGCCAGGCTCACCGAGTCGGCGATGGCGGGTAGACTGATCCGGGCATGCGTGGCCCGCCGGGAAGGCGGCGGCTGGGTGGCGCAGGCGGTAAAAAGAATGACGGCGGTGAGCGCGATCAGGAGTCCCCGGGACCTCATGGTTGGCTCGCTTTCTCGGGTATTCGTCGGCGACGTCGGCGCCTCGGGTTCGCATGTCGGAAACGATCTCGTTCGAATAGCAGCATGAACATACGGTTCGCCGCGGGAGGAAGCCATATCATGCCCCGCGGTCAGACCCCTCCCCCGTCCACCATCCGCCACAGGTACCACGACGCCATGGACCGGTATGGCGCCCAGCGTTCGCCGTGGACGTGCATCTCCTTGGCGGTCGGCCGCGCGGGCAGGTCCAGGTGGGCATGGACCGCATCCTGCAGACCCAGATCGTCCACGGGCCAGACGTCGAGGCGGTCGAGGTGGAAGATGAGCACCATCTGGGCCGTCCAGACGCCGATGCCCTTGACCTGGCAGAGGGTGGCGATGGCCGCGTCGTCGTCCAGGCGGCGCAGCTTGCGCAGCTCAAGGCGGCCGTCGCCCACGCGGGCGGCGAGGTCGCACAGGTAGCCGATCTTCTGACGCGACAGGCCGGCGCCGCGCATGGCTTCGGCGGACAGGGAGGCGAACTCGACCGGGGTCGGGAAACCGTCGCCGGGCGTGAGGGCGCGCACGCGGCCGGCGATGGTCGCGGCCGCCTTCATGGAAATCTGCTGGTGCACGATGGACAGCACCAGGATTTCGTAGGGATCCTCCCGATCGCCGAAGGCGGGCAGGTATGGGCCGGACTTGGCGATCACGCGACCCAGCTTGCGGTCGACGCGGGACAGATGAGCGAGACCGGCCCGCATGGCCTCGCTGAACACGTAGCCTTCCGCGTGCAGCAGCCGGGCCTTGAGCGCCACGCCGCCGGTGGCGGAAAAGCCGCCCAGGCCGCCGCTCGCCGGCAGGACGCGGTGGCACGGCACAAGTAGCGACAACGGGTTCGCGGCCATCACGCGGCCCACAGCCCGCGCTGCGCCGGGCGCTCCCACTCGTTTCGCCAGCTCGCCGTAGGTGACGGTGCGTCCGGGCGGCACCCGCCGCAGGGCGCGCGCCACCTTGGCGCCGAACACGGACTGGCGCGACAGGTCGAGCTTCACGTCGGTCAAGGCGTCGGGTTTGCCGGCGAGATGCTTGCGCAGGCGATCGATCACGCCGCGGACGGACGGGTCGGGACGCCGGATCTCCGTCCGATCGGGACAGGCGGCGGCCAGGGCCTCGCGCACCGCCCAGGCACACTCCTCGGGTGCGATCAACAGATCTACGCCGCGCCGGGTCCAGGCCAGGCCGCAGGGGCCCAGGCGGGTCTTGAAGACGGTCCAGGCGGGTGTGACGTTTCGAAACATGGGGATCTCCTCGTTTCGCCAGCTGGTTCGCGAACGACCCGGTCGAGGGCGTGTCGGCACATGATCCGCGCAAAGCCGCCAAATATCAACTTGCACGATGACGTCCCGCCGCTCTAACTGATCTGACAGCGGAGAGGACTGGACGTGTCTCAACTCACTCTCAAAGCGGTGACCCTGGCCTTCGGTGGTCCCCCCGTGCTCGACGGCGTGGATCTGCGCGTCGAGCGCGGCGAGCGCATCTGTCTGCTCGGACGCAACGGCGAGGGTAAGACCTCGCTGTTGCGGCTGCTTGCGGACGAGGAAGTGCCCGACGCGGGTGAACTGGTGCGCGAACCCGGCCTGCGCGTCGCCTTGTTGCCCCAGGAGATTCCGTCGACACTGGCGGGCGCCGCCGTCGACGTGGTGGGCGGACCGGCGCACGAGGCCGAACGCGCCTTGTCGCTGGTCGGTATCGCACCGGAGCAGGACACGGCGGACATGTCCACCGGCCGGCGTCGTCGCGTGCTGCTGGCGCGGGCGCTGGCCGTCGACCCGGACGTGCTGCTGCTCGACGAACCGACCAACCACCTCGACATCCCGGCCATCCGCCGCCTCGATGAACTCCTGCGGCGCTTCCACGGCACCGTGATCTTCGTCACGCACGACCGGGAGTTCCTGCGCAGCCAGGCGCGGCGCATCCTCGAACTGGACCGGGGACGACTGCGCGACTGGACCTGCGACTACGACACCTTCCTGCGCCGTCGCGACGACGAGCTGGCGGCGGAGCACAAGCGCAACGCCGAGTTCGACAAGCGCCTGTCCCAGGAGGAAGTCTGGGTGCGGCAAGGAGTGCGCGAGCGCCGTACCCGCAACGAGGGTCGCGTCCGTCGGCTGCTGGTCATGCGCGAGGAGCGGCGGGCCCGGCGAGAGCGCCCCGCGACGGCGAATCTGGAATTGCAGGACGCCGGGCGCAGCGGCCGACTGGTGGCACGCGCCGAGGGTGTGTCCTTCGCCTACGGTGACGAGGTCCTGATCGACGACCTGAACTGCACGGTCCTGCGCGGCGACCGCGTGGGCGTGGTCGGCCCCAACGGCGCCGGCAAGACCACCCTGCTGCGGCTGCTGCTGGGTGAACTGACCCCGCGCGCCGGCACGGTACGCCTGGGGACCGGCCTCGAAGTCGTCTACTTCGACCAGCAACGCGAGATCCTCGACCCCGACCGCACGGTCCAGGAGAACATCGCCGGCGGGAACGAGACCGTCGTCGTCGGCGGGCGCCAGGTCCACGTGCTGACGTGGCTGCAGCGCTTCCTCTTCACACCCGACCGGGCTCGCTCACCCATCACGCGCCTGTCCGGCGGCGAACGCAACCGGCTGCTGCTGGCCCGCATCTTCACTCGTCCGGCGAACCTGCTGATCCTGGACGAACCGACCAACGATCTCGACCTGGAGACTCTCGAGCTCCTGGAGGACCTGCTGTGCGAGTTCGCCGGCACCCTCATACTGGTCAGCCACGACCGCGCCTTCCTGGAGAACATCGTGACCAGCACTCTGGTCTTTACCGGCGACGGCAAGATCGTCGAATCGGCGGGCGGCTGGCGAGACTGGGTGAAGCTGGAGCGGGCCGCCGCCGCCCCCCGCAAAGAGAAGGTGCGCCGGGATCGGCCCGCACCCCGGAGTCGGCAGCAGCGCCGACTCGGCTTCAAGGAGAAGCGCGAACTCGAGACCCTGCCCGGCGAGATCGAAGCGCTGGAGCAGGAGAAGGACGCACTTGAAGCGCGCTTGGCCGATCCGGACCTCTACCGATCGGCTGGCGAACAGGTCGCTGAACTCCGGGACCAGCTCGCTCAGCTCGAAGCCACGCTTGAAATCAAGTACGAGCGGTGGCAGGATCTGGAATCCTTGAGCGATAAATAGCTTCATATCGTGAAGTGTTTGTGACTTCTTTTGCAATATTCTACTTGACTCACCCCAAAACCTGTCGAATACTTCTTCACATGAAGTAAAAGGGAGATATCTGCGGGGAGACTGCGGTGCCGGAACACTTCGATACCATTCTGGCCTCACCGGCCCGCCTGCTCGTGGTGATGGCCCTCATCCCGGGGCGCCCATTTAGCTTCATGGAATTGAGAGAGGTGACGAATCTGGCCGACGGCAACCTCCACGTCCAGACCCGGAACCTGGAGAAGGCCGGCATCGTGAGCATCCGGAAGTCGGTCAGGGGCCGCCGGTCGATGACGCAATTTCAGATCACCGAGGCCGGCGTGACCCGATTCAGACGCTTCGTGCGCCGGTTGCAGGCGGTATTGGACTTGGAAGCGGGTGGCATCCACCCCAGTCCCGGCGAAGACCGGATAGACGATTCGCAGGTATGGTCGTGAGGATCTCGACAGGAAGGCCGCAGTCATGAAGATCGCCATCGGAGCTGATCACGGCGGTTTCGAGCTGAAGGGCCGCTTGATCGAGCACCTCAAGTCCAAGGGCCACCAGATCTTCGACTTCGGTACTTCATCAAATGAAGCTGTAGATTACCCGGTTTTCGCCCATTCGGTGGCGGAAGCCGTCGCCACGGGCCAGGCCGAGCGGGGCGTGATGATCGACGGGGCCGGCATCGGCTCCTGCATGGTCGCCAACAAGGTGGCCGGCGTGAGGGCGTCGCTGGCCTACGACGTTTCCAGCGCCAACAACGCCCGCGAGCATAACGACGCCAACGTCCTGACCCTCGGCGCCGGCCTGATCGGCGCCAACCTGGCCAAGCAGATCGTGGACGTGTTCATGACGACGGATTGCGTGGAGCCGCGCCACCAGCGGAGGGTGGCCATGATCGACGAGACGACACAGGGAAGTCCGACGCCCGCAACGGCAGCTTCCGCCATTTCCGCAACGGATGGCGGGATGTCGGAGCTGTCAGCCGCGGACATGGAACGTATCGTCGCCAAGCTGGAATGCATGGTAGGCTCCCGATTGGCGGCAGGAGCCGCGCCCGAGGGACCGGGCGTGGCCTCCTGCCCCGACACCGCACGCCACTTCCTGGCGCTGGGCGCAGGCTGTCTCACCTCGGGACCCGGCCCCTGCGGCCCGATCCCCGAGGACATAGCCTGCTACATCGACCACACCATCCTCAAACCGAACGCGACCCGCGAACAGGTCCAACTGATCGTCGACGAGGCCCGCACACACAAGTTCCGCTCAGTATGCGTGAACCCCTTCTGGGTAAAACTGGTCGCCGAGGGATTGCGCGGCACCGACGTGCTCACCTGCTCGGTGGTCGGCTTCCCGCTCGGGGCCGCCGTACCGGAGGTGAAGGCGCTGGAAGCCCGGCGCGCCATCCGCGACGGCGCCAGGGAAATCGACATGGTCATCAACGTCGGCGCGCTCAAGGGCGGCGACGACGCCCTGGTGC
>CAYMCR010000041.1:0-23300 GCA_964389015.1 uncultured Fibrobacteraceae bacterium | reverse complement strand
GGTTAGAATGACTTGACCAAAGTTAAAGGTGTAAACTACGACTTGGTAGGGTGGGCTGGCGGCGGCGGTTTCTGAACTTTGGTCGAGGTTCTCCGCCAAGTCATTCAGCGCAGCGAGCAGCAGTTCGGCGCGGTTGGTCCCCCGCACCGTCGAACCCTTCCGCCCAGCCCGCTTGCGTATCGTCTCGAGCAGGGCCTCGTAGCGGGCGTACTGTTCGGACGTGAATGTTGTGCTCACAGTGACTGGTGTATCCGTGGGCATCGGATCCGGCGATGCTTCGACCAAGTCCAGCGCGGATTGCCCAACCCCTCGCGGCGCCTGGCGCGCCCGCTGGCGCGTCGCCCGCACCTTTGCTTCCAGACTGCGACTACTCGAGCACTCTGCTTCAGTGATCCACCTCTCTTCGCTCTCTGGCGTAGCTACTTTGGCCACCTCCCGCGCCTTGGTCCAGCCCAGCTCACCGGACGCGACCGACCGACGCAGCCGCGGCAGCACTTCAAGCGCCCCCGCCAGCCGCACGAACTGCGAGGTCTTGCTCGGCGTGAAACCAAGAGCCTCGGCAGCGTAGGTCTGTATGGATGAGTAGCCGAGATCCCGGTACAGCTTGCGGCGCAGCATCTCACCGAACAACAGGACGGCATTTTTCTCAGCAAGTTGGAGTTCGCAAAGCGCGGCCTCGAGACGGACGTGAATATCGTTGGCGGACATAAGAAACCTCCCAGAAAACGAGCGTTTCGTGGGAGGTCGAAACGGTTGCAATCGATGGGTACATTATAGTCGAAAAGCACTCGCCCCGCAAGTGCTAACCAATAACTATATAATGAGTTACAAGCCTAGGCGGGCATGATTTATGCGCGCCCCAAAGCCCCCGATCACGCATAGGAATCGATGCCGCGCCCCGCCAATTGTTGGAGCGTTCCTGACGACTCATCCGAGCCAACGACGGCGAATCGTTCGTTCCTCCTCCGTACAATGCAAGACGCGCAGTAAGGCCATGATAATACCGACTACCTATGCATCCCACCACTAGCGCACGAGTGTCGCTTTTCGTGTTTCGGCGTACTTGCCGGCTCTGATCCCCACTAGATATGTGCCGGAGGGCAAGGATACGCCGTTCGTGTCGCGGCCGTCCCAGGTGCGCGTGTGCCGGCCGGCCGGGACGATCCCGTCGGCCAGTACGGCGACCTCGCGGCCCAAGGCGTCGAAGACGGACAGGCGGCAGGGGCCGGTCTCGACCATATCGAAAACGATCTCGGTACGTGGGTTGAAGGGGTTGGGCTGCACACGCAGCCGCGAGGCGGCCAGCGCGGGCGGCGTGTCGGCGGACTCGTCCACCTCCACGATCACCGTGGCCTGGCCGTTGGCCGGGATGTCCACATGCACGTAGCAGAGCGCCGTCGCGCCGGTGTCGTCCACCTGGGTCAGGTTGCCGCCGCTGACGACGAAGCCGGCGGCGTCGGACGGCATGTGGATGCGTAGCAGCCCGTATTCGAAGCGTTCGTCGTAGCTGTTGACGACCTGGGCGGTGACCAGGTCGTGGGTGCCGTCGTTGGCCGGGGCGTAGGTTGCGTAGAGCTCGCCGCCGTCGTAGGCGTCGAGGGTGGGCCGCGGGTCGAACTCGCCGCTGAAGAACCGCACCAGACGGAACGGGCGGTTGCTGCCGCCGGCGTTGTCGGTGGAGATGTCGTAGGGATGGGTATAGTCGTCGGTGTCGCGGTGGATGTGACCCCATAAGGCCATGTCGAGACCCAGGGACGAGAGGTTCAGCTCGTGGTCGAAGTCGTAGTGGTGGAACAGCACGTTGAACTGGGCGCCGGCCGCGGTGAGCTCGTCCTGCAGCCACTGGATCTGCCGCCAGGTGAAGCTCTCGGCGCCGTAGATGGCGTAACGCCAGCTGTCGTAGTTGTCGTAGGTCTCCAGCCCGACGAAGTGCACCGGGCCGTAGTCGAAGCTGTAGTTCTGCGTGTAGATGAGTTCGTCGGGCGGCGGCGCATCGAGTTTGCGCCAGCCGAAGAAGCGCCACCAGTCCCGCCGCGCGGTGCCGGCCGAGGGCGGCGTGTCGTTCCAGCCGCCGATGTCGTGGTTGCCGGCGGTCAGGTAGACCGGCACCTCGAACTCGCCCAGGTGCATCTGCGCGCGGCTGTAATAGCGCTTGCCCAGGAAATCCTCCAGCTCGCCCTCGTGGACGAGGTCGCCGGTCAGCAGCACGAACTCGGGGTTGATGATGTTCACGTCGCGGGTGATCTCGCGCAGGCCCTCGCTGGTGGTGCTGTCGGTGTCGGCGCCGGGCTCGTAGTAGTACAGGTAGGTCGGGAGGTGCGTGTCGGTGATGTGCACGAAGTAGAAGTCGTCTCGCCGCTGGGCGATGACGCGCACCGCGTGTTTGGTCGTGTCGTCGATCCCACCGTCAGCGGTCACGCGCAGGTCGTAGAGCTCGTAGACCGGGACCGCCGGTATCGATGCCGTCACCTGCCACCAGGTCGTCGTCGCGTCGTAGAACGACGAGGTGACGGTCAACGGGATGTTGAGGCCGCCACGCTCCAGGGTCGCGGTCCAACCGGTGGTGGACGGATCGGCCTCGCAGCTGATTGCCAGGTCCTCGCCGGGTGTGACGATGGACGGGATGTTCAGCAGGGGTCGCTGGATGACCGTCAGCGTGTCGCCGAGAGTGTAGGTCTGGGCGGAGGCGGCGCCGCACAGCATCACGAAGGAGAGAAAGAGGGCGAACAGTGGGCGCATGAGTGTCTCCCGAGTGATGGTCGCGGGGGCTAATTGATTAATGATGACACAGAGCGCCGTAATATGCAATAACGCCACTGCTCTTTATCATGGCCGGGGTGCCCTCAATCTCTTTGCCCGGTCCTTCCGGATTCCACGAGCGAGTACAGAACCGGCAAAACGATCAGCGTCAGGAACATCGAGGACACGAGCCCCCCGATGACGACCGTGGCCAGAGGGCGCTGGATTTCCGAGCCGCTGCCGGTCGCGAAAATGAGCGGCGTCAGGCCCAGCAGCGTCGTCAAGGCGGTCATCAGGAGGGGACGGAATCTCAAGTCACAGCCTTTTTTGACAGCTTCGGCGGTACTGAGGCCTTGTTTTCGCAGCTGGTTGAAGAACGTGATCAGAACGGTTCCGTTCTCCACGGCCGTCCCGAAAAGCGCGATGAATCCGATGGCGGCCGACACGCTCAGGTTTATCCGGAGCAGGAAGATCGCCAGGATGCCGCCGACGAGGGCGAACGGCAGGTTGACCAGGACGAGAAAAGCGCTTCTGAGCGAATCGAAGGCCGAAAAGAGCATCAAAAAGATCAGGAGAATCGAGATCGGCACCACGACAGCCAGTCGCTGCATGGCCCGCTGCTGGTTCTCGAACTGTCCTCCGTAATCCACGAAGTAGCCACTGGGCAATTCACCCACGAGGGGTTGGATCCGTTCCCGGACCTCGGCGACGAAACTACCCATGTCCCGCCCGCGGATGTTGCATTCGACGACGACGCGTCGCATGCCGTTCTCGCGACTGATCTGGGCCGGCGCTTCCACCTCGTTGATCGTGGCCAGCCGGGCGAGCGGCACGCGTGGTCCTTCAGGTGAGGGGACCAGAATGTGCTTCAGTGCTTCGATGTCGCCGCGGTGCTCCTCCGGGAAACGCACGAGCACAGCAAAGCGCTTCTGCCCTTCCACAACCGTCGTAGCCACCTTGCCGCCCACGGCGGTCTCGACGATCTCGTTGATATCCGCCAGGTTGATCTTGTGCCGCGCGATCGCCTTGCGGTTCACGACCACCTCCACCTGTGCAAATCCCGTGATCTGCTCCACCTTGACGTCTTCGGCGCCCTGGATGCCGTTCATGACGGCCGCCAGGCGATTGGCGTGTTCCCCCAGCACGTCCAGGTCCGGTCCGAACAGCTTCACTGCCAGGTCACTCTTGATGCCGGAAATGAGCTCGTTGACACGCAGGGCGATGGGTTGCGAGAAGGAGAGTCGGATGCCGGGGATCAGGCTCAAATCCTCTTGAATGGCCACCACGAGATCCTCTTTGCTCCGTCCCGTGTCCCACTCGTCCTGCGGGTGGAGCATGATGAAGACGTCGCTCTGTTCCGGCCCCATGGGATCCTCGGAGATCTCGGCGCGGCCGGTCTTGGTCACCACGGTTTCGACTTCCGGGAACTTCGCCAGGAGGCGGCTTTCGATTTCGGTTCCCACCGCTATGGATCCGTCGAGCGAGGCGGACGGGAGTCGCACGACATTGATCGCGATGGCCCCCTCATTCAGCTGGGGGAGGAATTCCGTGCCGATGTGCGGTATCAGCAGCAGCGACGCCGCCAGGACGGCGCCGGCTATCAGGACAGTCGTCCAGCGGCGCCTCAGGGCCAGTGACAGCAGCGGCAGGTAGGCCTGCTTGCAGACCCGGACCAGGAAATTGTCCCGCGTCTCCCGCCGACCGCGCACGAAGAGGGAGCACAGAACGGGTACGATGGTGAAGGAGACCAGAAGCGAGCCCAGCATGGCGAAGCACATCGTCAGTGCCAGCGGACGGAACATCTTGCCTTCCATCTGTTGCAGCGTGAACAGGGGGAAGAAGACGATGACGATGATCAGGATGGCGAACAGCACTGGTCGCGCCACCTCGCGCACGGCGTCAAAAACGATCCGCGTGCGCGGAATGCCGGTTCCCTCCTTCTCGGCCAGATGCCGGGTTACGTTCTCCGAGATCACGATGGAGGCGTCCACGATCATGCCGATGGCGATGGCCAGACCGCCCAGACTCATCAGGTTGGCCGTGACGCCCTGGATGCCCATCAGGATGAACGCGGCAAGCGCGGAAAGGGGAAGCGAGAGAGCGACGATGAGCGAAGCGCGCAGATTGCCGAGGAAAAGAAACAGTATGATGATGACGAACATTCCTCCGAGCAGGAGCGCGTTTGACACGGTGTTGAGACAC
Organism: uncultured Fibrobacteraceae bacterium; assembly: GCA_964389015.1. Classification (GTDB taxonomy): domain Bacteria; phylum Krumholzibacteriota; class Krumholzibacteriia; order LZORAL124-64-63; family LZORAL124-64-63; genus JAHIYU01. The sequence continues at coordinate 18,359 of CAYMCR010000041.1, read as the reverse complement.
GCCTTGATGAGTGTGGTGCGATCATAGAACGTGTCGATGCGTACATCCTCCGGCAAGCCCGCCTGGATCTTGGGGATGGTCTTCTTGACGCCGTCCACGACGAACTTGGAGTTCTCGCCCTTCAGCATGATGACCATGCCCGCCACCCGCTCCCCTTTTCCGTCGCGGGTAACCGCTCCCTGCCTCGTCTCGGGACCGAACTTCACCGTGGCCACGTCTTTCACGTACACGGGCGTGCCGTCCTCGGCTTCCAGGACGATGTTCTCGATGTCGGAGATCGCCTCGATGAGACCCACGCTCCGCACGTAGGCCTGCTCCCAGCCTTGAACGAGGAAGTTGCCGCCGGCGTTGGCGTTGTTCTTCTCGATGGCCACCAGCACGTCGCTGAGTGTGATGCCGTACTTCAAAAGTTCATTGGGATTCACGAGCACTTGGTACTGCCGGACGAAGCCACCGAAGCTGTTGACTTCGTTCACACCGGAAACAGACCTGAGCTGCGGTGCAACGACCCAGTCCTGGATGGTTCGCAGCTCCATCGGCGTGCGCGTCTCGCTCTCCAGGGTGTACTGGTAGATCTCGCCGAGCCCGGTGCTGATCGGCCCCATTTCCGGCTCGGCCCACTCCGGGATGTTACCCCTGGCCGACTGGAGTCGCTCGAAGACCAATTGCCGGGCCAGGTACGTGTCGACGTGATCCTCGAAGACGACGATGACCTGGGACAGCACCGCTTTCGACAAGGAGCGGATCTGCCGTACGTCCGGCAGTCCCTGCATGGCCAACTCGATGGGAAAGGTGATCTGTTGTTCCACGTCGACCGGAGCCAGTCCCGGCGCTTCCGTCAGGATCATCACCTGGACGTTCGAGACGTCCGGAAAGGCATCGATAGGCAGAAGAGTCCAGGCAAACAGACCCCCTGCAACCAGCACGACGGTCGCGATCAGCACCAGCAAGCGTTGGTGAAGGACGAAGTGAATCAACTTATCCAACATTGCGACCTCCTAGTCCGCACAACCGGCACCCATCTTTTCGCGCAGAACATCTGATTTCAGCAGGAAGGCGCCTTCCGTGACGACCAGCTCGCCAGGCTGCAAGCCTTCGATGATTTCAACGGCGTCGAAGAGCTCACGGCCCTTGCGTACGGCGCGCCGGACATAGAGGTCTTCCCGCCAGTGCTTGAAGACGAAGTTCTGGCCTTCATCCGTGAGCAGGGCCGTCTTCGGCACGGCGAGCACTTCCTCGCCGTCATCCATGCCGATGTGGATCTCGCAGAACATGCCGGGGCGCAGGAGACGGTCCGCATTCTGTACGGTGGCGCGGACCTTGATCGTCCGCGTGCGTTCCTGCATGGTGGCGCCGATGTAGTCGATGTTGCCCTCGAAGAGGCGCTCCGGAAAGGCCCTGACGAGAACCTTGACCGGAATAGGACCTTCCTTTTCAGCCGCGAGCAAGCGGGGAAGATCCTGCTCGTAGATATCGGCCCATACCCAGACGGCGCCGAGATCGGCCAGGAGCATGACGCTCTTGCCCGGCTCGACCAGCTCGCCTATCCCGGCGTGTTTCTCGATGATCGTCCCCGCCAGGGGAGCCCGCACCGGCAGGCAGCCCACGCCCATGTCCTGCATCTGTTCCCGCAAAGCCGTCAGGTCTTCATCCGTGAGCCCGAAAACGCGGAGCGTCTGCTTGGCCGCCTTCAGCTCGGTCTTGTGCTGTTCATGGACCATCTGGGCTTCGATCATGTCCTGTTCCGAAGCGATCTTGCGCTCCAGGAGCGACTTTTCCCGCTCGAAGTTCCTGCGCGAAAGCTCGGTCAAGGAGCTGCTGCGCTCGAAGTCGGCGAGCATCCGGCTCAGCTCCACGCTGTTGATCTTGAAGAGGGGATCGTCTTGCTTGACCCTTGCCCCGATATCCACCTGCACGCTCTCGATGATTCCGGGAATGCGTGGACTGATGTGGGCGGCAGTGTTCTCGTTCAGCTGGATCTCGCCGGTGACGTCGAGACGGTCTGCAACTCGCCGTTTGGCGACGACCTCCGTGCCGAGCAACCCCTCTTCGCCAGAGGCGGTTTCCAACAGGGAAGCCGGAACCTTCACCACGCCGACTTCGAATCGGCAGGCATCGCATTCGTACGCTGCGATTTCGTGCTCGCACTGTGCGGCAGCGATTTCCTCCAGCGACATGGCCAGAGGATTCTCTCCCTCCTCGCCATGATCGTGCCCTGCGTGTTCATCATTTTCCACCGCCTGATGTCCGCCACCGGTGTGGTCGCGATCGCAAGCCCCAAGGAAAAGGACGAACAAGGCAATGAGTGCCGGTACGCTGCTATTAAGAAGAAACCTTCTCACGGCAGTTCCTCCGTTTCTGTTTCCTGCGCCTCTGTCAAGGCATCGAGTGGTGTTCCGACCAGACTTTCCACGATCGCCACCGCCCTGTGATAGCGGGACAAGGCATCGAGCAGTCCCACGTTCGCTTCAAAGAAGGTCCGCTGTGCGTCTAGCACCTCCAGATAGCCGAACTTCCCCTGCTGGTAGCCATCCCGGGCGGCACCGAATGCCTGGTCCGAGGCGGGGACGACTTCGTCCCTGAGGCCAAGCACCTCGGTGCGGGCGGCTGTCAGGGCTTCGTACGATTCCACGAGGGCGGTCACCGCCTGAACCTCGCTGTGCCTCTTTTCATGGCTGGACCGTGCACGCCGGTAGCGCGCCTCGTCGAGGCTACCCTGGTTGCGATCGAAGAGAGGTATGGGCAGGCTGAGACCGAAGGTGAAGGCGTGATCGCCCGTCTCGGCGAAACGTTGAGCGCCTGCGCTCACGGTCAGATCGGGCACTCGCGCTGCCCGTGCCAAAGCGATGGCGGCGAGGCGATACTCCATCTCCTGGGTCCAGCGGGCGACTTCGGGATTCCGTTGGATGAGGGTCTCGATCGCCTCATAGGGAGGTATCTCCGTCACCTGGTCCATGGCGCCCGTTGCGCGCAGGAAGTGCGGTAGGGTGCTTCCCCAGGTTGCGGCAAGCCGCTGCCTGGCAGCCTGCAGATTGCTCCTGGCCCGGGAAAGTCCGATTTTGCTGTTGGCCCGTTCGATGGAGGCCTTCGTCCTCTCCAGCGGCGAGACCTTGCCTGCGGTGACGCGCTCGGCTACCACGTTGAAGGTCTCCTCCGACAGGCGCAGGAAATCCTCCGCAAGCCGGAATTGTTCCTGGGCGGCAAGGACATCGATGAAACCGAGTGTGGCGTCCGTCAGAACAGCCAGACGCACAGCCTCGTGATCCCAGGCTGTTAGTTTCCCCTCTGCGGCCGCCAGACGACTCCGTGCCCCGCGCTTGGCGCCGAGTTCGACAAGCTGGCTCAGGCGAATCGAAGTTACGGCCGACACGAAGGCCCTGCGCTCGCCGGAGCCCGCGGCCTCCTCGACTTCCATTTCAATTGCCGGATTCGGCAACAGGCCGGCTTGCAGCGCTCGCGCTTCAGCGATGCGTACACTCCAGGAAGTCGCCGCCAGTTTCGGATTGTGACGAAGAGCCAGGACCAAAGCGTCCCGAAGACTCAGTTCGCCCACGGGGGCCGGAAGTTCCGGTAGCAATGCGCCCGGCGAATCAGGCTCCGCTGGAGCTTCATGAACAGCCATCTCCGACCCCAGCGGTCGATACCGGGGCCGGGCCGTTTCGTATCGCGGGGCCGAACATCCTGCCGTGGTCGTGACCACCAGGATGAAGAGAATCAGTCTTGGTCGCTTTGAGTTCATAATTCCCTCCGAACTCAATGCCCTTCTCCGTGCAGCCACGGCTCGGAATGCCGAACCGCAAGGCCACGCCATGCTTCGCTTACGCATACAGCAACAGCTGCATCCTTAAAATAGTGGATGTAAACAGTGCGGTTTTAACAGAGAAGAGGCAGGGCGGCGGCGGGGACGAGTAGGCCCGGATGGTCCGGAGTAGCTCGGCCATTGAAGTCGTGCGGGGCGCATGCGAGGCCGGTGTCGGTCGCACCGGACGGGACGAGCAACGGCGCCTCGTCTGTGGGAGACGATTCATCCGCGAGACGGGACTTCAGCGGTAGGGCGAATACGTTGCAGGGATCGTCGGAGCAGTCCGTCTCGTGTCCGCAGACGTCCTCGCCGTGATCGACACAGCCGTGGGTCAAGGCGCCGGAAAGGCAGGCGACGGGCGCCAGCACCAGCATCCACAAGGCGATCAGCAACAGTGTCCATATCTTCTTCATGATCCAGTAATCTAGCAGTGGCAGCCGGAAGTGGCAAGCCGGGGCGCTCGGTCGGTCGATCAGTCGGTCGATCAGTCGGTCGATCAGTCGGTCGATCAGTCGGTCGATCAGTCCGTCGATCAGTCCGTCGCGACGAATTCCGGTTTCGGCGCCCTCGGGAGCAGCCCTGCCGTCTCTTGTGCTTTACCGCGCCTTCCGATATGTTCGACTCGTCGCTTCCCAAGTATCGAAGGAGAACCCTTTTGGCTCGCCGTGGTCTTCTGATCTTCATCGGCATATCGCTCGTCGCCTTGACCGTGCGGGCAGGCGTGCCCGAGGGGCTGTGGGTCGCCTGGGGTACCGAGACCTACAATCTCGAGCCTGGTGAGTCGGTGCAGTTCCGGATCGACTTCGACGACATCCCCCTGCGCGCCTGGATCCTCACCGTGGAAGGCGACCAACGACTCTGCGATCTCAACGTGCTTCGCCTCGACAACGCGCAGCTCGTCTACCAGCAGCACGCCGAGTCGCGCCATCACGTGCGCATGCCCTGGGGCCTCGGCGAGGCGGCGGCGGTGACGGTCACCGCGAGCAGGTCCGTCGGTGGACTCTTCACGATCAAGTTCCTCGGCCCTCCCGCCGATCAGGCCGAGCGGGCCTACGGCTACAGGATCAACCGCGTCCTGGAGCATCTCGAGGCCGGCCGCGACGTCCGCGCCGAGGCCCTGTTGCGCGACGTCATCCGTGCAAACACGGATGAGACGGGCCTGGCGGCCCTGCTGCTGGCCGGACTCCTCAAGGATCGCGGCGAGTTTAAACGCGCCGCCGCCATGCTGGACCTGGCCCTGAGCTATGAGTTGCCCGCGGGGTTCGACGAGGTGGAGAGACGGCTGCGCGCCCATCTCGCTGCGGCCACGCGCAGCGCGACGCCCGAGTTGCAGACGGCCGACCACCTGCTGGCGGACGGCGATCACGACGCGGTGATCGCCCACTGCGAGCGATGGCTCGAGACGCTGGGGGAGGACGAAGTCACGGCGTGGGAACGTTGCGAAGCCCTGCGGCGCATCGGGCGCGCCCACCAGGAGTGCGGGCGACAAGTGCTGGCCATCGACGCCCTCAACAACGCCTTGCGCGAGGCGCGCGAGTCCGGACAGAAGGCGCTGGTCTACCATCGGCTCGGCCTGCTGCTGCTGGATATGGGTAACGCGGACCAGGCGCGGCGGGCCCTAGCCGCCGCGCGGGAACTGGGCCTGCCGCCGGATCTGAACGCGAGTACCGAGGACCTGCTGAACAACCTCAACGAGGATTAACATGGACGTCCGGCGAGACTGCCTGCATTTCCGTGGCGACATCCCCTGCCGGCCCCATAAGGACCAGGGCGTGCATTGCGAGGAGTGTCCCGAATTCGTCGAGCGCGAGGGCCGCATCCTGATCATCAAGCTGGGTGCGGCCGGCGACGTGATCCGCACTACGCCGCTGCTCAGCCCGTTGCGTCGCGACTACCCCCGCCACCGCATCACCTGGATCAGCCAGTTCCCCGACCTGGTGCCGTCGGTGGTGGACGACCGCCTGCCCCTGGACGCGGCCTCGATCCTCTGGGCGCAGCACACGGCGTTCGATCTGCTGATCAATCTGGACAAGGACCGCGAGGCCTGCGCCCTGGCCCGCGAGGTCGAGGCCCGCGAGAAGCGCGGTTTCCAACTGGGCGACGACGGCTTCTGCGAACCGGCTGACGACGGTCCCGCCCGCGCCAAGTTTCTCACGGGTGTCTTCGACGACGTCAACCAGGCCAACCCCCTGTCGTATCTGCAGGAGATCTTCGCCATCTGCGGTTACGAGTTCGCCGGCGAACAGTATCTGTTGGATGCGTCCACCGCCGCGCCCGCCTTCGAACTACCGGTCGAGGGTCCGGTGATCGGCCTGAACACCGGTTGCGGCGGCCGCTGGACCAGTCGACTGTGGCCGGAGCGGCACTGGGCCGACCTGGCGCGTCTGCTGGCGGCCGACGGCTGCTGCGTGATGCTGCTGGGCGGTCCCGAGGAGGACGAGAAGAACCGCCGCCTGGCCGCGGCGACGGGCGCCTTCTATCCGGGGGTTCATCCCCTGCGGGAATTCACCGGCGTGATGAACCGCTGCGATGTGGTGGTGACGGCGGTGACCATGGCCATGCACCTCGCGATCGGTCTGGGCAAGCAACTCGTGCTGTTGAACAACATCTTCAACCCGGCCGAGTTCGAGCTCTACGGGCGCGGCGAGATCGTCGAGCCGCCGCAGGCCTGCAAGTGCTTCTTCCAGCCGCGCTGCACCCAGGCTGAATTCTGCCTGGACGCACTCGAACCCGCGACGGTCCGCGAGGCCATCACACGCCGGCTGGAGGCGAGATGAATCTGGGGCTATTAGGACCGGCGCCGCCCTTCCACGGCGGCATCGTCACCTACCTGGCCATGCTGCATCGCGCCCTGGCCGAGCGGGGCCATGCGATCCACTGGGCCGGTTTCGAGCGACAGTATCCCGGTCTGATTTTTCCCGGCGGCAGCCAGACCGGTGACACCGCCCACTGGATGGCCTGGCCCGATTCGCGCCGCTTCGTGCCCTGGTCGCCCTGGAGTTGGCGGCGGACCGCCGACGACCTGCTCGACGCGGGTGTCGAGGCCGTGGTGATGAAGTACTGGCTGCCGTTCTTCGCGCCGGGCTTTGGTGCGGTGGCGCGCCGGCTGCGTGGTCGCGGCGTGCCGACCGTCTACATCCTGGACAACGTCATCGCCCACGAGAGATACCCCTTCGCCGGCCCGCTCACGCGCTGGGCCCTCGGTCCAGGCGCCGGTTTCGTGGCCCAGAGCGAGCAGGTGCGGCGCGATCTCTTTGCCACCCTGCCCGGCGCGGATCAGGCACGTGTACGCCACTGTCCCCATCCGGTCTATGATTTCGGCGTGCCGGGGCGCCCGCGCAGGACGATGACCGAAGCGCGGGCGGCGCTCGACCTGCCCGCCGACGGTCGCGTCGTGCTCTACTTCGGGTTCATCAAGGCCTACAAGGGAGTCAACCACCTGATCGACGCGGCGCCCCTGCTGCGCGAGCGCTACGGCAACGGTCTGCGGCTGATGATCGTGGGCGACGTCTACGGCGACGCCCGACCCTATCGCGACCGCATCGCCGGCTGCGGCGCCGCGGACATCATCAGCTTCGTGGACGGCTACGCCCCCGACGAGATGGTCGAGGACTACTTCCTGGCCGCGGACCTGGTCGTGCTGCCCTACGTTTCGGCCACCCAGAGCGGCATCGTGCAGATCGCCTACAACTACGACAAGCCCGTGGTCTCGACCAGCGTGGGCGGGCTGCCCGAGGTGGTGCTGGACGGACGCACCGGTTACCTGGTGCCGCCGGAGGATTCCGGCGCCCTGGCCGGAGCGATCGTGCGGTTCTTCGACGAGGACCGCGCGGCGGACTTCACCGCCGCCGTGGCGGTCGAGAAGGAGAAGTACTCCTGGTCGCGCATGGTCGACACCCTCGAGGAGCTGATCGGGGCGGCGCGTTGAAGGCCCCGTCCTCGGCTCGCCGCCTACTGCTGATGCTCTGCCTGGCCTCGCTGCTCCTGCGCTTGGGGGCGGTGGGTGTCGCCCTGTTGATGGACGTCCATCCGGTCAACGACGAGTGGGGCTACACCGATCGCGCCCACGGCTGGGCCGCCATCTACGGGGACCTCTTCACCGGTCACCGGCCGGATCCCGCGCACTGGGACCGGGCCTACGCGGACGGGTTCCAGCCGCCGTTGCATCCGATGGCCCTGGGCGCCGCCTTCGCCACGGGACTCACGCCGGGCGTGGTCGGCCGGGCCCTCGGCGCGCTGCTGACGGCGCTGGCCACGCCCTTGGTCTTCGTACTGGCCCGGCGCGTGACCTCGCGAACGGGCGCGATCACGGCCGCTGTTCTGCATCTGTTCTACCCGACGTTCACCTTTTTCGCCCACTCCCTGTGGGCGGAGCCCTTGTTCGTCCTGCTCTTGCTGGGCGCCGCCGAACGCGCCCTGGCCGCCCGCGAGGCAGACGGACGCCGGCGCCTCCGGCGCGCGGCCGTCGCCGGCCTATGCGCCGGGGCGTTATGCCTGACCCGCTCGGCGGGCCTGGCGTTCATACTGGTGTTGCCCCTGGCGTTCCTGGGGTCGCGCCGCCTGTGGTCCGAGCGGAGTCCCGCGGCGATTCTGATGCTGGCGGTCTCTCTCGCGGTGATCGCCCCGTGGCAGACGGCCCTGCAGCACGAGGAGGGACGGCCGGTCCTGCTGGCCACGAGCTCCGGGCTGAACCTGGCCATGGGCAACAACCGCTTCGTCGGCCCCGGCTGCGGGTCGACCTGGACCGACGCGTCAGCCAACACCATGCTGCTGGAGGACATGGACCGCTACGCCGCCGCGCGTGATCTGGACCCACGGCGCGTCGGCGTCGCCTACGCCATCGATCATCTGCGGGCCGATCCGGCCGCAGCCGTGCGCCGGGCCGGGGACCGTCTGCGTCTGGTCTGGTCGGCCGACCTCTTCCCGGTACGGCAGGTCCTGCAGGCCGTCTGCCGACCGCTGCCGAACGGGTTGGCCGGGCTGCACTGGGCCTTCTACTTCGTCTGCTACCTGGTGATGATGTCCCTGATCATCCGCGGGCTGTTCACCGACAGCGGGCTGCACAACGTCGGATTCCTCCTCGCCGTCGTTGCGGCGGGCCTGGTCGGACCGGCGGTGGCGGTGGGGTTCTCACGTTTGCATCTGCCGCTGATGGCCCTGATGCTACCGGTGGCGGGCGCGGCCTGGGCGCGTCGCCGGGATACCATTCCCGTCAGGCGCCGTCTCGCCATGGCGTTGACGATGGGCCTGGTGGCCTGGCTGGCGACATCGAGCCTGAAACCCGTTATCGAACATCAGCTGGCGCCCTCGGCCTGGTATCGGCCGCTGGTGACCTTCGTGGCCGTCGCTTTCGACGCCGATGCCGCCTTCGCCGACCAGGTGCTGGTGTCCGTCGATCCGGAGGGGCCGACCGAAGTTGGCATCGTACCTAATCCCGATCGCGAAACGGTCGTGCGCGCCGCCGACGGACCGGCGGCCACGGTTCACGTCTACGGACGCGAACCCGGCCTGCGCGCAAGATTGGTGCTGCAACCCCGACCGGGTGAGACGGACGTGGTGGTGGATCCGATCTCGGCCGCTCACGCCTGGCGCTGGCGGTCTCTCGATGACCTCGGCTTGCCCGGAGTACGCATCCGCTGGCAGGGCGGCGTGCCGGCGACGCCTTTCTCGCGGCGTCCCTGAGGGAAGCCCGAGTGTCGCATGTCACGGCGGGAGTGTGGGGGTGGTGCCTGGCGCGGTGGTGTTGTAGACTCACTTGCCGACCGATCATCGCCCTGTCGTGTTTCGGAGATGAGATGAAGTTGTCGGAGCTCACCAGAAGACTGGATTCCGGGGAGATCGTCGCCCTGACCGCCAGGGCCTGGGCGAAGCTGTCCGCTGGTTTTTCCGAGGTCGAACGCCACAACACGGGATTGGCCGCCGACCTGTTGATCGTCACGCGCGAAGGCCGCCTGGCTGCGGTCGAACAACCCGAGAGGAACCGGCGTGCGGTACGTCCCCTGGCCTCACGCAAGGCGGCCCGGGACTTCGTACGCGAGCGAATGGCCGCCTACGACCGGCTCTGGGACGGCTGAGGTTGCACGAAGATCGACTACTTCTCCTAGTTAAGGAGATCCGAGACGACCCACGTAATCAACGGCGCCGAACCGGGTAGGTCCCACGATTGAAGAAGACGTCGCGGACGAAAAAGACCAAGGCCAAGAAACGGTCGTCCTTCCCCAAGATCGTCCTGCTGATCGCTCTGCCGTTGCTGGCGGCGGCCATCTTCCTCTGGCTGCGTCCCGGCGATGACGGAACGCCGCTGCCGCAGCTCGCCCGCGTATCCCAGCCCAACGTCCTGCTGCTGGGCATCGACACCCTGCGCGAGGACCACACCTGCAGCTTCGAGCACTCCGGGGTCCGCACCCCCCACATGGAAGCCCTGGCCGGCGACGGTATCCGCTTCGCCAGCTGTTTCTCGACCGCGCCGTGGACCCTGCCCTCGTTCGCGTCGATCTTCACGGGGCAGCTGCCGTCGTACCACGAGGCCATCGGCGGCGACTACCAGATGCTGGACGACCGGCACACGACCATCGCCGAATACTTCTCGGCCGCCGACTACAACACGATGGGCTTCATGGGCGTCTACTACCTGACCGTTGCGTTCGGCATGGAACAGGGCTACAACACCAACATGGGGACGCCCAAGGTCATGACCGACTACGATCAGGCCAGCACCATCACCGCCCTCTCCCTGGAATACTGCGAGCGCTACCGCGAAGGGCCGCTGTACCTTTTCACCCATTACTACGACCCCCACGCGCCCTACGCGCCGCCGCCGCCGTACGACACCATCTACTACTTCGACCGCGATCCGCGGGAGCCCGGTCAGCCCGTCCTCGAGACGATCATGGCGTCGGAGACCCTCGTCGACGACAACAAGGAAACCGGCATGTACGACTGGCTCGAGGGGATCACCGACTGGCATTATCCCACGGCCCAGTACGCCGCGGAGGTCAGCTACACCGACGAGCAGGTGGGGCGCCTGATCGCGGGCCTGAAGGAGCTGGGCCTCTACGACGACATGCTGATCGTGCTGGTGGCCGACCACGGCGAGCACCTGATCGACCACGACATCTACTTCACCCACTACCTGCCCTACCAGGAGACCATCCACGTGCCGTTGATCGTTAAGCTGCCCGGCAACCGTGGCGGCGGTCGCGTCGTCCCCGAGCCGGTCTCGACCCTGGACGTGCTGCCGACGATCATGGAGATCGTGGGCCTGGACAATCCCGGGAACCTGGCGGGCCGCAGCCTGCTGGCGGCCATGTTGGGCGAAGAGGAGATCGGGCCGCGCACCCTGCTGGCCGAGCAGGGTTCCGCGCCCGACCGCTTCACCAAGGCGCTGGTGGAATGGCCCTGGAAGCTGCTCTATTTCCGCGAGGGCGAGACCGAGCGCGTCGAGCTCTTTAACCTCGACCAGGATCCGTACGAGCGCACCGATCTCTCCGGCCAGGCGACCGCCGTGGCGGCCGAACTCGTCGAGAAGCTGTGGTCCATCTTCGATCTGGACTCGCCCCTGACGCAGAGCGACGAGCAACGTCCGGCCGAACTGGACGAGGCCGCACGCCAACGCCTGCGCTCGCTCGGCTATGTCAACTGAGCGATGAATCGCACCTTCACTGTAACCAAGCCCCCAGTCGAAACGTTCTTGTAGGGCCATGAACAAACACGTGTTCGTCGACATCCTGCGGTACCACCGTGATCGCGTCTTCAGCTACTCCCTGTACTGTCTGCGGGACAGGGACGACGCCGAGGACGTGACCCAGGACGCTTTCCTGCGCCTCTGGAAGAAGAGGGACGAAGTGGATCCGCAACGCGTGGAAGCCTGGCTGATCCGGGTCGCCCACAACCTCTGCATCGATCGGGTGCGACGGCGCAAGACCGCGCGGAGGTATCTGGAGTTGCCGGAAGTGCGGGCCGCCGCGGCGAGCGCCGAGACCGCCGCTCCGGATCGCGGACTTCAACGGGAACAGACCCAAGCCATGCTGCTGGACGCCATGGCTGCCCTGCAGGTCGAGACCCGCAGCGTCGTGATCATGCACTACTTCCAGGGCCTGAAGCTCGATGAGGTCGCCGGTCTGCTGGGCAAGAAGACAAACACCGTGAAGGTACAGCTGCACCGGGCGCGCCAGGTGCTGCGTCGGGTGCTGGAGCCGGGGCGTGATGTTGATCCGGCCGTGAAACGGGAGACGGGATGATGCGGAAGACCACCGACTGTGCCTGGATCGAGAGCCAGCTTGCCGGTTTCGCCGCGGGGGAACTGGATCCGCGCGAGGTTGCCGAAGTGGAGCGACACCTCGCAACGTGTCCGGACTGTCGCGGCGAGCTGGCCGGGGAACTCGCGTTGCGCGAGTCGCTGACGTCGCTGCCCGTGGTCTCGTGTCCCGAACGAGTCACCGCGAACATCCTCGCGGTGGTGAATGCGTCCGACCGCCGGCTCGGGGCGGCGCGCCGCCGCGTCGTTCCCATCGGTTGGCGGCGAGCAACCTGGGGACTGGCCGCGGCGGCCGTCGTGCTCGCGCTCGTGTTCGTCGCGCCGTGGCGGGATCGGCCCGAGGACACGTACGTCGCCGGCGAGGACGGTTGGAGCGAACAGGAGATCAGGACCGCTCGCGGGGAGGTCCGGCTGACCCTGGCCTTGGCCGCCAGGATCATCGAGAAGACGGAGCGCAAGACAGTCACCGAGGTCTTCGGGCGCCAATTGCGCGGAGCCGTTATCAAGTCCATGAAGGCCCTCACCTCTTCCCTCGAAGGAGGACAAGGATGAAAACCATGCGCGTGTTGTTCGCGATCACCCTGTTGACGGCCCTGCTGGCCGGCGGGACGGCCGCGGCGGACGACTTGAAGGACGAACCGGGCTATATCGATCTGGAGTGGATCGAGATTCCCGACGACGCCGAGGAGATCCAGGACATCGACCTGGGCCCGGCGCTGATCAGCGCGGCCGCGAACGCCGAGGAGTACGGCGACGCGGAGATGCACAAGATTTTCTCGATGATCAAGTCGATCCGGGTGAAGTCGTTCTCCATGGACGACGAATCTTCCGAGGTCGACAAGGCTGTCGACAAGATCACCGACATGCTGAAGAAGAAGGACTGGAAGCGCCTGATCTATGTGAAGGACGACGACGAGATCGTCACCGTCAGCACCAAGTCGGTCGATGACGAAATGGTGGGCCTGATGGTCGTGGCCTACGAGCCCGGCGAAGAAGCCTCCTTCGTCAACGTCGTGGGCGATCTGGATCTGGCGTATCTGCTCGGCATGGCCGGCAAGCTGCACGGTGAGCATCTGGAGTCGTTCCTGGAGGATCTCGACCTCGAAGGCATGGATATTCACGTCGAGGATGACTAGCAGGCTGTTGAAATACTCGTTCTGGTGCACGGTGCGTCACGCCGATTCCAGATCAAGGCGCGGTTTCGCCGCCGTAGCCATAGCTACGGCAAGAAATCGCAACGCCGAGCTGGGATTGGTGGGACGTACCGGGCGCCGGGAGGAGTTTTCAACAGCCTGCTAGGGCCGTGTAGATCTGGGCGGGTGAGTCCCTGTTCCGGGGACCGCTCGCCTGTCACCTCCTGTGACAGACTCGCTCGGCTTCCAGGCCCTTCCGCCCTCCTGGCTCCAGGACCTTCCAGACGCCCCCGGAACAGGGACTCACCCGCCCAGATCTACACTCCTTCATCCTCGGTGAATTCACCCGGTTCGCAGGTGAGGTTCTGAGGTTTGGTTGCCGGTCTGCGGACACCTGTGGGGAATCATGCTAGAATAGCGGCGCATCCGTCTCGTGGAGTTCGCCCTTGAAGAACGACGAGACGGCATTGGCCATCCACAAGAGAGACCGCTACAAGTGAGCAACCGGACCACTCACCTTCTCGCCATCCTCTCCTATACCGTACTCGTCATCGCCTTGTGCTTCGACGTACTCCGGGACCCCGCTCATACCTCCTTCCCCAGCTTTTCCCAGGACAACTACTTGAGCTTCTGGAATCTCTGGTCGGTGAGCGAGGCTCTATCGCACGGGCAGAATCCTTTTTTCACGGACATGCTCTTCCATCCCACCGGGACAACGCTCGCCTTCACGGAGTTCACCCCGTTGTATGGGCTCCTTGGCCGCTCCCCTCATATGGATCTTGGGCCCTCCCGGTGGCGCAGTGCTGGCCCACAACCTGCTGATCATTCTCACCTTCGTCGTTACCGGCTACACGACGTTTCTGTTTGCCGCGTGGGCCTCGGGCTCGCGTGTGGGCGGCCTGGTGGCCGGTTTGTTGATGGCGTTCTCCGCGTTTCGCTTTCACCACTTGGAACATCTCAATCTTCTTTCGACCCATTGGCTACCCCTCGCGGCGTGGCTTGTCGGTGGCTGGTTGCTCGATAATCGTCGCCTCTCGGCCGAGGACTCGTCCCCTCCGTCCCGCTGGCGCCTGCTCTGGATACTGCTCCTCGGTTTCGGTCTGACCGCTACCAGCTTCTCGGTCGCGACTTTCACGGGCGTGTTCGTGGTGCTCTGGCTGGGACTGACCGCGATCGTGCGCGGGGGCACGTGGTGGCCGGGGACCATGCGCAGGATTCTCGCGGCCGGGGGAGCCTTCGCTGTCGGGGCGCTCCCCTTGAGCCTGGCCTGGTTCGGGGGCGGAGAGAGCCGCGTGGCTCATCCCACCGAGCTGGTTCGCTGGAGCCCCGACGTACTCGGGTTCATCACACCCCAGGACTCGGCACTACTCGGGCCCCTGGTGGATTCCGCCGCCGCCGGTTTCCATCGGCCATCCGGTGAAGAGGTCTATCTCGGTTGGGTCCTCATCATTGCTGCCGCGGTGGGCCTGGTGGCATTGAAGCGAAAGGGAATCCCGCTGCTCGTCGTAGCTCTGTGCTCACTGGTTCTTGCCCTGGGACCGGGGATCTGGATCGCGGGCACCCACCACGCCTACTCTCCGAACGCCTACACTGCGCTCGTTGAAATGGTACCTGTCCTCAAGGCGATTCGAACTCCCGATCGGTTCGTCGTGCCGGCCATGGTTGCCCTGATCACCCTGGCCGCGGCCGGCATCGCCTGGCTGGCCGCCCGGCGGGCAGGGCGCTGGGCGATCCCCGTGCTGGTCGCGCTTGCCCTCGTCGAGCTGGTCCCCGAAACCATCAAAGCGGTTCCCGCCCGGATACCCGCTGTCTACTTTAGAATCGGCGAGGATCCCTCTCCAGGAGCCGTCATCGAGCTGCCGATCCGGCGTCTCAACGAGCTGAACGAGGCCGCGTTTCATCTACTGGCGCACCGCAGACCGATGCCCGGCGGACCCCTTATTCGTCCCTCCACCAATGCGCGGGCGTTCGAACAGAAGGTCGACTTGCAGGCGCGGCTCTTGAGATACGGGACCATTCCCCAGGCTGTGGCGGATCTGAAGGATCTGGAAGTCGTGTTTATCGTCTGGCATCGGCGGGATCTGGACGCAGCGACCTGGGATACCATCAGAGCCGTTTATGAGGAGCATGCGGAGCTTTGGCACGTGGATGAGGAGATGGCGGTTTTCAAGCTCTGAGTTGTGCCCCGGAAATTGTGTTTCACCGAATTCCCGCGAAATATTCAATGAAAAATAAGGAGTTACGGCTGCCCAGGACGTGTCGGATGTCGGCTCTCGGGCAGAAACACAATTTCCGGGGCACAACTCTTTACTTACGGAAGTAGGCTACCCAGTCGCGCACGAATCGCGGGTGCCCGATCAGGCTGAACCCCGCTGCCCGTGCCGCTGCTTCCGTGGCTGTGCGCTCGTCCGCCGAGGCGTGGTGCCTCGGCTCGACGACCAGGAACGTGCCGCCCGGCTTCAACGCCCGGTGCACGTTACTCATGAGACGACCGACGTCCCCGGCATGGTGGACCACGTAGACCGCGAGCGCGAAATCGATGCGCCCGTCCAGATCGGCGAGGGCGAGATCTTGCTCGGTACACGATCTCGACTCGATGAGCGTCGCCAGGCCGGCGCTTGCCGCCCGGTGCTCGAGTTTCGCCAGGGCCGTTTCCCGGGTGTCCACCGCGACGACGCGACCCTCCGTCCCGACCAGTTTCGCCATGCCGATGCTGTAGAGACCTTCGCCGCAACCGACATCCAGTACGACCATCCCCTTCGCGACATAATCCTTCAGGACCTTCTCGGGCCGCTCGTGCAGATGTCGCAGGGGCTTGCCGACCAGCCAGTCGAGCCACCGGGTCAATCTCGTCTTGGTCATGGGGATGCCTCCGTTCGAGATGATCGCGGAGATCAGTCGGTCACGGGTACAGGTGAGAGCATACACGCAGGGGTGGCCTCGAGGCCACCCCTGCACGTCGTTAGTTCTTGTCGGTCGGCAAGGCCTACAGCGGGATCACATTCCCCGCGCCGTCCTCCAGCCTGCCCGTGCCGTCCGGCCCGAAGGTCACCGTGTAGGTCACCGAGTTGCCGTACTGGGTGAAGGTCACGGTGCCGGTGCCGCTGCCGTCGGGGGCGTAGAAGATCTCGCCCGTGACGCTCGGACTGCCGTCGGCGGCCGGGTCGCTGGCGGCGAAGGTCAGGTGTGAGCCGCCGCCTTCGAGCATCTCCACTGCGAACTCGCCGCTGGCGCCGTCGTTGTGCGACCATTCGCCGCTGGCGTTGCCGTCGGTGTCGTGCGTGAGCGTGAAGTCCTCGCGCCGGTCGCCGTCGATCCGGTAGCCGGTGGCGGTGGTCTCGTCGCCGTCCTCGACGGCCGAGAAGTAGGTCTCGTCAGCGTGACCGTCCTGCCACTCGACGATCTCCCAGGCCTCGACGGAACCATCCACGGCGGTGCCGTGGCGATCGCGCGAGACCGGGTCGTGGCCGGTGGGGAAGGTGGTCACCAGCGAGTAGTCACCGGTGTTCTCGTCGAACGAACCGACCACGATGGTGCCGTCCGCCCGGTTCTCGGTTACGGTCGCGGCTCCCAGGCCGTCCCAGGTGATCGTTCGCGTGTAGCTGGAACCGTCGCGGAACTCCATCAGGACCGTCAAGGTGCCGCTGCCGTCGCATTCGATGTCGGCGCTGCGGACCAGGTGCGACAGCCACCAGGCCTCGGGGTAGTGGATGTCCTGGCTGGCCTCGCCGCCGCAGGGCTCGTCGCCCGGGCTGACCGGCTCGTCGGGCACCATGTGCACGTAACTGCGCGGGCTGCCGCCGTCGGCGGCGACGCCGTCGAAGACCGCAACGCGGCTGATCTCGTACAGCAGGTCGTCGGACTCGTCGTCCAGGTCGCCCAGACGCACGCGTAGGGTGTCGTCGGTCGCTTCGAGCCAGGTATTGTCCGGCCGCGCGGTGAAGGCGCCCACGGCCAGGACGTCGGTGTCGGGCTCGATGGCCTCACCCTCGACCGGTGCGATGGTGGCGGTGTGTTCGGCGTCGTTGCGCCAGTGCACCGTGGCGGTCAGGGAATGGAAGGTCTCGTCACCATCCACCTGGAAGTCGCCCGGGTCGAGGATGACCTCGGCCTGGTGCCACGCCTGCAGGATGTTGAAGCTGGGATCGTCGACCCGGGTAAAGGCATGCACCGGCACGCCCGAGTCCATGGGGCCGCTGCCGCTCACCGGCGCCAGGCTGCCCGTGACGGACTCGCCGTTGGCCCGCGTGAAGCTGTGATCCACGCTGTGGTATTCGTCGTCTTCGCCCGTCTCCAAGGTGCCCTTGCTGTCCAAGACGACCTCGGTGTTGCGGGTTGCGATCTGCAGCAGTACGGCGCCGGGATAGTTGCGTTGTGAGACGAAGCGCAGGACGTCGACCACGTCGGTCTCGATCAGGGCGTCCAGGCCGGTGCTGTCCGCGGTGTCGTAGTAGACGACGGCGATGGTGTCGCCATCGGCCTTACCGGGATCGTTCAGATGCAGGAGCGACAGACGGGACAAGGGGCTGCCCTTGGGGCTGGTGGCGGCTCTGGCGGTCGCGACGGTCGCCTTGGCGCCGCGGAAACCGGCGGCGGCCATGGCTGCCTTGCTCGGATAATCGTAGTCGACGCCGTCGCCGGTCCAGCCCCCGTCCATCGGGGTTTCCTGGTAGATGCCGGCGTCCTCGGAGAGGCTCGTCAGCGGGCTCTGGAACATGTCCAGATCGTTCATGGTGCCGTCGACCTTGGCGGGGCCCTGGACGCCGCCGGTCAGGTCCGCCGCCTTCAAGGCGTCCGGCGTTTCGCCGGGGCCGGCGGGGTCTTCGCTGCAGCCGGACAGGACCACGGCAAGCAGGAGCAGGACCAGGACCGTCGGCCCCCCGCGCAGGTTTCGATGATTCTTTAGAATACTCATGGCAAATCCCTCCGTTTGATGGCTCGTGAATGCGTTTCAGCCGCTCATCAGCAAGAGACATGCCCGTCGTTTCATAGATGCCGAGTGTATATATGGGGCGATTCTCGGCATTATCCTGCAGTTCGCGACATCGGGAATCAGGATCGGGTGTTACCGATCGCGGCAAGGGTGTGAGTTAATACCACTGGGGAGGAGAGCTGCTGTCCTAAACGGGACAGGGTTCTCCCTCTGACCCCCATTTCATAACGATTT
>CAYMCR010000040.1:0-23876 GCA_964389015.1 uncultured Fibrobacteraceae bacterium | reverse complement strand
GGGGATCATGCTGTCTCCGGCGTTGCCGTGACCCACAATGTTACCAGGAGAGCCGCATGTTCGCCGGCAATCTTGGAGAGAACGAGCACGGGGAATTCACGGACGGCGTGCAAAGCATTTCGATCCATACCATGATCCGGCAGACAACTTGGGAAGAGTTGCCTCCCGACGATCCTGATTTCCCGGGCACCGAGCAGGCGCTTTTCCAGGTGTTGATCGTCTTCTATCTCCAGGGTGGAGAGAACACGATCACCATCAATTCAAATCAGATATTCTTCGTGAAGGCCGAGGAGATCGATCAGGGTGACGGCACGACGCGCACGCGGTACTTCCTCGCCGGCCAGCGTGACATGAGTATGGGCGGCAAAGCCAATGAGGGCAGGACCTGGGGTCATGTGAAATCCCTCTACCTGAACACGCCCGAATAACTCATCTTGCATGATTCCTGTATCACACCACGGGAGCGGCCAACGCCGCTCCCGTAACTCGTTTCATACCGTGGCGTGCCCAACCGGACGGTGAGCTTCGGACAGGTCGAGGCGTTTTACGGACGCTAGTCCTCCGCAGGCCGTACCGCCACCGTGAAGGGGATCCAGGCGGGCGCCAGGCAGGACTTGGCGTCGCAGGCCTGGCATTCCAGTTCGAGGACCAGAGGCTCGTCCAGCTCGACCATCAGGATACCTGTGATGGTCAGCTCCTCCTTACCTTCCAGCAGCGTGACCTTCTCGCCCAGGAACTTGCCCTTGTGCCCGACGGGATAGGCCACCTTGACGGCGGCCAGCGGCACGGTGTCCAGGCCGGTGACGGAGATGCCGTAGTAGGTCGTGTCGCCGTGGGCGTAGAGATGCCAGCCCTTGTCGATGTCTAGGCCGACGGTGATGCTGACCGTCCCGCCGACGTTGGCGGAAACTTCGGCCGGCGCCTTCACGGACACGACGGCGGAAGAGTCGCGCATACCCTGTCCCAGTGCGGTCAGGGCGGCGAGGAGCAGGACAGCGGCGATCACGACTTGGCGCATGTGAATCCTCCCGGATTATTTCTCGTTTGCGGGCGCGCGAGGCTCCCGTACCGGATAGAGACCCGCAGCGATCTCCTCGAGAACGACCGCCGCGCCATGCTCGGCCACGTGCGGAGCGACTCGATCCGCTGCGGACCGCACCTCGTCCGGCGCGTTGCCCATGGCAACACGATGGCCCGCAGCCTCGAACATATCAAGATCGTTGTAGTTGTCGCCGATGGCCACGATGCGTTCCCGCGATACGCCCCGCGCATCCGCCAGCAGCGTCAGGCCGCTGCCCTTGGTGCAGTCGGCCTGGTATACCTCGAGCCAAAGGTATTCGTTCCGGGCCAGCAGGGTTTCCGTCTTGACGATCTGCACGGCGTCGCCCAGATCGCGCCGGATGTCCGCGTCGAGCGTCCGCACCTTGTCGGCCAGGTCGATGGTGCCGATCTCCAGGGCCGACGGGGGCAGATGGGCGAGCAGGTCGCCCACCTCGTGCACCGCACCCACGTTATCCCGTCGCCGCTCCAGGTAACGGCCCAGGATGCTGTTGGGCGGCTGTTTCTCGATGGTCACGCCGCCGCCCGTGTCGTCTTCGGTGAACATGAGCGGCATCACCTCGCGGGCACGGAACAACTCCACCAGACGCCGCAGTATACCGCGCGGCAGACCGGCCTCGCGCAGAACGTCCCCCCGCCCGCCGTCGATGACCATGGCGCCGTTGAGCAGGATCTGCGGCACGCCGTCCAACACGCCGGCGGCGGACGCGATCACGCGTTCGACCGAGCGCCGGTTGCGCCCGGTGCAGAGGGCAAACAGGTGGCCCGCGTCGCGAACGCCCTTGATCGCCGCGCAGACACGCGGGTCCACCACGTCCTCGAACTCGGTGTTCAACAACGTGCCGTCTACGTCTGCCACCACCAACAGCTTGCCGTCTGCCAAGAAACCGCCTCCGGATTTCATGTCGTGATGTGGAAATCGTCCCAGCGCCCCGAGGCGCCGCCCCAGCTCAGATGCAGGCGATCCACCCGGCCGTGGGTCGGTCCGCGCGCTATTACCCCGACAAAGGCAACGAGTTCCTCCTGCCCCCCCTCGGCCCAGACCTCGACGCTCCCGTCGCGCAGGTTGCGCACGGTCCCGGTGAGACCGCGCCGCGCCGCCGCCTGCTGAACAAACCAACGAAAGCCGACCCCCTGCACACGTCCCGAGAGAATCGCATGAAAGCTGTCGAGGGGTACCTGCTCATCCATGGCCTAAACCTAACATCATGGGGAATGCATGTCATCCTGGGGGTAAGGTATGTGTGAAGGCCCTTTTCGGGGACGTTCGCCGGATCCTTGAGGGATCCGACGAACTCGATCGCTACGCCCCGAAAAGGGTCTTCACACATACCTTACCTCAGCCTGGAATCCATTACCGACGGGCTGCGATCTAGGATTAAGGTTGCCAGCTCCACGCCCTACTCTCAGGGAAGATGTTGTGCCGGCGGCAGTGATACGAGAGGGCCTTGGCCACAGGACGCCCGTTGGGCAGGACCTTGTCGCGGCGGAAATCGAAGGAGCCGCTCAGTGGTCGGTCCTTGCGTGAGCGGCCCAGAGCCAGACCGTTGAGGCCGTTGTCTTCGGGAGCGGGGGCATTTACCACGCGCGCCAGAACGAAACACTCGAGCCAGGCGTCGTCGAGCTTTTTGCCGAGCAGGCGGTCGATCAGGCCGTCCACGTCCAGGACGACGTGCCCCACGACAAAGGTCAGGACTCTCACTTCGCTCACCCAGAACTTCGTCGATCGGTCGCCGCCGCCCGGCAGGTGCAGCACGGCGTCATGGGGGTTCGATTCCGTGGCTTCGAGGACGCGCGACACGTACAGTGTGCCGGGGTGATAGCCGAGGATGCTGTACGGCAGCGGCAACTCGAGATCGTCCGCCAATTCCAGCCTCACCACACGATGGCCAGGCTCGTCACAGCTCAGGCGCGAGAGAGCGACGACCTGGTCGACGGGCAGCTTGGTCTCGCGGCCCGAGGCCGACACGTAGGCCAGCAGGTCTTCACGGCTCCAGGTGCCGAGGGAATCCTCCTCCACGATCCTCACCACGAACTCGAAGAAGGGATCGCGAATCTCGGGTCCGTTCAGAGGTTCGGTCGCTTCTTCGCGGCCGTACCAATCATCGAGATCGTCGGAGGGATCCCAGGCGGATGCGTCTACGATCGAGCAGACCGTACAAATGGCTACCCACGCGATCAGTACGTATTTTCGGTACCATCGCCGGGATCCCAAAGCCATGAGGCCAAGGGGTGCATCCTTCACGTATCCTGCTGAATGATATGTCATTATGCCGCCAGTAATATCATGACATTTCACCGGCACCGCGGCTGCTGAGAGTCATAGAAAAAGCCAAGTGACATCACGCCGTCATCCCGCTTCGAATCCGACCGCAACGCGATACTAATAAAACCAGATCCTGTTTTCCGGACAGAGCCTAACACGGATCCGAGGGAAACGTTCTTCCCGATCGTGCCCACCTCATGTTGGCGACCGGGATGCCACTGCATTGTGCTATCATTACATTGATCCTGGAAGGGGTGCTCACCACCCGTTCTCGGTTTTTCGACGCGTAATCCCTACCCCCCGGGACGCACGACGGACACGTGCAAATAAGGAGTACCAGATGAGCAAGGAACGCATTCCGCTCGCCGGAAGTGCGCGGGTCACGCTGGCGGCGCTGCTGGCGCTGGCCACGACGGTCATCCCGGCAACGGTGATCGCCCTGACCGACACCGCCGTCTCGAGCCCGGATACGCTCGACAGTCGCCCGCCCGTGGTCGCGGTGGCCTATCCCGCCGGCGGGGAGATCTTCCACGGCACCGCGTCCGAAACGCTGCAATGGACCATCGACGAGCAGAGCTGGAATGGGGCGGCGACGCCGGTCACCATACGCGTTCTCGACGGGGTGGTGCTGCTGGACGAGCAGTCGGTGCTGCCCGATCCCGACGGCGCCTACGATTTCTACTGGAGCGTGACGGACGTCACCACCTCCCAGGCGCGCGTGGTCGTCGCGGCGACCGACCGATTCGGCTGGGCCGACGACGACACCAGCGCCGTCTTCGAGATCCAGGACAGCGGCACCGCCGCACCGCCGCTGCCCCTGTCCGACACGCTGGGCCCGGTAGCCCCCAACCCCTTCAATCCGCGCACCCGGATCGGCTTCAGCCTCAGGGCTGCGGCGGACATCAGCCTGTCCGTGTACGACATGCGTGGCCGCGAGATCGTGCGGCTGGCGGAAGGGCCCTGGCCGGCCGGCGCGCACGACGTCACGTGGCGCGGCCGCGACGGCGACGGTGCGCCCGTCGCCAGCGGCGCATACTTCGCGCGTCTGAATATTCGCAGCGGTGACGGGTCGCCCCGTCCCGCGAACATGGTCACCCGCTTGACCCTGGTACGATGAGGAGGCACGCCATGCATTACAAGGCATCACGCCATGGCGGCTTCGCAACCGCCCTCGTGCTGATCACCCTGGTCTCGCTGACCGTGGCGGCCGCCAACGGCGCCGAACAGCGTGCTCGGACCATACCCGGCACCGACGTCGCGGCTTTGCAGGCCCAGGCCGCCCGCTACACCGCGCAGGCCGCGGCTCGCCGCACACCACTCTTCGAGGAGCTGCGGGCGCGCACCGGCGGTCCCCAGGGCGCCCTGAACCGCGACCGCTCGATCGAGCTGATCGGTATCGACGCCAACGGCCGCCCCCTGTTCCTGGGCACGACCAACCTGATCGCCGCCCAGACCGTGAGCCTGGACCACGTGTGGCCCGGAGGCTCCAGCGGCTTCGACCGGGACGGCGCCAACGTCGCGGGCGAACTCGCCCAGTGGGACGCCGGCGCGGTCCTGACCAGCCACCAGGAATTCGGCGGCCGCGTCGTCATCATCGACGCCTCGCCCGACGTGCACTACCACGCCACCCACGTGGCCGGCATCCTGGCCGCGGCGGGCGTCGATCCGAACGCCAAGGGCATGAGCTTCGCCGCCTACCTTGACAGCTACGACTGGGAAGACGACGAGCTGGAGATGGCGGCCGCGGGCGCGAGCGGCCTGATGGTCTCCAACCACAGCTACGGGTGGGTGGCCGGCTGGTACTGGAACGGCGGCGAGGAGAACTGGTACTGGTTCGGCGACGTCGACGTGAGCACTACCGAGGACCCTGGTTTCGGTTTCTACGCGAACGGTACGGCGGACTGGGACGAGATCGCCTACGACGCCCCCTACTACCTGATCGTCAAGGGCGCCGGCAACGACCGCAACGACTGGGGTCCAGATCCTGGGACCCCGGGCCACTACTACTGGAATCCCGTTATCGAGGACTGGGACTGGAGCACCGACCTGCGCGACTACGACGGCGAGGCCGCCGGCGGTTACGACACGCTCCCCTATCGCGGCAACGCCAAGAACACGCTGATCATCGGCGCCGTGAACGACATTCCCGGCGGCTGGACCCAGCCGTCCGACGTGAACATGAGCTCGTTCAGCAGTTGGGGTCCCACCGATGACGGCCGCATCAAGCCGGACCTCGTGGCCAACGGTGTCGGGCTCTACAGCACCTACGTCGAGTCGGACACCAGCTACGCGAGCTTCAACGGCACGTCCATGTCCGGCCCCAACGCCGCCGGCGCCATCCACGTCCTGGCGCAGCAGTACCGCGCCACCCACGCCGCCCAGACCGCCTTGTCGGCCACCCTCAAGGCCCTGGTGATCCATACCGCTGACGAGGCCGGCAGTTACGACGGCCCCGATTATCGCCACGGCTGGGGGCTGCTCAACGCGCTGTCCGCGGCCGAGATCATCGATGACGACGCCTCGTTCACGCAGCGCATAACCGAGGAAGCGCTGTCCCAGGGCGAGCGCGACACGATCGTCCTGTGGAGCGACGGCGACGATCCCGTGGTCGCGACGCTCTGCTGGACCGATCCTCCCGGCACACCGCCCGCTTGGTCGCTCGATCCGACCGACGCCATGCTCGTCAACGACCTGGATCTGCGTGTGGAGAGGGTGAGCGATGCCTTCTCATACGAGCCCTGGATCCTCAATCCCGTCGGCTACACCGTCGCCGCCACGACCGGCGACAACTTCCGCGACAACGTGGAGAAGATCGAGACGGACGCGCCCCAGAGCGGGCTGCACCGGGTGATCGTCTCGCACAAGGGGACCTTGACGGACGGCCCCCAGGCTTACGCGCTGGTTCTCAGCGGCCTGGTCGCCGCGCCCCAGCCGCCGGTCGTGTCCAACGTGACCTTCAGCCAGCGCACCGACGGTTCGGGCTTGGTGGACATCACCTACGACCTGGCCGATCCCGACAGTCCGACGGTGACGATCGATCTGGACGCCTCGTCCGACGGCGGCGAGACCTGGGGGCTGGCGACCTGGACCACGTACGGCGACGTGGGCAGCGGCATCATGCCCGGCACAGGCAAGTCCATCCAGTGGGACTTCGCCGCGGACCATCCGGGGCAGTTCTTCGGCGAGGCGATGATCCGCATCACCGCGGCCGACACGCCTGTGATCGTCGTGCTGGGCTCGTCCACGGCCGACGGTGCGGGCGCGACATCAGTAGAATTTTCCTGGGCCGGCCTCTACCGCACCCACCTCCAAGAGCTGAACCCCGAGGCAGTCGTCATCAACCTGGCCGCGGCCGGCTATTCGACCTACAAAATCCTGCCCACCGGCCATGTCACACCGCCGGACCGCCCTGCACCCGACCCGAACAGAAATATCACCAAGGCGCTGACCTACGAGCCCTGGGCGATCATCGTCAACCTGCCCAGCAACGACGTGGCCTACGCTTACAGCATCGCCGAGCAGATGACCAACTACGAAACAGTCAACACGTTGGCAGTAACGGACGGAGTGCAGATCTGGTTCTCCACGGCCCAGCCCCGCAACTTCCCCACCCAGGCCCAGCGCGACGAGCTCTTCGCCATGACCGACGCCACGCTCACGGTCTTCGGCGACTACGCCATCGACTTCTGGAACGGGCTCGCCGATCCCGCGGGTATGATCCTGCCGCAATACGATGCGGGCGATGGCATCCACCTGAACGATGCGGGCCACGCGCTGATATACTCGCGCGTGGTCGACGCGAAAATCTGGTAGCGTATTTCGGTGGGTGTCGATGCTCACGACGATCGGTACGGACCGGCTCACCGACCGCGACTCGGGTCGCGGACCAGACTCAGAGCGCCACTTCCTGCCCCACCCCCGCCGCCTGCGCGGCCTCGTAGACCACCCGCGCCGAGGATACGTCCTGGATGGCGAGCCCACACGACTTGAAGACGGTGATCTCCTCGTCGTTCTCGCGACCCGGCTTCGCGCCGACGACGATCTCGCCCAGGCTGGCGTAGATGTGGTCCTCGGTGACGGCGCCCTCCTCGATGGGAATGAGGATGTCGCCGGCCTCGGCCAGGTTGGCCTCCTTCAGGTCGGCCACGAATTTCGAGCGGACGACGGTGCGCGTGTCCAGTTCGCGGGCGCCCGGCGAGTGGGAGCCGATGTTGTTGACATGAGTGCCGGGGCGCAGCCACTCGCCGTCGAAGACGGGTTCGGGAGAGCTGCTGGCGGTGACGACGATGTCCGCCGCCTTGACCGCGGCCTCGGCGTCCTCGGTGGGCTCGATCGCCACGCCGAGCTGCTCGCCCATCGCGGTCACGAAGGCGTCGCGGGTCTCGGTCACCTTGTCCAGCACGAAGATCTTGTCCAGGGGACGCACCAGCTGCACGGCTTCGAGCTGCTTGCGGGCCTGTCCCCCCGCGCCGAAGATCGTGCAGACCCGGCTGTCTTCGCGCGCCAGATACTTCGTGGCCACGCCACTGGCGGCGCCGGTGCGCACGGCGGTCAGGTAGCCGGCGTCCATGATGGCGACGGTCTTGCCGGTGGCCGGGTCGCAGAGCAGCAGGGTGCCGAAGATGGTCGGCAGACCCTTGGCGGGATTGCCGGGATAGACGGTCACGACCTTCAGGCCGAGCACCTCGTCGTCGCCGCCGATGTGGGCGGGCATGCCCAGGAACAGTCCCTTGTGCTCCGGCACGGCGATGACCGTGCGCTGGGGCATGTCGGCGTTGCCGCGGGCCAGCTCGCCGAAAGCCGTCTCCACCGCGGCCAGGCAGGCGTCCATGGACAGCACGGCATCGACGTCTTGGCGGGATAGCAGCAGGGGCATGGCGGTCCTCCGGATCGAGTGTGTGGTTGTTGCGCACGCTCACTCTATACCAGCCGCCCGCCGTAACCAACGACAAAGGATGGTCAGTACGCGTAAGATCCCCGTGTCGCACAAATAGGCAGGCTAGAGCTTCATTCCCAGCAGATTCGAACCAGGGAGACCGTCATGACCATCCCAACCCGTTTCGCACTGATCAGCGCTATGCTGCTGCTGGCCGCATCCGCACCGGCCGCCACCTCTTATATCGAGGACGACGGCAGCGGCACGGTGCAGTTGCCTCCCGACTGTCCCGAAGGATTCACCGGCCAGATGGTGGTCATCGACGGCCTGCCGCCCGACACCACCATCGAGATCGACGCCATCCTGACCGACTTCTACAACCGCTTCTCGACTCCCGGCGGCACCCTCGGCGGCGAGATGCATACCTTCGAGGCGAGTCTGGACTGGCAACTCACCGGCACGGGCGAACTGACCGGCTTCAGCCGGCACCTGGTGATCCCCGTCGCCGGCGTGATGCACACCGCCCCGCGCAATCCCGGCGACCCGGTGCAGGAATTCGAGCAGCTCCTCTTCAACCTGCAGGGCCAGCTCTACGGCGACCCAGACTTCTGCGAGCTGATCGTCACCGCCGGCAACGGCAACGGCCTGCCCAGCCCCGGCAGCTGCAAGCTGACCGAACTGCCCAGCGGCGACTTCGCCGTGGACAGCTTCTTCGACATCACCTATCGCATCGATTTCCAGGGCTGCCCCGGCAGCATCCTGGAGGGGCTGAGCGGTTCCACCACCGACACCAAGCGCTTCCAGGCCGGCGAGCCCTACTTCCCGCCCGTCGACCATTCCTGCATGCTGCCCGATAACGGAACCGGCACCATCGACCTGCCGCCCGACTGCCCCGACGGCTATCAGGGAGAGATGGTTATCGTCGACGGCCTGCCGCCCGGCAGCACCATCGAGATCGACGCCGTGCTGACCGATTATTACAACGTGGTAACCTCGTATGGCGGCACCCTCGGCGGTGAAGTGCAGCTATTCGACGCCACCCTGGACTGGACACTTTCCGGTACGGGCGATCTCACCGGCTTCGCGCGCCATCTGGCCATCCCGGTGTCCTGCGAGGTGCACACCGGCCCACGCACGCCCGGCGACCCGGTGCAGACCTTCGCCCAAACCATGTTCAGCCTGCAGGGCCAGCTCTACGGCGACCCCGACTTCTGCGAGCTGATCGTCACCGCCGGCGAAAGCAACGGCCTGCCCAGCCCCGGCAGTTGCACGTTGACCCAACTGCCCAACGGTGACTTCGCCGTGGACAGCTTCTTCGACATCACCTATCGCATCGATTTCCAGGGCTGCCCCGGCAGCATCCTGGAGGGGCTGAGCGGCTCCACCCTCGACACCAAGCGCTTCCAGGCCGGCGAGGAATATTTCCCGCCTGTCTACCACTCCTGCATGCTGCCCGACAACGGCACCGGCACCATCGACCTGCCGCCCGACTGCCCCGACGGCTATCAGGGAGAGATGATCATCATCGACGGCTTGCCGGCCGGCTCCACCATCGAGATCGACGCCATGCTGACCGACTACTACAACGTGGTAACCTCGTACGGCGGCACCCTCGGCGGTGAAGTACAACAGTTCGACGCCACCCTATATTGGGTGCTCACCGGCACGGGCGATCTCACCGGCTTCGCGCGCAACCTGGCCATTCCGGTGGCCTGCGAGGTGCACACCGGGCCGCGCACTCCCGGCGATCCGGTGCAGACCTTCGCCCAAACCATGTTCAGCCTGCAGGGCCAGCTCTACGGCGACCCCGACTTCTGTGAGCTGATCGTCACCGCAGGCGAAGACAACGGTCTGCCGAGCCCCGGCAGTTGCACGCTGACCAAGCTGCCCAGCGGTGACTTCGCCGTGGACAGCTTCTTCGACATCACCTACCAGATCGATTTCCAGGGTTGCCCCGACAGCATCCTGGCGGACATGATCGGTTCCACTATCGACACCAAGCGCTTCCAGGCCGGCGAGGAGTACACGACCGCAGTACCCGACCTGGGTGCTTCGGGCGACGTGCTGTTGCTGCGCAACCACCCGAATCCCTTCAACCCGATCACGACCATCGTCTACGAGGTGCCCGCCACGGCCAACCTGGTCAGCCTGGACATCTACGACCTGCGCGGCCAGCTAGTGCGCACCCTGGTGCGGGGACGCCTGTCCGAGGGGATCCACACGGTTTCCTGGGCGGGTGACGACACGGCGGGGCGCAAGGTGTCAGCCGGCGTCTACCTGTACGCGCTGCGCACGAACCAGGGCGTGGAAGTCAGGAAGATGGCCTTGATCAAGTAGGCCGCGCGATAAAGGGGAGAACGGACGGGCGCTTCACGGAGCGCCCGTTCTCGAGTTTGCGATCAGCGCGCCAACACCAGCTTCGCCGTGCCCTGATGCGCACCCGCGACGACACGCGCGAAGTACGTGCCGCTCGACAGGGGGAAACCGTCGTCGCAGCGACCGTCCCAGGTCACACGGTGCTCTCCAGCCTCCAGGAAGCCCTCCACGAGCACCCGCACACGTTGACCGCGTCCGTCGTGGATCGACAGCGACACGTGCTTGCCGACGGCGAGTTCAAACCGGATTTCCGTCGCCGGATTGAACGGATTGGGACTGCAACTCACCAGGCCGAGATGCCGGATCACATGATCCACCACCGCGGTGGATGATGTGCAGGCGGCGATGGGATATTGCTCGTAACGCCAGACCTCCCCGGCGTCCTCGGCGATGAAGATCGTGGTCCGGCCGGACGTGCCGCCGCCGATGAGCGCGACACCTTCCTGGTTGTCGCCGGCAAGCTCGTACTCGCGCAGGAAGGTGCCGTCGGCGGTCATCTCCACGATCACGTCGTGACTGTCGTGGATCGCGAAGAGCAGACCGGTGCAGGTGTCGTAATGCAGCCCGGAGATATCGTCCCGGCCTTCGTGCGGCGCGATGGTCGAAAGGTATTGCACGCCCCCGCCGACCATGAGCTCGAAGACGGAGATTGTGCCGTCGTCCTGCAGCCCCGCATAGAAATGTCCGTCCACGCAAGTGAGCGCCTCGAGACCGCTATTCTCGGGACCTTGCAGCCACGGGGTCAGATCCCACTGATTGCCGGTGAGCGTGCCGGTGGCGAGATCGAACTCCAGGATCCCGTCCGGCCGTTCGACCGCCAGGTAGACCAGGCCGTCGTCGGGATCGGCAATGGTGATCCCCTCCAGGTCTCCCCCGATCTCCCAGGTCGTGCTGCCGCCACCGTACGGATCCAGTTCCGACACCCGACCGGAATCGCCTACTATAACGAGCGTCTGCCGCACGGGATG
Source organism: uncultured Fibrobacteraceae bacterium (assembly GCA_964389015.1). Taxonomy (GTDB): domain Bacteria; phylum Krumholzibacteriota; class Krumholzibacteriia; order LZORAL124-64-63; family LZORAL124-64-63; genus JAHIYU01. The sequence continues at coordinate 12,331 of CAYMCR010000040.1, read as the reverse complement.
CCAGACGGCGCCGCTGGGTTCGTAATCCTCCGGCAAGCCGCCGGGTTCGCCGGCCCGGCCGATCTCCACGCCGGCGTCGGCGGGCCAGTCGGCGGCCCCGGCTGGTGCTACCGGACCCGACAGGCCGACGACCACGAGGAACAGGGATGTGAGGATGAGCGATCGCCTGGCCATGCCGAAATCACCTACCTGGTTCTGGATGATGGACGCACAGCATTATAACAGATCGTTCCGTCGATCAGAGCATCGGATAAACGACGAGGGGCGACCGCAAGGCCGCCCCTCCACGATCGCATGTCCGAGGCTGGCGACTATTCCTCGCGGATCACCTCGATCTCCAGCTCATCCTCGGTCTCTACGCCGTCACCCTCGTGGATCATCTCCAAACCGATGGTGGTGACGCCTTCTTCGGTGTTGACGTCCACTTGGGCGTCGCCCTCGAAACCGCTCTCGTAGATTTGCTCCAGGATCTGGGCCCTGATCTCGGAATCGGTGCCTTCGGCCACGAACTCGTAGTGGAAGATGAAGTGCCCGACCTTCTCGGCCAGGCTCGTCTTCACGTCGGTCGAGACCCTTTCCGTCTCGAGACGATTCCGATCCATCTCCGGGAACGTGCCGGCAATGCGGCCGGCCAAGTCGTCGGCGTCGAGGCCGCGGCCCCAGACGACCAGGTCGACGACCAGCGGGCCGCCGTCCGTCTCGTTCATGTTGATCGTGACTTCGTCGACGCCGGGCTGCACCTCGACGAATTGCACCAGATCGCCGATCCGGCCCAGCATCTCCTTGCCGTCCAGGGTGTAGGTCAGGCGCTGGCCCATCTCCACTTCGGTCTCGGTCGGCACGGTGCAGGCGCCGATGCCGAGTGCGGCCAACAACAGGGCCACGAACGCGGGCCGCTTGATTAATGTCATCATGTGAAATCCCCTCTCGCGGGACGTGATCGTCTCATGTCGGGCGAGAAGCTCCGCCTCAAGCTCGGCGCGTCCGCTGGCTCCATCGCGCGTGGGTAGCGCGTGCAGGGCCTGCAGGATCCGTTCGAGTCTATCGGGTCGCATAATCCACCTCGCCTCCTCTTTCGGGTTGCCCGCTCACCCGGCGGCGCAGTTCGCGCACGGCCCGCGACAGCCGCTGCTTGACGGTGTCTTCAGTGAGACCCGTCACGGCAGCGATCTCGCGGCAGCGCAGCCCTTCGCCGTAGCGTAGCGCGAACAGTTCGCGCGTGGTCGCCGGCAGCAGTCCGAGTTCGGTTCGCACCCGCTCCGCCTCTTCGGTACGGATCATCCCCGCAAGGGGATCGCAGGCCGGGCCGGCCAGGACCTCCGCCAGACCGTCCACATCCACCGTATCGCGCTGTCGACGCAGATGGTCGATCAGGGCGTGACGGGCCATGGTCATCAGCCAGGCCGTCACGCTGCCGCGGCGCGGATCGTAGCTCGACAGGTTCTTCAGCAGTTTGTGGAAGACCATCGAGACCAGATCCTCGGTGTCGTGGATGTCCGGCAGCCGCCGGTCGAGGTAGTCGAACACCGGCGCGTGCAATTCGCCGAACAGAGACCCGAAGGCCTTCGTGTCGCCGCGGCGCGCCTGCTGCAGCAGACGGGCGTGACGACGGTCCCTGAGGGCTTTGCGTACGTCCAAGTGTTTCGCTCCTCTTCCGGGTGATGCGGTCATCTCCTACTACGCGCGAGCGCGGGATCGGTGACACGATCGGTTAGGCGCCGTACGTACGACCCCAGAAAAACGAGATAGTTGACATGTCAACTATCCCCGCTTGCCATGATGTGGACACTCCCTAGCGAACCAGGGCCATACGCCTGATACGTGTTTTCCCGTCGGTGACGAGGCGGCAGAGGTAGACGCCCGAGGCCGCGTCCCGCCCCGCGGCGTCCGTGCCGTCCCAGACCAGTTCGTGGCGACCCGGACCATATACGTCGCCGGCGGCAATGGTCCTGACGACCCTGCCGGCGAGATCGAATACGCGCAGGTCCACCGCCGCGGTGGCCGGCAGCGTGAAGACGATCGTCGTGCGCGGATTGAAGGGATTCGGACGGTTCGGCCACAAGACAGGTGTCAAGCGTCCGGCGAGTTCATCGCCATCCGCAACGCCTGTCGGATTCGACAACAGGTCCAAGACCACGCAGGACAACGAATCCTCGAAGACGAGCATGTCGTCCCACACGGGCGGCGCCGCCCGCCACTGGCCCAGCCTGGCGCCGGTCGTCGCGAGTATCTCGATCTCCGCCGGCAACTGGCCGGCCCACAGGCCACCGCCGTTGCCGTCCAGCAACCTGAACGTATCGACCTGGTGCTTGGCGTTGGGGTGCCGGAAGATCTCGCCGCGTATGATCCGGGCCTGGTCGCACAACGGGGCCGTGGCGGCGCCGTCGGCCGCGGCCGGCGCCGGACCGACCGGCCAATAGGGTGCGGCGATGGTGGCCGACGGCGAGCCGAGCATGACCCACATCGTCGTCAGATAAGCCGGCTCCGTCGGGGCGGCGTCGGGTGTCACACCGTGTATTATCGCGGCCGAGACCGAGTTGTAGCGGCAGATACTCCATTCGGCATCGATGACGCCGTACAGGCTGTCCGGCGCGCCGCAGTCGAAACAGGGCACCGGGAGGGGCGTTCCGTCCTGCTCGGAGAAATCCCGCATCTGGGTGGCCAGGAGGCTTTCGCAGGAAAGGCCGTCCGCATCCGACATCAGCGCCACCAGCGTGGAGGAGCGCAGGAATCTCTCCACGCCCGTGCAATCCTCGATTCCGTTGCCCGCGGTGTCGTTGCAGGCGAAATTCGTGCGAATGACGTAGCCGTCCGGGGCCTCGCGCGCGTCGTAGACCCAGTAGGTGTCCCGCGAGGCCTCGAAGATGAAGGCGGCGCCGGTGGAATCGATGGCCCCGAAGCTGGCGTGCACGTCGCGCTGGGTGTTGGTGCTGTCCAGCATGGCCCGGAACATGGACACCGAGCGGCAATGCCCCAACGCGTCGCGCATGAAGACGCCGTTGTCGCTCTTGTCCTCGACATCCAGATCCTTGCTGTTGGCGTTGAGGAGGGCGAAGCCGTGTTCGTTGACCCCCATCCAGGCCGCGGAAGTGGCCCCGCCGTTCGCGTTGACGACCGCGATGAACCGGTTGGGATACGACGTGTTGTAATAGACCTCGTTGTCGGGTGTCGTGGTGTCGCGCGTCTTCCAGAGCAGGGGGCGCCCGCCCTGGTCGCGGCGGGACAGGCAACGCCGATGGTGCATTCCTCGACGTGCGGCTCACGGCCGTCACGATGAAGCATGCCACCCTGGAACAGGGCGCAACATATCGCGGTCACTGACAGCGCGATAATCAGGAGCCGGTGGCGGGGTTTCACGGCATGCACCCTGTCGACGGGGTCAATACAACATCGATTCGCACGCTGGCGCCTATCAGCGGACCAGCATCAGCCGTTTCGAACGCGTTTCCCGACCCGCGCTCAAACGTCAGACTCGTGATCGTGCCTTTCGATGATATCACATTTTCAGCATATCGTGGGGGATGGAGGAGCCGGATCGCGACGCTACGCTCCGTATCAAAAAGTGAGATAGTTGACATGTCAATTATTGACGTGTCAACAATCTCGCTTCCGAGACGGAACTTTCCATTTGCATGGTCCCTCTCCGCTTGACAACATACAGGGACCATTCGCGGTTACGATCGCCACTCCCGGGAGATGAGATGGCCCCGCAACTTGCAGCCATTGAAGAGATTCTCGGCCGTTACCCGGCCGAGCCAGCCAGCCTGATCATGGTGCTGCAGGATCTTCAGGCTGAGTTGCGCCACGTGCCGGACGAAGCCGTCGAGCAGGTGGCCGAGACCCTGGGCGTGCCGCGCAGCCGGGTGCATTCGGCGATCTCGTTCTACAAGGCCTTTTCCGTAGACCCCCACGGCAAGCACAGCATCGACGTCTGCATGGGCACGGCCTGTCACGTACGCGGCGCCGAGCGTCTGGTCAACCAGCTCGCGGACGAGTTGCACGTCCCCCCCGGCGGTACCACCGACGATCTCGAGGTCACCCTGGACACTGTCCACTGCGTGGGGGCCTGCGCCCTGGGGCCGGTGGTAGTGATGGACGGCGCGTTCCACGGCGAGATGGAACCGCGCAAGCTCAGGCGCGCGGTCAAGAAATGCCGTGCCGGCGAACAGGCCGCGACGACCGTGGCCGCGCCGGTCACCGCACGCGAGGTGACGCGCATCGCCTCTCCCGCCGAACTCGAGGCCTGGCGCGAGGGCTTACACCGCTCCGCCGACACCGACACGGTCACCATCTCCATCTGCGCGGGCAGCGGCTGTCGGGCTCTCGGCGCCGAGGCGCTGGCCGCGGCTTTCGAGACGACCATCGCCGAGCAGGGGCTCGCGGACGAGGTCCGCATCCAGCGCAACGGCTGCCACGGTTTCTGCGAGCGCGGACTGATCTGCATCGTCAGGCCGCAGGAAATCTTCTACCAGAACGTCAAGCCCGGCGACACCGCCGAGATCGTCGAGGCGATCCACGGCCGGGGGGAACCGGTGGCGCGGTTGCTCTACACCGATCCCGCCACGGGTGAGGCGATCGTCCACGAGCAGGACATCCCCTTCTACGCGCGCCAGCAACGCTCCCTGATGCGCCAGAACGCGCTGATCGATCCCCTGAGCATCGACGACTACGTGGCCGCGGGCGGGTACGCCGCCCTGTCCAGGGTGTTCGGGGGGCTGAGCCCCGAGCAGGTCATCGACGAGGTGAAGCAAGCCGGCCTGCGCGGACGCGGGGGCGGCGGCTTCCACGCCGCGCGCAAGTGGGCCTCGGCGCGCAAGGTCCCGGCGGAGCGCAAGTACGTCCTGTGCAACGCCGACGAGGGCGATCCCGGCGCCTTCATGGACTGCTCCCTGCTCGAGGGCAACCCCCACTCGGTGATCGAGGGCATGATCATCGGTGCGTATGCGATCGCGGGCGGCACCTCGCAGGCGGTCGGCTACGTCTACGTGCGGGCGGAATATCCGGTGGCGGTCGAGCACCTGAACGTGGCCCTGGACCAGGCGCGGCGGGCGGGCCTGCTGGGCGAGAACATCCTCGGCTCGGGCTTCGGCTACGACATCCGCATCAGCCGCGGCGGCGGGTCCTTCGTCTGCGGCGAGTCGACGGCCCTGATGAAGTCCATCGAGGGCGAGATCGGCGAACCACGCGCCAAGTACGTCCACACCGCCACCAGCGGCCTCTGGGAGAGCCCGACCGTCCTGAACAACGTGGAGACCTGGGCCAACGTGCCGTTGATCATCGGCGAGGGCAGCGAGTCCTTCGCCGCCGTGGGCACGGACAAGTCGAAAGGCACCAAGATCTTCTCGCTGGTGGGCAAGGTCGTCAACACGGGCCTGGTCGAGGTGCCCATGGGCATGAGCCTGCGCGAGATCGTCTACGACATCGGCGGCGGCATCCGCGACGGGCGCAAGTTCAAGGCCGTGCAGACCGGCGGGCCCAGCGGCGGTTGCGTCCCCGAAGCGATGCTGGACATACCGGTGGACTTCGACGAGCTGACCCGGGCCGGCTCGATGATGGGCTCGGGCGGCATGATCGTCATGGACGAGCGGACCTGCATGGTCGACGTGGCCCGCTACTTCACGCATTTCCTGGCGGAGGAATCGTGCGGCAAGTGCGCCGCCTGTCGTCTGGGTCTGGACCAGATGCTGGCCGTCCTGGACCGCATCTGCGCGGGCGAGGGTGTCCCCGCGGACATCCCGGCGCTGGAGAAACTCTTCGACGTCCTCGACGACGGTTCGCTCTGCGGCCTGGGCAAGAGCGCGGCCAACCCGGTACGCTCGACCCTGAAACATTTCCGCGACGAGTACGAGGCCCACATTGCGGACAAGCGCTGCCCGGCCGGCGTCTGCCGCGAGCTGATCGTCTTCGAGATCACCGACACCTGCAACGGCTGCACCGTCTGCTTGAAGGTATGCGCCGCCGATGCGATCACCGGCCAGAAGAAGGAACTACACACAATCGACGTCGACAAGTGCACCAGCTGCGGCCTCTGCCAGGCCACGTGTCCCGAAGACGCCATCATCGCGAGGTAGGCGCGGCATGAGCGATTTGGTCAACATCACGATCGACGGACAGCCCGTGGCGGTCGCACCGGGTGCCACCGTTCTGGACGCCGCGCGCGAGCTGGGCGTGCACGTGCCGACCCTCTGCGACCATCCCGCCCTCGACCCCAGCGGCGCCTGCCGGCTGTGCGTGGTGGAGATCACCCACGCGGACTGGAGCGGCTGGTCCGGCCTGGTCACCTCGTGCCTCTACCCCGTCGAACCTGGCCTGCAGGTGTCGACCACCTCGCCGCAGGTGAGAGCGACGCGCCGTACCCTGCTCGAACTCTATCTGGCGCGCTGCCCCGACTCCGACGAGATGAGGGCCGTCGCCCGCCGCGAGGGCGTCGACGAAACGCCCTTCCCGCCCCGGGCCGACGCCGACAAGTGCATCCAGTGCGGCCTTTGCGTGCGCGTGTGCAACGAACTGAGCACGCAGGCCCTGGCGCCCCTGGGACGCGGTACCGACAAGACAGTCGGACCCCGGCCCGACCAGTTCGGCGAGGACTGCGTCGGCTGCCTGGCCTGCGCCGAGATCTGCCCCACCGGCGAGATCGGCTTCACGCGCGCGGACGGCCGGCTGAACATCTGGAACCGCGAGTTCGACGTGGCCGTCTGCGAGGTGCAGGACGACCGTTGCCGCGGCTGCGGCGTCTGCGAGAAGGCCTGTCCTTTCGACATCCCGCGCGTCTTCGCCACCCGGGACGGCGGGTTTCTCGCAACCATCTCGCCGCAGACCTGCACCGGCTGCGGCATCTGCGCCGGCGCCTGCCCCACCGGAGCCATCACCCAGCGTCACCACCCGGACCCGGCTTTGATCGGTGCGTCCGACCTGCGCGGCCAAACGATCACCTACGCCTGCGCGCGCTCCGAGTTGACCATGCGCGACGGTCTGATCCCGGTCACCTGCGTGGGCCGTGTCGGCGTGGACGACATGCTGTCCTGCCTGGCCCGCGACGCCGACGGCGTGCAGCTGATGTGCCGGGATCGCGACACGTGCCCCTACGGCGAGGGCGGCCATCTGGGCGAACGACAGGTCGCGACGGCGCGCCGCGCCGCCGCCTACGCCGGGCTGGGCGCCGAGCGCCTCGCCTACGTCCGTCCGCGCCCGGGCGCCGGGGGTCCCGACCGGGCGGTCGTCGACTTCCGCGACGGCCTGACCACCTCGCCGCTCGCCGCAACCTGTCCCGACGCCCTCACGGCCGAACGCGGCCTGGACCGCGCGCTCCGGGTGCTGGACTGGCTCAAGGCGCGGCCGGAACTGGCGCCGCGCGTGCCGGACGAGATCGCCGCGCTGTTCGACGTCGAGGCCGGCGCGACCGACGTCCTGTACCTGGGCGACCTGGTCGGGCTGGACCTGTTGCTGGGCAACCTTCTGGATGATCCAGTGACGAGCTGGCACCTGCGCGACGTGCTGGCAGAGATCGGCGCCGTGTTGAAGGGGCTCGGGCTGAAGGTCCGCCTGGCCGTGACGCCGCCCGAGACCGAGGGCGCGACCCGCGTGATCGTCTGTGACCGGAGCGCCGCGGCGGATATCCCCGGCGAGGTCACGACGATGGACGAGCTGGCCGGCACCGCGAGCATCGAACACGCGCCGTTCCGCTTCCGCATCACACAGGACGAGCGACGGGCCCTGGTCGCGCGGCTGAAGGCCGGGACCGACGGTCTGCGCGCCGGACCACACGAGTTGGCCCAGCTCAAGCTGCTCACGCGCCAGGGGACCTGGCTGGAAGGCCGGTACGCCGAGCCGGTCGTATCCTTCGCCGACAAAGTGGAGGTCGACCGATGAGCGACCGCCGCATCGAGTCCCATCCCATCCTGCCGCCTCTGCCCGACGAGCGGGTCGCGTTCACCTTCAACGGACGGGCTCTGGAGGCGCGCAAGGGCGAGGTCATCTCGTCGGCGCTCTACGCCGCCGGCGTCTCTGTCTTCGGGCACCACCACAAGGACAACGGCGCGCAGGGCATCTACTGTGTCAACGGCCAGTGCTCCCAGTGCACCGTGGTGGCCGACGGCCGACCCGTCAAATCGTGCATGGTGCCGGTCACGGCCGGCATGAAGGTGCAGAGCTGCGAGGATCATCCCAGCCTGGGCGAGGTCGCGGCCGAAGCGATCAGCCCCGACGTATCCGACACCGCGGTCCAGGTCCTGATCATCGGCGGCGGTCCGGCCGGCGTCTGCGCCGCCAACGAGCTGGGACGGCTGGGTGTCGAGGTGTTGATCGTCGACGACAAGCAGGAACTCGGCGGCAAGCTCAGCCTGCAGACCCACAACTTCTTCGGCTCGGTGGCCAATTGCTACGCCGGCCTGCGCGGCGTGGACATCGGCACCAAGCTCGCCGACGAGGTCACGGCCCTGCCGTCGGTCGACGTCTGGCTCAACGCGACGGTCGTGGGCGTCTTCAGCGACGGCAAGTTCGGCGTGGCCGGACCGCAGGGCTACCGCCTGGTCACTCCGGACATCACGCTGATCACCTGCGGCGCCCGCGAGAAGAGCCTGACCTTCCCCGGCTGCGACCTGCCCGGCGTCTACGGCGCCGGCGCCTTCCAGACCCTGGTCAACCGTGACCTGGTGCGCTGCGCCGAACGGCTGTTCATCATCGGCGGCGGCAACGTGGGCCTGATCGGCGCCTACCACGCGCTGCAGGCGGGCATCGACGTGGTCGGACTGGTGGAGGCGCTGCCCAGCTGCGGCGGCTACAAGGTGCACGAAGACAAGATCAAGCGCCTGGGCGTGTCCGTCTGGACCCGCCACACGGTGGTGCGCGTCGAGGGCGACGAACAGGTCGAACGCGTAGTCACCGCCGCCATCGACGAGAACTTCCAGCCCCTCGCGGGTACCGAGCGCGCCTTCGACGTGGACACGGTGCTGGTGGCGGTCGGCCTGTCGCCGGTGGACGAGCTGCTGACCAAGGCCCGCGAGTACGGCATGAAGGTCATGGCCGCCGGCGACACCAACGAGATCGCCGAGGCCTCGGCGGCCATCTTCTCGGGCAAGATAACCGGCCGCAAGCTGGCCCGCGAGTTGGGCGTGGACGTGCCCATCCCCAGCGACTGGGAGAGCTTCGGCGAGGTGCTCAAGTACCACGGCGGCGAGCCCGGCGCCTTCGAGGCCCCCGTGATCGACGCGCCGGTCTACCCGCTGCTGCGCTGCGTCCAGGAGATCCCCTGCAACCCCTGTATCGAGGCCTGCCCCCACGACCTGATCTCCATGCCGGGCTCGATCCTCGCGTTGCCCGAGTTCGCGGGTCTGTGCGAGGGCTGCAGCCGGTGCGTCGTCGCCTGTCCCGGCCTGGCCATCAACCTGGTGAACAACGACTACGATCCGACCGGCGAGACCGCACTGCTGACCCTGCCCTTCGAGTTCACGGACGAGACGATCCCCTACGGCGAGGAGGTCGTCACCGTCGACATGGAGGGCCACGAGGTGGGTACGGGCAAGGTGGTCGCCGTACGCAAGCGTGAGGACCAGGACCGGCGCAAGCTGCTCCTGCTGGAGGTGCCGGATGGGGACAAGCACGCGGTCGCGGGTTTCCGCATCCGCGAACCCCTGCAGGGCGAGCCGGTCGACTGGAGCGCGCCGGAGGAGGATCCCATCGTCTGCCGCTGCGAGCGGGTCCGCAAGAGCGAGATCACGGCGGCGATCCGCGACGGGGTGCGCGACATGAACCAGCTCAAGGCCGTCGTCCGCTCGGGCATGGGCGGCTGCGGCGGCAAGACCTGCACCGAGCTGGTGCTGCGCCTCTACCGCGAGGAGGGCGTGGACCCGTCCGAGGTGACGCGGCCCACCATCCGACCCTTGGTGGCCGAGGTGCACCTGGGCGACTTCGTCACCCGTACAGACGAGGAGGAGAGCTGAATTGAGAAGCGTACCCGGATACGATGTCATCGTCGTGGGCTCGGGTAGCGTGGGCAACCCCACCGCCTGTTTCCTGGCCCAGGCTGGCCTGAAGGTCCTGGTACTCGAGCGTCGTCCCGCCTCGGGCCAGGGCGACAACAAGGCCGCCATCGGCGGCGTGCGCGCCACCCACTCCGATCCCGGCAAGATCATGACCTGCAGCGAGAGTCTGAAGATCTTCACGTCCTGGGCAGAAGAATACGGCTTCAGCGTGGGCTGGAAACCGGGCGGCTACTGCTTCCCCGTCTTCGACGAGCAGATCGAGGGCGTGCTGAAGGGCATCCTGCCCCTCCAGAAGGACCACGGCCTGGAGATCGACTGGGTCGACGCCGACCGGGTGGCAGAGCTCTGCCCCGGCATCGTGCGCGAAGGTCTACGTGGCGGCACCTATAGCCCCAACGATGGACAGGTCTCGCCCCTGCTCGCGCCGGTGGCCTTCGAGCGCGAGGCGAAGCGCTGCGGGGCCGAATACCACTTCGGCGAGCGCGTAACCGATTACTTGTGGGAGGACGGCGGCCACGTAATCGGTGTGAAGACCGACAAGACCAGCTATCACTGCGGCGAGGTGGTGCTGGCCGCCGGCGCCGACGCCGCCGAGCACGGCGCCTTGCTGGGCATCGAGATCCCCGTGGCGCCGGACGCCCACGAGGCGGGCATCAGCGCGCCGGTCGAACACTTCCTCGAGCCCCTGGTCGTGGACCTGCGCCCCGGTCCCGAGGGCAAGACCGCCAACTTCTACTTCGGCCAGAACCACGAGGGTCAGATCATCTTCTGCTACACGCCCAAGGAGTTGTTCCCGGGCACCAATCGCGAATCCATCTCGGAATTCCTGCCGATCCTGGCCAACCGGATGATCTCGCTGATCCCGCGCCTGAAGAACCTGCTGATCCGGCGCGTCTGGCGCGGCTGCTACCCCATGACGCCAGACGGCGTGCCCATCATCGATCGCGTCAAGGGTGTCGACGGACTGATGCTGGCGGTGGGCATGTGCGGACAGGGCTTCATGATGGGGCCGGGGGTGGCGAAGAACATCACCTCGCTGATCGTGGATGGGCGGTCGACCCTGCCCGACGAGGTGCAGGCCTGCTTCCGGTTTGATCGGGATTTCTGGGCGGCGAAGACGGAAGCACTGAAATAGACACGTGACGACATTGATAGACAATACTTGACGATATAGACCAATACCGCTATCATATCCTCATGACGCAGGATCCCCAACCGAGGAGCGTGTCATGAGCGAATACCCCGAGATACTCACCCTCCAGCAGACGGCCGAGTTGCTCCAGGTCTCCGAACGCACCATCCAGCGCATGGTCAAGCGCGGCGAGATGCCCGGCACGCAGATCGGCGGCCAGTGGCGCTTCGATCACGCACAAATCATGGCACTGGTGCGCGGCGAGTGGAAGCCCACCGAGCAGCCCCTCACCCAGAGCGAACTGATCGAGCAGGAGAGCCGTAAGTTGGGCGTGGACCGGCCCGAAACCTTGATCGAGCTGCAGCAGGAAGCCAAAAGGCGTCTGGAACAAGACGCGGACGACTGACCCTTCCACCGTGCAAACAAAGACCCCGCCTCCTCGGAGGCGGGGTCTCATATCAGACGTTTACGTCCGGGTCAGCTTACCAACCCTGACCGCCGCCACGATTGTCGCGCCGGGGGCGCTCACGCGCCTCGTTCACGTTGAGATCACGATCGCCCATCTTGGTGCCGTTGAGGGCGTTGATGGCGGTATCGGCGGCGGCATCGTCCATCTCCACAAAGCCGAAGCCGCGGGGACGACCGGTGTCGCGGTCGTTGATCAGGGCCACCGAGTGAACCTCGCCGTGCTGACCGAACAGGTCGCGCACTTCGTCTTCGGTCGCGGTGAAGGGTAGGTTTCCGACGTAGATCTTCTTCATCACATTCTCATCTCTGCCGGTTATCCGGCGATCACAGACACTCAGGGACACCGGCCTAGTCCGGTGTTACTCCGTGTCTTCAAAAGGCCCGGCTGCGAATCGAGCCGAGCCGCAATCCGGCAATCCCGGCCCGAGCATCGGGCCACCACCGCCATCGATTGCGAGCATAGAGTAATCATCCCCCGGCATAGCCGGGGGCCTTCATTGTGAACCGCTCAAAGCGGTCGGTGACGAGCCCGCTCCGCGGGCCCTTGAGCCACCTAAAGGTGGCTATGATCAGTGCAACTTCAGTTGTTCCAGGCGCATGTCTTCTTGTTCCTGGCGCCGAATGTAATCACGGATGACCGCTTCATCCCGACCAACGGTCGATACGAAGTACCCGCGAGCCCAAAAACTTTGCCCGACCTAAATTGAGCGATTCCAAAGATTGAAAGACCCCACCTGCTGGGCTAAAGTAT
>CAYMCR010000039.1:0-24321 GCA_964389015.1 uncultured Fibrobacteraceae bacterium | reverse complement strand
CTTCCCATGGTATCAAATTGGGGCTGACCTTAGTTATGCCATCCCGTGTAAAACGACGTGGCGACGGCACGCAGACACTTGAACCGCATTATCCGCGGCACAACTATCGGTGAGGTATGTGAAAGAGCCCTGTCCGAAACCGCAGCGCGTCGGTTCCGGGCAGGGCTCTTTCACGTCCCCAACTGAATGTTACCGCGCCAACACTACTTTCGTGAAACTGAGCAGGTCCGCGCCCGCGGCGCGCACCAGGTAGACACCGCTGGCCAGCGACCGGCCCGAGTCGTCGGTGCCGTCCCAGGCGAGCGTGTGTGGGCCGGCGCCGACGGCGCCCTTGTGCAGCGTGCTCAGCAACCGTCCCTGCAGATCGTGCACCGTCACCGCCACGTGCCCGTCCCGCGGCATCTCGAATGCCACGGTCGTCCGCGGGTTGAACGGATTCGGATAAGCCCGCAGGTCCAGCCCGAGATTGTGCGGCACGCCGTCGCCCACGGCGGTGCCGATGTCGGCCAGCAGCCACTCGCTGGCGTTCAGGAAGAACTCGCGGTTGTCGCTGCCGACCTCGGTCCAGTTGTTGGCATGCGACTCGCTGCCGGTGCCGTCGGCGCAGCTCGAGGAGTCGCCGTAGCCCACGATCTTGCCGTCGCCGTAGCGGGACCAGGCCGCCACGTGGGGTGAATCCGTGTCCTTGCTGATCAGGGCACCCACGTCGCTCAGGTACGGGTTGGCCGACGGCCACAGCGTCATGACGTTGCCCACGTGGTAGATGACCGCGCTCACGTCGCCGTATGAGCCTTGGATCACGGGGTTGCCCGGTGCGGCGGTGATGTTGGTGAAGGTGCCGGTGATCGAGTTGTTGCCCTCGTCCTTCACGTGGAAGTGCAGGCCGAACAGGGCGCCGCAGAAGGTCTCGGTGTCGCCCGTGGGCGGCACGGTGATGTGGGGTTCGCTGTAGCCGCCGAGGATGCTTGCGCTGTCCCAGCCGTTGCCGTTGCGGTCGCTGCCGTTGTGGTTGGCGACGACGAAGAGCGAGCCGCCGTCGTACACCCACTGGCCGAGGGCCGAGATCTCGGCCGCGCTGAAGGTGTTCTGGGGCTCCACGATCACGACCATGTCCACGTCAGCGAGCAGCGACGCCGAGAAGTAGGCGGTGTTGCTGCGGATCGTGTGGCCGGCGAGGTAGAGCTCGTAGCCCCAGCTCGAGAGCTGTCCGCTCCAGGAGGTCTCGCTGGTCGGTTCGGCGGGATAGGGATCCGGGTGGTTGTTGTCCACGCGCCAGTTGCCGTCGGAGCCCGCGTCCTGATCGTGCATGTGGTCGAAGAGCACGACCCCGCCGGGTGTTCCCGGGCCCTGGATCCAGACGCTGTGATAGGTGGTGGGTGCGTCGGCGGGATCGGTCGCTTCGCCGCCCTCGTCGTCGATGGCCCAGATGAAGTAGTGGAAGTCGACGTCGCCGGGCTGGTCGGCGAAGACGGTTGCGTAGACATCGCCGCCCTGGTGGGTCATGGCCTGGGGTGTAAACGCGCCGCTGTCATGACGCTGGTAGCACCACACCATGTCGATGGTGCCGTCGGTGTCGGTGACCGTCGCGTTGACCGTCACGTCGTCGCCGATCACGGGCGAAACCGGGGCGTGGCCCACGCCGCTGAAATTCGGGAGTTGATTCCCGCTGCCGGTTGTCTCGTCGTAGTAGAGCTCCACGTATTCGTAGGTGTAGCTGTCCGGGTCGGTGACTTCGCTGATCACCATGCCCGAAAACGTGCCGTCGGGGGCTTCGACGCCCGCGCCGGGCGAAGGCGTCTCGTTCACGACCGACCAGACCAGGATCTCCGGATCGTTGCGGTGATAGGAGCGTCGGGTGGTGGTGACGGCGTCGGTGGGACCGTCCACGGAGCCGCCGCCGGCGTTGCGCAACTCGTAGGTCTCGTCGCCGTTGATCATGGGCGCCGAGTTGTTCGAGCGCAGGAAGACCACATTCGCACCCAACGTCACGCCGTAATAGATCTCGAAGGCGGCCTGGTTCTGGTCGCGGCAGATGATCACGTAGCCGCCGGGATCGACAAACGTGCCTGCGGGAATGGTATAGCTCTGCGTCGAGTTCTCCTGGTGCAGGGTCCAGTCGCCGATGTTCAGCGGCGTCTGGGCGGCGGCCGCCAAAGACAGCAGGGCGATACCGGCGAATACGGCGACGGCTCTCCCGAGCGGCGCGTACATATGGTGACGGATGATCATCAGAAGCTCCCTTATGTGCAACCCGATCTGGGGGACTGTGGATCGTCCCCTGAATATACGTGGGCCGGAGCAATCCGGCCCAGTTGAATAATTATATCACGAGCAGCACGTTAGCGCAAAATGTGGCGTGCGTCTCCTGATGACCGGTATCAACGCATCGGCCGCTGACAGAGATGTTTCAATTACTGTTTTCATCAACCCGGCCGCCATGATATCCTCGTGACAAGTATCAGATGCCGATCGTGTATCCTCTTGTCTCAGACACATGGATTCAGCGGGCCGCCCACTGCGCCCGCTCGGCGGCGACCCGCTCTCGCCCGGGGGTCGCCGCCTTTTCGTATCGCGGTACGACATCCCCTCAGTGAGACAATTCGAAGAGCGCGAAAGCCCCCGCCTGTGACCTGAGCGCGGCGAAGTTGGCCAGGTAGCGGAGTTCGGCCTCGTCACCACCCCTGACCAGCAGGTAGTCGAAACGGTCGCGGACCCGGGGCGCCGTCTCGAGCACGCGCCGGGGCGCGAACGGCCCGTCGATCCCGAAGGCCTGGCGGTACAGCGGATCCTTCAGACCGAGCGGAATCCATTCGAGTCCGGCGTGGAAGGTCATCCACGGGCTCACGCCGCCTTTGCGAAGGTGGTAGTAGGAGCCGAAGTGCGTGTAGGGGCTGCTGAAGGGGATGACGCCGTTGCGGACGTAGAAGGGTTCGATCGCCTCGCTGTGCGGATCACACAGGATGGGCAGCACGCGCCGGTCGTCCGCCATCTCCTCGAACAGATCGAAGAGCGGTGCGATCTCCCGGTCGAACGCCTGATGCATTCGCCACACACCCAGTATCGACACGGCGCAAAGAGTGATCACAAGGATTCTGCCACTGCGCCCCCGGGTCAACGCGGCGCCCATCGCAAGGAACAGTGCGATCCAAAAGAACAGGGCGATCCGCAGGTCGAGCCAGATGGTGGCGCCGGCGGCGAACGGTGCCGCCAGGTAGGCGACCAGGAATACCGCGGCGGCAAGCAGGGCGGGGTTGCGCCAGGCGGCGTGCCCGTGCCCTTGGTCGTCGGTTCCAGCCGGCGTCGATGTCTTTCGCCGGGCCTTCACGAGAGATACCACCACGAGTGCCAGCGCCAGGCCGGTGGCGAGATACAGCGCGCCGCGGTCGGGATTCTCCAGCAGCATGACCGGTGTGCGCAGCAGGTACTCGAGCTTGAAGTCCAGCGGTAGACGGATCGTGTCGGTGGCGCCCCGACTGCCGAGCCACCACTTCGCGAGCAGGATCAGGGACGGAGCGAGCGCCGCCGCCACGTAGACCGTCCGGTGTCGGCGGGCGGCGTGGGCCGTGCCGTAGATGAGCGCCATGACCGCCAGCGGCGCCAGACCGAAGGGATGCGTGAAAAAGACGAGGACCGCCAGCAACGAGAGGGCCAGGCCCGTCGCTACGCCGCCCGCGGGTCGCCGCGCCAGGCGCACGGCAAGCGTCGCGGCCAGCAGGACCATGGGCACGCACAGCAGGAAATTCGTGAAGCCGACCAGGTAGGGGTCGGTATAGATCAGCAGGAACCCGAACAGACCGCCCCAGCGGTTCGTGCGGCCCAACGCCGCGTGCAGCATCGCGAAGGACAGCGGCAACAGCAGCACGTACAGCGCCAACAGCAAGCGGTTCGCCGCCGCGGCGCCGAACAGCTTGGCCAGGACGACCCCGGCCCCGTAGTAGGTGATGTAGGGTTCCGGGGACAGCCTGTTCTCGAAGCGGTCGTTCCAGAGGGGCGCGGTGTCCTGCTCCGCCAGCGTGCTGATGATGGCCAGATGGTTGGGGATGTCCTGCATGGGCAGGTGATCGGCGGCCACGATCGGCAGCAGATGCAGCACGCTCAGGAATATCCATACGGCGAGCAGCGGCCTGTCGCCGAACCGCCTGTTTCCGGTCGCGTGTCGCACCGGCAAGCTACTCCTCCACGTTCGCGGAATTCTCGGGTGGCTTGTCCTGCGTCATGGCCAACATGCGTTGCAGGTTCTCCCTGGCCAGCGCGTAGTCGGGGTGCCGCCGCAGCAGATCGCGCAGCAGGCTGATGGCTGTCTCGGCGTCGCCCTGCTCCATGTAGGTCAGGGCGATCCCGTTCTCCGCTTGTGGATACTCGGGCTGGTATACGAGGGCCGTCTCGTAGGCTCGCCGGGCCGTCGCGAATTCCTTGCGCTGGGCGTGGATGCGGCCCAGGTCGGCGTAGAAAGCCGAACCTTCGTGGTCGCCGGTGGGCCAGAAGGTCAGCACGGCCACGACGGCGACCGCCGCGAGCGCCGTCCGCGACAGCCACAGCCGGGGCGAGGCCAGCCCGGCGCCCGCGAAGACGGCCAGTGGTATCGCCAACGGCAGCCGATGGCGCGTGTTCACCCAGAACAGCAGGCAGGTCAGCACGGTCGTGCCCATCAGTAGCAACAGGGGGACGGCTTCCGGACGCCGCTCCCGCAGCGCGGCGACCAGTCCCGGCACCGCCAACAACCACAGCAGGCCCAGCGAAGGGATCAGCCAGCGGCCGGGGCCGGTGTGTCGGTGCACCCAGGCGGCGAGGAAGTTGTGCTCCATTTCGCGCCACGCGAAGACCAGGCGCAGCTTGCGCGCGTAGAGCCGCAGGGCCGCGGCGGGTTCCGCGAAGAGTTCCTTCAACCCCCGCCCGAACCAGTACCGCGAGGCCTCTTGCCAATTCAGACTCCGCCCGGCGCCCCTGCGTGCCAGCCGCAGGGAGGTCTCCTGCTGCCGCTCGATATCCGGCGGGAACTCGCGCGGCAATTCGAAGCGTCCCGTCGTCCCGGCAAAATTGCCCAGATAGAAGTTGAGGCCGCCGTTGGCCGAGATCAGGGCCGGTTCGCCGCTGTGGACGACGTTCCGCACGGTCACCGGCAGGATCGTCACGGTGACCCCCAGTGCGAGCAGGAGCAGGGGCTTCACGTTGACGGCCGGCGTGCGCCACGACCCCCAGCCCCACCAGACGGCGATTCCCGCCAGCAACAACAGGTGCTGCGGGCGGTTGATCGCGGCCACGCCCAGTAGCAGTCCCAGCAGCAACAGGCACGGTGTGACCCGCCCGCCGCGCCGCGCGCGGCAGAGGACGGCCAGGTTCAGGATCGCCACGAGCAGCAGCACGTTCAGGGTAGTGGGCAACAGCCAGCCCTCGAACCAGAGCAGCGGCGCGAAGAGCAGCACGAGCAGGCCCGCCCACAGGCCGGCCCGGTCCCCGTAGAGCCGCCGTCCGAGGGCGTGGGCACCCACCACGTTCAGGGCGCCGCAGACGGCCTGCAGGAGCGTCGGTCCCCAATATCCGGAATGTCCGAAGTCCAGCTTGTGGAACAGGGCAACCAGGTAGGGATACAGTGGCGGCATGTAGAAAGGGGCGTCTGCTGGGCCGAAGCCACGACCGGCGGCTAGCGCCCGGGCCCAGGCGTCGTAGTAGCCGGCGTCGTTGATGGGTTCGTGGAAGAGGGGGTCGTGGTGGCTGCGCCAGAGAAGTACCACCGCGCGCAGGGCCAGGGCGGCGACGGCTAGCAGGATGGCGCTTTTGTGATCGTGCCAGAACTGCTTTATCACTGGTGTCGATCCTTCTTTGGGGCGGTCTGTTTGGTCGACTGGATTTGAACACCTGGCCTGCCAGGTTGGGATCATGCGATCTCCTGCCAGCCAGTACCATACGCTTGATTGCTCGCCTAGATCATTGGTTTTCTCGAGGTGGGAGGTTTCTTCACTCTGGACGGGTGGGCGGTTGGGTCGCAGATGAAGACCACGTGCAAATCACACCTTTGTGTGACACCATTCCCCGAAGACAACCAAGCCCCCCCCTCAGGAGACTACTATATGACCACCACCACCCGCGTCGGCGTCTACGTCGACAGCGTGAACATCGCCATGAACGGCGGGCGCGGCATGCGCTACGACATGCTGCGGGAGTTCGCCTGTCGGGACGGCGGCGAAGCCATGCGCCTCAACGCCTATATCGTCTACGATTCGGAGCGCGCGCGTGGGGACTTCGAATACCGCAACCGTCAGCAGCGGTTCGAAGCGGCGCTCGGCGACTACGGGTACAAGGCCATTCGCAAGGAGGTGCGCTGGTTCCAGGACGAGAACGGCGGTCGCGTCGGCAAGGCAAACGCCGACCTGGACCTGGCCGTGGACGCTCTCCTGCAGTCCGCCAAGCTCGATCGCATCCTGTTGGTTTCCGGTGACGGCGATTTCGTCAGGGTGGTGCAGGCCATCCAGAACAAGGGTTGCCGCGTGGAGGTGCTGGCTTTCCGCAACGTGTCCGGTGAACTGAGACGAGAAGCGGACATGTTCGTTTCGGGTTACGTCGTGCCGGGTCTTTTGCCGAGCGCGGGTAACGATGTCTCGATACCGTGGGGCGAGGTCGGTTCGCGTGTGCGGGGCTACTGCTATTCCCATCACGAGGGCTATGGTTTTCGGCGCGTGATGAAATCGGCTTCGGGGCGCATGTGGATCACCGACACCCGCCGGGACGACAGTCCCTTCATGAGCGTCTTCTTCCACGACTCGCAATTACCGCAGGACGTCTCGTACCGGCAACTGCCGAGCCGCAACATCGTCTTCGAGTTCACCCTGGCGCCAGGCGAGGGGGACAACGATGGGTTGCAGGCGGTGGACATGGCCGTGGCGGGGGGCGAATGAGCTATTTTTTCAACAGCTCCGCCAGACACTCCACATGGCTCGTCTGCGGGAACATGTCGATCACGTGGGCGCGGACGAGTTCGTAGCCGCCGGCCGCCAGGGTCGCGCAATCGCGGGCCAGGGTGGCGGGGTCGCAGCTCATGTAGATGATGCGGGCCGGTCCCAGGGCCGCCAGATCTGCGGCCGCAGCGTCGCCCAGTCCGGTGCGCGGCGGATCGAGGACGACCGTGGTGCGGGGCCAGTCCGGGGCTTCGTAGCGCAGGTCTTCGTCGCGCCAGGGGCCTTCTTGCCAACGCTTGAGTACGGCCGCCGCGTCGGCGGGCACGAGCTCGGCTTTGCCGTCGGTATTGCGGTTGCGACCCAGATTGTTGCGCGCGTCGCGGACGGCGCGCGTGTCGTTCTCAACGCAGTTTACACGTGTAAACCGATCCCCCAGACAGACGGCGAACAGACCCACTCCGCAGAAGAGGTCCAGCAAGTTGCCGCCGGGCGCGTCGGCCGTGACGCCGGCCTCGTCCAGCCAGTCGCGGGCCAGCGAGACGGCGGCCGCCGCCTCGGCGAAATTGACCTGGAAGAAGCTGCCGACGTTCACGCGGAAGGTGTGCCCGGCCGTTTTGACCAGCAGGTGATCGCGGCCCCAGGCCGGGCGGTTGTTGTACAGGATGCCGACGCAGGCCGGGTGCGGCGCTTCGCCCGCCGGCGCTTCCTTGAGCACGGTCTTGAGCGCGCGCAGGCGGCTGGGCGGCCCGAAGAGCGCGAGCAGGAAGCCGCCCTGTCCGTCCAGACGCGCCACCACCTCGTCCACCGGCGGCAGTGTCCGCAGGAAGGGCAACACCTCGTCGTTGAAGAAGTCCGGCATGAGCCCGTGGCGATCGATGGCGAGCACGTCGTGGCTGCCCTGGCGGCGCACGCCGTACTGACCGGTGGGGGAGCGCCACAGCCGCAGCTTGTTGCGGTAGCCCAGCGCGGGACCGGCCGGCTCGGGCGCGGCCAGCCTGTCGCCGAGGTCCAGCTTGCCCAGCCGCTGGAAGCAGTCGCGCACGATCTCCGTCTTGGCGCGCTGTTGGGCCGTGATGGACATGTGCTGCAGATCGCAGCCGGACAGGGCTCCGATCTCGCCCAGGGGAGGCTCGACGCGGTCGGGCGACGCCTCGAGAATTTCCGCCGGCTCCGCCTGCACGAAACCCTTCTTGCGATGGATCACGCGGGCGCGCACGCGCTCGCCGGGCACGACGCCGGCAATGAAGGCCGCCAGGCCCTCGGGCGTGCGGCCCAGGCCGGCGCCTCCTGTCACCAGCTTGTCGATGACGGTTTCGAAGCTGTCGGTCTGCGTTTTGCCGGTGTCGTCGTTCATGTCTCGCTTTCCGTCCGGTTGCGGGGAGGGTTCAACCTAACACCGTGCGACCGACCTGCCAAGACGGGTCGTTTGGCGGCGTCGAGCTTGCACGTTTCTTGCAAGGCCTGGTCGTGACAATGACCCGACCTTTCCCTACAATACGCGGCATGGATGCCGGCAAGCGGACATGGAAGTCCCTGGCGGCGGCGGCCCTCATCGTGCTGTCCGCCGGTGTTTTGCTGCCCGGCTGCGCGCCGCACCGACGCGGCCGGCTGCCCGCCGGCGACGCCGTCCCGACACCTCCGGCCCGCGAGCGCATCGTCACGCCCCCTGTCCAGGAACGTCCCATCCCCCCCGTCGACTGGCAGGAGATCGACCGCACGCAGGCGACCGCCGACCAGGTCTGCGATATGGCCCTCTCGTTTCTGGGCACGCCGTACCGCTACGGCGGCGGCACGCCCGAGGGCTTCGACTGCAGCGGGCTGGTGCAGTTCGTCTTCCGGGAGGTCGGCGTTGACCTGCCGCGCATGACGCGCGACCAGTCGCGGTTCGGCAGCGCCACGACCCTGCGGACCATGCTGCGCGGCGACCTCATCTTCTTCCGCATCGACCGGGACATCATCTCGCACGTGGGCATCTACGTGGGCAGGGGGGAGTTCGTGCACGCGCCCGGCACGGGCAAGTACATCCGCATCGACAGCATCGACAACTCCTGGTGGCGGCGCCGCGTGAAGGCCGTCAGGCGTATCCTGGAAACGCCTCCGCTGGCCGGCTGACTATTCCGGGCCGGAATCCAGCACACCCTCCGGCCCGATCCTCACCTTGGCGCTGGTCCGCACGGCCTCGTCCACGGCCTCGTCCAGACCGATCTCCGCCGACAGCACCAGCAGATCGTCCGGTTGCGCGTTGAGCACCGGCCGCGGCGAGCGGATCGAACAGCAGTCCCGGTACGGCTCGATGGACGTCTCGTAGACGCCGATGCGGCGGCTCAGGTCGGTGATCTCCACCTTGTCCAGTCCGACCAGCGGGCGCAGGACGGGCAGCGTAAGGTCGGGGCCGATGGCGCGCAGGTTGTGCAGCGTCTGGCTGGCCACCTGGCCCACGCTGTCGCCGGTCACCAGCGCCAGACAGTTTTCGCGACGGGCGAGCCGGGCCGCCGTCTTCACCATGTAGCGGCGGAACAGCACCATGTCGTAGGCGTCCTCGACCTGGCCGACCGACCGCTCCTCGTAAGGGAAAGCGGGAACCAGGTGCAGGACCAGCGGTCGCGGACACCAGGACGCCAGGATGGCAGCGAGGCGCTCGATCTTGCCGACGCCGGCCTCCTGTCGCGTCCGGCCGGGGAAGAAATGGACGAGTTCGGGCCGGCAGCCCCGCTTCATGAGCATCCAGGCGGCCACCGGCGAGTCGATGCCGCCCGAGAACAGGACCGTGACGCGACCGCTGGCGCCCACGGGCAGGCCGCCGCCGCCGCGAATCTTCTGCGTGAAGACCAGGATCTCCTTCTGCAGGACCAGCAGGTAGGCCGTGAAGTCGGCCTCCTTCAGTTTGACCGGCAGGCCGAGGGCTTTCTGCAGGTCGGCGCCCACGCGCGTGTTGATCGTCTGTGAATCCATGGGGAAGGTCTTGTCCGACCGCCTCGCATCCACGCGGAAGTGGGTGGCACCCGCTGCGTCACGCTCGGCCAACGTCGTCGCCACCTCGCTCACGCGAGCCAGGTCGGCCGCGGGGTCGGCCGTGCGCGGCACCGGCAGCGACGCCGACAGCCACTGGATGCCGAACACGCGTCGCAGCTTGTCCACGACGCGGTCCACGGCCCCGGCCTCGTCCAGCCGGACCAACAGCCGGCTCTCGACGTGGTTGATGGTGCGCACCGGTTCGCCGCCGAGCGCCTGGAACATGTTGTTCTTCAGGCGCTTGACGAACATGTTCCGGTTGCGCCCCTTGAGGGCGATCTCGGCGTAATGGGCGCTGATCACGGGCATGGCCTCGGACACGGCAGTCCTCCGTCCGGTGTTGTTTGTATTCAAGTGTAGCAGTTTTAGGCTTCGATGCCAGGCGTCAGCGCGCCAGCGTGATCTTGCCGGTGCGACGCTGGGGGGAGCTGCCGTCGGCGGGGCGGGAGGTGACCGTGTAGAAGTAGGCGCCGGTAGCCAGCTGACGACCGTCGCGATCGCGCCCGTCCCAGGTGACGCTGCGGGGGCCGGCGCCGGTCGGCGTGAGGTGCCAGTCGCGCACCAGGCGGCCGCGCAGGTCGTAGAGGGACAGCACGTCGTTGCTCGGTCGCGAGGCGGTCCAGGCGATGACGCCGCGGCCGGTGAAGGGGTTGGGCGAGGGGTCCCTCAGTTGCAGTGCCAGCGGCTCGTCCAGGGGTTGGTCCACCGCGGTGGCGATGTCGGCTGCGTAGAGTAGCCAGCCGTTGGGATCCAGGACCACGTTCTCCACGTGCCCGGGGGCGCTCAGCCAGATGGTCTGCGATTGCCTGGCGATCCTGAGCCCGGTCGTGATGTCGCCGGCGTCGCTCTCCAGCCGGATGTCCAAGTCGAAGATGAACGGCGCGTCGCCGTAGACCGGATCGGTGGGCTGGACCTGATCGATCTCGATATTGATGTAAGGCTGGCCGCCGATCTCGATGTTGTACCAGCTGACGTCGAGCTCGGGGCAGGTTACGCGGTACAGCCACTGGTCGAAGAAGGGGGACAGCTCCCGGCCGGTCCGCCTCTCGCAGAAATCGACGAAATCATCCGAGTCCGCCACTCCGTAAGACGTGTATTGCTGGTGCGAGAAGTGCCGCATGATGTCGAAGAAGTCCTGGTCGCCGAGCTTCTTGCGCAACATGTGCAGCAGCCAGGCGCCCTTGTGGTAGACCATGTTGTCGAAGTAGTACCAGGGGTTTTCGTTGTCCGCGTCACGGACCAGCGGTCCTGTCCACCAGGTGAAGACGCTGCGTGCCTGCATGAACCACTTGAGGGAGTTGGAGCCCCACTTCTGCTCCCGCCAGAGCCCCTCGATGTAGGTGGCGAAGCCCTCGTTGAGCCAGGTATGGGTCCAGTCGGCGCAGGTGACCTGATTGCCGAACCACTGGTGGGCCAGCTCGTGCATGACGATCGTATCGAAAAAGTTGTCGCCGGTCAGGAACTGGGACGAATACGTGGTGGCCGTGGGATGCTCCATGGCCCCGGGCCAGTCGAAGAGGGTGTGACCGTACTTCTCCTTCGGGAAGGGGTAGGGACCGAACAGGTTCTCGCACCAGGCGAGCATGTCGTTCAGGGGGGCGAAGTCGATCTCGGCCTGCGTCACCAGATCCGGGTACACGAAATTGGTGATCTGCAGGGTGTCGCCGGTGGCCGAAACGTAGATGTCGTCCAGACGCACGTATTCGGAGGCTGCGATCGAGAAGTGATAGGTGGAGATCGGGAGCGCCTCGTGCCAGTAGCTGACCGTGTAGCTCTTTTCCTGAGCCCTCGCGCTTCCGCCCGGGAACGCCAGTCCGCTCAGCTTCCGTGCCTCCACGGGCAGATAGGGATGCGGGACGGGGGACGACATCTCCGCGCCGTTGGATACGCCCGTCACGCCCACCGGCACATAGAGCGTAACGTCGTAGGTGGCCTTGTCGCGGGGATCATCCTTGCACGGCCACCAGGAACGGGCGCTCCACGGCTCGCTGATGCTGGCTGCTACCAGCTTGCCGTCCTCGCGCTCGGTGAACTGGAAGCCGTAGAGGCCGTCGGGCTGCGGTGCGCCGTTGTAGTTGACCGCCACGGTGACGGTGTCGTTCACGCCGTAGGCTTGCGGCAACTGTATGAAGACGAGGTCGTCCTGATGCGAGAATGACAGCGGCACGTAGTCCAGTCCGAGCAGGCCGGCCGAGGTGAACGCCATGTCGTTCGTGAGGTCCAGGACCAGCTCCGCCACGCCGTCCTCGACGGGCGCGAAGGAAACCAGTGTCGCCCCGAGGATGATCTGGGCGTCGAAATCCAGCAGCAGATAATTGGCGTAGTGCAGGACGTCGAACATGTCCTGCTGGGGGTGCGTGGTTGGCGCCTTGTCGCCGAAGTTCGAAGCGACGCGCGCGCCGTGGGGTGATCCCTTGCCCTCGAACAGCCACGAATCCGGGTGGGCTTCGTCGCCGACCACGCCGAACACTACGCATGGCATCAGGAGCCAGGCGCTCAGCAGGCTTGCAAGGATTGTTTTCCCGGTAGGGCGAAATTCTGTCATATCAAGGCTGCGTTCACAAAGAACCCGGTTGTCTCTCTCTCGAAAGTGTCACAGAATGGCCCCGCGGTCTCTCCTGAAGCGCAAAAGTCTAGCACATGGCGGGCCGCAAGCTCAACCCCTGATCCTTTTCGTCATCAATAGGTGGTTCGATCATGCAGCATACAGGCGCAATATCACTTCAACTCGATGGTTTGCAACAGTTTGTGCCTGAAGACGCCATCCCCTCGCAAGCCGCTCAGGTGGGTGCCATAGCCGCGGAAATCGGGCGTCGGGAAGGACCTGGCGCCGATTATCTGGGCTGGCTCGACTTGCCGCACGTCATGTCGGGTCCCGAATTGCATCGTCTCAAGGATGCGGCCGAGCGGGCGCGCGAGGATTGCGACGTGGTGATCGTGATCGGCATCGGCGGTTCGTATCTGGGCGCACAGGCCGTGTTGTCGGCCTTGGCCGACCGCACCTCAGGCCCGGAGATCGTCTTTGCCGGCACTCACCTCTGTTCCTCGGGTCTGAGCCGCCTGCTGCGCGACATCGGCGATCGCGACTTGCGCCTGTGCGTCATCTCCAAGTCCGGCACGACGCTGGAACCGGCGATCGCCTTCCGTCTTTTCCGCAGCCTGCTCGAGGAACGCTACGGCGCGGACAACGCGCGGCGCCGCATCACCGCCGTCACCGATTCTTCGCGCGGCGCCCTGCGGACCATGGCCGACGCCGAGGGCTACGACACCTACGTGATCCCCGACGACGTGGGCGGCCGCTTCTCGGTCCTCACGCCCGTCGGCCTGTGGCCCCTGGCCGTCGCCGGCCTCGACATCCACAGCCTGCTCGAGGGCGCCGGCGACATGGCGGTGGTCTGCGAGAACGACGTGCTCGAAGCCAATCCGGCCCACCTCTACGCCGCCGCCCGTCACGTCCTCTACAACCAGGGCTTCACCACCGAGGTGCTCAGCACTTTCCGCGGCGACCTGGGTCACGTCCAGGAATGGTGGAAGCAGCTTTTCGGCGAGAGCGAGGGCAAGGGAGGCAAGGGCATCTTTCCCGCCTCCTGCCGCTTCACCACCGACCTGCACAGCCTCGGCCAATATCTGCAGGACGGGCGGCGAGAGTTGTTCGAAACATTCCTGGTGGTCGACGAAGGCAGCCCCGAACTGACGGTGCCGGCGGATCCCGACGCCGACGGCACGGACCGCGACCGCGACGGTCTCGCCTACCTGGTCGGCCGCAGCCTCGACGAGATCAATCGCAAAGCCTACGAAGGCACGCGCGCCGCGCACCTCGAGGGGGGCGTGCCGGTGATTTCCCTGGAGATGAACAAGCTGGACGAATGGTCCCTGGGCGGGCTGCTCTTCTTCTTCGAGAAGGCCGTGGCGCTGAGCGGGCGGCTGCTGGGGGTCAATCCCTTTGATCAGCCGGGGGTGGAGGCTTACAAGCGGGAGATGTTCAGGTTGCTTGGTAAGCCCTAGGGCTGCCCTTCCGCTCAGTGGACGTAGCCCAGCGCGCGCAGATCCCGGATCTGTTTCTTGCCCAGCTTGCTCCTCTCCACCTTCTTCACGGCGATGTCCAACTCGCTGCGCCTCAAGCTGTCCGCGGCGGCGATGGCGTCGAGCCGGAGAATCAGCTCGCCCAGGCGATCGGGCCGGGCGTCGGCGAGCGAGGCCGTCTCGCCGGGATCCTGCTCCAGGTGATAGAGCCGCGCGGTTCTTCCCGAGTCGTCGAGGATCAGCTTCCAGGGCCAGTCGACGAGCGAGCGCAACCTCACCTCGTCCAGGCGCTCGATCACGAAGACGGGCTCTGCCGCCGCGCCGGCCTCCGCTCTCGCCAGCAGGGAGCGGCCCTGGTACGAGCCCTGTTCGGCCAGGCCGAACTCGCCGGCCAGGGTGGCGAAGACGTCCGTCACGTTGACGGGCGCGGATACGCGCCGGCCGGGTTCGGTGCGGCCGGGCCAGCGCACCGCCAGCGGCACGTGGATCTGTTCCTGATAGAGCTGCTTGCCGTGGCCGCGGTAATCCTCGTGATCCCACAAGCCCTCGCCGTGATCCGAGCAGACGATCACGATCGTGTCCTCGGCCAGGTCGGCGGCGTCGAGTTCGTCGAGCAGGATTCCGACGTGGGCGTCGACGAAGGCCACTTCGCCGTCGTAGAGGTCGCGAATCACCTGCTTGTCCCCGTCCCTATCCACCAGGGGTTCCATGCTTGCGATGCGCCGGAGATATTTGCGTGAGCCGCGGACGCCCGGGTTCGCATTGCTCCCGAAGACGTACTCCTCGTGGGGCATGTACGGATCGTGGGGATCGATATAGTGGACGAACATGAACCAGGGCACGTCCGCCGGCCGCTCGTCGCGCAGCCAGGACAGGGCGCGCGCGTTGACCGCGGTCGCGTCGGTGAACTTGAAATCCTGCCTGTAGCCGGCGTTGGGCTCCGGGTGGTCGTAGATGTCGAAGCCCTGATCGAAACCCAGCTCGGCGGTGATGTTGGCGTTGGAATAGACGGCGGCGGTGGCCCAGCCCGCGTCGCGGAAACACTCGGCCAGCGTCCGGTGATCGTCGGACAACGCGTCGTCTCGGCCCTCGCAGCCGTGTACCGACGGGCGTAGGCCGGTGAAGTAGGAGGCGAAGGACGCCCGGGTCCAGGAGCTGGGACTGTGGGCTCGCTCGAAAACCGTGGCCGTGCGCGCGAAGGCGTCCAGGCAGGGGGTGGTCTCGCGCTCGTAGCCGCACAGGCTCGTGTGGTCGGCGCGCAGGGTGTCGATGGCGATCAGCAGGATGTTCGGCCTGGGCTCCGGCCCGCGCGAACAGGCACAGAGCGCCAGCAGGGCGAGCCCCAGCGCCGCGACCACCGTCCGTCGCGCGGATGATCGGCTCGCCGTCGCACCCATCACCGCACCAACGTCATGCGTAGGGTGGCCGTCTCGCCGTCGTGGTCCGCCACGCGCAGGTAGTAGACGCCGCTCGCCGCCGCGCGGCCGTCGTCGTCGCAACCGTCCCAGCCCAGCACGTGCAGCCCGGCCGCCAACAGTTCGCCGCGGGCGAGGGCGCGCACCCGGCGCCCGCGGGCGTCGTGGACGGTGACGTCGAAGCTTCCCGGGGCGGCGGTCGTGAACGACAGGTTGACCTGCGGGTTGAAGGGATTCGGCCAGACGCGCAGGCCGTCGAGCAGGCGTGGTGTCGCGGCCGTGCCGTCGTCCACGCCGGTGGTGTAGCCCAGGTATTCCGTACCGCCGGATTCGGCGTAGCGCGCCGCGAACTCCTGCAGATACAGGTTGCCGATCATGTAGTCGTGGATGACCAGCGTGTTCTCGTCGTTGACGCTCTCGGCGCTGTAGCTCCAGTTGTGGCTGCCGGTCAGAACCATGGCATCGAATGGTCCGCCGTCCTTTTCGGGCAGGGCGGTTTGAGGACCGCCGATGACGTCGATCAACAGGTACTTGTGATGCAGCAGCACGCTGGACGACAACGCCGTGTCGAGCCAGACGTCCGCGGCCGGCGACCAGGGATCCGGCGCGCAGCCGTCGCCGTGCATGCGCCAGTATTCCCCGCCGCTGGTGCAGTCGCTCTGATCCTGCTCGAAGACGCCGGCCAGACTCAGGTCGGGGACGGCGTCGCGCTGATCGCGCATGGCGTCGGAGATGTCGTTGTGGGTGAAGGCCAGCATGGCGAAGTAGATGTTCTGCTCCGCGGACTGCACGGCCTCGATCACGCGGTCGGTCACCCCGTCGGTGGGGCTCATGTACTGCTCGATGCGGAGGCCGTTGACGGTGAACGCGTGGGGCGTGTCGTCCAGCTTGGCCTCGCCCAGGCGGGCGTCGACCGCGCTCGCGGTCTGGGTGTCGCTGCCCCACATCTCGTTGAACTCCAGGGTGTAGGCCTGGGCCAGCCCGTAGTCCCGGATCGCGAGGGCGTTGTTCAGGTCGTTGTTGCCGGAGATGCTCAGGTTGGCGCTGCCGGTCCAGGTCCAGTCGTTGTACTTGTCGCCGTCGCGCGCGTCGACCACCACGAACTTGTTGTGCATGGCGCCGCTGTCGTGATTGCCGCCGAACCCGCTGTCGATGTAGGGGATGCCCGCGGCGGCGCAGACGTCGGCGTCGGCGTGGGAATTGTCCTGGTCGATGATCAGGCGCACCTGGCAGCCGCGGTTGTGGGCGGCGATCAGGGCGTCGCGCACGTTGTCCAGGCTGAAGCTGTAGAGGCAGGCGTCCACCGAGGTGTCGGCCAGGCCGATCAGCGCGACCAGGCGCGCCGAGAGGTCATCCTCGTCGTCCACGAAAGTCTCTCCGTCATAGGCCATCTCGTGGTCGGCCGAGCCGCTCATGTAGACGTGGATCTCGCCGGGCAGGTCGCTGGACGTGATCAGCAGCTGGTCCGGACCGTACGAGGTGCCATACGCGTCGGTGGACATGGCCCGGAAGTGGTAGAGCGTGTTGGGGGACAGGCCGCTCACCTCGACGACGTGGTCGGTGGTCGAGGCGCCGGCGTCGCCGGCCGTCTGTCCGTAGCCGGTGTCCGGACCGTACTCGATCTCGCTGCTGCCCGGGTCGTTCGTCGCGAAGGCGATCGTGGCGGTGGTCGCGCCCACGGACGACACCTCCGCCCGCCCGACGACGACGGGGCCCGAACCCGCGGGAATCACGTCGCTCAAATAGCGCGGCATGACCTCGTAGCCGGTCGTGTAGGGGCTGGTGTAGTCGTACTGTTTGATCACGCCGATCACCGAGAAGCCGGCGCCGGGATCGTCGCTGCCGTTCACGGCGGTGTCCTGGTCGATGTAGAGCAGGCAACTGCCGCTCGCGTCACTGACCGTCAGTACCGTGTTGCCGCCGGGCGTGGTGGGCCAGGCGCCGCTGGTGATGTTCAGGACGTCCAGGCGTACCAGGCGGCTCTCGTCGGGGTCCCAATTGCTCGGCGACATGGCGTTCGCCACCTCGTCGCAGGTCAGGACCAGCGGTTCCGGCAGCGCCGCGGCCGCCCCGTGGTTCGTGATGGTTGTGTAGCTCGTGTCCGTCCCCAGCTCGGTCAAGCCATTATAGAAGGTCACTCGCGAAGTGACGGTCACGCTGTCGCCCAGAGCCAGGTTCCAGCTCGACGCGCCACCCGAGACGAAGACGTTGATGCCGCCGGTCTCGTCCTGCACGAAGACCTCCAGGCTGTAGCCGTTCAGGAGGTACGTGGGGACGGTGACCACGCCGCTGACCGTGACCGTTTGACCAAGCAGGGCCGGCGTGCCGTTGGCGAAGTTCTGGTGCAGGCTGGAGATGGGAATCGCCACGGCGGGGGCGGCAATCAGCATCGCGATGATGACGGTGATGAAGGGGCTGCGCATGATCGTCTCTCCCGGGTTGTACCTGCCGCTAGCAGGCTAGGTGCTTGTCGGCTCCTTGCGGAGAGCGAATGTGATATTGGGAACCAGGGTGGCGCCGGTCACGGCGCGCACGGCCCTCAAGGCCATGTATTTCAGGGCCAACGACGCTCCCCCGTGCCGCGAGGCCGCAGAACTGCGCCACAGGTCGAGATGCGAGGCTGTGCCGGGGCACTTCGGCGCCAGGCTGAAGGCCCGCTCGCCGCCGCGCGAGAGGATCTCGGTGACCTCGCTCGCGGTGCTGCCGCGGATGCCGTTGCGCAGCAGTTGCGGCCAGGTTTCGCCACGGTGTCCGTACCGCGAGAATCGTCGGGCGTAACGCCAGGCCAGGGCATCAGGCAGGTAGTTCAAGAGTGGTAGTCCCGTGGTGTGGCCCTCGACGGGAAACCAGCGATGCGGTGTCTGGTTGAGAAAGAGCACGCCACCCGGCGCGAGGCGGTCCCACACCAGCGGCAGCAACAACGGGCGCTCCGGCGGCAGCAGATGTTCCATCACCGCGCTGAACAGGACGTAGTCAAAGCGTCCGAGACCATCGGGCAGACGATCGGCCGCTGGCGACAGCAGAAAGCGCGCGTCCAGGCCGAGATGCGCCGCCCGCTGCTCGGCGGCGGCCACGAACTCGGGCATCAGCTCGATGCCGGTGATCCTGCAGCCGGGAGCCAGGCGTGTGAGCACGGCGCTGCTGGCGCCGCAGCCGCAGCCGAAGTCGAGAACCGTCCGGCCCCGCAGATCGTCCGGCCTCACGAAGCCGAAGATGTCGTGCCGGGAGTCGTTCTCCACGTAGAGGGAATCCTCGTCTCGGCGGATCTCGTCGATCACCCAGCGCGGCCCCTTGACGTTCATCAGGGTCTCCACCAGTGCGGGTGGATAACCGGTCTCCCAGGTCAGCGGCCGCGGCCAGGCATAAGGAACGTGTGTCTCGACGGTGACGCGCCAGCGCCCGCCGTCCAGCGGCGTCATGAGGACGCGGCCGTCGGCGTGCGCCAGCACCGTGCTGTCTGTCGCGGTCTGCGCCAAGGACAACCACCGGTCAAAGGGGATGAACGTACCAACCGGAGGTATTATACCACGTAGCGTTACGGAGCGAACAGCTTCCAAGGCGGGCGCGTGGCGATGTGGAAAAACTGGTCGGAACGGGTACACTGCAGTATCCTGTCATCACACCATGTGCCTACGCTATTTATTTGCTGGATCCTTCGCGTATCATGAACCGTATCGGACGAACATCATGAAAGGATAGCCACGCCATGGCACAGTTCAGGACATTCGCGCCGGACGTCGAGGTCAAGGGTGATGCCATGCTGTCCTTGCTGGACGGCATGGGCACGTACCGGACCATGGCAAAGCAGTTCCTGTCCGACAACGACATCGTCGACCTGCAGGCGGGCCGGTGGTATTCGCAGCAGGCGTGGCTCGACGCCTTCAGGAATATCCATGACAGCGTCGGTCCGACCCTGCTCTTCACCATCGGCACCAAGATACCCCACAACGCACAGTTCCCTAAGGAGATCGACGACCTCGAAAAAGCCCTGCAGGCGATCGACGTGGCCTATCATATGAATCATCGCATCGCAGGCAAATCGATGTTCGATCCCGCGACGGGCCGCATGCTGGAGGGCATCGGCCACTACGGTTACGAGAAGACGGGCGACAGGATCATCACGATGACCTGCCGGAACCCCTACCCCTGCGACTTCGACCGGGGCATCATCGACGCGATGGCCAAGATGTACAAGCCCGCCGGCAGCCTTTTCATCAAGGTGAAGCACGACGACGAACGGCCCTGCCGTAAACGGGGGGGCGACGCCTGCACTTACCGGGTGGAATGGTAGGCGCCGGCGGCCGGAGTAGGTTAGTCGGCCGCGCCCTCGTTCACGGTGAGAACATGGCAGTGGGCGGTGCGCACGACCTTCTCGGCGACCGACCCGAACAGGAATCGGCGCCAACCTGATTCGCCGTGCGTGGCGATGACCACCAGATCTGCATTGAAGGCCTTGGCGTGGACGGCGATCTCGTCGCCCGGTTTGCCGCGGGCGAGATGGATCGACACCTCCAGCTCGCGTGACGACAGCTCCGCGCTCAGAGCTCGCAATGACTCCTCGGCTTGCTTCAAGATCATGTCCTGGTAGCCGGCCATGTCGAAGTTGCTCGCCGGCGCACCGATATCGACGGTCGGGCCGTGTATCGTGACCGGTTCGACGCAGTGCATGATCCGCAATTCCGCACCGAACTGCACTGCGAGCGTGCGGGCGAGGTCGATCGCCTGCCGCGACGGTTCGCTGAAATCGGTGGGACAGAGAATGCGTTCGAAGGTGACCATGATTCCCCCTCGGCAACTTGCGGCGGAATCACCGTTCGGAGGATCGCGGACGGTGAACCGCCGCCCTATACACTAGTTAACCCGAGCGGGCGAATCGTCAACCCATCACCGGGAACAGCGGCCGCGGGTGTTGCTTGCCACGGACCGGATCTCTTGATATGCACATGTCGGGTTGTTTCCGTGACCCAGAGGATGGCAGGTCGAAGTAGTGAACGATATTCAGCGTGAACTCATGCGGGGCCTGGACGAGCTGACCCCCGGTCGCCGCGCGTACCTGCGACGGGCCTACGGCGCGCTGCCTCGCCTCGATAGACCGCACATCCTCGACGTGGGTTGCGGCCGAGGGGGACCCACTCTCGAGTTGGCCGTGTTGAGCGGGGGCGAGGTCACCGGCGTCGACATCGACACGGTGGCCCTGGTCGAGCTGGCGGCGCGGGCGGCGGCGGCCGGTCTCACCGAGCGGGTCCACGTCCGGGAATGTTCGATGACGGCCCTGGACTTCGCACCCGGCGCCTTCGACGTGGTCTGGGCGGAGGGATCCGCCCACGTGATGGGTTTCGAGCAGTGCCTGGACTCGTGGCGCCGCTTCATCAGGCCGGACGGCTGCCTGGTCATCCACGAGTCGGTCTGGCTGCGCGCGAATCCGCCCGCCGATGTGATGAGCCGCTGGCGGCACATCTTTCCCGGAATCCGCACGGTGTCCGAATATGTGGACGAGATACCGGAACACGGCTACACCCCGCTGACCGCTTTCGCGCTGCCCGAGGATTTCTGGTGGGAGGACTGCTACCGGCCCCTGGTGGCGCGCACCGCGGCCCTGCGCGAGAAGTACGGTCAGGACCCGGACGCGCTCGCGATTCTGCAGCGGCAGGAAGCGGAAACCGATTCATACCAGCGGAGCTGGCCCTGGTTCGGTTCCGCCTACTTCGTGATGCAGCGGGTTTGAGCCCGGCCACACGACAACGGCAGGAGGTTTGTCATGGCAAACGAGGGCTACCACGAACCGGTAGCGGAACTGACTCCCGAGACACGGGACATGCACCGTGCGATCGTCTCCCTGATGGAGGAACTGGAGGCCGTCGATTGGTACAACCAGCGCGTGGACGCCTGCGGCGATCACGACCTGGGAGCGATCCTCGCCCACAACCGGGACGAGGAAAAGGAGCACGCGGCCATGATCCTGGAGTGGATCCGCCGTCGGGATCCGGCCTTCGACAAGGAGCTGCGCGATTACGTCTTCACGGACAAGCCGATCGCGCACGACTAGGAGGTACGGAGATGTCATCGACCGACATCGACAAGGAGCTCACACGGTGTTACTACGAGGAGACCTAGAGCTACCAGGAGTGTCATGCCGGCCCGTATAAAGATATGCTGCATCAAATCACCGGCCGAAGCGGCGATCGCCGTTCGTCTCGGCGCCTCGGCCCTGGGCCTGGTTTCCGACATGCCCAGCGGACCGGGAATCATCAGCGAGAGCGAAATTGCCGAGATAGCCGCCAAGGTTCCCCCGCCGGTGATGTCCGTCCTGCTCACCAGCCGAACCGACGTCGAGGCCATCGTCCGCCAGCAACGACGCTGCCGCGCCAACGCGATCCAGCTGTGCGAACCACTCGCCAACTCGGACCACCTGACGTTGCGCGCACAGCTGCCGGGTATCTCGCTCATCCGGGTCATTCACGTCTCCGGCAACACGTCGGTCGACGAGGCCGTGGCGGTTGGCGAGACTGTCGATGGTCTGCTGCTGGATACGGGCGTGCGTGAGGGGCCGGACCGACAGCTGGGTGGCACCGGCCGGACCCACGACTGGTCGTTGAGTGCAAGAATCGTCGAGCGCGCGGCCGTACCGGTGTTCCTGGCCGGCGGGTTGCGCCCCGACAACGTCCGCGAGGCGATACGAGCGGTCTCGCCCTTCGGCGTGGACGTGTGCAGCGGCGTTCGCAAGGATGATGAGCTCGACGAGGCGACCCTCGCGGCCTTCATCGCCGAGGTGAAAAACACCCGCTAGAGTTTGCAACGACGGAGAGAACCTACACATGACACCACCGGCGACACTCACCGTCACCGAAGAACAGGTCCTCTGGTTCCGCGCCAGGCGTTGCTGTCTGGCCGGAGCGGGCGCCCCGGACGCCGCCACCGCCGCCCGCGCCGTAGTGGGCATCCAGGCGCAGAAGGCGTCGTCTGCCCTGCTGGGACTCAGTCAGCGCATCGCGTCGCGGCCTACCGCGGACGAACTGGCCGCTCCCTTGCGCAATCCGCCCCGCAGTCTGGTGCGGACCTGGGGGCAGCGGGAGACGCTGCACATCTACGACGCGCGGTCGGACTGGGCCGATGTCGTAGTCGCCCGCGCCCAGTGGGCTCCCGGGGGTCGCCGCGGACCCCTGCCTGGTGATCGCGCGCTGGACGCCGCCGTGCAGGTCATGAGGAAGTCCGACGGACCCGTCGACCGCGAAGCGCTCTACGATGTACTGCCCTCCGCTTACGTGAAGAAGATCACGGCGCTGGCCGACGGCACCAACCTGTCCGCCAGGCGCTTGGCGGCCGCCCGCGTGCTGTGGTGTCTGGTCCCGCGTGGCGACCTGTGCCTGGCCGGCAAGTCCGGCGCCAAGCGCCTGCACGCCCTGCGCGAGGACTGGTTTCCCGCACTGGAATGGGCCGTCGACGGCGATCCGATCGCCACGGCCGCGCGTCTGACCCGGCGCTATCTTGCCGCGTACGGACCGGCCACGCCCGCCGACGTCGCCCACTTCTTCGGCGCTCGTGTACGCGAGACCGGCGGCTGGCTCCAGGCCCTCGATACCGAACTGATCCCGGTGGCCTGCGACGGTCGCAAGGGTCTCCTGGCCCTTGCGACTGATGCAGCGGTGCTGCGCGAAGACCCGCCGGCGGGCCGTGGCTGGCCGTTGCGCCTGCTGCCCCTGTGGGACGGTCTGCTCATGGGTCACAAGGACAAGAGCTGGACCGTGCCCGACGCCGGCGAGCGCCCGGCCGTCTGGCGCCGGGCCGCCTACGTGGCCGCCTCGGTGCTGCACCGCGGGCGCATCGTGGCCACCTGGTCCCAGACGGCGCGGCGCGGCGTGTTGCAGGTGGAGATCACGCCGTTGAGCGGCTGGCGCAAGGCGATGGCCGCTGGCGTGCGCAGGGAGGCACGGGCTGTCGCTGCCCACCTCGGGCTCGCAGGTGCGGAGGTGCGTGTCGGCTCATGATGAAATTTACCACAAAGCAAACAAGCCGCTCTATACGCACATGTTTGATCATGTAACACAATGCAGATAAATAAAATACCCAAAACATACCTGTCAGAATATGGTTCTTCTTTACAAACTAGACAGAACTAAACAAAAAATGATAAGGTACGCTTAGTTTGAAAAAGGAGTCTTCATGGATCCTCGAAAAAACCCATATGCACCAGGTGCAGGAACGAAACCGCCCGCGCTTGTCGGTCGTGATGCGCAAATCGAGTCGTTTGAAATCCTGCTTGAACGGCTGGAAAATGGCTACGCAGAGCAATCTATGATCATCACGGGACTCAGAGGAGTAGGAAAAACCGTATTGCTTGATGTGTTTCGTGAAAAAGCAGAAGCTCGTAATTGGGCAACAGTCGAGTGGGAGGTTGAGAAGAAAACTCCATTCGGATCGAAAATGTCAGCTCACGTACGTAGAGCACTATTTCAAATTGCTCCTAAAGCTCGCTGGACAGATCGCGCGCGAAAAGCAGCCTCCATTCTGAAGTCGTTCACCATTACCTTCAATCCAAATGGTGCGATGACAATTGGTCTCGACGTGGATGCACGCGTTGGTGAAGGAGACAGTGGTGCTCTCGCCGAAGATTTGACCGATCTCTTTGTGGCTCTTGGTGAGGCGGCGCGGGAGCAGCAGACGGGTGTGATCTTTCTACTCGATGAAATCCAATATCTTCGCTCGGCCGAACTAGAGGCGCTCATAGCGGCCTTGCATAAATGTGCGCGACGGTCGTTGCCCATCACACTCGTGGGTGCCGGTCTGCCCCAAATTCCCAAGTTGGCGGGCGAGGCAAAATCATATAGCGAGAGACTGTTCCAGTTTCCGCGAATCGGTGAATTGGATTCCGATTCGAATGCTCGTGATGCAATCATATTGCCGGCTCACAACTTGAACATTGAATATCACTGCTGTCCTAAACGGGACAGGGTTCTCTTCCTGACCCCCATTTCGTAACG
>CAYMCR010000038.1:0-25369 GCA_964389015.1 uncultured Fibrobacteraceae bacterium | reverse complement strand
T
Source organism: uncultured Fibrobacteraceae bacterium (assembly GCA_964389015.1). GTDB lineage: Bacteria > Krumholzibacteriota > Krumholzibacteriia > LZORAL124-64-63 > LZORAL124-64-63 > JAHIYU01. The sequence goes on along the minus strand of CAYMCR010000038.1, from coordinate 25,368 downwards.
TCCCATGGTATCAAATTGGGGCTGACCTTAGTTATGCCATCCCGTGTAAAATCAAGGTAATCAATGAGCAGGCTTGTCTCGGGAGAGTGAAACACATTCTCCGCGGCACAAGCCAAGCCTTGCTGGCGTGAGCCCCCGAAACGATTGTATAGTGGGTCCGTGAACGTCCTGACCCCCCATCCCGCACCAGAACGGGACCGCATGACCACCGAATCCGCCCGCCACTTCATCCTCGGCACCGCCGGACACGTCGACCACGGCAAGTCGGCTCTGATCAAGGCGCTCACGGGTGTCGAGACGGACCGGCTCAAGGAGGAGCGCGATCGCGGCATCAGCATCGAGCTGGGTTTCGCGGAGCTGCCCCTGGACGACGGCACCGTCCTGGGTGTCGTCGACGTGCCGGGGCACGAGCGCTTCGTCAAGCAGATGGTCGCGGGCGCGGGCGGCGTTGATCTGGCCTTCCTGGTGGTGGCGGCCGACGAGGGGGTCATGCCCCAGACCGTCGAGCACCTGGAGATCCTGGCCTCGTTGGGTGTGCGCGGCGGCGTGATCGTCATCACCAAGCTGGATCTGGTGGACCCGGTGCTGGCCGAGGTGGCGGCCGAGGAAGTACGCGACCTGGCGGCCGGCACCTTCCTGGAAGGCAAGCCCGCAGTACTGTGTTCCGCCGTGACCGGCGAAGGACTGGACGAGCTGAAGGCGGCTATCGCGACCGAGGTCGAGGCCCTACCGTCGCGCGGTGGCGCCGGGCCGTTCCGCCTGCCCGTGGACCGGGTCTTCACCATGCCGGGCGCCGGCGTGATCGTCACCGGCACCTGCTGGAGCGGCGCGGTCGCGACCGGCGACCAGCTCCTGGTAGAACCCGGCGGCGCGAAGGTCAGGGTGCGCGACGTGCAGGCCCACGGCCGCGCCGTGCCGGCGGGCGGCTCGGGCCAACGGCTGGCCCTGGCCCTGCACGGCGTCAAGAAGGACGACATGGCGCGCGGCTGCCAGGTGATCGTCGCCGGCGCCGCGACGATTACGCGCCGGCTCGATGCCCGTCTCACCCTGGTGGCCCACTTCAACGGCGAGTTGAAGAACCGACAGCGAGTCCACGTGCATCACGCCGGCCGCGAGGTGCTGGGCCGCGTCGTCCTGCTGGACGAGGACCTGTTGTCCCACGATACCGGTACGACCACGACGCTGGCCCAGATAAACCTCGAGGAGGCCCTGGTGGCCGCCCACGGCGACCGCCTGGTGCTGCGCTTCTATTCGCCCCTTGTGACCATGGCCGGCGGCACGGTGCTGGCCGTCGAGCCGCCGCGCCGCAGGCGTTTCGACGAGCAGGCCCTCTACGAGCTGGCCGTGCTGGAGGAAGGCGATCCTGCCGAGATGTTCCGCCAGGCGTTGAGAGAAGCGGGCTTCGCTGGTTTGCAGGCGGTCGAGCACGAGGATTACACCGACGACGAGGCGGTCCTGCGGGTCGGCAAGCTTCTCTATGATCGGGCCCTGACCGACGACGTGGCGCGGACCGTCGGCGTCCTGGCCCGCGAGGCCTACGACCAGAACCCTCTGCGGGGCGGCGCGAGCAAGGAAGAGGCACGACGACGCGTGAAGTTCACCGCCGGCAACGCCGAGTGGAACGCACTGGTCGAGGTCCTCGCCGACGAGAACGGCTGGGTGATCGCGGGCGATCGCATAGGGCCCGCTGGAGCCGCCGATCTGCCGGACGCGTTGCAGAAAGACGTCGACGCCGTCGAGACAGCCCTCAGGGACGCGGGCCTGCCCGGCACGGACACCGCCGATCTTGGGGACGACGCCGACGAGTTCCTCCGCTATTTGACGGCCCGCGGTCGTGCCGTCGCCGTCGGCCCCGAGTATCATGTCCACGTCGAAGCCCTGACGGAGCTCCGCTCCGCGCTACGCGCCTACTTCGAGAACGAGGGCAACTTCAAGTTCGCGGATTTCCGCGGGCTGACCGGCCTGAGCCGCAAGCTGGGCATCCCCATGCTCGAATTCCTGGACGCGCGCAAGTGGACCCGACGCGTGGGCGATCTGCGCGTTACCGGACCGAACCTGAACGAGGACGCATGAGTGATCGCAGGACAGACAACGGCCCTACCGCGCCCCGCCGCCCGACCCGCCGCGTATCCGTCGGCGGCGTGACCGTCGGCGACGGCGCGCCCGTGCGCGTGCAGTCCATGACCACGACCCGCACCGGCGATTTCGAGGCCACCCTCGACCAGATCCGCGAGCTGGCCACGGCTGGCGCGGAGATCGTGCGCGTGACCGTCAACGACGATGCGGCCGCCGACGCCCTGCCGCGCCTGGTGGCCGAGAGCAACGTGCCGCTGGTGGCTGACATCCACTTCCAGCACACGCTCGCCCTGAAGTCCCTGCTGGCCGGTGTGGCCAAGCTGCGCATCAACCCCGGCAACATCGGCTCGCGCGACAAGGTGCGCGAAGTGGCCGCGGCGGCCAAGGACCTCGGCGTGCCGATCAGGATCGGCGTGAACAAGGGCAGCCTGCACCGGCGGTACGACGACCTCGTCGCCCGGGATCCCGCCGGCGCCATGGTGCAGAGCGCCGTGGACGAGCTGGAAACCCTGGCCTCGGTCGGCTTCGACGACGTGATCGTCTCGCTCAAGAGCAGCGAGCCCACCGAGGTGATCGAGGCCGGCCGGCGCTTCGCGGACATCTCGGACGTGCCCCAACACCTAGGCGTGACCGAGGCCGGCACCCTGCAGGCCGGCATCTCGCGCTCGGTCACCGCCATGAGCGTGCTGCTGTCGGAGGGGATCGGCGACACCGTGCGCATCTCCCTGGCCGCGGATCCGGTGGAGGAGGTGCTCGCCGCCTTCCACATGCTGCAGGCCCTCGGTCTGCGCGCGGGTTTCGCGCGGGTGGTGGCCTGTCCCACCTGCGGTCGCGTGGAGGTGGACGTGGTGGAGCTGGCGCGCAAGGTGGAAGCGCTGGCCAAGGACCTGCCGCCCGACCGCGTCATTTCCGTCATGGGCTGCATCGTGAACGGTCCCGGCGAGGCCAAGGCCGCCGATCTGGGCATCGCGGCCGGCAAGTCCAAGGTGGCGATCTACCGCCGGGGTGCGCTGCACCGCAATATCGACAAGGCGGATCTCGACAGGGTATTGCTCGAAGAGATCGAACTGCTCCGATAAGGGGCGGAGCCCTGGACGGCGATTGCCCGCCTCTCTTCGATCGTGTATGATTATCCTGACCCCCGGCGATGCCATCCTGTTGGATGCGCGCGGGCCCGTGTTTCACTTTTGGGGGTTGGATATGTCGAACCGCTTGTTGACCTGCTGTTGCGTTCTTGCGCTGGCCGTTTTCGTCCTCGCGCCGGCGGCCCTTGCCGACGCCAGGCTCACCTGGCCGCTGACGGGATCCGACACCGACTGCAGCAGACCCTCGATCACTTCGTCTCCTTCTTCCTATTACTTGTGCATGTGCTCGGTGACAGCCTGGGAGGAGGAGGGAACCGGCGTCTGGTCGAAGTACGAGGGCTTTGCCTGTGCGGGTTCTGCAGGCGGCGCCCGTTTGAATCACCGCGCCCATGGTCCCGGCTCCCGGCCGGAGGTCGGCACCCTGCTCGACGAGTCCTATATCCTGGCCTTCGTGCGCGGCGACAGTCTCGTGATTCGTGAGGGCGACGGGAATGCGAACTGGACGACGGTCGCGGTGGCCTACCTGGGCGCGCCGGCGGACGTCGTCGGCCGCATCGACCTGTGGTGCAGTCCCTATCCCGCGTACGCCGATCTGGCCTGGTTGGCCGTCTGGTCGGGCTCGCATACCGGCGGCGGTGTTCGCTTCATGCAGCGGACCGAATTCGGCTGGGACGCACTGGAGACCGTACCCACCGCCGACTCCGAACTGTACGGAGGCTCTTTTCCCCAGGTGACCGAGTACGGCGGCCCGTCCGCCCCTCAGCCGCGCATCTACTACAACGACATGGATCCGGAGCCGTGTTTGAAGTATGTGGACTGGCAGTTCGGCGGCGGCTGGACGGAGCCCGTTCCCTACTTCGGCGAATACGTCTTCGGCAGCGAGTTCGACGTGGCGCGCACCGCCGATGGCTACGTTTTCCTGTCCACCGGCCTGCAGCCCGCCTGCCCGTGCAACTTCATCAGCTTCACCGAGTGGACCGAGGCCTGGGGCTGGAGCGCTTCGATCGACATGACCGTTCACGTGGACCACTACGACTGGCCCTTGTCGCCACAGATAGGTGTCGACTGGCTCGGCCGCGTACACGCCTTCTGGTTCCAGCTCGGCAGCGACCCGATGATGGAACCGCACACCAAGCGCTTGTACTACCGGGTGCGCCAGGATGACGTGTGGGAGGACCGCAGCGACCACCTCGCCGAGCAGCAGGACATGGGTCTCGACGAACACCTCTCGATGTCCATGGACGGCTGTGGCGAGGCGGCTCTCGCCTGGGCGCGACGCGACACCGTGGAGAGTATCCCGCAGGTCAAGCTGATCTGGCATTCCTACCACAACTACTGCGGCCTCGACGCGGGTGACGGTCCGCCGGCCGCCCTGCGCGTGACGGCGGCGCCGAATCCCTTCAATCCGGCGGTGGTCATCGCCGCGGCGGGCGGCCACGCCGTGGTCGCGGTGGAGATCTTCGACGCGCGGGGCCGGCGCGTCGCGAACCTGTCGCCGTCGTCGTCGGCCGGCCGGTGGCGCGCGCGCTGGGACGGCTGCGACGCCTCGGGACGAGAGCAGCCATCCGGCGCCTATCTGGCGCGCGTGCGCGACGAGACGGGCGCGGTGGCGTCCTGCAAGATCGTGTTGGCAAGGTGAAGGAGACGGCATGAGTATCCTGAGTAAATGGCTGGGTCCTCGCTCCAAGCGTGACAAGAGCCTGCCTTACACTTACGAGGCGCGGATAGACATCCTCGCCGGACAGGGCTCGGAGTCCGTGCCGGAGTCCTATTTCGCGGATACCATCTGCGGCCTGATCGACTACCTCGACGACAACGGCATCCCGCCGGACCGCGTCGAGATCTTCGGCGTCTATCGCAAGGAGCAGATTCCCCTGGCCGTGAGCCTCTGCGTCTCCGCCGACGGCAAGTGGCTCGTCAGGCCCGGCGTCTGCCAGGCCTTCGAGGACCACTACCAGGTGACCAAGGACGAGCGGTACAAGGGGCACGTGGATCGAGGGGCTTGTTCCTACGAGGACCGGGACCGGCAGGGCAGCGGGCCCTACTGATCCCTCTCCGGGGGCAACCCCGGCTCCACCATCAGACTCTTCTCTCGGATGCAGGACGCGGTACCGGGCGGCGACTTGCGCGGCTTGCGCACGTACTTGCGCAAGGTGTGGATCACCGGCGCGAGGCCCGAAGTGCGCGCCTTGCTGTGGTAGGCCGCGATGGCGGCCGCCTTTGCCAGCACGCTGCGGGGCACCTGGTCGGGCTTGCCGCCGCTGCGCAGGATGACGTGGCTGCCAGGGACGCCCTGGGCGTGGAACCACCAGTCGTCCGGCGACGAGGCCTTGTGTGTAAGCTCATCGTTCTCCTTGTTGCTGCGGCCCACCCACACATCCCAGCGGCCATCCAGGCGATAGCGGCGGAAGGGCAGTGTCACGTCCACGACGCGACGCTTCATGCCCGGGCGCTGCGCTTCGCCCAGCAGGTCCGCATGCTGATTGCGCCAGGGGGGTACGGTTTCGAGCGGGTCGTCGTCGCCGGTGAGCAGGACCGTCAGCTCCTGTGCCAGGTCCTCCAGCTTCGCCAGGCGCCGCCGGGCTTCGTCCAGGCGTCCGGCGATCAGGTCGCGGCCGCGGTCCGCCTTGCGCGCCCGCTTGAAGTAGTCCTCCATGTTCTCGGCGGGGGAGCGGGACGGATCCAGGGCGATGGTGCGCTCGCGGTCTTCGGCGTCGGTCAGCGTCACCTGCTCCGGCCCCTGCCTCAGCTCGTGCAGATGGATGGCCAGGGTCTCGCCGTCGCGGCGGGCTTCGTCGCCACGGTCGGCCCGTTGCAGGTCGCGGTCGAGGTTGTCGCGGTGTCGTGTCGTGGTGGCGAGGACGCGTCGCAGTGACGTGCTGGCCCGGTCGGTGACCTCGGCGCGCAGGGCTGCATAGAGGTGATCCGGCGCCTGCGTGCGGAAGACGCCGGCGATGTCCGTCGCGTCGGGCGTGGAGGCCGGGGGCGGCGGCTCGTCCAGCGTGGCCGGGTGGGGCGAGGGATGGGCCGACCACAGGCGCTTGCCGCGCGCGTCGCCCAGCACCAGATTGCCGCGGGGGCCGAAAAGCTGGTGGGCCAGGATGTAGCGCTCGCTGTCGACGCCGGAGAATGTGAGATAGACGATGCGATCGTCCGCGGGCGCGGCAACCGCCGCCAGCAGTGCGTTCTTGAGGTAGGGTGTGGGCGTGAGCTGTTTCTGGGGCACGCGGCCCAGGGCGAGATCCCAGGCGTGCGGCACGACCACTTCCGCGTCCCAGAGCATGACGGCGCCCGGTCGGGCCATCAGATAAAGATGCGCGGGGGGATCGTTGTCCTCCCGCGCATTGTCATCATCATCGACCAGTGTCAAGCGTAGCCAACCGGGACCGCCGGCCAGCCTCGCCAGGCGAAGTCCTTCCAGCCTCGCGTGCCAGATGGCGGCCAGAACGGCTACTTCTGCGGGGGAACGCCAGGGCTGCGACTCTGCATTCACCGTCTACTAGAAGAAAGTCAAGCCGACGATCAGCTTCAGGTCGGGCGCGCAGTCCGACACGCCGATCTTCAGTTCGAACATGAGCGACTTGCTGGAATCGAGCTTCTTTTCGAGACCGCCGAGGATGCTGACGCCCAGTTTCGTCGTCGAGTCACCTACGTCTGGAGAGGAGTACTGCAGGCCCAACTCGCCACCGATGTAGGGTGTGTAGCCGTTGAGATCTGAAGTCTCGAAGGAATAGACGGCGTCCCCGTTGAATGAGAAGAGGGTTTTGCCGTCGAAGAACGCGATCTCGATGTTTGGTACCAGGCCGATCTCAGGCGATAGCTCCAGGCCTTTGAGGTGACCGCCGACGAATAACGCGTCGTTGTGGTGGCTGGCGTAACCTCCGCGAACACCCATGGCGGTGCCTGCACAAACGGCTCCGGCCGCGAGCAGGCTGATCAAAACTATTGACAGGATGATGCGTATCATCGGTTCCCTCCTGTTGATGACGCAAGGTTCGTTGACAATGTCAAACACGGTGTTCAGTCATTGTGAGCTTTAATCACTACTCTAGTCAACAGCATCTTTGGTTGTGGATAACGACACCCTTGCCTACACTTCACGGCGACACGATCGGGGGCGGCACATCCAGGTTCGGTGACGGAACGGAGTCGAGATGCTCAGCATGACCGGATTCGGCAGCGGCGAGGCGACCGCGGGGGCGAGTAAGATCACCGTGGAACTGCGCGCGGTCAACCACCGTTTCCTGGACGTGGCGGTGAAGCTGCCTCCCGCCCTGGCCTCCTTCGAGATCGATATCCGCAACGTACTCAAGACCCGCGTGGCCCGCGGGCGCGTCTCCGTCTTCGTCCAGCTCGAGCACGGCGACGATGACACTCTGCCGTCCCTGTCACCGGAACGTCTGACGGAAGGCGTCTCAACCCTGCGCGAGATGGCTGACGCTTGCGAGCAGGCGGGGTTGTCCCGTCCCGAGATCGGTCTGGGAGACCTGCTGGCCCTGCCCGGACTGTTCGTGTCCGAAGCCCGGAACGACGAGCGCGAGACCCTGCACGAAGCTCTGCTCGCGGCGCTGGAAGGCGCGGTCGAGGGCCTGCTCGAGATGAAACGCACCGAAGGCCGTGAGACCGCCGCCGAGATGAAATCACGCCTGACAGCGGTGCGCACCAATCTGGATCAGGTAACGGCCTTGATCCCTGGCGCCCAGGGGGAGATCCTCGCGAAGCTGCAGGAGCGCCTGACCAAGCTGCTCGACGACGCGGTGGAGCCCCAGCGCCTGGTCCAGGAAGCGGCGCTCATCGTGGATCGCGGCAACATCAACGAGGAATGCGAACGTCTGGCCAGCCATCTCGAACAGTTCACCAGCGCGCTGGACGGCGGCGGCCAGGTGGCCAAACGGCTCAACTTCCTGCTGCAGGAGATGCACCGCGAGGTGAACACCATGGGCTCCAAGACCCAGAACATGGAGATCACTAACGCCGTGATCGCCATGAAGGAAGAGGTCGAATCCATGCGCGAACAGGTCATGAATCTGGAGTAGTCGATGCTCGTGCTGATTTCCGGCCCCAGCGGCGCCGGCAAGACCACCTTCGTCAATTCCCTGCTCGAGAGCGATCCGCGGGTGGAGTTCTCGGTATCGACCACGACGCGCCCGATCCGGGGCGGCGAGGCCGAGGGCGTGGATTACCACTTCGTCGACGATGCCACATTCGACAAGCTGCTGGCCGAGGATGCCTTCGTCGAGTGGGCGGACGTGCACGATTATCGCTACGGCACCCGCAAGGATCACGTGCAGGGGATCATCGACGAGGGATCGATCCCGTTGCTCGACCTGGACGTGCAGGGCGGCAAGCAGGTCATCGACATCTACGGCGACGAGCTGGTCTCGGTCTTCATCTTCCCGCCGTCGTGGGAGGTGTTGGAAAAGCGCCTGCGCGGCCGCGACACCGACGATGACCGGGTCATCCGGACCCGTCTCGAGAACGCCCGCTGGGAAGTGGAGTACGCCAAGTACTACCGCTACTGGATCGTCAACGACGACCTCGACGAGGCGCTGCGCCGCATGCAGGCCATCATCACGGCAGAGAAGTGCCGGCGGGAGAGGATTACGCCGCCGCCGTTGACGTGAGCCGGTGCCTATTGCAAAGTGTTGATAATGAATCAGATGGAGAATCAGCTTGTCGAATTCTCCAACTTGTTATAACCTTTAGGGTCCGGTTTGTTGCCGACGGCGTGGCGTTGTGCCCGGCGCCCCCCATCCGTTCCGTGTCCAGGATCCAATCGAGGTGACCCGATGACCTACATCCGTCGCAGGTATGTGACCGACAAGATCCACAACAAGTTCGAGGCCATCAAGGTCATGGCCCTCGAGAGCCGTCGTCTGAACGACCGTGCCCGCAGCGTGGGTATCGTGCTGCCCGGCAAGCTGACCTCGATCGCCATCCAGCGCCTGATCAACGGCGAGGTGGAATACTACGACCAGCGCGAGCGCGCCGCCGAACTCCTGGAGGAACAGGGAGAGGAGTAGACATGTCGCAGGCCAATGTCCTGCTGCTGGTCACCGGCGGCATCGCCGCCTACAAGTCCTGTCATCTGACCCGCCTGCTCACCCGGGCGGGTTTTTCCGTGCGTGTGGCCATGACGGCCTCGGCCCAGCGCTTCGTGGGACACGTGACCTTCCGCACCCTCTCCGGGCATCCGGTGGCCGTCGATCTGTGGGGTGAAGGGGAGACCGATCCCCTCGACCACGTGAACCTGGCCCGCTGGGCCGACATCGCCGTCGTCGCGCCGGCCACCGCCAACCTGCTGGGCAAGGCGGCGGGAGGCATCGCCGACGACATGGTCACGACCCTGTTGCTGGCCTGCGCAGGTGAACTGGTGCTGGCTCCGGCCATGAACGACGCCATGTGGCGCCACCCGGCCGTGCAGGCCAACCTGGCCTTGCTGCGTGAGCGCGGCGCGAACGTCGTGGAGCCAGGCGCGGGCTGGCTGGCCTGCGGCGTCGAGGCCGACGGCCGCATGGCCGAGCCGGAAGACATCCTCGAACGCGTGATGGCCGTGGCCGGCGACCGACCCGCCCGCACGGACGAGACGGCGGACCCCGACCAGCCCCTGGCCGGACACCGCCTGCTGGTGACCGCCGGGCCGACCCGTGAGCCCCTCGACGCCATCCGCTACGTCAGCAACCGGTCCACTGGTTCTATGGGCGTGGCTTTGGCGCGGCAGGCCGCCGGACTGGGCGCCGATGTGACGCTGATCCACGGTCCGCTCTCGGTGCCCGTCTCCACCGCACTGGGACGCCTGGTCCCGGTGGAGACCGCCGCCGAGATGGCGACCGCCGTCGCCGAGCACCTGTCCGGCGCCGACATCCTGCTCATGAGCGCCGCCGTGGCCGACTTCGCGCCCGAGTCCGTCAGCGACGGCAAGCTCAAGAAGGAGTCGCTGGGCACCTCCTGGAACGTGCCCATGATGCGCACCACCGACATCCTGGCCGAGATCGTCGACCGCGCCGCCCACCCCGGCCTGACGGTCGTCGGTTTCGCCCTGGAGACCGAGGATCTGGTCGAGCGCGCCCTGGAAAAACTGCGGGCCAAGGACATGGACTTCATCGTGGCCAACGATCCCACTGCTACGGGCACTTTCGGCAACGGTGAGCACGAGGTCCTGCTGATCGGTCCCGACGGCGTGTTGTGGGAGAGCGACCGGGCGGACAAGCGCGAGCTCGCCCGCGACCTGCTGCTGCAACTCACGCCGCGTCTACGCCGGGCCGGGGGAGACGCATGAGCGGGGACAGCCTGGATCGCCTCGCGCGGGATCTGCACACCTACCTGAAGCAGCAGCAGGAAACCGGCGTCGAGTGGTACTTCGACGAAGGGCCGCCGGCCGGCGACACGCCCGTCCTCACCGAGGCCGCGGCACCGACTCCTGAACCCGCGGCGCCACCGGTCGCACCGGCCGTACCCGCCGCCGTGCCGCCGCCCCCCAAGCCACCACAGCCAACGGAGTTCGAGATGGTCTGCGAGCGCTTCGTCCGGGACACCCTCGAGCAGATCCGGCAGTACCAGCAGCAACCCACACAGCCCCAGGAGCAGGACATGTTCGCCGCGCCGGAAGAGGCGCCGGCAACCTCGACGTCCGCACAAAAAGCCGAGGCGCTCGCCGCGTTGGCCGCCGAGGTCGCCGGCTGCGAGGCCTGCAAGCTGCATCCGACCCGCACCCAGACCGTTTTCGGTGTCGGCAGCCACGACGCACAGCTGGTGTTCATAGGCGAGGCGCCGGGCCGCCACGAGGACGAGCAGGGCGAACCCTTCGTGGGGCGCGCCGGCAAGCTGTTGACCGACATCCTCGGGGCCATCGGTTTCGCGCGCGAGGACGTCTACATCTGCAACATCCTCAAATGCCGTCCGCCCAAGAACCGCGATCCCGAAAAGGACGAGGTCCAGGTCTGCGAGCCCTACCTCAAGCAGCAACTGGAAATCCTGCAACCCAAGGTCATCTGCTGCCTGGGCCGTCACGCGGCGATGACCCTGCTGGACACGCGCGCCAGCCTGGGCAACCTGCGCCAGGCGGTGCATTTCTACGAGGGCATCCCCGTCATGGCCACCTACCATCCCGCCGCCCTGCTGCGCAACCCCCACTGGAAGCGCGACACCTGGGAAGACGTGCGCAAGCTCCGCGCCCTGCACGACGCTCTCGTGGCGGCCGATACCCGCGAGGCTGATGCCAACGCAGCCGGCACCCCATGAGCGCCGAGCCCCTACTGAGCTGCCGCGGTCTGGCGGTCGCCCCCGGGGAGCGCACCCTTCTGGCCGGTCTCGACCTCGACCTGCATGCCGGTGAACTGGTGGGCCTGCGCGGGCCGTCGGGCAGCGGCAAGACCTCCCTGCTGCGGGCGGTCTGCGGCCTGGACGATCCCGCCGCGGGGACCTTGGTCCTGCGCGGCGCCACGCCCGACGCCATGGGCTGGCCGTGTTACCGCCGTTGCGTCTCGCTGGTGGCGCAGGAACCCCTGCTGCCCGCGGGCACGATCGGCGTGGCCCTGGCGCGACCTTTCGCCTTCCGTGCCTGCCGCGACGCGGCCTTCGACCCCACCCGCGCGCGCGCGACCCTGGCCGAGGTCTTCGACGAACCACCCGATCTCGATGCCGATGCCGGCGTGCTCTCGGTCGGCGAGCGCCAACGCGTCGCCCTGGTCCGCGCCCTGTTGCTGGACGCCCAGGTGCTGCTGCTGGACGAACCGACCAGCGCCCTCGATCCGGCGGCCGCGTCACGCGTGGAGGACGCGGTCCGGCGCCGCGCCGCCGCCGACGGGCTGGCGGCCCTGATCGTCTCCCACGACCCGGCCCGGGCCGAGCGCTGGTGCGACCGGGTCATCGATCTCACGTTCCACGCGGGAGGCGCCCATGACTGAGACGGCGCCGGTGCTCTCCTGGCTGGATCTGGTCGCCGCGGCGGGACTGCTGCTGCTGGCCGGCGCGGTGAGCCTGGTCCTGCGCCTGGGTCTGGAAAAGCGTCTGCTGGTAGCGGCCCTGCGGACGGTGGTGCAGCTGCTCGCCGTGGGCTACGTGCTGCGTTTCGTCTTCACCGGCGAGAAGGCGCTGGTGGTGGCGGCCATGGCAGCGGTGATGGTCACCGCCGCCGGTCACGCCGCCGTCCAGCGCTCGGCACGCACCTTCGCCGGCGTGCACCTGGTCGCCTTCCTGGCGTTGGTCGCCAGCGCGGGGGCCACAATCTGGATCGTCACCGGCGTAGTGATCGGCGCCGAGCCCTGGTGGCGGCCGCGCCTGATGATTCCCCTGCTGGGCATGATCCTGGGCAACGGCCTCACTGGGATCTCCCTATGCCTGGACACGCTTCTGGAACAACTCCACGAGCGCCGCGCCGCCGTCGAGGCCGACCTGGCCTGCGGCGCCACCCGCTGGGAGGCCGCGCGCGAACCGCTGCGTGAAGCCGTACGCAAGGGCATGATCCCCATCCTCAACGCCATGACCGTGGCGGGACTAGTCTCGCTGCCCGGCATGATGACCGGCCAGATCCTCGCCGGCGCCGAGCCCCTGCAGGCGGTGCGCTACCAGATCGTGGTGATGTTCATGATCGCCGCGGCCACGTCGCTGGGAGGGATCCTGGTGGCGGTGATGGTGTATCGGCGGTTGTTCAACGAGAGGCACCAGTTGCGGCGGGGGGTGATCCGCAAGTCCGGCTAGCCGGTCTTGCGCGTCGTCACCATCGCAAACTCGAACCGATCATCGCACCCGGTGATCGGTGGCTCGAACACGGCCCCGTCGAGCCCCGCGTCTCCCAATGCCGAGACCAATTCCTCGTCCCGCCAAGCCTGATGGCACTGGGCAAAGCGCTCCAGTTCGCCGGTGCGCGCGTTCAGGACCCAGTAGACGGTGATCTCGGCCTGCATCTGTTCGTCCCAGTGATGCCGCTGCAACCAGAAGTGGGGACCGTCGCACAAGGGCGACGACTCGTGGAGCTGCCACTCGTTGAGATCCTCGCGGGCGAAGGCGTCGTAGGGCTGAACTTCCAGAACGAACAGGCCGCCGGATTTGAGCGCCGAGGACAGGCGTTTCAGGAAGCGGCGCGCCACGTCCGGCTGGAACGAGTTGAACTCCCCGAACCAGAAGGTGACCGCGTCCACCACGCCGAACAGGGCGAGGGTCTCGTCGTCGAGGCGCGTGAGGTCGGCGTGGTGGAAGTCGCAGGCGAGGTCTTCCTCGGCGGCGACCTCGCGGGCATGGCGCAGCGGCGCCGTCGCGAAGTCGAAGCCGACCGCCTCGTGGCCGCGGCGGGCGAGCTCGTGGCAGTAGAGGCCCGGGCCGCAGCCCACGTCCAGCACGCGCAGTCCGCGTTCGGCGCCGGTGGCCGCCTGCAGGCGCTCGCATAGCCAGCCCACGTGGTGGCCGATCACGTCCAGGGTGCGGCTGGCCATGTGGGTCTGCTGGTCGAGGTGGATGTCGAGCATGCGCTCGCTGAAGGCGGGCTCGTGCCAGGGGATCTTGTCGCCGTCGCGCCAGGGCCGCGGTGGGTGCGGGTCGTCCTGGATGCGCCGCCAGGCCTCGGCGAGTTTTCCACAATCGTTCAACATATCTTCTCCACGTTCCGGCTCGATCGCAGTCGCTTGTCACAGCGTTTCTTGCGCGGGATCATGCCTCAGGTGGGGGTGGGTTTTCCACCACTATCCACAGGTCGTCCCGGACTTGTACAGAGGGTCGTCCACAGATTGATCCACAGGAAAAAAAGGAAAGGTAGACTTCGCTGCTTGATCACTGATGCACATATTGTGGTACGATCGCTGACCCGATCCCACTTTCACGCCATTCTGTGAGGACCAGACGTCTTGGAACCAGAACTCAGCCGCGCCCCCGCCACAGGCCAGACCGCGCCCGGCCACCGTCTGCCGCCCCAGAACCAGGACGCCGAACGCGCGATCCTGGGCGCCGTCATGCTCGATCGCGACGCGCTCGGTATCGCCCTGGAGACCATCGAGCCCGAGGACTTCTACCGTCCCGAGCACCGGACCATCTTCCTGGTCATGAGCGATCTCTACGAGAACGACCGGGCCATCGACGGCATCACCGTCGCCGAGGAGCTCGAAAAACGCAACGCCCTGCGCAAGGTCGGCGGCAACGACTACCTGGCGGACATCCTGGCCGGCACCGCGACGGCCGCCAACGTGACCCACCACGCGCGCATCGTGCGCGACAAGTCGATCCTCAGACGGTTGATCACCGCCAGCGGGGAGATCGCGGGCGATGCCTTCGAGGCGTCCGAGGAGACCGACAACATCCTCGACACCGCCCAGACCAAGATCTACAACATCGCCGAGAACCGTCAGACCCAAGCCTTCTTTTCGGTCAAGGACGTGGTGCCGGAGACCTTCCGCCGCATCGACGAGGCGTCGCGCAACAAGAGCGACGTGACGGGACTCGCCACCGGTTTCACCGAGCTGGACCAGCGCACCGCCGGCCTGCAGAACTCGGACCTGATCATCCTGGCCGCCCGACCGTCCATGGGCAAGACGGCGCTCGCCCTGAACATCGCCTACCACGCGGCGGTCGAGGAACAGGTACCGATCGCCTTCTTCAGCCTGGAGATGGCCAAGGAGCAGCTCTGCATGCGCCTGATCTGCGCCAGCGGCGGCTTCAACAACCACGACCTGCGCCGCGGCAGGATCAAGCCCGAGGACTGGCCCAAGCTCACCGAAGCCTGCAGCCGGCTGTCCGAAGCGCCGATCTTCATCGACGACTCCAGCGGCATCTCGGTCCTGGAGATGAAGGCCAAGGCACGGCGCCTGAAGCAACAGCACAACATCGGTCTGATCATCGTGGATTACATGCAGCTGATGACCGGTCCCGCCCGCGCCGAGAACCGCCAGCAGGAGATCTCGGTGATCAGTCGCAACCTGAAGGGCATGGCCAAGGACCTCGACGTGCCGGTCATGGCCCTGAGCCAGCTCTCGCGCGCGGTGGAGAACCGTAGCGACCACAAACCGCTGCTGTCGGACCTGCGCGAATCCGGCTCGATCGAGCAGGACGCGGACGCGGTGCTCTTCCTCTATCGCGAGGAGTACTACAAGCCCGATGACGACTCGGTGCGCAACCGCGCCTCGGTGATCATCGGCAAGCAGCGTAACGGCCCCATCGGCATGTTCGATCTGCACTTCCACAAGGCGTTCACGCGGTTCGGGAATCTGCAGCGCTGACGATTGGGGCCGTACGTGTCTCCATGTGCGCAGCCACCCCTTCGTGTGCAGGAATATGACGAAACTTGTTTGAGGCTGCCAGGTCGAGCAGGATGATGCAGTCGTGGTAGGGACCGATGTAATTGCTTATGATGTCAGCGTCGCGTCACTTGTTCTGGGCAAGAATGTCGCGGCGAAGGTGCGTATGGGTTATGATCCCATGCGAAGCGAGGATGAGATGAGCCTGTCCGGAATCTCCCGCATCGTAGGCGTCCCCATGTTCCCGCTCCCGGACTACTACCTGTTTCCGGGCGCCCTGGTCCCGTTGCATATCTTCGAGCCGCGCTATCGGCAGATGATCTCCGATCTGCTCGACACGGCCGGCCGCCTGGTCGTGGGCACGATCCGGGCCCAGGACGCACCGACCGCCTACGGCCCCGCGGTCTTCGCCATCGGCGGCCTCGGCGAGATCGTCAGCCATCGCCATCTCGACGACGGCCGCTACCTGGTCTGGCTGCTGGGTCTCGAGCGCGTGCGGCTGAAGGAGATCGACAGCGATCGGCGCTACCGTCGCGTCGACGCCACCGTCCTGCGGGACGAGATCGGCGACGAGTTACGCAACGCCGAGCTGGCGCCGCGGCTTCGCGCCACCATCGAGAAGCGCATGCTCCCCGGTATCGAGCTGTCGCCGAGTCTGGGCACCGGGCTGCTCGCGGACATCCTCTACCAGCACCTGCCCCTCTCGCCCGCCCAGAAGGAATGGGCACTCGCCCAGCGCAACGTCACGCGGCGCGCCGAGGCCGCGCTCGCCTGGCTCGACAACCTCGCCGGCGAGGCCGAAGCGTGACCGCAGGCTCAGATAAACCGCCGCGAATCCTGATAACCAACGGCAGTCGCACGTGGGGCGGCACGGAGCATCACGCCCTGCGTCTGGCCGTCGGCCTGCAGCGGCGTGGCTGCGCGGTGCGTTTCCTGTGGGGGCACGAGGTCGTCGGCGAGCGCGTGCGGACGGCCGGCATACCCGGCGCGCACCTGCGTTTGCGGGTCGATGCGGACCTGCCCGGCCTGTGGCGCCTGGTCCGCGAACTGAGCGGCCATCGGGCCGACGCCCTGCTCGCCACCCGCTGGCGCGAATTCCTCCTGGGCGGCCTCGCCGTCCGGCTGTCGCGCACGCCCCGCATGGTCTGCAGCCTCGGTCTGCTCGTGACGCCCAGACCCGATATTAAACGCAAGCTCATCTTCCGCCTCGCCGATCGCGTGGTCGTCAACGCGGAGGAGATCCGCCGGGAGCTGTTGCGATGTACCTGGATCGATCCGGACAAGATCTCGGTGGTGCACAACGGCGTCGATCTGGACCATTATCTTGATCTCACCGGCGGCGCGGCGTTCCGCGCCGAACTCGGTATACCCGACGCCGCCCCGCTGGTCCTGAACGTGGGCGCGCTGACGCCCCAGAAGGATCACGTCACCCTGGTCCGGGCCGCCGCGCGTCTCGCCTCGACCGTGCCCGATGCCCACGTAGCCGTGGTCGGGGAGGGTTTTCTGCGGGATGAGATCGAGACAGCGATCGCGGGCTCGGGGATCGGCGACCGCTTCCATCTGGCCGGTTTCCGCAAGGACATACGCCCGGCCCTGGCCGCCGCCGATCTTTTCGCGCTCTCGTCCTACAACGAGGGCATGCCGTGGGTGCTGCTCGAAGCCATGGCGTCGGGTCTGCCGCTGGTGGCCACCGACATCTCCGGTACGCGGGCTTGCGTGGATGACGGCCTCAACGGCCTGATCGTCCCCGCGCGCGATCCCGAAGCCCTGTCCACTGCCTGCGCCCGTCTGCTGACCGACCGGCCGGGCCTCGATGCCATGGCCCAGGCCTCGCGTCGCCTCGCCGCCGAGCGTTTCGATCAGACGCGCATGATCGACGAGATACTCCAACTCCTCTCCGGATGACGAACGCCATGGACGACCTGCACCTGATCGACCTGGACCAGGAGAAACCCGGCTACCGCAAGTTCATCGCCAGCTGGCTGTACCGCGGCCCCGACCTGACTTATCTCGTCGACACGGGCCCCGCGAACACCGCGGACGTTCTGCTGTCCGAGCTGCGAAGGCTAGGCGTGAAGCGGCTGGACTGGATCCTGCTCACCCACATACACCTGGACCACGCCGGTGCCGCGGGGCACGTGGCGGCCGCGTTTCCCGAGGCCGGGGTCGTGTGCTGGCCCAAGGCCGCACAACACCTGGTGGAGTCGTCGCGGTTGTGGGCGGGATCGCTGCAGGTGCTGGGCGACACCGCCCGCATGTTCGGCGAGCCGCTGCCCCTCGCCCCCGCGCGCATCATGCATCCCGACCGGCTGGCGAACCGCGGCCTCCGCTGGCTGCACACGCCGGGCCACGCTCCGCATCACATCAGTTTCGTGCACGGGGACATCCTCTACGGCGGCGAGGCCGCGGGCATGACCTGCCCGACCCGCAGCGGCGCGCTCTACATGCGTCCCGCCACGCCGCCGCGTTTCTACCTGGACGTGGCGCTGGACTCCCTGCACAGAATGCAGGCGCTCGAACCGCTGCCCGGACGTTTCGCCTTCGCCCATCATGGTCTGGCCGAGGATTCGGCGACGATCCTGCGGCGCGGTGCGGCTCAGCTCCCACGGTGGGTGGCGGCAATACGCGAGCTCAGTGAGGAGGCGGGCGTCGAAGAATGGTCGCCGCAATTCCAGGCGCGGATCATCGACCGGCTGTCCGCATGCGATCCCCTCTTCGCCACCTTCTCCGAGCTGGACGACGATCTGCAGGCTCGCGAACACGAGTACATCCGGAACACGCTGGAAGGGATGCTGGGTCACCTGGCGCGGGAACGTCAGGCGTAGGCGTCCAGCAGCAGACCGGTCATACGGTCGGCGGTGCGCAGGACGACGGAGTTGGCCTGGAAGCCGCGCAGGGTCTGCTTGGCTTCGACGACCTCCTTGACCAGGTCGACGGGGGCCGTGCCGGAATCGGTATCGTCCCGACGCCAGCGTGCCACGCGGTCGGCGACACCGGCCATGCGGTCCTGATGGGCGATCATGCCGGCAAGGGCAGTTTGTAGGGCCGAGATGCTCATGTTAAACCTCACCGCCGTCATCTTCGGCCGGCCTGGCGGAAACTTGAGCCCGTTTTTTTGATCGTTGCCTTTCTCAGGGCGCCAGGCCCTTGTAGGTGTAAGCCGTCAACATGCTGTCGTATAAGCCCGGCGATCAGCGCACCAACGTCAACTTACCCGAGGTCACCCGGTCGCCGGCGTGCAGCCGCACCAGGTAGGCGCCGCTGGCGGCCGGCCGCCCACCGTCGTCGCGGCCGTCCCAGACTACGGCGTGGGATCCCGCGTCATACGCGTCGCCCGCGGCCAGTGTACGCACACGGCGGCCGTCCGCGGACCACACGGTCAGGTCGACGGGTCCGTCCGCCGCGAGGATGAAGCGGATCTCCGCGCGGGGATTGCCCGGGTTGGGGGCGATCGCCAGACGGGGCGGCCGCGCGGGGGCGTCGCCCACCGCGACACTGGTGTCCAGCCGCAGCCAGAGGGGATTGGTGTAGGCGCGGTGGCCGGCGCCGCCGTCGGCGGTGAGGCATTCGGCGCGCAGGGCGCACCAGCCGGTCGGCAGCAGCCCCGCCAGGTCCAGCGACTCGTCCCCGGCTAGGCCCTGCCCTTGCGTGGATGGGGTATAGCTCGCCAACGCCGTCTTGCCGCCGGGTTCGATCAGCCACAGGGTCACCGCGGAGATCTCCCCGAACTCGGGCAGCGAAGCCCAGCGCAGATGCAGCACACCCGGGTGGTCGGGATGGCGCGCGGCGTCGCCGCCCAGGGCGACGTCGGCTGCGCCGTACCAGTCGCCGTCCGCGTCCGTATCCAGGCCGATCTCCAGGAAGGGACCGTCGGTCGCCACCGTGCGACCGGAGCGCAACGCCGCCAGCAGGTCCGCCGTTGGCGGGACCTCGCCCGCGGGGGCGCCGGGCGCATGGACCACCGTCTGCACCTTGCCCATCCCGTTGTCCTCGGCGTAGTCGTCCAGGCTCATGTGGGTGGAAAAGTTGAAATCGCCGTGGGCGTCGCTGCCGCCTGACACGAAGATCTTGCGCGGGGCGCCCGTCGCCAGATCGGCCTGCAGCCGGGCGTCCCAGAGGGCGATGCCCGCGAGGAGTTCGCCGGGGTAGGGATCGTCGGCGGGCACGCCGGCGTCGAAGTCGCCCCAGGGGTCGTACTGGTCGGTCGAGTAGACCGTGCGTCGGGTGTTGAAGATCTCGAGGCCGCGGAAGGGCTCGCGCAGCAGGGCGGCATCGAGGTCCTCATCGCCCCAGAGCGCGCCGTTGACGCCGAAGTCCAGGCCCAGCACCTCGACCGACAGGTCGCTGAGGGGATGCGCCGCGTAGGCGAAGCCGCCGCCGGACAGGGCGTCCAGACCGCCGGGTACCGAGGGCGACACCGGACGTTCGCCCGGGGCGCCGCAGTCGGGGGAAGAGATGTAGGCGTCGTTGTAGAAGAGGCAGTGCAGCGTCTTGTCCCAGGAATCCCCGTCGACCGACGCCAGGTTGATCTCGACGCCCCGGTAGATCCGGAAGTCCGGGTCCGAAAGCGCGGCGGCGTCGACGCCCAGCGCCGACCAGGTCCCGCCGTCGGCGACCACGTCGCGGTAGGTGGTGTGGATACCGCTCTGGTCCTGCAGCGTCCACTCCCACTGCTGGGTTCCGTAGGAGTACGTGCCGTCGCCGGTCTCGTCCAGGTCGCAGCTGTGGTCGGTGGTGGTGAGCCAGTGCAGTCCCATGGCCACGGCGGTCTCGCGAACCGCCGGCAGCGGCGCGCCCCACTCGTAGATGTTGTTGGTGTACATGGTGTGGTAGTGGGTGTCGCCGCCGTACCAGTCCTCGGGCCAGGGGAAGGGGCCGCCGCCCACGTGGACTCTCAAGGTCCGGGACTCGGTGTAGTTGAACCAGTCGTCACGGTAGTAGACCTGGACCTCGATCTGTATGGCAGCGCCCGTTGCGTAACCGAGGTTGGCGGGCGTCAGGAGCGTGCCGTTCGGCAGGACGGGGTGGCCCTCGGTCACCTTGGTGATCCAGGTCCAGAAGTTGTGCTCGCTGGCGTCGTTGCCGATGGTCTCGTCGCCGAAGTCGTGGTTCCAGATCAGCGTGGAGCCGGCGGTGACGTCCCAGGCGCGGATCCAGTGCAGGTCGCGGATGTCGTCCACGTCGCAGTCCTTGAGGATGATCGTCAGCGGGATGGGCGTCTGGGCGTCGATCACGCGCCAGGGGGCGTCCATGATGAAGTCCTTGGCCAGCGTGTTTTCGTACTTGTCAGCCGCGGTCGCAGCGCTTGCCAGGACGAGCACGGCGATGATGGTCAGGGCATATTTCACGTGGTCCTCCAAGTTGGTGCTGCGAATGATTGTAGCACATGTTTCGGCGGGATGTGACGGGTCGATCCGACCCGCAACTTCGACAAGAGTCGATCGTAGTACCAAAACCCACTGCAACCGTGGGGCCGCGCGGAGTCAAAGGGGAGGGCTGAGATGATCTCGATCAAATGCGGAATAGACGGCACGGCGTGCCCTGGAGGTTCCGCGTGTCGCCACGACGCCGACGATCCCATCTGTCGCCACTGACCACGCGAGTTGTGGACACCCTCTGACAACCCCCTTATATTCGGCCGGTCATGACCTCCATTTTCTTCGGCATCGGTACTTTCTCGCTAAACGCCCTGCGCAGCGCCGGACGCGGCAGCATGCTGCTGTTGGACATCGTCGTACAAATGCCGCAGATATGGCGCATGCGCCGCGAAGTCGCCAACCAGATGCACATCGTGGCGGTGGGGTCGCTGCCCCTGGTGATCACCACCTCGGTTTTCGTGGGTGCGGTGACCGCCGTACAGGCCGTCTACCAGATGCAGGCCTACGTGCCCATGAAGTTCCTGGGCACGGTCATCTCGAAGTCGGTTTTCATCGAACTCGGCCCGGTACTGGTGGCGCTGGTGGTGGGTGGTAGGCTCTGTGCCAATTACGCCGCCGAGCTGGGCACCATGAAGGTCACCGAGCAGCTCGATGCGCTGGAGATGCTGGCCATCGATCCCATGCGGCACCTGGCCATGCCGCGCTTCGTGGCCACCTTCCTGATGCTGCCGGTGATCACGGTCTTCGCCGACGCCATCGCCATCTTCAGCGGCTATGTCGTCTCGATCGGCACCATGGACGTGACCGCCAGTACCTTCAAGGAAGGGTTGCTGGCGTTCTTCGAGATGAAGGACCTGCTCAGTGGTCTGATCAAGGCCTTCTTCTTCGGCGCCATCATCGCCATGTCGGGACTGTTTTTCGGCCTGAACACGAAGGGCGGCGCGGAGGGTGTGGGCAACGCCACCATGATGGCCGTGGTCAGCAGCTGTGTGAGCATCCTGGTGGCCGACTACTTCCTGGCTTCCATTCTCTTTCAGATCATCTTCGGGGATTGACATGGGACGCCTGAACGACATCGCAACACCCGACTTCAGCGTGGACGACCCCGCGTCGCGCGAGGGGATCGTGTTGCAGGGCCTGACCAAAACCTTCCAGGGCCGCAAGGTGCTCGACGGACTCGACTTTACGATCAACCGCGGCGAGACCGTGGTGATCATCGGACGCAGCGGTGAGGGCAAGTCGGTCCTGCTGAAGCACATCGTCCGCCTGCTGGAGCCAGAGGAGGGCCGGGTCTGGATCGACGGCGAGGAGATCACGTCGATGCGCAAGCGCAAGCTGTTCGAAGTGCGCAAACGCTTCGGCATGCTCTTCCAGGGCTCGGCGCTCTTCGATTCGCTGACCATCTGCGAGAACGTGGGACTGGGTCTGCAAGAACACAGCGGCTATTCCGACGAGGAGATCCGTGAACGCGCCTGCAAGTATCTCGCGCAGGTAGGTCTGAGCCAGGTGGAGGACAAGCTGCCGTCGCAGCTCTCGGGCGGCATGAAGAAGCGGGCGGGACTTGCGCGGGCCATCGCCATGCAGCCCGACTATATTCTCTACGACGAACCGACCACGGGACTGGATCCCATCACCTCGGACGCCATCAACGACCTGATCCTGCAGCTGCAGAGCGAACTCAACGTGACGTCCATCGTGGTCACTCACGACATGGCCAGCGCCTTCAAGGTGGCCGACCGCATCGCCATGATCTCGACCGGTCGCATCATCTACGCCGCGGGTGTCGACGAGACCCGCGACACGGACCATCCGATGGTCCGCCAGTTCATCGACGGGAGCGCGCAGGGTCCGCTAGACGTCTTCTAGCGGGCCGGACGCGGCGCAAGGGGAGTACCCATGGGCAGCAAGAAGGAAGTCCAGGTCGGTTTCGCCGTCATCCTGTCCCTGATCGTCCTGGTCTGGGGCACGCTCTGGTTCAAGCAGGTGCGTTTCTCGGGTGGCGTGGTCCGCTACGTCGTCGAGTTCACCACCGTGGGCGGCTTGCAGAGC
Source organism: uncultured Fibrobacteraceae bacterium (assembly GCA_964389015.1). Lineage (GTDB taxonomy): Bacteria > Krumholzibacteriota > Krumholzibacteriia > LZORAL124-64-63 > LZORAL124-64-63 > JAHIYU01. Next base: position 2,559 of record CAYMCR010000038.1, on the reverse strand, counting down.
GGCGACAGGGTCCAGGTGCGCGGCATCCGGCTCGGCGCGGTGGAGAGCTTCGCCATCTCGGGCGACGTGGTCCGCGTCCGCTTCTACGTGGACAACCTGGCCGACCTGCGCCAGGACGCCAAGATCACCCTGACGAGCCAGGGTATCGTGGGCGAGATGCTGCTGGAGGTCCTGCCGGGCGAGGGAGCGTCCGCACCGGACGGTCATGTCTTCCAGGGCAAGGTTCTGCAGGACATGAACGCCATGATGGACGAAGGGGCCGAGACCCTCGCCGACGCCCGCGCGCTCACCCGGGAAGTCACCGCCTTCATCGCCGAGATACGAGAGGACGGGCGTCTGGCGGGCATGGTGGACGACGCGCGCGGCGTCATGAACACGATCGAGCGGACCACCGACGACATCGCACCGGACGTCAAGACGCTGGTCGCCGACCTCAACGAGACCACCAACACCATCCGCGCGGCCGTGGCCGGGCCCGACAGTCTGCTGACCGGCACCCTGCAGGGCGCCGAATCGGCCCTGGCGCGCGTCGACACCCTGTCGCAGCAGCTCACACGCGCGACGACCTTGCTGACCGAGGTCCTGGAGCGCCTCGAGGCGGGGGAGGGCAGCGCCGGACGCCTGTTGAAGGATGATTCCTTGTATGCGCAGGCCGAGTCGACCATCGTAGCGGTACAGGATCTGGTCGCCGACATGAAGGCGCGGCCCAAGCGCTACTTCCACGTCAGCCTGTTCTGATCAAACCGGACCACGAGGAGATCGAGATGGACGCAAAGACGGATAACATGATCAAGGCGATCAGGGACGCCATCATGACCGAGATCAAGGGCCAGCAGCTCTACGCGCATGCAGCGGCTACCACCGAGGATCCCTCCGCCAAGGCCATGTTCGAGGCGCTCGCGCGCGACGAGGACGAACACGTCGCCCTGCTGCAGGCTCAGCATCGCAGCCTCGTCGACGGCGGCGGCATCGACCTCGCCCAGGTGCATCCCGCCGAGGTCGACCACGGCTCCGGACACGTCATCGACGACGGCTTCCGCAGGTCCATCAAGCGCGGCACCTTCGAGATGGCCGTCGTGGGCATCGGCTGCGACCTGGAGAACAAGGCCATCGCCTACTACCAGGAGCAGGCCGCCAAGGCCGAGGATGCCGACCTCAAACAGCTCTTTACCTGGCTGGCCGAGTGGGAAGTGGGCCATCTCAAGCATCTGATCGAGCTGGAGAAGATGATGCAGGACGAGTACTGGGCCGACCAAGGGTTCTCGCCCATGTAGGTGGGGGATCTCTTCCCTTGCACATCCCTTTCGAGAGGACGACGGGGTCGCGCTTCGAGGCGCGACCCCGTCTCGGCTTCCAGGGCCCTCCGGTCTCTAGACCGGAGGGCCCTTCCAGACGCCTCTCGAAAGGGATGTGCAAGGGAAGAGACCACTCGCCTACATCGGCTCAGACAAGGATGGGCGCTTATAGGGATCGTTGGGTAACGGAGTGGCGCTCAATAAAGAGCCTTGACCCGGCCCCAGGTAAGGGTTTCGTTCTGTATCACTTCGAGGCCACCGTGCTGACAAAGATACAAGATCCATGAATCAACGGGATTGGCAAAGGCGGCAGCGCGACCGTCCCAGTTGTAGGGCATGACGCAGGGAATGGGCGTGCCCTCGCCGTCGTAGTAGCCCAGACCATTCAAGGCCACGTTACCGAACTCGCGGGGGCTCAGCCAGAATTCCGCAAAAGTAAATTCAGGTGAGAAGAATACGATAGATCTTGTTGCCAGGATTATGATGGTGCCATCGACCTCGATGGGATCATCGCTGAAATCCACAAGGAAGTCTGGTTCCACGGCGGAGTTGCTCCCTCTAGCCAGGACCCACCCTTCGTCGTATATCGAGTTCCCGCTGTATTCCATCCGACACTCCCACCCTGAAATACCGTCGGAGGTTGGATTGGTGGCGATCAGGTACCCCGTGATACTCGCGGGACTCAAGATACCTGCAATGCATATCCTCGTGGCGTCCTCGTCCAGATAGATGCCCAATCCGTTGGGGTCGGGATCGATCTGGGCGATCACCGACGAGCCAGTGATCAGACACAGGACAGCTAAGATCGTACATGTCTTGATCATCACACTCTCCCTCGTTGAATTACGAATATTGCATGACTGATTCGTGCACCGAGGGCGATAGCGGCAGCATAACAGAAATCGGTATTCAACGATAGACATGTGGTTTGGCCGTGTTGCCCGTCTTTGGTACGGATGCTTGTAACGCTGTGCCATTTCCCGGGTACGTGTGAGGACTCGGTGGACTCCCGGCAGAGTACCGATAACATGAAAACTCAGATTAGATCTCACCCCTGCAATTGATAGATGTCATCCAATTGTGCTATTCTCCGGCCACCAACCGGGCGAAAGGATGGGTGGCCATTCGATCGATCGCCTTTGATCGAGATCAGCAAATGAAGGTCACCGATTCCCGGACAAACGAACTTCAAGAGCTTGAATCAAATCGCTTAGTACCTAGATCCCTATATACGCTGACGTATAATAGTTGACTCCGCGGCCTA